>JBNLAT010000018.1:0-51091 GCA_050302275.1 Thiohalomonadaceae bacterium | reverse complement strand
GAGTATCGGCAGACACCTGCTGGAGGAGCTGGCACGGATTACTCTGGAGCGTGGTTGCACCCGCCTCGAATGGTGGGTGCAGGCCGACGATGAGGATGCGGTCGGTTTCTATGAGCGAATGGGAGCAATCGCCAAGGATGAATGGACTGTTTTCCGCCTGCGCGGTAAGGCGCTACACACGCTGGCTAATAAACTATAGAAAAAAAGCTTAGGATAAAAAGCAGACCAACATATTTGAGGCACTATCAACACCATGCAAATATCCCATCTTGATCATCTCGTCCTGACCGTCCGCGACATAGAAGCCTCCATCGACTTCTACACCCATGTGCTTGGCATGGAGGCGTTTACTTTCGCTGATGGTCGCCACGCACTCGGTTTCGGTACGCAGAAGATCAATCTGCATGAATACGGCAACGAATTTGAACCCAGAGCACAACACCCTACCCCAGGTTCTGCGGATTTATGTTTTATTACCACAACACCATTGGCGGAAGTCATGGAGCACCTGACGGCATCTGGCGTTGAAATCATCGAAGGCCCGGTAAAACGCAATGGCGCAGCCGGGGCGATGATGTCGCTCTACTTCCGTGATCCCGACATGAATTTGATCGAGCTTGCCAACTACCCGCAGTGATCCAGATCAAACTCTCTCCATAACTTATTTATAGCTGTTTTCTTTTACCCGCCATATGCCCCTTCAGTAACGAAGGGTTCATGCAGGCCCTTTATTGTCTCTTTCCGTGACCAACGGCCGTGCAAAATTATTATTTTGGACGATGATTAAGCAGTTCTCTGTAAATCAGCTACATGGAGTGTGTAAAGATGAGTAATGACAAAATGACCTCCGGCGGTAAATGCCCTGTTTTGCATGGCGGCGCGACGGAAACCAGTACATCGGTCATGGAATGGTGGCCCAAAGCACTTAACCTAGACATCCTGCATCAGCACGATAGCAAGACCGACCCGATGGGAGCCGATTTCAATTACCGGGAAGAGGTTAAAAAGCTCGACTTCGCCGCGCTCAAAAAAGACTTGCACGCTCTAATGACCGACAGCCAGGAGTGGTGGCCAGCGGACTGGGGGCATTACGGCGGTCTGATGATCCGAATGTCCTGGCACGCAGCGGGCTCCTACCGGGTTGCCGATGGCCGCGGTGGTGCAGGCACTGGCAACCAGCGCTTTGCTCCGCTCAACTCCTGGCCGGACAACGCAAACCTGGATAAAGCGCGTCGTCTGCTCTGGCCAATTAAAAAGAAATACGGCAACAGCCTCAGCTGGGCCGACCTGATCGCCTACGCTGGCACTATCGCCTATGAGTCGATGGGGCTAAAGACCTTCGGCTTTGGCTTCGGTCGCGCAGATATCTGGCACCCGGAAAAGGACACCTACTGGGGTTCTGAGAAGGAGTGGCTGGCACCCACCGGTAGCGAAGGCAGCCGTTACTCTGGCGAGCGCGATCTGGAAAACCCGCTGGCCGCAGTCATGATGGGGCTTATCTACGTTAATCCTGAAGGGGTTGATGGGCAACCCGACCCGCTCAAGACCGCGCACGACGTACGCGTGACATTCGAGCGGATGGCGATGAACGATGAAGAGACCGTCGCCCTGACCGCCGGTGGCCATACCGTCGGCAAGACCCACGGCAACGGCGATGCCACCCTGCTCGGCCCTGAACCGGAAGCGGCCGATGTGGAAGAACAGGGTCTCGGCTGGAACAACAAAACCAAACGTGGCATTGGTCGCGACTCGGTAACCAGCGGTCTCGAAGGTGCCTGGACTACCCATCCCACCCAGTGGGATAACGGCTATTTCGAGATGCTGCTCAACCACGAGTGGGAATCGAAGAAGAGCCCTGCAGGTGCATGGCAGTGGCAGCCGGTCGATATCAAGGAAGAGGATATGCCTGTCGATGTTGAGGACCCTTCGATCCGCTGCATGCCCATCATGACCGACGCCGATATGGCAATGAAAATGGATCCGGAGTATCGCAAGATTTCCGAGCGTTTCTACAAAGACCCAGACTACTTTGCCGAAGTGTTTGCACGGGCATGGTTCAAACTGACCCATCGTGACATGGGACCAAAAGCACGCTACATCGGTCCCGAAGTGCCGCAGGAAGATCTGATCTGGCAAGACCCGGTTCCCGCAGGAAACGCAAAGTACGATGTGCAGGGGTTAAAAAAGCAGATTGCCGACAGCGGTCTGAGTATCGGCGAGATGGTGAGCACCGCCTGGGACAGTGCCAGAACCTTCCGTGGTTCGGATATGCGCGGCGGCGCTAACGGCGCACGCATCCGCCTGGCACCGCAAAAGGATTGGGAAGGCAACGAGCCCAAACGCCTTGCCAAAGTGCTGGCCGCGCTGGAGCCGATTGCATCGAAAAGCGGCGCAAGCATCGCCGATGTGATCGTCCTGGCAGGTAACGTGGGTGTCGAACAGGCCGCCCGGGCTGCTGGCTTTGACATTACTGTTCCCTTCTCCCCCGGTCGTGGTGATGCTACGGAAGAGATGACCGATGTTGATTCCTTTGAATCGATGGAGCCACTCCATGACGGCTATCGCAACTGGCTGAAGGATGATTATGTGGTCAGTGCGGAAGAGCTGATGCTGGATCGCACCCAATTGATGGGACTGACCGCGCCCGAGATGACGGTGCTCGTCGGCGGTCTGCGAGCCCTCGACGCGAACCATGGCCAGTCCGACCTCGGGGTCTTCACCGATCGCCCCGGGACGCTGAGCAACGACTTCTTCGTCAACCTGACCGACATGAACTACACGTGGGTACCGAGCGGCAACAATCTGTATGAAATCCGTGAGCGCAAGACCGATAAGGTCAAGTGGACGGCAACACGAATCGATCTGGTCTTTGGTTCCAATTCAATCCTTCGTGCCTACGCCGAGGTCTATGCTCAGGATGATAACCAGGAGAAGTTTGTACGTGACTTCGTCGCAGCATGGGCAAAGGTCATGAATGCTGACCGTTTCGATCTACTCTAGTGCCTGATACTTCCCCGTGCCCACAACCAATCCAGGCACGGGGAAGTCTACAAAAGCGAGTGGCGTGAGTTGAGAATTTCATGCTAGCAAAGTAGTCAGCGCTACCGAGCCATCCAAACAGCATTAGTTGATTTCTTAAAATTACACATTCAACAAAAACCCCGCCAAGCATAAAACTTGGCGGGGTTTGTTTCATATCCTGCAACGTATTTCTACGGCGCGAGTTTCACACCCACGCGGATATAGGTAGAGTAAAACTCCCATCCTGTTCCAACTTCAGCCGTTGCAGAATGCATAATGAACACATTTGTGTCGGCTGCCAGATACGCTGTTTCAGTACTCACACCAGGAGTGGTGAAATTCAGGGTGACCGTGCTCCCGGAAACCGTATAAGTACCACCCAGGACAGTACCCGATGTATCGGTCAATGTGTATGTTGGAGCACCAGCAGCATCGGTGACGCGCACCAAATCAGCGCCATTATCGATGGTGCCGCTAAAGTTACCTGCCCCATCGAAGGTAATACTCGCATCCTCGGTAATGACATCATTATCATCGGCGACGAAACCGCCTGCATCCTGGTGGTAGCCTGTGCCATTATCCAGTGAAAACAGTTTGTAGGTACCATTCAACGATGCAACGCTCATCGTACCGGCACTTTCCAGCGCGGCGATACGAGCATCCAGTGCCGCGATATCACTCGCATTGGTCGAAATAGATCCGTTATTCGTGGTAATACGGCTGTCGTTATCATTGACACCCGCAGCAACCGCATCGAAGTTTGCATTGACGTCCGCGGCCACGGCCGGTGTGCCCGAGGTGAAGGTATTCGGAATCGTTACCGGACTGGCGTACACCATGCTACTACCAAACATCATGATGCCTGCCGTTAAACCGAAAACGGTGGTTTTGTAATTCATTCCCGTATTCATAACATTAGCCCTCTGTAATTTCGCATCCATTAATGACTTACTGCCAAACGGCACTATCCCAATTGAAACTTCCCCACAGCGCACCGGTACCCGCAATCACATCGACATTTGCAGTGCCGGTTACACTTAGGCCACCGCTATCCGTAGCTGTGAAGGTGAAGCTGTCTGTACCTGTGTAATCAGCGTTTGGCGTATAGACCAGTTGATTACCGACGATCGAGGCTGTGCCGTTGGTCGCTTGTGAAGCAATAGCAAAGGTATAGCTGTCGCCTTCATTGGCCAGGTCCACATCGGTGACATCCGGCGTGACACCTGCACTTTGTGTATTAATCGTCGCAGTAATGGTGGCACTGGCTGCGGTGGGCGCATCGTTCACCGGAGTGATCGTGACGCTGACCGTTGCCGGTGTGGAATCCAGAGTGCCGTCATTGGTCACGAAGGTGAAACTGTCACTGCCGCTGGCATTGGCGTTCGGCGTATAGGTATAGGCACCGGTCACCACATCGTTGATCACCACCGAGCCTTTACTGCCATTGCTTGCCAGGATGAAGGTCACGGCATCAAGGTCGACATCAGCCCCAGTGAGCGTGCCGTTTGCCGCGGTATCCTCAGTGGCCGACAAGCTACCGCTATACGCGTCCGGGGCATCGTTCACCGGATTGATGGTTATCGTGATAGTTGCCGCAGCGGAGTCAACCGTGCCGTCGTTGACCACGAAGGTAAAACTGTCGCTACCATTGAAGTTGTGACCCGGCGTGTAATTAAAGGCACCGGTCGCCGCATTGGTAATACTTGCAACACCGTTATTGCCAGTCGTGACCAGTATGTAACTCAGGCTATCGCCGTCGACATCACTACCGCTGAGCGTGCCAAATATTGGAACATCCTCATCAGTAATCAGGCTGTTGCCATTAGCGACCGGCGCATCATTCACCGCGCTGACGCTCACTGTCACCGTTCCGGTACTGGTTAGCAGCCCATCACTCACGGTGTAGCCGAAGCTGTCAGCGCCGTTCCAGTTCAATGCAGGTGTATAGGTGAATGTACCGTCGCCGTTGTTCACCACCGTACCGGCATTAAGGGTGCTGGTATCGGCCGCGACAACACTTAAGGAGTCCCCATCCACATCCGTGTCATTGATGAGGACATTAACTGTGGTGACTGGCGTATCTTCACTGGTATTCGCCATATCGATCACCGCTACCGGCGCATCGTTCACCGGACTAACGCTTACAGTCACCGTTGCAGTTGCTGTCAGCGCACCGTCACTCACGGTGTAGTTAAAGCTGTCGGTACCGTTCCAGTTCAGTGCCGGTGTGTAGGTGAATGTGCCCTCATTATTATTGACGACCGTCCCGCCGTTGGCACTGCTCGTATCGACAGCCGTCACACTCAGGGTATCGCCATCTACATCCGTGTCATTGGTGAGGACATTGCCGGTAGTAACAGGCATATCCTCACTGGTACTGGCACTGTCTGCCACGCCAACCGGAGCATCGTTAACCGGCGTAACGTTAATGGTGACAGTCGCTGTATTGGAGGTTTTTCCATCATTATCTGTCACGGTGTAGCTGAAGCTATCGCTACCGTTCCAGTTAGCAGGCGGAGTAAAGTCGACCGTGCCATTACCGTTATCGGTAAGAGAAACACTGCCTGAGGTCGTGGCAGGAATATTGAAGGATGCAATGCTGCCATCCGCATCGGTGTCATTGGCCGAAAGCGTAATGGTGGCAGTTGTATCTTCGTCGAGCGTCGCCACATCATCACGGGCTACCGGTGGGGTGTTGTACCAGACGGTATTATCCGTTGGCGCCTCATCGGTGCCATCGTTCCAGCCGTCGCCATCGGTATCGACCAGCAGTGGATTGGTACCGGTATCACTGGCGTTTACATAAATACCGGTATTGGTCTCAACACTGTCGGCCAGGCCATCGTTATCGTCATCGATATCAGTATTGTTCCCGATACCATCACCATCAGTATCTGTATCCTCGGTATTATCCAGAGGGAAGGCATCGGAACTGTCTGCAACACCGTCATTGTCGTCATCGCTATCGCAGGCATCGCCAACACTATCTGTATCGGTGTCCGTCTGGTTCGGGTTGTAGATCAGCGGACAATTGTCGCTGCTATCCGCAACACCATCGGCATCGCTGTCAGTGGAGGTCGCCGTCGCTGTGGTCCAGCGTGTCGCATCGAGCGGATAGGCATCGTCCACATCCAGCACACCATCATTGTCATCATCCGTGTCAGCGTTATCACCGATACCGTCACCGTCGTAGTCAGACTGCTCAGCGGCATTCTCGGGGAATGCGTCTTCGCTATTCACAGTACCATCGCCATCAATATCCGGATTCGTCTCAACCGGTATGGGATCGACTGTGGTTGCCGCCAGATTGGTACTGCTGGTGTCCGTAGTGCTACCCGTTGCTGCCTGTTCATCCACAAGCATCTGGGCGACCTGAGACACGGTGTAACTGGTCCCTGGCACAGTCAATTGCGAAGGGTCCTGTGTCAGCACTTTCACGGCCTCGGACGTGTAGTTCCCAACGGGTGCGCCACTGGCGTTACCGTCGATTACGCCATCGGCCAGATCGTCCATCAGGTCGACCACCAGATTGTCCACGTTGCTATCCACTGTCTGAGCACTCATCTGCTCAAGCAGTGCCACTGTGGCTGCCACCGCCGCACGATACTTTGCCGTAGCTTGCTGCTCCTCGGCAGTGTCGGTGTTGGCGTCGATGATTGGGGGGGTGGTCAGGATATCGATACTGGAATCGATACCCATGCCGAAGGAAGACGCGATATCTCGGCCAGCCTTGGGTAGATAGGTGTTTACAAAACCGTCAAGGGTAAGTGAGGCATCTGCATTGGCATAGTTGATTGCCAGATCACTGACCAGGGTTGTCAGTGGTGTTGCGTATATCGGGTTGCCTGCGTTAATGGTGTCGGCAGTAACGACGGTCTTTAGCTTAGCCATCACCGGCGCAGAGCAATTGGCAGTCGTGGTATCACCAGGAACGGTACAGGTGTTCAGGTCAACGGTATCACCTGCGACAGCCTCGATTTTCATCAAGTAGGGGGCAGCACTCGCATCCGGCATGCTTATCCCCTGAATATTTCCCTGGTCATCGGTTGTCCCGCTCCCTACCGCCGTAGTGGAAACGGCAATATCGCCGGTCGCCGCATCTACGGTGATGCGATAGAGTGAAACCGTTGCGCGGGCCATGGGACCATCAACAACACTGCCGCTAATGCTAATGGCTGAGGCACTGGTGTCGCCACCACCGCCCCCGCCTCCGCCACATCCGCTTAGTGCGAGACTCCCCAAAAGGGTGACAACACCAAACCTGGATATATATGTTGTGACTATGGGTTTATGCATACCACCACTCCTTGCAAACATAGTGTTCTATGAGCAAAACCCGATTCGCTGTCATTGCCAGGAATAGTCCATGGCAGCACTTGTCCTACCGACAAGTGTTTACCCGATGGAACAAACCGTATGCTGACGGAACCGCGGCCCCGAAAATTTCGTCGAGGTCATTCTAGGAACCGGGTCGTGATGGACGCATCACCCATATGGATGAAACGTGAGAATTCAGGTGGGTAACATCTGCTAGTACTTTCGACGTAACGCAAACTCATCCTGCAACGCTAAGCAGTTGATATATATTAGCTTTTGCTAATTTTCCATCAAACGGCATTTTCATCGCTATATTTGAGTCATTTTTTACTTTTTAGAGACTTTGGATTTGGGCTTTATATTCACGTAACATGCTCACATCAGTACGGTTCAGCCAGTAATGACAGTGAATTCCAAGACAATGCACACAAACACGCTCAATCTCGTCGGCCAAATTTACGATGCCGTTGGTGAGCAGGAACGCTGGAATTATTTTCTTGAGAATCTCAGCCAATCGATGAATGCAATTGCCTCGCGCATGCGCATGATAGATAAACGTGCTAACTGCTATTGTCTGGTGGCCGGCAGTGGGCATGACGATAGCTTTGACGAGCAGTACAACGACAGCTTCACCAAGGTGGATGTCTGGAATCCTATCCTTAACCGAAAGGCCCCTGGGGAGTTATTCAATAGCTCGGAATTCGTTCCCAGCCGAGATTTTCGCCATACAGAAATCTATAACGATTTTTTTCGCAACTATGATCTGTTCTACGGACTGGGCAGTAACATTGCCAAGTCCGAAGGTCTAATCGCCCGTATCGGGATCCACCGCGCCTACTCGCAGGGAGAATTCAGCGAGGAGGAAAAACAAATACTGATATCGCTGATACCCCACCTTCAGCGTGCATTTAAACTAAGCAGCCACCTTGAAGAGATGAAATCCCTGCGTGTTGGGATGGAAGAGGCACTCTATCGTTCCCCATCTCCACTCATCCTGCTGGATGAGTACGGCAAGGTTGCATTCATCAATCAGCGTGCTGAGGCGCTAATAGAGAACGATAACGGCCTTTTCATTCGCGACAATCAGTTGGCCCCAATTAGTCCAAAAGAGAAAAGGCAGCTTGATCGTCTAGTACAGGAAGCGGTCGCCACCGGTAGCCATAAGGGCGTTGGCAGCGGCGCAGCCCTGCGCCTGAGCGCGGCAAACGGTGAACAGCGTTACAATCTACTTGTCACGCCCTACCCTGACCACTCAGTTTCACACCTCGGTCTCAATCACCGCATCTGCGCTGCCGTATTCATTCATGACAGCAGACAGACCGGCAGGCTTCCTGCCGATGTATTGAAAGCCATATATAACCTCACCCCTTCTGAGATCAGATTGGCGGAAGCCATACTCGATGGTCTATCTCCAGCCGATGCTGCATCCAGGTTCGGAGTAAGCGTCAACACCACGCGCACGCAACTACGCTCACTCTTCGCAAAAACCGATACACAGCGTCAACCAGAACTGGTGCGACTTTTGATGGGATTAACCCGGTAATAAAGACTCCATGAATATCACCGAACAGCTCATAGAACTGCCCGACGGCAGGCAGATAAGTGTCATTGATCAAGGTAACCAACAAGGTATACCTGTCGTCTACCTGCACGGTAGTCCTGGATCAAACAAGGATCATTGCATGCATGAATCGCTTTACCACGAGCTGGGCGTGCGCATGGTATCCATAAACCGCCCCGGGATCGGAAAAAGTACAGGCCAACGGGAATGGAGTGCCCTGAGCTTTGCCGACGATCTCAAAACCGTGTTGGACATACTGGGAATAAAAAAGACCGCAGTGAGTGGTTTTTCCTCCGGAGGATTGCATGCCTGCGCCTTTGCATACAAATACCCTGACAGAGTAAACAAACTGGGATTACTCGGCAGCGTGGCACCCTTCGACATTCTAGAACTGAGTGCGAGCCGTACCGAGGCCAGCAAACAACTACACGATATGGCACGAGACAACCTTGATGGCCTGACGGAACAGTTCTCAGCTGTCACCACAGCCGAGGCATTACTCGGCGCAATCCATTCGATAGTCGCCCCAGCAGACCAGCAATTATTCGAACAGCCGGATATTGCCGAACAGTTCCTGCTGGCCTATAGCGATTTACTACCCGATGGATTGAGAAACGTATTCAACGAAATCGGTATGATCAATTTACCTTGGGGTTTCTCGCCAGCAGATATCCAGGTCGAGACCCATATCTGGCACGGCACCGCGGATATCAACGTTCCCATTGAATGCTGTGAATACCTGGCCGAACAGATACCATCAGCCATAGCCCACTGCATTGAAGGTGCTGGTCACTACTTTCCATTTGCGCAGTGGCCGCAGATCCTGCGTACACTGTGTTAAAGAAGAGAGAATTGTAGGCCCCTCCTTATCTCATCGGCATTTAAATATTAGAGAGTCAGGTAGAGCGAACTCTGACAGATAGTCTCAGTCTACTGCCGCGATCCAGATAGCAATTTGTTCGAGCTCGCCAACTATCTGAAGTGATTTATATCAAAAAGATCCGGTCCCTTAGTCGAATACCCGAGAACATCAGAAGGAATCTCATACTAAATCATTAGGCACATCTACCCTATTTGAGGTAAATCACTCCATTTCACTACCGATTCCATCCTGAAGACTACCCAAGCATGGGCAGCCGTTGCTAAAATAGCCTCCGCAGTCCCACAGCATACTAATAACAATAAAAAGCTATAATTTTTGGAGTCTTTGGCTCAATGACGCAACTGATTAGACCTCCCCAGGTCGAAGACTGTGATTACCGTATCTACGTAGTCATTACCTATCTGACTTACCTTGGCATTGTCGTTCACGCATCGCTGATCCTGGTTTTCTACCTGATCGGCAACGACTTCCTCGCAGCTTTCAATATCTTCTCAACCGCAGCCTGGATCTCGGCCCGGAAATTTAATCTTGAGGGCCGCCATACAGCTGCGATTGTCACGCTTTTCTTCGAGGTGGGACTACATACTACGCTCGCCCTCTACTTTTACGGCTGGCATAGCGGCTTCCAGTACTACCTGATTGCCGGTATCCCCTTTATTCTATTTAACCAGCGAATGCAGCTTGTCCCACTACTGCTACTCTCCAGTTTTGCCTGCACGCTGTTCATCGGTCTCTATGCATTCACCGCCAGTCGGGAGTATCACTATAACTATCCCCTGGTAATCTCAGGGATGAACTACGCCAATATTGTGGCCAGTTTCGTCTCGCTCATCATTACCTCCTATTACTTCCGGGTGGCGTCATTCATTTCAGAACAGAAGATGGAGATGCTGGCCAATACCGATTTGCTTACGGGCCTACCCAATCGCCGTGGGATATTCCCGCTGCTCAATGCTCAACATGAATTATTCATGCGCAATGGCACCGAGTTCAGTCTGGCGCTGACCGATCTGGATAACTTCAAAAGCATTAACGACCAGTATGGTCACGATTGCGGCGACTATGTCTTACGCGAGGTTTCCCGACTATTGAAATCGCGCTTACGAAAATACGACGTCGTCGGTCGCTGGGGTGGTGAAGAGTTTCTGTTTATCTTTCCCGGTATCGATTCAAAAGCGGCGGCAATCGTTGCGGAAGATATTCGCAATAGCATTGAGCTTCACCCCTTTGTCTTCAATGGACAGAAATTTTCTATCACACTAACCTTCGGTGTCGCGCAGCATCGTGATAACACCAGCATTAACGGAACTATCAAGCTCGCTGACGATGCGCTTTATCAGGGCAAGCACGCCGGTCGCAATCGGGTTATAGAAATTTAATAGCGGAAGCTGTCACGCCTGTTATGTAAACAAAACATCTCATTTGCCCCGCTTGCTTTCTGGCATACTTGCCCTCAGCATCTATATTCATCTGAACGATTTTTAATAGGTGAATGCAGGGAGTAAACCATGAGCGTACTCGACCAACTCAGGGAAATGACTATCGTTGTCGCCGACACAGGGGACATCGAGTCGATCCGAAAACACCGTCCCCAGGACGCTACCACTAACCCTTCCCTCCTCCTCGCTGCGGCACAAATGCCTGAATATGCACATCTTGTGGAAGAGTCCCTGCAGCGCTGTCCACAGGATATCTGCGATCCCTCACAACAGATGCGCCCCTGTCTGGAACGGTTGGCGGTGAACTTCGCCCAGGAGATTCTGACAATTATCCCCGGACGGGTCTCGGTGGAAGTAGACGCCACCCTCTCCTTCGACACCGAGGGCACCATCGAAACCGCCCGTCGGATTATTTCCATGTTCGAGAAGGAAGGCGTCAGCCGTGAAAGAATCCTGATCAAGATCGCCTCGACCTGGGAGGGTATTCGCGCCGCCGAGCAGCTCAGTAAGGAGGGCATCCACTGCAACCTCACCCTGCTCTTCAGCTTCGCCCAGGCGGTGGCCTGCGCCGAGGCGAAGGTACAGTTAATCTCACCCTTTGTTGGCCGGATACTCGACTGGCACAAGGCAGATAGAGGGGTGGACAGCATACCCGCCGAGGAAGATCCCGGCGTCCAATCAGTGACCCAGATTTACAACTATTACAAGCACTTCGGCTACAAGACGGAGATCATGGGCGCCAGTTTCCGTAATAGTGGCGAGATCAAACAGTTGGCCGGTTGTGACCTGCTGACTATCTCACCGAAACTACTCGAGGAACTGGAAGATGACAGTGGCGAATTACCGCGTAAACTCGACCCAACTTCATCCCGCTCCATGGAACTGGAGCAAATCTCTCTGGACGAGAAAGCCTTCCGTTGGTTGATGAACGAAGATGCCATGGCTACCGAGAAGCTGGCGGAAGGCATACGCAAATTCAGCGCCGATCTTGACCGCCTGGCGCAGTTTATGAGAGAAAAGCACTGCTCTAGCTAACAGGGAAGAGACGCTTGTTACCCACCGCCGCCGCACTGCTCTTTTTAATCGGCATCATCCACTCCTATCTGGGTGAACGCTATATCCTGATCAGGCTGTTCCGTACAGGGAAAGTCCCCCATCTTTTCGGCGACGATACCTTTACCAAAGGTACGCTACGCTTCGCCTGGCACATGACCACTATCGCCTGGTGGGGCTTTGCCTGGCTATTACTGATGGTTGAGTCTGGTGCAGATATCCAACATGCAGTACTTCAAGCCGTTAGTGTCGTTTTCCTACTCACGGGAATGCTCGCCTTTGCTTTCACCAGAGGGCGGCACATCAGTTGGCTGGTGTTCTGGACCGTAGCAAGCCTGTCATATTACCTGTCGTAATATCAGCTGAAGCGCAGATGGCCAACTGCCAGCGCTGCACCTGATTGCAGACACCTACCTCAAGTAGCATTGCCAGAACCACTGATCGTTGCTAAACCTAGCTTGTGAGACGTCGGCGATGGAGTGCCGCAATTTATCACCCCTGCCGCCCGCATAACACAACGCACTGTTTTCATTATATTTAATCGCACACCTTTCCAGCGAGGAGACTACCATGCGCCAATTATCAGGGAATGAGCACGCTGACAAAGAACCGAAGCACAAACACCACCATGGCAACAAGAAGATTAGGGACAGACACTCAGAGGAAAATAAATCTGACAAAAAGCTCGAAGAAGTGGCTGCATCCATTAAGGTAGACAAAGGATTCCTACAAAGCATCACAAAATCCCATAAGCATTTCGCCAGGCGACACCAACTCGTCAGTGAAATGCGGAACCGGCATCACCGGGGACGAAAAGTCAGCGAGAAGCTGCAACGAAACCTGCTCAATTCAGCACTTAAGGCAGAAGCCGAAGTAAGTCAGTCAATCTCGGATTCACTCAATCTATTTGAAAAAAATAAAGCGCTTCTGAATGAGGTGGAGCGTAAGATTCTGGATAATTTCGATGAATTACGGGTGAAATCAAACCCTGTCTTCTTCAATGCAGAAACCCGCAAAACCCTGCTTGATATGGGGTATACCATGAAGGACTTGCGTTATTACCATAATGTCCTTCTAAACAAGAAAAACGCAGCAGCATTCAGAACATTAGTGGAAAAGAATGGACTCAAGTCAATCTTCGAGCGAGCCAAAAAATTACAGAAGAGTACCTCTGCGCCAGAGTCCATAGAGGAGTTAAGGAAAGAAGGTGTGGTAACCATTGAAGGCGCAAAGAAAGCCGTACAGAAAACCGTCGCGGCAGTCACTATTGCTGTGGGTGCAGTCGTCGCCGTCGTTGGCGCAATAGTTGCGATTGCCGCCCCTCCTGTGGGTGCAGCCATTGCCACCGTGGGAACCGTTATTGCAGGTGTTGGATGCGCTATCTGGGCCGATGCCAACGGGCAGGATGCCTATGTGGGGGTAGGAACCAGTACCTCATTTTCCTATCAGGCTACCGATTATCCAAGCGCCGACAAAAGTACTTCTAGCAGCAGCACAACCTATCCTACCGGTAGTTACAAAGCTGAATATTATGCCAATACCAGCCGTTCCAAGCGGGAAGTACATACGGTAAGTTGTAATTTCCTGCACCTGATAAAGCCAGAACATATTCAGGTATACAACTCACTAACAGGCGCACATAACGATGGTTACGATAACTGTTTCTACTGTATCGGTGGTAGCACACGGTGATCTACAAATCGAAAACCATTGATAAGTTAATTATCCCCCGGGACTTCCGCGAAAAGCTTGCTGAAGTAGCAGGTATTGGCAGCCCCAGGGAGGTGTCTGCTCTACTCATTGGTGAAAAAAGAAAACGTACATTGAGGTGCGCAGACATCCACTTTGCGGATAGCAGACCATGGCAAGATTCGTCTTTCGAGATGGAAAGGACATGGCTTAACAAATATCTTGATAAGCGAGGTAAACTCCGCGAAGAGGTAATTAGTGTTTTTCACACTCATCCTGGCGGTGATTTAATGCCATCGTTCGCAGATATCAAGGGAATGATCAAAACCGCCATACCATGGGTCATCATGAAACCAGACCACCAGCGTTTCATTGCGGAGGCCTATATCTTCGAGGAGGAGGTTATTAGAACGATACCTGTCACCAGCTGAAAGCCCCACAAAAAAGCCGCCATAATGTGGCGGCTTTTTACTTTCAGCTTTAACTCCGTCAGGTTCCCATCCGGGTACCAACAATATATTGCATCATACTGACATGCTCTTCGTTCATATGACGAATAACGGTAGCGGTATGCCGCAGGATATAAACGAACAGTGAGAAGGCCAGCTCCTCGTGGCGATTCATCAGTTCGGAAAAGCCTGCGCGATTGATGCGGTAAACGACACTGTCGCTGGTCGCCAGCACATTGGCGCTGGCAGCATCATCGGTTAAGAAACTCATTTCACCGACCACGGCACCCGCATCCAGCGTGGCAACATCTACCGGGCTGTTACCAGCGGTCTGAACCAGAGCACTACCCGACTTCAGGATATAGAGCGTGCCGCCAGGTTCGCCCTGGCCAACGATCTTCCCCCCCTTCGCCACATTGTCCGCATCCATAAGAGAATTCAGTGCTTCCAGTTCGTCCGCAGACAGTTCGTGACCGAATACATTCTCCTCCAACCATGCAGTATCGATTTTCATATTGTTATACCTTGTGGTGTTGTTATCGATGGTTCGCCCTGATTGTAGCCATGTTAAGGGGTAACGGTCCAGACAACGTATGAGCAGGCGTGAAACGGCTCACGTGCTGCTGTACCAAACTGTGATGCAGCACGAGATTGCGTCGATGCAGGGTTCACACTACAGGCGACACCTTAACCTGGAGGCGGCCCCCAATAGGCGATGGTGTAATAAACAGCCCAAACTAGCAGCGCGATGGCTACAAGCTTCAGCCACAAGGGAATGTAGCCGCGATTTTCATGCACACCGGAATCCCTGTACACGAAGGTCTCTCCTTCCCTGGGGTCCTGATGCGCCTCACTCCACTTTTCGGGTTCGGATTGCTGATTCATGGCTTACCTTACCTCCGCAAGGTTAGTTCCTGCTGAAATCACTGCGGTTTCGATTTGACCACTCGCCGCGGCCGTAGAGAGGTTCTGCCACAGCTGCTTCCGCGCTGCCGATTCCTCGCTTTGCTTCAGTCCTGCCTGCTTCAGTTCTTCGATCTGTGCGTCGATACGCAGCGACTGAACAAAATGGACGACATCCCAAACCTCATCATCCTTGAACAAACCGCTAAAACTCGGCATCGGGGTACCACCAATGCCAATCATGATGGTCTTGAACAGATGTGTTCCGTCGTGCCCCAGCTTTACGCCACCGAATACCCCTGCTGGCAACGTATAGTTGGCAGGACGGTCAGGGTATCCCCAGCTATCACTCAGGCTACCAGCGATAATCCCGTCACCGTGCCCCTGATTACCGTGGCAGGTGGCACAGTTGGCAACAAAGAGTTGCTGACCGCGATTGATCGATTGTCGGTTTACCATACTCTCCTCCGTGACCGTGATCGGAGCAGCCACTTTCTCCTTTTGCCAACGATCGGAGAAAGTCTTGATGTACTGAATCACCGCCATGCGCTGCTCCGATGGCAGGTTATACCAGGGTGGCATCGGTGTTCCCCATAAGCCATGACTAATGGTGATATAGAGATCCTGATCCGTGGGTAGTGCATTGGAGCCAGGTGTGGAGTGGAACTTGAAAATACCCTTGGTAAAGTCGCGTGGCTTGGTCTGGAAGAACGATGCTGACTTGCCCTTGCCATCGCCCTTCTCCCCGTGACAGCCGATACAGCGGCGCTGGTAGACCCTTTTACCCAACACCAATAGCTCATGTCGATCTGCGGGTGTGACACTGCTGGCCGCTCCTGCACTGAGCCTTGTCGGAGCAAAGGTTTCACGCCAGTCACCGATGTTGGTACCCAGTTTTTGCAGGTAGGCGACCAAGGCCTTGCCGTCATCGTTCAGTACATGATTATCCTGGTCGTCTGTGGTATAGAGCCACGGGAAACGTGGCATTACCGAATCAGGCTTTACATGTCGTGGATTCCAGTGGTGGGCAGCATGCCAGCCATTGCTGTATTTACGCCCAACCCGTGAAAGATCCGGACCGATGCGCCGGGTACTGAGCATCTGCGGCTGGTCGTAGGCATATTCGCCCTCCTGTGCCAAAGGTCCCCAGCGTTGGGTTTCGCCGGTTACCGGACGAATATACTGCGAGTGACAATACCAGCAGCCTTCACGAATATAGACCTCCCTGCCGCGCTTCTGCTGCTCGGTGTAATCACTGCTATGCACCATCGCATCACTGGGCACATCCTTCACCATATCGACTCGCTCGCGTACCCGCTGATTGGGCATAATGCCCTGCAGAATGATGGCCATGGCGAAGAAACCGAGTCCGGCGATGATGAAGATAGTATGGGGACGGCTCAAACCGCCAACGAGCGCTCCTGCTGGCCGCACCTCCAGTTCCTTACTGACTACAGCGGCGGGCTCCTCAAACGGCTTACCATACCGTGCGGTGCGGTAGAAATTGATCGCCATGAGGATAAAACCGATGTCCATAGTGGCGCCTGCCAGCGTTCGCGTCAGCCACCAGGGCTTCATCTCCACCACCGTATCGACAAAGTTAGTGCCATACTCCAGCATGCTGCCCTGAATAAAGCCCTGTGCCACCAGACCCAGAATCATGATTGACGCACCGCTAATGAAGAGCCACAAATGCCAGCTCGCCAGGCGGTAACTCCAGAGCTGTCGACCGGTCACCCGAGGCCAGACGTAGTACATACCGCCTACCACACCAACGACAAAGGTACCGAATACCGTGGCGTGTGAATGGCCGACGACAAAATCGCTGAAGTGGGTTAACTCCTGAATACGCCGTAGCGCCTCTGTCGATCCCTGAAAACAGCCAAGCAAATAATAGAAAGTGGAAAACAGCAGAAATTTGGCCGCGTAATTGTCCGCACTGGTACCACCGAGAATTTCCCCCCAACGCCCTCTGGCTGTGCCGAACATATTAGTCACCACCGCCCACACGGGAATGATCAACAACATGCTGGTTACGATTGAGATAGTCTGGTGTCCATAGGAAATAGGGCTGAACAGATAGTGATGCAGACCGACGAAAGGATAGAACAGAGCGATAGTCCAGAAACCCAGCAGGGAAAGATGGTGGCTGAACAGCGGTCGCTTTGTTGCCAACGGCATAAAGTAATAGATCGCCGCAAGACCTGCAGGGGTGATCCATAGCCCAACCACGTAATGGATAAAAAGACCATGCAATGCGGCGTTACTGATCCCTGACATCGCCATATAGGGCAACACCACATTACCCAGAATTAGATTAAGCAGTGTCCAGACGAATGCAGCAATGGTGTACCAAAGTGAAACATAGAAGCCCTGCTCCTTGCGTCTGAAAATGGTTATCAACATCGGGATGCCGACGAGGCAGAGCACGACGAAACGTAATATATTCAGCGGCCACTCAAACTCATCCGCCTCAAAACCGAGGTTATAACCGGCCATAAAAGAGAGTGAACCGGCAATCAGAAACAGGTTCCATCCCCATAGCGCCCACCAACCGAGTTGTTCTGCGACAAGACGTCTACCGCAAAGGCGTGGCACGATATAATAGAGCAGACCGAGTAGTGATGTAGAGAAAGCGCCGAAGATAACGCCGTTGACATGTATCGGTCGCAAACGACCGAAAGTGAGCCACTCACTTTCACCGAGAAAAGTTGGCATGTGAAACTTGATCGAAACTAACAGACCAACCAGCGGAAATACCGTTAACCAGACGAGTCCCCACGACAACCAGGCCTTAATCAGTTGACGATTTATGAGCGACTCTTGCTGTGTGGTATTGGACATACTTCACCTCGTTTTTATTTCCGGATAGTCCAGATTATTCGATGGTGAATAAGAGAGGAGAAAACTAAATGCTGCAGCCGAGATTTATCACTGCGTGACCTTCCCCCTTCCTGAGTACAAATTCACTGGAGTACAACGATCACAAGCCTCGTTCAAATCGAGGCTGTTTACAAGAAAGATGGTGGCGTTCATTGATAAAACAAAGAAAAATTTCCAAATCCTGCTTAATATATAAAAACCATAATCGATACACCCTAAATAATTGTCTGTTTTATCCAACAGCAAACGCTCGCAGCAAAATGCGCCATACTTCTATTATGGTAATTTGGAGGACTGCTTATGCGTGCACTATGGGAAGGAACGGTAATTGCGGAAAGTGACGACACTGTAGTAGTGGAAGGGAATCATTACTTCCCTGCCAGTGCTGTTCATCAGGAGTACCTGGAACCGAGCGACACTCACAGCACATGCCCATGGAAAGGTGTCGCCAACTATTACAGCATCGTAGTCGGTGACAGGAAAAATCCCGATGCAGCCTGGTACTACCCCGAACCGAAAGAAGCCGCACAGGAAATCAGGGATCGAATTGCCTTCTGGCACGGTGTAGAAGTTACTGAATAATTTGGCGACAGGCTGGCTACTTGGGTGGCTTATTGCAACATGGTGGCGCAGGCGCGTTGGCATTGTCACGCGCATTGCTGTCTGTGAATTGATAAATTCTTGCCCACAGATTTGACCACCAGCTATCTAAAGGCGGCAACCCATGTTCATTCAAGGTGACAGCAATTGAGTGATAATCGATCCTTGAAGCATCGTAGGCCACTTCCAACTGTTTTTTCTTCGCATTCACATCCACACCCCGGACACCTTCCAGTGCCTCGACAGCCTCAATAGCGGAAGCTGGATTACCTTGCTCAACCAATGCAGGCACGACGATTTTTCGTCGCACATCCCATACTCCTCTGTCATGACTCTGATTCTGTTGCATCGACTCCTCCGTTCAGCTACTAAGATCACGTTTCTTCTGTTCAAACTCCTCTTTGTCTATTTCTCCCTTTGCGTACCGCTGCTCAAGTATTTCCAGTGCGCTACTACTTCGCGGTGTGACACCCTGTCCACTGATCACATTCTTCAGTAACCAGACAACCAGCACGATCAACAATATCCAGAATATCCACATAACAATACCACCGTAGCCATATCCCATCGGATGTTCATATCCCCACCACATATCGCTCCTCCTTTCAGATTGGTTTGCCAACATCGACATTCCTGGCGGTCAGTACTGCACCACATTTAGTGCAGTGCAGATACATAGAAACTTCATCTAACGATTCTTCTGCTTCAGCAATTTATCCAGCTGCTCCTCAATATGCGCCAGTCGTTGACTCATCTGCTGTATATTGACTGTCTGCTGGCAGGGCATACCGCCGTTCCAGTATCCGTTCATCATCGGCATCCCGCCCCACGGATTACCCATCATTGGACCACCCCAATGACCGCCCATCATCGGCATGCCATTCCATTGACCACCCATCATTGGCATTCCGTTCCACTGTCCGCTATTCGGCGGTGGACCATTCCATTGCCCGCCCATCATCGGCATACCGTAGCCATTCATCATGGGAGGGACGTTATTGCTAGTATCGTTTTCTTCGGCATTAACCAGAGACACATTGGTTAGACCGAAGGCCAACAAAATAATGAATATGCTGTGTTTGAGAATGTTCATGACTCGCTCCTTTGCAACGCATAGCACTGCACTAACAACGTTAAACGGTGTACGGCCGTAGAAACGGAAAAGGATCGATCAGGCTTTCGGTGGATGAAACGGCGGTGTGAGTGGCCGACTGACAATGGCGGCTTTATTGTAGGGAGACAGACGTAAAACGATGACTGGAGAAAGAGAGAAACTCCCGTTGGCATCATTTAGCAGATAGGCATGTGTCGCATGGCACAGATGCGGTGCACAACAATGATTGAGTACCACCCTGTGGTGATGTGTATTCTGATCTGCCGTAGCATCCTCATGCTGCAGGCAATGGGCAACATCAGCAGCGACTGCCGTTTCGGCCTGAGACATCTGTAACGGTAGTAGCACCAGAGATAATGCCACAATCATTGCAGGTATTTTTTTGCTTGCTGAAGACATACTCTGAGGATAGCCGCAGTCACCTTATTTTCCATGGCGAAACAATAAGGATTAACGCAGAGCAGAAAAGAAAAAACCCGCAAGGCAGATACCTTGCGGGTTTCTTGTTGGCGTCCCCTAGGGGAGTCGAACCCCTGTCGTCGCCGTGAAAGGGCGATGTCCTAGGCCTCTAGACGAAGGGGACAAAAACTTGCGTTTTGTCGTGCCGATTTACGGTATCGGCTGCACCGAACCTGGTGGAGCTAGGCGGGATCGAACCGCCGACCTCTTGCATGCCATGCAAGCGCTCTCCCAGCTGAGCTATAGCCCCGGTAAGGAAGGCGTGTATTCTAGAGATTTGGTCGCCTGTGTCAAGCCTGTGACAGGGATTATTGCAGACGACCTGTTGCTTTACTCTCCCTGCTCGATCTTGGCCCAGGAATCACGCAGCTGTACCACCCGGTTGAACACGGGTCGTTCCGCCGTGGAGGCCACGCCGTCGAAGCAGAAGTAGCCCTCCCGCTCGAACTGGTAGCGGCTACCTGTCTGGGCATTCGCCAGGCTCGGCTCCAGTACACACTGGGTCAGGGTACGCAGGGAATCGGGATTGAGCAGCGAGGTGAAGTCCTCAACGCCCTTCTCCGCATCCGGGTGCGGCACGTTAAACAGGCGGTCGTAGAGGCGTACCTCGGCATGCAGGCCGTGACGGGCGGAGACCCAGTGGATCACCCCCTTCACCTTACGCCCTTCCGGGTTCTTGCCCAGAGTATCCATATCGACGCTGCAACGCAGTTCAATGATCTCCCCTGCCGGGTCTTTGATCACTTCGTCGGCGCGAATGACATAGGCGTTACGCAGACGTACCTCTTCGCCGCTAACCAGGCGTTTGAAGTGCTTGTTCGGCTTCACTTCCATGAAGTCTTCGCGGTCGATGTAGATCTCATTGCAGAACGGCAACTCACGGCTACCCATCGCTTCGTCTTTGGGATGGTTGGGTGCCTCAAGCATCTCCACCTTGTCGTCAGGATAGTTGGTCAGCACCACCTTGAGTGGGTTCAAGACCGCCATGGCACGAGGGGCGTTGGCATCCAGATCTTCGCGGATGCAGCTCTCCAGGATGCCCATCTCGACGCTATTGTCGGCTTTAGTCACGCCGATGCGGTCGGTGAATTCACGGATCGAGGCCGGAGTATAGCCGCGGCGACGCAGTCCGGCGATAGTCGGCATGCGCGGGTCGTCCCAACCCTCGACCAGACCGTCATTCACCAGTTGAGTCAGCTTGCGCTTGCTCATCACGGTGTATTGCAGGTTGAGGCGTGAGAACTCGATCTGCTGCGGATGACAGGGAATGGTGATGTTATCCAGCACCCAGTCGTAGAGCGGGCGGTGGTCTTCAAACTCCAGGGTACAGATGGA
Organism: Thiohalomonadaceae bacterium; assembly: GCA_050302275.1. Classification (GTDB taxonomy): domain Bacteria; phylum Pseudomonadota; class Gammaproteobacteria; order Thiohalomonadales; family Thiohalomonadaceae; genus JAPHTQ01. The sequence goes on along the minus strand of JBNLAT010000018.1, from coordinate 29,385 downwards.
GTGAGTCACCCCTTCCAGTGCGTCGGAGATCGGATGGGTGTAGTCGTACATCGGATAGAGGCACCACTCACTACCGGTCTGGTGGTGGACCACGCCGTGACGGATGCGATAGAGGGTCGGGTCACGCAGGTTCATGTTGGGGGAAGCCATGTCGATCTTCGCCCGCAGCACCTTGGCGCCGTCAGGGAACTCCCCGGCGCGCATGCGTTTGAACAGATCCAGGTTCTCCTCCACCGTGCGCTCGCGGTAGGGACTGTTCTTGCCTGGCTCTTTCAGGGTGCCGCGATACTCACGGGTCTCCTCTGCGCTGAGGTCGCAGACGTAAGCCAGCCCCTTCTCAATCAGCTCGATAGCGAACTCGTAGAGTTTTTCGAAGTAGTCGGAAGCGTAATAGGTCTTGTCACCCCACTCGAAGCCCAACCACTTCACATCGTTCTGGATCGCCTCGACGAACTCCATGTTCTCCTTGTGTGGATTGGTGTCGTCGAAACGCAGGTTGCACTTGCCCTGATAGTCACGAGCCAGGCCAAAGTTGAGGCAGATCGACTTGGCGTGGCCAATGTGCAGGTAGCCGTTGGGCTCCGGCGGAAAACGGGTCACCACCTGGCCGCCGTTTTTACCTGCGGCGATGTCTTCGTCGATGATGTGACGGATGAAGTTTCTCGGAGTGGAGACTTCGTTACTCATTTACGTAGAACCTTCCTATTCAGATGCAGCCGTGCTGCGGGTTGCCGACATTATAGCGGCAATGTTTCAGCCTTTACGGATAAATTCGAGGGCCTGATCGATACGCCTCAACGTCGTCTCTTTACCGACGATGTAGAGGGTAAGATCCAGATCAGGGGCAGGAGTGCCACCGGTTACTGCCAAACGCAGCGGCATACCCAGCTTACCCATACCGATCTCCAGTTCAGCGACGGTCTGCTCAATGCAGCCGTGGATCGCCTCGCGCTCCCAATCGGCCAGCGCTTCCAGCTTGGCTTTCACGGTTTCCAACGGGGCAACAGAGGCTTCACCAAAGGCCTTCTTCGCCGGTTTCTCTGGATAACCCTCGAAATCGCGATAGTAGAAGGCGCTGATCTCAGCCAGCTCCACCAGAGTTTTGGCCCGTTCGCGCTGCGCTTCGACCACCGCGGCCAGTTCCGGTCCTTCGGCAGGGTCGATGCCCAGATCGCCAAGATGCGGACTCAGCAGGTGGGCGATACGCTCTGGCGTGTTGCTCTTGATGTAGTGCTGGTTGAGCCACAACAGCTTTTCGGTGTTGAAGGCCGAGGCAGCCTTGTTGACGTCGCTGATATCGAACAGCTCGATCATCTCGTCGAGGGAGAACACCTCGCGGTCTTCGTAAGACCAGCCCAGGCGGACCAGATAGTTGAGCAGCGCCTCGGGCAGGATGCCCTGCTCCTTGTACTGCATCACGCTAACTGCGCCGTGGCGCTTGGAGAGACGCGCTCCGTCATCACCGAGGATCATCGGCACGTGGGCGTACTGCGGCGGCTCGGCACCCATCGCCTGCAGCAGGTTGATCTGCCTCGGGGTGTTATTGATGTGGTCGTCGCCACGGATCACCTGGGTGATACCCATGTCGAGGTCGTCCACCACCACGGTAAGGTTGTAGGTGGGCGAACCGTCGGTACGACGGATAATCAGGTCATCCAGCTCGGTGTTCTGGAATACCACCTTGCCGCGCACCATGTCGTCGAAACGCACCACCCCTTCGGCAGGATTGCGAAAGCGAATCACGTGCGGCTCGTCGGCACTGATATTCAACGCACGGCAGTGACCATCGTAACGTGGCTTCTCCTTGCGCTTCATCTGCGCGTCGCGCAGGGTCTCCAGACGTTCTTTGGAGCAGTTGCAGCGGTAGGCGTGGCCCTGCTCCAGCATCTGATCGATGACTTCGTTGTAACGATCAAAACGGTGGGTCTGATAGAACGGGCCTTCGTCGTATTCCAGCCCGAGCCAGGTCATCCCCTCAAGGATGGCGTTCACCGACTCCTGGGTGGAACGCTCCAGATCGGTATCTTCGATGCGCAATACAAAGCGACCGCCGTGCTTGCGGGCATGAAGCCAGGAGAAAAGGGCGGTACGGGCGCCGCCGACATGGAGATAGCCTGTCGGGCTGGGGGCAAAGCGGGTTTTGATGCTCATGCGGATTCGTTTCGTCTTGTTCTGGTCATAGCGGAAAGGCGGGATTATACCCGGCCAACCACGCTACTGCGATGCCAGGACGAAGATAATCCATGGAGATGCGCCGCTTATGAACACAAAAAAAGCCGACCAGAGGTCGGCTTGATTACAGCTAAGCGCTGCCTAGCAGCGCGAGGGGTTAGGATTGAGTCTTTCCCACTCGTGATAGCTCATGTGGCGAAAACGCCCATCGGCAAATTCAACGAACACACTACTGGTGTGCACCCCTAACACCAACAGACTTTCATTGCCCTCGGTGCGGTAGATTTTCCCATTCACGGGCCTGACCCTCGACTCGCCCGCTTTTGCTAACCTCGCTTCCATGGTGCCTCCAACCTGTCCTTCGTCGTTCTATTGAGCCGCTTCCCCCACGGCATTGATAGCCCAACTATAGTCCACGGGTACTCAGACGCCATACCGCTTGTCAGCTAAGGGGATTAAAGCGTGACAGGCGCCTCACCAGCCGCACTAATACCCAGAGAAAGAACAGCGGCAGGAGGACAGTCTGCAGGATGAAGATGACAATCAGGTTAATCGCGTGCTCACTGGCATTGGCCGCGGCGGCCTTGTAGCGGGTGATGTAACCCTGAATATCGAGGCTGGCGGTAGCGTTATCGTAGATACGTTTAGCGCGTGCCAGCAGGGAGTCTGTTTCAGTGATGGGCCGCTGTGCCTCGGCCTGACTGTTAACCCGTGCGATCTCATCGCTGGTCTGTTCGATACCCTGGGTGGAGCTGTTGTACTGCTCCTCAAGGAAGAAGTGGAAAATCCCCTCCGAGGCGATCGCCACTGCGGGAATCGCAAAACGCAGTACCAGCACGATAAGCGCAACTTGATAGGCCAGCGGCTTGAGCCATTCTGGGCGTCTACCTGGATACCAGAGGGCGGCAGCAGCAGCCAGTAACACCAGCAGGATCAGCACGGTGAAGGCCGGGGAAGCAAAGATGCTCAGCAGCAGCTTCTGCAAGCCCAACGAAGTACTGCTGGCGAGCATCACCCAGGAGAAGCGTTCGATCAGGTCGTTAATCGGGTCGAGGATCTCACCGGGGGTAAAATTGATGCCGATCCCGGCAGGCTGCACCGCCACTTCGGTCCCCTGCGCCACCGAGATCACCCCGTTGAGGGTGCGCGCGACAGCGAAGGTAATCAGCGCCCGCTTAAAGCCCTTATCGGTGTACTCCCTGCCGTAGTCATCAACCGTGCCAAACCAGGCCAACGCGGCCAGGGCAACCAGCAACAAAGTGATAAGAGTTTTGCGGTAATTGACGGTCATGGCTTCTCCTCCGTGACTCTGCCCACTATAGCAACAGGCCAGCCCCGAAGTGCAGCGATTCCTGCCGAGAAAATGGCACAGAAACCACTATACTTCTCAGGTTTCTTTTCCAAATCAAGGGATTGACATTTCCTGACCGGATTACTATGTTATTTACCACGGAGCACCCGCTCCGCCATTTGTTACGGCAGCATCACCACTGTGCGCCGCTTGTCGGCGAAAGTAGTAGCAGTTGGATGAGCAGACCGGGAACCGTGTTAATCCTTATATAGACAGGGAGAATTTGGTAATGGCTAAGAAATTGCACGATACCCCCATGCTTGACCAGCTGGAAAGCGGGCCATGGCCCAGCTTTGTCACCGGCATTAAACGTCTGGCGAAAGATAGCGACATGATGGTTGACCTGATGGGTCAGTTGGAAACCTCATATGAGACCCGCAAGGGTTACTGGAAAGGCGGCACCGTCGGCGTCGTCGGCTACGGTGGCGGTATCATCCCGCGCTTCACCGAACTGCTGGATGAGAACAAAAAGCCGATGTTCCCCGCTGCGGCTGAGTTCCACACCCTGCGCGTCATGCCTCCCGCCGGAATGCACTACGACACCGCCACCCTGCGCAAATTTTGCGATATCTGGGAGAAGTACGGCTCGGGCCTGATCGCCTTCCACGGTCAATCCGGCGACATTATGTTCCAGGGTTGTACCTCGGAGAATGTCCAGCCTGCTTTCGATGAGATCAACGAAATGGGCTTCGACCTCGGTGGTGCCGGTCCGGCGGTTCGTACCGGTATGTCTTGCGTCGGTGCCGCACGTTGCGAACAATCCTGCGTCGACGAGCAGCGTACCCACCGTACCCTGGTCAACGCCTTCCTTGACGATATGCACCGTCCCGCCCTGCCCTACAAGTTCAAGTTCAAGGTCTCTGGCTGCGCCAACGACTGCATGAACTCGATCCACCGCGCCGACTTCTCGGTGATCGGTACCTGGCGTGACGACATGAAAGTCGATCAGGACGAAGTGAAGCAATTTGTCGCAGATAAAGGACGTAAATATGTCATCGACAACGTCATCACCCGTTGCCCGACCCAGGCGCTGAGTCTCAATGACGACGACACCCTGGCGGTCAACAACAAGGACTGCGTCCGTTGCATGCACTGCCTCAACGTGATGAACAAGGCACTGAGCCCCGGCGATGACAAGGGCGTTTCCATTCTGGTCGGCGGTAAACGCACCCTGAAGATCGGTGATCTGATGGGTACCGTGATCGTTCCGTTCATGAAACTGGAGAGCGACGAAGACTTCGAGAAGATTGAAGAGCTGGCTGGCAGCATCATCGACTTCTTTGCCGAGAATGCGCTGGAACACGAGCGTACCGGTGAGATGATTGAGCGTATCGGTCTGGTCAACTTCCTCGAAGGCATCGGTGTTGAGGTTGAGCCCAACATGATCGCCTCTCCCCGCTCCAACTCCTACATCCGTATGGATGGCTGGGACGACGAAGCGGACAAGTGGAAAGAGCGCAAAGCGTAACTCTCCACGCTTAAAAAAAGCGGCCGCAAGGCCGCTTTTTTTATGAGGCTAAATCTAATCTAGCATCGCATTCAAATGTGCCGCCACGCTACGCGCCAATGCACCGGGGTCATAGCCCCCTTCCAACATTGAAACCATCCTGCCGTTGCCGTATTGCAGCATGATCTTTTTCAGTTCGGCGGTTACCCAACGGTAATCGTCTTCCCACAACATCAATCCCCCCATGTCATCGGCAGCATGAGCATCGAAGCCTGCAGAGATAAACATCATCTGCGGCCTGAATTCATGCAGCGCCGGTAACCACTGTTCTGTCACCGCGGCACGAAAGGCCATGCTGTCACTACCGCCGGCAAGGGTAGAATTAACGATGTGAGAAGAGACGGTATCGGCACCGGTAAACGGATAGAAAGGATGACGGAAGCTGGAGCAGATCAAAACCCGTTCATCATTCTTGAATATATCTTCGGTACCGTTTCCGTGATGTGCATCGAAATCGATAATCGCGACACGATCGACCCAGTGATAGGCCATGGCATGTGCTACACCGACGGCAACATTGTTGAACAGGCAAAAACCCATAGCGTAATCGGGTCCGGCATGGTGACCCGGAGGACGCACACTGCAAAAAGCCTGATCACTGCGTCCTTCCAGCACGATGTCGGCAGCCATCACCGCCGCACCGGCGGAACGCAATGCCGCGGTAAGGGTATAGGGCATCATCCCGGTATCGGGATCGAGCCAGGCCACACCATCGTCCGGGGCGCTACGAAAAACCTTTTCCACATACTCTCGGGTATGCACCCGTTGTAACTGTTCGCGGGTCGCCTTCGGTGCGTTGAAATGTTTAAGCGCCATATCAAGACCGGTAGCGAGCAGGTGATCCTGAATCGCACGCAGACGCCAGGGCCCCTCGGGGTGCGCATCACCCATGTCGTGCATTTCGCAGTCATGGTGAGAGATAAAAGCAATAGTCATTATTAAATTTCTTCAGTAAAGGAAGCGCATTGATCGTCGCTGCGCAATAGAGCACAGTCTAGTCTATGATATTGCCCATCAGGGAACTTCACGCTCAACCGATACAGGAAACATCATGGGTCCGCATTATCTTGACCGCTTAATATCACCCAAATCAATCGCAATTTTTGGCGCCAGCACCCGTCCCGAATCGGTCGGCGCCCTCCTCTACGAAAATCTGTTGAAGAGTAAGTTCCACGGCAAGCTCTATCCGATCAATCCCAAACATAAAAAATTGAAGGGTAAGACCTGCTACCCGGATATCCATGCCATCCCGGAGCCGGTAGATCTGGCCGTGATCTGCACCCCGGCTCCCACCGTACCGGCGATCATTCACGCCTGTGGTGAACATGGCGTACGTGCTGCCATCGTGATCTCAGCCGGGTTCAGTGAAGGCGGCGGCGGCGGTGCAGCGCTGGAACGCAAGATGCTGGAAACCGCACATCAATACCAGCTGCATATCCTGGGCCCCAACTGTCTTGGCCTGATTCGACCCAAGGTGGGGATGAATGCCACCTTTGGCAAAAACAATGCATTGCCGGGGCAGATGGCGCTGGTGTCGCAATCTGGCGCACTCTGCACCGCGATTCTCGACTGGGCGGAAAGCCGTGGTATCGGTTTTTCGGCAATCGCTTCACTGGGAGATGCCGCCGATGTCGACTTCGGCGATCTGCTCGACTTTCTGGCTCAGGACAGCGAAACCCGCAGCATCCTGCTCTATATCGAAGGCATTCGAAATTCACGCAGTTTCATGAGTGGTCTGCGTGTCGCCGCACGGATGAAACCGACCATCGTGATCAAGGCGGGACGACACAGTACAGGTTCAAAGGCCGCAGTCACCCATACCGGTGCCCTGATCGGTGACGATGATGTGTTCGATGCTGCGTTGCAGCGGGCGGGTGTGGTACGTGCCGATAGCATTTCGCAACTGTTCGGTGCGGCACAACTGCTCTCTTCCTCGCATCGGGTTAGCGGTAATCGTCTGGCGATCCTGACCAATGGCGGCGGCCCAGGCGTGATGGCCACCGACCGCGCGACCGATCTCGGAGTCGAACTGGCGGAACTATCCGACGAAACGATTCAAACACTGGAAGCCAATCTGCCTGGCCACTGGTCGCATGGCAATCCCATCGACATTCTTGGTGACGCCACCGCGGAACGTTACGCCATGGCCACCGAAGCGTGCCTGAATGATCGTGGTATCGACGGTGTGCTGGTGATGCTCACCCCGCAGGCGATGACCGATCCTGAAGCCTGCGCCCGTGCGGTGATCGAGGCCAAGGAAAATTCTGACAAGCTGGTGCTGGCCTGCTGGATGGGTGAAGGCCATGTACGCAGTGCCAACGAGCTTTTTGCCAAACACCACATCCCGGCCTTCACCAATCCCGAATCGTCGGTCGAGGCCTTTGCCTTTCTTGCCAACTACTATCGCAACCAGCGGATGCTGGTGCAGGTCCCCGGTTCACTGGGTCACTTCAGTAGCCCGGACATCGAAGGCGCCCAGTTGATTATCGAAAGCGCCCTTGCAGACAAACGCCACGTGCTAACACCACTGGAAGCCAAGGCGTTGCTGCACGCCTTTGCTATTCCGGTCAATCCCGGCACCAACTGCCGCTCTGCCAATGAGGCGCTGATTGCCGCCGAGACCCACGGCTTCCCGGTGGTGATGAAAATTAATTCACCACAACTGACGCATAAGAGCGACGTCGGCGGTGTACGCCTCAACATCAACAACGCGCAGGCGGTACGCACTGCCTATAACGAGTTGCTGGAAGAGGTAAAAGTCAACGCGCCCGATGCGGCGATCGACGGTGTCGTCGTCGAGCCGATGTTCCACTCACAACATGGGCGCGAACTGCTGGTCGGTGTCACCCGCGATCCGGTGTTTGGCCCGGTGATCACCTTCGGTGCCGGTGGTACCGAGGTGGAAGCGATGCGTGATCGTGCAGTGGCACTGCCGCCACTCAACCACTTCCTCGCAGAGAGTCTTATCAACCAGACACGCACGGCGCGCTCACTGCGGGCACATCGCAATCTCAACGCGATCGATATGGACCTGCTGGAGCAGGTATTGATCCGTGTATCGGAGATGGTTTGCCAGTTACCGCAAATCGAAGAGATGGATATCAACCCGCTGGTCGCGGATGAGAACGGTGTGATGGCACTGGACTGTCGCATTGTTGTGGCGCACCGTACGCCGTCACTGGATCCCTATGATCACATGGCGATCCACCCCTACCCGCACCATCTGGTGCACCAGTTGCAGATGTCCGACGGCACCAATATCACCATTCGCCCAATCCGTCCTGAAGATGCAGAAATCGTACAGAACTTTGTTCGCGGTCTGTCGCCGCAATCGCGCTACTTCCGCTTCATGCAAACCATTAATGAGTTAACTCAGGATATGTTGATCCGCTTCACCCAACTTGATTACAACCGCGAACTGGCTTTGATTGCGGTACAGGAGATCAATGGTGAAGAAACTGAACTGGGTGTTGCTCGCTATGTGGTGAATCCCGACGGGCACAGTTGCGAATTTGCCCTGGCGGTTGCCGATGAGTGGCAGCATCATGGTCTCGGTTCGCAACTCATGACTCACCTGATGGATGCCGCGCGGGAGCGCGGTTATCACAGCATGGATGGGGAGATTCTTGCGGATAATAAAAAGATGCTGGATCTGGTGCGTTCGCTGGGCTTTCATTTACACGCCAGCGAAGCAGACCCGAGCATCATGCTGGCCAATCGCGAACTGTAAGCACTTAGATCGAAGAAACCTCAGCCAGCTCCTCGTCGGTCAGCAATTTACTGCCGTCGAGGAGAATCAATAAACCCGTAGAACGATTGTATAACCCGCTGATAAAACGCGACGCTGGCCCCTTACCACTGTCTGGGGGCGTTTCCACTTTATCGTTTTTCAGATCGGCCACTTCACTGACACTGTCGACCAGGAAACCAACCACCAGATCGCCCGACTCCATAATCAGGATACGCGAAGCATCGTCCATCTCTTCCCGTCGCGGCAGACCAAAGCGGGTGCGAGTATCGATGATCGCCACCACGCTACCGCGCAAATTGATAATCCCCAGCACATAGGATGGGGCGCCGGGTACGGGAGATATCTCCTGGCTGCGCAACACCTCACGGATCTGCATGACATCGATACCGTAGGTCTCATCTTCCAATTGGAAAGTAACCCAGCGCGATGTCGGACCACCCGTGGTTTCTGTAACCTGATTCATGACACTCCTCCAACCGCGACGCTCGGTGCTCACAGCGATATATAAAATAAGTATGAAGATTATAGACAGACGTAATACTTCGGCAAATCATAGCAGCACGATTCCCGTCAAGTAAAAAGCAGGTAAAAGAAAAACTGATAAACACGGAAAGCCTTTTGCGCTAGGATGCCCTCACTGTTTGATGTGGTACTATCCACTGCGTTTATTTTTCTGGCTCGATCCCGTATGCAAGGAATATCCATGAATACCCGAATCACCGCTTTAACGCGCATCGTTTTTTCATTTCTGCTTTTCTCCCCGGCGACCCTGTTCGCTTCAACCGGCCAGGACCTGACCGGTACCTGGGAAGCAACACTTGCCCTGATACTTTTTGTCGCGGCCTACGCAATGGTTGTCGGCGAGGAGTTTCTGCACCTGCGCAAATCGAAACCGGTGATAGTCGCTGCCGGGATCATCTGGGTACTGGTGGCTCTTGCCTACAATCATATCGGCGACACAGAAACTGCAGGCGAGGCGATTCGCCACAACCTGCTGGAATACGCAGAACTGTTCCTGTTCCTGCTGGCAGCGATGACCTATATCAACACTATGGAGGAGCGTGAGGTATTCAATGCCCTGCGTGCAGGACTGGTTTCACGCGGCTTCTCGCTTAAGATCGTATTCTGGATCACCGGCCTGCTCGCCTTCTTTATCTCGCCCGTTGCCGACAACTTGACCACCGCGCTGCTGATGGCCGCCGTGGTCATGGCAGTGGGCGTAGGCAAACCGAAATTTGTTGCCCTCTCCTGCATCAACATCGTGGTTGCCGCCAATGCAGGCGGTGCTTTTTCACCCTTTGGTGATATCACCACCCTGATGGTATGGCAAAAGGGGATGGTGCATTTCTCCGAATTCTTTGAGTTATTTGTGCCATCACTGGTTAACTGGCTAATCCCGGCATTCCTGATGTCCTTTGCCGTGGATAAAGGCAAGCCGGACGCAGTGAATGAAAAGGTTGAGATCAAAAAAGGCGGTTTGGTGGTCATTGGTCTGTTTGTCCTGACCATCACCATGGCGGTCACCGGGCACAATTACCTCCACCTGCCGCCGGTGCTCGGTATGATGACCGGCCTCGGTCTGCTTAAGTTTTATGGCTATCGTCTGCGTCGTTACGAAGAAAAGCACTTTCGGCATCTCATCGATGGCCCTGAACTTGAGATGTCTGAGATCGCCCACGTGGTGAAACCTCGCCACAAGCCGTTTGATATCTTCGTCAGCATGAAGCGCGCCGAATGGGACACCCTGATGTTCTTCTATGGCGTGGTCCTGTGTGTCGGCGGCCTGGGCACCCTCGGCTATCTGTCACTAGCCTCCCATGCCATGTATATCGGCCTCGGCCCAACCTGGGCCAACATATTGGTCGGTATTCTCTCCGCCATCGTTGATAACATTCCGGTGATGTTTGCCGTATTGACCATGAACCCGGAAATGGGCCTCGACCAGTGGCTGCTGGTGACCCTCACCGCCGGCGTGGGCGGCTCGTTGCTCTCTATCGGTTCCGCCGCAGGGGTGGCGCTGATGGGCCAGGCACGCGGGATCTATACCTTCTTCGCCCACCTGAAATGGATCTGGGCCATTGCGCTCGGCTATGCTGGCAGCATCTGGGTGCACTTCCTGCTCAACGGCAGTTGAGTAAAAGTGGTCTCAAAAAGCGGATTCGTGCCCGGAGTCAAGGCGCAATGTTTGTGAGGAACGGAGTTTACCGGTAGTAAATGAGCACCGGAACAAGCTTTGCAACACAGAATCAGGGTGCGAAGACCATTTTGAGGCCGCTTTTAGGCAAAAAAATGGCGTTCCCGTTAATGGGAACGCCAAATTAACTTCGCAAAACCAAAAGGAGAGTGGTACTCGTACCACACCCTCTTCATTGCACTAACCGTGCCAACCTGGAAAGGGGCTTTTCCTGCCACAAACGGCCCTTTTCCGCACCAGCAGAGGGCGCACCGCCGTGGTGCACGTCACTCTTTGGTGCAATCAACCGTCCAGCGTCTGCCAGAGGCAGTTATCGCCACTCTTCTTACCAATCGTCTCCAGCCGCTTCTGGTGGGCGGCCAACTCTTCATCACTGGCACGGATAACCTTCAGTGGTTTACGTCCTTCGGCCAGACGACGCACCGTCTCCCCCTGCTCCATCCCGGCATCGGCGCCACCCAGCGACAGGGTGGTCTGGCCGCCGGTCATCGCCAGATAGACATCGGCCAGGATCTCGGCGTCGAGTAACGCGCCGTGTAGCGTCCGCTGTTCGTTGTTAATGTCGTAGCGCTTGCACAGGGCGTCGAGGTTATTCTTCTGACCCGGGTGCATCTGCCGCGCCATCACCAGGGTATCGAGCACACCGAAATGCTTGCGTAGATCCTGATATGGCCCCTGATTGCGTAGCATTTCCTGATTGAGGAAGCCGATATCGAACGGGGCATTGTGGATCACCAGCTCGTCGGCCCCCTGCAGGTAACTGAGGAAGTCGCCCATAATGTCGACGAAAGCGGGCTTGTCGGCAAGAAACTCGTTGGTGATACCGTGCACTTCCATCGCCCCCGGATCGACCTCGCGCTCGGGACGGATGTACTGGTGGTAGTTGTTGCCGGTCAGGCGGCGGTTCACCAGCTCGACGCAGCCGATCTCGATAATGTAGTGGTCCCGGGATTCCAGGCCGGTGGTTTCTGTATCCAGTACGATTTGCCGCATCTCAGCTCTCCCGCGCTACAGTTCGTCGATGCCCTTGTTCGCCAGTTGGTCGGCACGCTCATTCTCCGGGTGACCGGTATGGCCTCGCACCCACTTCCACTTCACCTGATGCGGCGCCAGCGCCTTGTCCAGCCGCTGCCACAGGTCGACATTCTTTACCGGCTGCTTGCCCGCGGTTTTCCAGCTGCGCTTTTTCCAGCCGGCCATCCATTCGGTAACGCCCTTCATCACGTATTGCGAGTCTGTGGTCAGCTGCACCGTACAGGGCCGGGTCAGGCTCTCCAGGGCGCGGATCGCCGCCATCAACTCCATACGATTGTTGGTGGTCTCCTTCTCACCGCCGTGCAACTCCTTCTCCTTGCCCTTGAAGCGCAACAGAGCCCCCCAGCCACCAGGGCCGGGATTTCCGCGGCAGGCACCGTCGGTATAGATTTCCACCAGATTGTTATCGTTTTTCGTCATTAACTGTTCCGTCGTGCCGAGGGTTCTACCGCACCCACCGGCAAGACCTGGCGCTGACGACGCCAGCGCGGCTTGATCGGGGTGAGGGTCGCCTCGCGTTTTCTGGCTACCAAAACATATCCACCGCCGGGTAACAGCCACCAGCGTCCCGCCAGCCGTTTGACTCGGTTGAGGGAACGCAGCAGACGGCGATTCTGCAGCGGCGGTTGGAAGAAGTACTTGTCCACGCGCACCGTATCAAAGCCGAGCAACATCAGCCAGTCACGTACACGCATAGCGCTATAAAAGTGTCCACACCAGGGGGCGTTTCCGCGCCAGCCCCTGAACAGCCGGTGCAGCCCAAACAGGCTCCAGGGATTAAAACCGAGGATCACCACATGTCCCTCCGGGATCAGTACCCGCTCCACCTCGCGCAGGACCTGATGGGGATTGTCGGCGTACTCCAGGGTATGGGGTAGCAGCAATACATCGAGGGAGGCCGAAGCAAACGGCAGACACTCGTTATCGCCAAGGAAGCGACGACGTTCCGGCGCCTGGCTCGGAAACAGCGGTGGGACATCGTCAAGGACGATACGGTGATTGATCCGTGAAGCCGCGAACATCTCCTGCGGCATCGGCGCGCCGACCTGGAGCAGGTGGTAACCAAACAGGTTGGGCAACACCTGCTGCATCAGTTCCAGTTCAACCTCTGCGACCTCTTCGCCCAGGGTGGTGTTATACCAGTGACGCAGCTGCCGACGCGCCACGGCATTGTCGTCACATCGGTAGGCTTGAAGTAGTCGATTCATCGTGTGTAAGGTAGACCATCCCAGGGCAGCAGCCCGCACAGCCTGACAGGTTTATGCCCATGATGGAAGTTCGTACGGTTCATGCCTTCGACGACAATTATATCTGGCTCATCGGTTGCCGGGACAAGCCGCAAGTCGCCATCGTCGACCCGGGCGATGAAGATCCCGTTCTCGATTATCTGGCACAGCACCACCTCACTCCCGAGGCGATCCTGATCACCCATCACCATGGCGACCATACCGGCGGAGTCACCGCCCTGGTGGAGCAGTTCAATATCCCGGTCTATGGTCCGGCCAACGAGCGTATTCCTGCCCTGACGACACCGCTGCGGGAAGGTAACGAAGTGCTGCTTTCCGGCTGTGGCCTGACACTGAAGGTACTCGATACCCCGGGACATACCCGTGGTCACATCTGCTATGTGGGGCACGGCGCCCTGTTCTGCGGCGACACCCTGTTTGCCGCTGGCTGCGGCCGAATCTTCGAGGGCACCGCAGCGCAGATGTACCGGTCGCTGGAGAAGCTACGCGCCCTGCCCGACGCAACCGTCGTCTACTGCGCCCACGAGTACACTGAGGCCAATCTACGCTTTGCCGTCATCGCTGAACCAGACAATGCCGATACCCGGCAACGGCTGGAGAAAGTCCAGCAATTGCGGGCTCAGCAGCAGGATACGGTTCCCTCACTACTGGCAGATGAGAAACGAACCAACCCCTTCCTGCGCAGCCATATTCCCGAGTTGGTGGCCGCCGCAGAGCAGTTTGCCGGGCACTCCCTGCCCGATCCGGCCGAGGTGTTCACCACGGTGCGCCACTGGAAGGATACCCTTGATTAATAAAAAGAATCCTTGAAGAGCTTTCACCGCTTCGAGATAATGCCCGCATGCCGCTGAACAAAAACAAATTTGGGGCTCCTCATCTAATTCTGCTGCTCACCCTGTTCACTCTGGGTGGCTGTGAGTCTTTGCTGGTACAGCAGGGAGATGGCGAGAACACAGACTCGGTTGTCCCGGTCATCGCCAGTTGCGATGAACCACGGGATATCTGGTCCCGCATCCGCGACGGTTACACCCTCGAAGCAGTCGATAACAAACGGATACAAAGCAATCTGGAATGGTTCGCCCGCCATCCTGCCTATCTGGAACGGGTAGTGGATCGCGCAACCCCCTACATGCACCTGATCGTCGATGAACTGGAACGCCGCGGCATGCCGACCGAGATCGCGCTACTGCCCGTAGTGGAAAGCGCCTTTCAGCCCTTCGCCTATTCTCACGGTCGCGCCGCCGGCCTGTGGCAATTCGTACCCGGCACCGGTCGCCGCTTTGGACTACGCCAGACCTGGTGGTACGACGGCCGCCGCGATATTGCCGAAGGCACCCGCGCCGCGTTGGACTACCTGCAATACCTGCACAAACACTTCGATGGCGACTGGCTACATGCCTTGGCCGCCTACAACTCCGGCGAAGGCACCGTCGCCCGCGCCATCAAGCGCAACAAGCGCCGTGGTAAACCTACCGACTACTGGTCCCTCGACCTGCCTCGCGAAACCGAGGGCTATGTGCCCAAACTGCTCGCCATCAGCGAGCTGGTGGCCAACCCACCCGCCTATGGCGTGCTGCTCGACTCCATCCCCGACGAACCCTACCTGGCAAGCGTTGAGGTGGGTAGCCAGATCGACCTCGACCTGGCCGCCGAACTGGCCGGTGTGACCCTGGAAGAGATCTATCTCTACAACCCGGGTTTTAACCGCTGGGCCACCGATCCGAAGGGACCGCACAAACTGCTGGTGCCGATCGAAAACGCCGACCTGTTCCGCGAAAACCTGGCCCAATATCCGGATAACCAGCGGATTAAGTGGGTACGCCATCGGGTACGTAGCGGTGAGGTACTGGGCACCCTGGCAGACAAATACCACACCACCGTTTCGATGATCCGCTCGGTGAACCGCCTGCGCAGCAACAACCTGCGCATTGGTCAGAGCCTGACCATCCCCGTGGCTCGCACCAGCCTGCAACGCTATAGCCTGAGCGCCAGCCAGCGTCTGGCGGCGGTAAAGAATCGTAGCCGCGACGGCTACAAGCTGGAGTATCGGGTACAGGAAGGCGATACCCTGTGGGACATCGCACGTAAATATGAAGTGGGTGTGCGTCAGCTGGCAAAATGGAACGGCATGGCGCCGCGTGACCCGCTACTGCCGGGTACCAAGCTGGTGATCTGGACTCAGGATCAGGCAAAGGTTTCGGCGATCAACCCGGCCAACTTCACCCATCCATTTGCTGACGATACCACCCGTCGCATCGGTTATATCGTCCGCCGCGGCGACTCGCTGGCACGTATCTCACAACGCTTCCGTGTCAGCATTAGCAGTCTCAAGCGCTGGAACAAAAAACTGCAAAGCATCAAATATCTGCAACCGGGTCAGCGACTCACGCTTTATGTGGATGTGCGCAAGCAGTCCGGCAATATCTAACCGTCATCCCTGACTCACCCTGCTCTATTCCAGAGTTACTTTGGATCCACTCGCAACAAATCCGCTGGTAGATCGGTACTGAAGCCAGCCGCATTACGATGACCACCGCCGCCAAATTGCTCAGCCACTTTGGCCACATCGACACCACCCTCCTTGCGTGAACGCAACGACCAGCTACGACGTGTGCCCATATCCTGATAACCCGCGGCAAACGGATGGCCTTCCGCCAGTTCGCCGAGCAGGTCACTGATAATGACATGCGGTGCATTGACCACCGGCACCTGATAACCGGCGACGGTCCCCTGTACCGCACGCATCTTGTACTGGTCCACCAGCTGACGGCGAAAGCGGTTGAGAGTCTGCCCCTCGTTGCGTAGTTGCGCCAACCGTTGCGGGTCGTCGATCAACGCCTGCCACAGATCGAAAGTGAAGGGATGACTCATCAGTGCGGTGTTGATCTCATCGCTACCGTCGAGTTTGAATCGCCACAGATCGCGATCCTGCACGTGCAGTAACAACTGCGGCACAGGAGTGGTATGCAGATGCTCCCAGGTGATCACCGCTCCGGAACGTTCCATATCGAAGACCACGGTCAGATTAAGAAACTCGTCGGCCAGACCATCCAGATCGTCACGTGCCGTAACATGGTGATCGAGAATTGTTACTTCCTCAGCAACATTGCAGATCTGCTTAAGGGTGTCACGGCGATAGGAAAAATCGACGATATAGACTTCTCGTCCGCTACAGTCTGGCGGCTCATGTCCATGCTTGGCCGCGTAGTAATCGGCCTCGATACCGCGAGCGGCAAAATAGCGCTGTGCGGCCACCGCGGCACCAAAGCCATCAAGGCAATTAGCATGATAGA
The DNA here is from genome assembly GCA_050302275.1 of Thiohalomonadaceae bacterium. Classification (GTDB taxonomy): domain Bacteria; phylum Pseudomonadota; class Gammaproteobacteria; order Thiohalomonadales; family Thiohalomonadaceae; genus JAPHTQ01. The sequence continues at coordinate 12,835 of JBNLAT010000018.1, read as the reverse complement.
TAACCAGGGTTTTAGCCATCGGATAGAGCCCTCGCGATTGCATTCCGACTTTCCGCTTCGATAAAGACGCGCTTTACCTGCGGATAGACCTGTTTGATACGGCGATCGATATCGGCGATGGTCTGCTCGACCTCGGAGGCATGTAACTCGTCGCGAAAATCGATACTGATGTTAACCAGAATGCAGTCCGGTCCCATGTGCATGGTCAGTACTTCATTCATCTGTTCAATCTCAGGAGTATCGGTGGCAATGGCGCGAATACCCGCGACAACATGGGGATTGGCGCTCTCACCGATTAACAGCCCCTTGGTTTCATAAGCGAGCCAGATGGCCGTGCCGCCGAGGATCAGACCAATAATAATCGAGGCAACGCCATCGAATATCGTATTGCCAGTTACCTGAGTCAGCGCGGTGGCGATAAACGCAACCATCAAACCGAGCATAGCGGCTGAATCCTCAAACAGCACCACGAACATCGTCGGGTCCTTACCGCGCCTTACCGCCTCGATATATCCGGCCTTGCCTTTTACCGCGCTGAACTCCTTCATCGCCATATACCAGGCGCCGCCTTCGAACAGCATCGCCAAACCGAGCACGATGTAGTTGATCAACACATGCTCCAGCGGCTCCGGCTCTATCACTCGCAACACACCTTCGTAAAGCGAGACACCCGAGCCGACCGCGAAGATCAGGATGGCAACGACAAAGCTCCAGAAATAGATCTCCTTGCCGTAACCAAAAGGAAAACGCTCATCGGCCGGCTTCTTCGCCGCCTTGAGACCGTAAAGCAACAGGATCTGGTTGCCGGTGTCGACCAGCGAATGAATGCCTTCCGAGAGCATGGCCGAACTGCCAGTAATCGCGGCAGCGACAAATTTGGTAATCGCGATCAGAGTATTGCCTGCCAGGGCGGCAAAGATCACGCGAGTCGATGAAGCGGACATGTAGGGTTTCCTGTTTTTTCAATATTCTTAATTAACGTCACGAAACAGCGAGGCTTCGAGCAAAGCGCGAGTGTACTCGTGTTGCGGTGCCTGAAACAGCGAGCGGGTCTCACCGCTCTCCACCACCTTACCGTCTTTCATCACCAGCACCCGGTGAGAGATGGCACGCATCACTTTAAGATCGTGGGAGATGAAGAGGTAACTCATCCCATGACGCTGTTGCAGTTCACGCAGCAGCGCCAGCACCTGCTTTTGTACCGAGATGTCCAAGGCACTGGTCGGCTCGTCGAGCAGGATCAGTTTCGGTTCCAGTACCACCGCTCGGGCGATCGCAATGCGCTGGCGTTGACCGCCGGAAAATTCGTGAGGATAGCGGGAAAGCATCGCCGGTTGCAGCCCCACCTCTTCCATCACCGCTTCAATACGTTGACGACGTGCGACCTTATCCAGTTGCGGGAAATGCAGCTGTAATCCTTCGCCAATGATCTGTTCGATACTCATACGCGGAGACAATGCAGAGAACGGGTCCTGAAAGACGATCTGAATATCGCGGCGCAGCGGACGCATTTGGCGTTGGTCCAGATTGTCGATGCGGCCACCGTTAAACTGGATCGCCCCTTCACTGTGTTGCAACCGTAACAGACACATACCCAGGGTGGTCTTGCCTGAACCCGATTCGCCGACGATACCGACGGTTTCTCCCGGATGGATAGTGATATCGACCTGATCCACCGCACGCACTTCACCAACCTGACGACGGAAGAAACCGGACTTGATTGGGAAGTAACAGCGGACATTATCGCCCTGCATTAACGGCGACTGTTTCGCCAGTTCGCTGACCTCACTGTCATCCACCAGAGGTTCGGGCTCACTGGCCAGTAGTCGTTTGGTGTAATCGTGTTGTGGCGCATTGAACACCTCCGTCACTACACCCTGCTCCACCAGTTTACCCTTTTCCATCACTGCCACCCGGTCGGCGAAGTGGCGCACCATGTTCAGGTCATGGGTAATCAGCAGTACCGCCATACCAAACTCGGCCTGCAACGACTCCAGCAGCTCCAGTATCTGTTTCTGGATAGTCACATCAAGCGCGGTGGTCGGCTCATCGGCGATCAGGAGTTTGGGCTTGCAGGCCAGGGCCATGGCGATCATCACCCGTTGGCGTTGTCCGCCGGAGAGCATGTGCGGCCAGGCATCGATACGTTTTTCCGGTTCCTTGATCCCGACCTTGCCCAACAGTTCGATCATTCGTTCGCGTGCGCTAATCCGATCCAGCCCTTCGTGCAACATCAGCGGTTCGATCAACTGTTCGCCCACGCTATAGACCGGATTGAGCGCGGTCATCGGCTCCTGAAATATCATGGCAATGTCTCGACCGCGCAACTGGCGTAATTGTGCCTCGCTCTTCTGCAGCAGTTCCTCGCCATTAAAACGGATCGAACCACTACATTCACATTGGCTGCGATCATGCAGTTGTAAAACGGATAGCGCCGTTACCGATTTACCCGATCCCGACTCACCGACCAGCGCCAGTTTCTCGCCGGGGGCCATCACCAGCTGCACATCGTCCACGACTTTCTCGCGCTGACCAGTATGACCGAAAGCCACAGAGAGATTCTCGATTTTCAGTAATTCGGACATAGCGCTTTAACCCTTCCGTGTGTCGAAGGCTTCGCGTAACGCTTCGCCGATAAAGATCAACAACATCAGGGTTCCCACCAGTACCATAAAGGTAGTAATGGAGAGCCACCAGGCATCGATGTTCTCCTTACCCTGGGCCAGCAGCTCACCGAGACTGGGGGTAGTCGGTGGAACACCGAGTCCAAGGAAGTCGAGGCTGGTCAGCGCCAGTACCGCACCGCTGACACGGAACGGCAGGAAGGTGACTACAGGGGTCATCGCATTGGGTAACAGGTGACGCCACATAATCGAACGATCGGAAACACCCAGAGCACGTGCTGCGGTCACGTAGTCCATATTACGTCCACGCAGAAATTCAGCACGGACATAGTCGGCCAGTCCCATCCAGCCGAACAGGCTAAGCAGCGCTACCAGCAACAACACACTGGGCTGAAAGATCGAGGCAAAGATGATCAGTAGATAGAGTTCCGGCATCGAGCCCCATACTTCGATAAAGCGCTGAAAGAAAAGATCAGTGCGGCCACCGAAGTAACCCTGTACTGCCCCGGCAACAATCCCCATCACCGTGGCAATCACGGTCAACACCAGACCGAATAGCACCGAAAGACGGAAACCGTAGATCAAACGCGCCAGCACATCGCGACCACGATCATCGGTACCGAGAATATTTTGCGAAGTTGGCGGTGCAGGGTTCGGCAGTTGGGCAAAGTAGTTAATGGTGTCGTAGCTGTAGGGATTGAGCGGATAGATCGCCCAGTTATCACCCTCATTCAATTGTTGCCGTATGAATGGGTCGAGGTAATCGGTCTCCGTGGCAAAATCGCCGCCGAATTCCGTTTCCGCATAGGTATTAAACAGGGGGAAGTAGTAACTGTCGTTGTAGTGAACCAGTAGCGGTTTGTCGTTGGATAGAACCTCAGCAAACAGACTCAGGGTAAACAGCACCGAAAAAACGATCAGGCTGACATAACCACGTTTGTTGGCCTTGAAACGGCGCCAGGCGCGATTGGCAGTGGTTTGCGTTTGTATCGTCGTCATTAGCGAATCGACTCAAACTGAATACGCGGATCGACAATCACGTAACAGATGTCTGTCAGCAGTTTGCCGATCAGGCCCAACAGGGTGAACAGATAGAGCGTGCCCATCACCACCGGGTAGTCACGGTTCATTACTGAGTTATAAGAGAGCAGGCCCAGGCCATCGAGGGAGAAGATGGTTTCAATCAACAGCGAGCCGGTAAAAAACGCGGCAATGAATGCACCGGGAAAACCGGTAATCAGCGGAATAATCGCGTTACGGAAAACGTGCTTGTAGAGTACGGCGTTTTCACCCAGCCCCTTGGCTCGCGCTGTCAGCACATACTGTTTACGGATCTCTTCGAGAAAGCTGTTTTTGGTCAGCATGGTCATGACGGCGAAGCTACCCACCACCGAGGCGGTGATCGGTAACACCATGTGCCATAGATAGTCGAGCACCTTACCGATCAGCGACAACTCTTCCCAATTATCGGAGACCAGTCCGCGCAGCGGAAAGATATCCCAGAAACTACCGCCACCAAACAGTACCAACAGGGTAATACCGAGGACAAAACCGGGAATGGCATAGCCGATAAGGATCAGGGTACTGGTCACCACATCGAACGGTGTACCATCACGCACCGCCTTAGCGACACCGAGCGGAATGCAGCTTAAATAGGTGATCAGGAAGGTCCAGACGCCAAGACTGATGGAAACCGGCAGTTTACTAATCACCAGCTGCAACACGGATTGGTGATAAAAATAGCTCTCCCCCAAATTAAAGCTGAGATAGTTACCCAACATATCGAGAAAGCGGCGCCAGGCGGGTTTATCGAAACCGTAAAAGGCTTTTAGTTCATTGATGCGCTCTTCGTCCAGCCCCTTGGCACCACGATAGAGCCCTTCCACCCCGGCACTCGCCTCGCCGTGCATCGCTTGTCCCTTGAGTTGTGCCACCAGTTGTTCCACTGGACCGCCAGGAACAAACTGAATCACCACAAAGGTGATCAGCAACACCCCCAACAGGGTCGGGATCATCAGTAACAGACGTTTGAGGATATAGGCAGCCACTACGGTTTTGCTCCCTGCTTCAGCCACCAGGTTGCGACCATCCAGTTAGTCGGGTCGTAATAGAGTGGTAATGTATCCGGCATCGCAAAGCGGTCCCACCAGGCGACACGATGGCTGCCGATATACCAGTGCGGGATCAGATAATTACCATAAAGCAGCACCCGATCCAGCGCATGGCAAGCGGTCACAAGGGCCTTGCGGTTCTTCGCATAGACCACCTTCTCTACCAGCGCATCGACTACCGGGTCGCTAATACCCATCAGGTTCATCGAGCCTTCCTGGTTGGCGGAGCTGGAGTGGAACATATTGATCTGTTCGTTACCCGGCGACTGGGACTGACCGAAACCGGCCACCGTCATATCGAAGTCGAAATTGTCCATGCGTCGCTGATAGAGTGCCGGGTCGATGGTGCGGTACTCCACCTCGACACCCAGCTTCTGCAAGTTACGCGCAAACGGGGCTACGATTCGTTCAAACCCTTTCTGTACCAGAATAATACTGAAGTGGAACGGCTCACCCTGATGGTTACGTAGCGCGCCATCAGCATATTCCCAACCTGCTTGCTTGAGCAGTTCACGCGCCTGGCGCAGATTGGTACGCAGACTGACAGGTGGTTTGGTGCTCGGCGGTTGCCACGGTTTTTCAAACAGCGCTGGCGGCAATTTGTCGCGATAGGGTTGCAACAACTTCAACTCATCGGCACTCGGTTTACCGGTCGCCGCCAGTTCACTGTTACTGAAATAGCTGTCGTTACGCTCATACTGGTTATAGAAGAGGTTACGGTTTGACCACTCGAAGTCGAGCGCCAGACTCAGCGCCCGGCGCACACGGATATCCTGGAACAGTGGTTTGCGCAGGTTGAAGATAAAACCCTGCATCCCCGCGTTGTTGCGATGCGGCAACTCCTTCTTGATGATCTCACCCGAGCGGAATTTGGGACCGACGTAATCACGTGCCCACTTCTTCGAGTTGTACTCGTGAATAAAATCGAATTCGCCCGCCTTGAACGCTTCCAGCATTACGGTGAAATCGCGATAGAACTTATAGGTCACCCGGTCGAAGTTGAACATACCGCGACGCACGTTGAGTCCCCATCCCCAGTAATCGGGGTTGCGCCGGTAGGTCACGTACTTACCCAACTCATATTTTTCGATGGTATAGGGCCCGCTGCTGATCGGCTGTTCCAGCGCCAGTTTGTCGAACGCCTTGTCCCCCAGCCAATGTGGAGAAAAGATCGGGATCTGGCCGACGATCAGATGTAATTCAGGATTGGCGCGCTTGAAATTAAAACGCACACTTAGTCGGTCCAGGGCCTTGGCGCCTTTAATATCGCTCCAATAGAAGCGGTACTGGGGATGTCCCTTGTCGCGCAAAGTTTCATAGGAGAAGACCACATCTTTGGCCGTGACCGGACTGCCATCGTTGAAGCGAGCGGCGGGATTAATGTGGTAGGTAACCGAGAGCTTATCCTTCGCCAGCTGCACATCATCGGCCAACAGTCCGTACTGGCTGAATGGCTCGTCCAGACTGGAGGCCATCAGGGTCTCGAACATCAACTGGCCTAGCCCGTTGGCCGACTGACCCTTGAGGGCATAGGGATTGAAGCTGTCGAAGCTGCCAAAGGCAGGTAGATCCAGGCTGCCGCCACGCGGTGCATCCGCGTTAACGTAGTCGAAATGGCTGAAGCCGTCCGGGTATTTGGGGGTGTAGCCCATTGCCTGGGAGGTGGCGGCACCAGCCTCCGCGGCGCCGAGCAGCAACAGTAGCGCACCAAGAAAAACCCTTACAGAATCAAGCACATCAATATCCCTGGAAATTATTCAATGATCCGGGCGACAGCGCCGCCGAGGCCCATACTACGGATATTCAGAGACCGTCACAACAGCGAGAACGTTCCCCTCGACAAGCCTGAGGAGATACAATGCCTGCTGCCTGAAACGCTACACGGACCTACTATGCCCATCACCGATTCGACCCTGACTATCGTCCTTGCCGGAGGTAGCGGCAGCCGCCTCAAACCACTGACTGACGACCGCGCCAAACCGGCGGTTCCCTTTGGCGGCAAGTACCGGATTATCGACTTCGCCCTGAGTAACTGCCTCCACTCCGGACTACGCCGGGTGCTGGTACTGACCCAGTACAAATCTCACTCGCTGCAGAAACACCTGCGCGACGGCTGGTCGATCTTCAATCCGGAACTGGGCGAATACATCACCGCCGTACCACCGCAGATGCGTAAGGGTGACAAATGGTATCGCGGCACCGCCGACGCCATCTTCCAGAACCTCTATCTACTGGAGCGCAGCGGCGCCGAACATGTCCTGATCCTCTCCGCCGACCATATCTACCGCATGGACTATGCGGCGATGCTCGAAGCGCATAAAGAGACCGGGGCCGATGTCACCATCGCCGCAATGCAGGTCAGCACCAGCGAGGCCTCGGCCTTCGGCATCATGGCAGTCGATGGCGAACAGCGGATCACCGCCTTCGAGGAGAAGCCGGAGAACCCGACTCCCCTGCCCGACGACCCGCAGCACGCCCTCGCCTCGATGGGCATCTACGTCTTCTCCATGCCCGTCCTGCTGGCGGCGCTGGCCTACGATGCGGATGACGACAACTCCAATCACGATTTCGGCATGGATGTCCTGCCACGTCTGCTGCAGGAGAAACGACTGTTTGCCTACCGTTTCGGCGGCGAGACCGGTCGGGTCAGCGCCGATAACTACTGGCGCGATGTCGGTACCCTCGACGCCTTCTATCAATCCAATATGGACCTGTTGAAAGCGATCCCGCCGCTGGATCTCTACCAGGAAGACTGGGACATCCGCTCCTATCAAATGCAGGCCCCGCCCGCCCGCACCGTACCCGGAGAGTTCGGCACCGAGGGCATCGCCATCAACTCCATTATTGCCGGTGGCGTAGTAATCGCCGGCGGCAGCGTGCAGCAATCGATTCTTTTTCCCAAGGTCAGTGTGGGCAATGAATCCTTCGTTGAAGAATCGATTCTGTTCAACGGCGTGCGCATCGGTAACAACTGCCGTATTCGCAACTGCATTATCGATAAGGATGTCGAGGTCCCCGATAACGAGAGTATTGGACACGATAGTGAGCGGGACAGAGAGCGCTTTCAGCTAAGTTCAGCTGGAATTGTCGTCGTCCCCAAAGGCTACCGTTTCTAAATCCCCCTCGAAATTCCGCAACGGACGCGGTATCGTCTTCTTTTGCCGTGCCTGCAATGGCACGGAATGTGACCGCATACACGGCATCTTCACAGCTGTGCGGTAACAATCTCCAGCGATCTCGCGAGGAATAGACAATGAGAAGAATGATTTTTACCCTGCTTTTGCTGCTTCCCTTCGCCGCGTATGCGGAAACACGTTATGTCAGTGACCACCTTCTGATCACACTGCGCACCGGCCAGGGTAATACCTATCAGGTGCTCAAATCCCTCCCTAGTGGCGCAAAACTGGAACTGCTGGAAGAGAATGGTGAATTCAGTCGCGTTCGTACCGAAGATGGCCTTGAAGGCTGGGTGAGAAATCAATATCTGATCGATACCCCTATCGCCAGCGACCAGTTGGCTATTACACAGCAGAAACTGGAGAAGCTGCAGGAGACGCGCAAACAGCTACAACAGCAGCTGAAAGAACTGAAAGGCGAAAAAGCCACGGTGGAAAAAGAGCGCGATAACTTCAGCAGCGATTTGGCCAAGGTACAAAAGGAACTGGAAGGATTGCAGCAGGTCGCAGCCCAGCCGATTCAAACTGCCCGCCAGAACGAAGAATTGAAAAAGCAGGTGGATAGCCTACAACAGGAAAACGCACAGCTTACTGAAGAAAACAAAACACTGGCCGACAGCAGTCAGCGTGACTGGTTTATACGGGGTGCGGGAGTTCTTGGCGGTGGACTACTGCTTGGCTTCCTTTTACCTTTACTAAAACCGCGTAGACGGACAGGTATGTTCGACTGAAGCTGCCCCAAAATTGTTCTCGCCCCCTGATCCTGCGTTGCAAAGCCTGTTCCGGTGCTCATTTACTATCGGTAAACTGCGCTCCTCACAGACCTTGCGCCTTGTCTCCGGGCACGAGTCCTAATTTTGGAGTTAGCTTCCAAGTAGCAACGCCATGCTTTTCAGCGTGGCGTTTCTAGTATCCCCTCCTCCCCCTGCAATCGACCGATAATCACCGCGCCACAGGAATCGGAAAAGACATTCGTTGCCGTGCGCATCATATCGAGGATGCGATCGACGGCCAGGATCAGACCAATCCCCTCCAACGGCAAACCAATCGCGCCAAGAATGATACTGATTGCCACCAGGCTGGCGGCGGGTATCCCAGCAACCCCGATGGAGGTCAACAGCGCCGTCAGCACGATGGTGAACTGGGTGACAAAACTCAGCTCCAGTCCGTAGGCCTGGACGATAAACATCGCCGCCACACACTCATAGAGAGCGGTACCGTCCATATTCACCGTTGCCCCCAGCGGCAGGACAAAGCTGCTGGTGCGGTTGGAGACACCCGCATTCTTTTCCACGCACTCCATGGTGATCGGCAGGGTTGCCGAGGAGGAGGCGGTGGAGAACGAGGTCAATAATGCCGGCGCCATCGCCCGATAGTGCCGCAGCGGATTTACGCCACCGACAAAATGGAGCAGCAGCGGCATGGTCAGGAAGAAATGCAGTGCCAAGGCCAACACCACACTGACAAAGAACCAGGCCAGTGGCGCAAAGGCGGCGAATCCCGTACTGGCGACGACTTTCGCCACCAGGGCAAAGACACCAACAGGGGCAAAACGCATCACCCAATCGGTAATCCGCATCATGGTTTCATAAACGCCCTGCCAAAAGTTGTATTGAGTTTCGGCGTAATCATCCTGGATCTTGGTCATGAAAAAGCCGAACAACAGACTGAAGAAGATCAGACCAAGCATCTGTCCATCGGCAGCAGCGGCCACGATATTAGTGGGTACCATACGCAGGAAAATATCGACCACATCCCCTGCACCACGACCCGCGACCTTGTCGGAGATAGCGGAAACATCACCGTCAAATCCGAGGCGCTCCTTTACCGGACCCAGTTGATCAATACCCGGTGAAATCAGATTAACTACGGTCAGACCGATCAGGATCGCCAGCAGGGAGGTCGTTAAATAATAGAGCAGGGTTTTGCCGCCCAGCCTTCCCAGATTGCTGGAGGAGCCGATGCCTGCAATACCGACAATAATGGAGGAGACAACCAGTGGAACAATCAGCATCTTCAGCGCATTAAGGAAAAGTGCGCCAAGAAAATTAAAGATGGAATGGAAGGTAATACCGAATAGTGCGGCCTGCTCACCTGTGGCAAGGCCGACAGGGACAGCCAGCAGGAGAGCGATGAGGATTTGCCAGTGTAGCGCTAACTTGCGATTCCCCATCATTTCTCCCCCGCTAGAATGTTCCTACTTTTTGATACTGACGTCCATCCGCGCACGAGCGCCACTCAGGGCAGCCTCGACGGCGGTGGCAGAGATTGCCCGCTGTAGCTGGGCACGAGCCTGGGCACGCTGTTTCTCATCGGCTTTGGCCGGGTCAGCGTCCACCACCTTGGAGACAATCACCACAGCCTGATCGCCAGAAGCCAGTGCCACACTGCTGCTGACAGCACCTTCGCTCGGCTTGGGCAGACGGAATGCCTCCTGCAGAATCGCTTGGTCCACCTTCTCCGCATCGCGCTTCAACGCCTTGGCGGCAGTCCAGACCACCTGCTTGCCTTCGGCCAATTTGTCCGCTGAGCCACCTTCACGCACCTTACGCAGCAGTTCGGCGGCTTTCTTTTCCACTTCGGCCAACGCCTTTTCATGCTTCAGTGTCGAGCTAATCTGCTCTTTCACTTCGGCCAGCGGACGAACCGCTTCAGGTTGATGATCGGCGAGACGCATAACGACAATGTGATTACGGCCCAACTCGACCGAAGCGCTGTTATAACCCTTGAGCAGCACATCGTCAGCAAAAGCAGCCGTAACGACTTTTTGTTCCGCAGCGATGCCGGCACCACCCTGACGAGTGAAATAATCGCTGTTCTTGATCGGCAGGTTCAGGGTTTCGGAAGCCAGTTGCAACGACTCAGGATGTTCGTAAGTCAGGTTCTCCAGTTGCTCGGCCATATCGTAAAACTTCTGCTCGGCCTGCTCGTTCTGGATGTCCTTGCGGATCTGATCTTTCACCTTGTCGAAAGGTTTAACCTCACCACCGCGAATATCAGTCAGTTTGATAATGTGAAAACCGAAGGGACTACGAACCAGATCGCTGACTTCGCCTTTCTTCAGTTTGAAGGCTGCCTCTTCAAAGGCAGGCACCATCGCCCCTTTGCCGAAGAAACCCAGGTCGCCGCCCTTTTTGGCCGAGCCACTGTCATCGGATTCGCTCTTCGCCAGCTTGGCGAAGTCATCCCCGGCACGTACCTTGGTCAGAATCCCTTCGGCCTTTTGCCGTGCCTTCTCTACCAGCTCAGGCGAGGCATCTTCGGCCACCTTGATCAGGATATGGCTGGCCTTGCGCTCTTCGGGAGTGGTGTAATTGATCTTCTGCGCGTCATAGCGGCTGCGTAGAGCCTGCTCGTCGACCTTAACCTCTTTGGCCAGGTCGGCAATGTTCAGTTCCAGGTAGGCAATCTTCACCCGCTCAGGCTGCATGAAGCGCTGGCTGTTATCCTGGTAATAGGTATTAATCTCTTCATCGCTAACCTTGGCCGACTTTTCGTACGGGGCAATCGCCACCGTCAGATAACCGATGGTGCGCTGCTGGTTCTGCAGGCGCAGCAAATTGTCGACTTCCGTCTTGGTGATAAAGGCAGTATCGCGGAAACCACTTTCGTACATGGAAGCCAGTACATCACGACGAATCCCATTCTCGAACTGGCCTGGAGTCATCCCCTGACGACTGAGCAGTTGCTCATATTTGGCCGGAGAGAATTTGCCGTCTTCCTGGAAAACTTCCGCACTGCGAATGATATCGACCAGTTGCTTGTTACCCACCTGCATGCCGCTCTCCAGGGCGGCCTGAACCAGTACCTCACGGGAAACCAGTTGGCCCAGTACCTGCTGCTTGAGCATCTGCTCGGTGAACATTGCCGGCAGCTCGCCGCCAAACATTTCTGCCAGGCGCTGACGTTGCTGGGAGTAGGCACGTTCCAGTTGAGTCTGGGAAATCGGTGAACCGTTTACCTTGGCCACACTGGTGTCACTACGACCGCTGAAGTACTGATTGATACCAAACAGGGCGAAGGTAATGATGATGCCACTGACGATGATCCAGGCGAAGATTCCCTGGGCACGGCTACGAATCAATTCAAGCATTGGCGTCTATTCCTGAGACCAGTAAAAGTGGTTAGTGTAAAACAAAAAAAGGGCGCATCCATAGGTGCGCCCTTGTTGTTGTGGCGGAGCGGACGGGACTCGAACCCGCGACCCCCGGCGTGACAGGCCGGTATTCTAACCAACTGAACTACCGCTCCAAAAACTACTACAAAAAATTGGTGGGTGCTGCAGGGATCGAACCTGCGACCCTCGCCTTGTAAGGGCGATGCTCTCCCAGCTGAGCTAAGCACCCGGGTCAGTAAAGGCGCGCTAGTTTACTGCATCCTTCAGCGCTTTACCAGCTTTGAAACTCGGATTTTTTGAAGCAGCGATATTGATGGTTTGACCGGTGCGCGGATTGCGGCCAGTACGTGCTGCACGCTCACGAACAACAAAGGTACCAAAGCCGATCAGGCTAACGGTGTCACCTTTTTTCAGTGCGTCGGTAACGGCTTCAATCATGGAATCCAGAGCACGACCTGCTGCGGCTTTGGAAATATCTGCTCCTGCTGCGATAGCATCAATCATTTCGGATTTATTCACTGATTTCTCCCCTATCGTTATTGATAACTTGGTTGATGAACAAAAAACGAACCAAGGTGCTTCCTGACAAAAACCCGCCATATAACTGCGATGGCGGCGCGAAAACTTGCCCGGTTTTATACCAACTGCCTCTCTCGACTGTCAAGGGATGAAAGTCACAAAAGCCTTTAATGGTGCGGGTTTGCGCGGTGTATTAAGGACTTAGCGATGGCAGTTAATGTAAAAAAAATTGTGCCGTGGGATTTATTATTCCCACGGCACTCTGTTTTATCTATCCGAAAGTACTAA
>JBNLAT010000017.1:0-54073 GCA_050302275.1 Thiohalomonadaceae bacterium | reverse complement strand
TAGGCAAGAAGCATCTGGTGAACACATTCTGTACCAACGCCCGTGGCAACGAGGGCATGTGTGCCCAGTGCCACGCCGGCTATGGCTGGAAAGACGAGAGCTTCGATTTCAGCAATCAGGATAACGTCGATTGCCTGGTCTGCCACGATGGTACCGGTGGTTACTACAAAACACCCAACTCCACAGGCAACAAAGCCTGCTCAGTGATGTTCGAGGGCCTTAAGCCCATCGATTTTCCCAATGTGGCACAACATGTTGGTGCGCCAAATCGCCAGAACTGCGGTGCTTGCCACTTCTATGGCGGTGGTGGTGATGGGGTAAAGCATGGCGATCTCGATTCCTCGCTTTTGCACCCGGACAAAAAACTCGACGTGCACATGAACGAACAGGGGCTCGACTTTGCCTGCACCGAATGCCATCGCACCAAGGCCCATGAGATCGCAGGTAGTCACTACGACATGTTGGCCCGTGACGAGAAGGGCACTGGAAAACCCGGTGAGCAACGCCATGCGGCAAGCTGCGAAGTTTGTCATGGCAATGCGCCGCACGAAGACGAAGGTCTGCTAGGGCTTAAGCTCAATGACCACGTCGCCAAGGTGGCCTGTGAAACCTGCCACATCCCCACCTTTGCCCGCGGCGGTGTCGCCACCAAAGTCGACTGGGACTGGCGTACTGCAGGCAAAACCCGCGACGGTGCCGGTTTTTCCGAAGAGGGTTATGTGCAGGGTGACGGCAAGCATCGTCATACCTATCGTTCGATCAAGGGTAACTTCAGCTGGGATGAAAATGTTAAGCCCTATTACGCCTGGTTTGACGGCGTGATGAAGTACACCACTATCGATACGCAATTCGATCCGGCTAATGCGCCGATTGAGGTCAACGCTTTTGATGGTTCGGTCGACGACCCCAACTCACGCATCTGGCCGTTCAAACGGATGCACACCATTCAGCCCTACGACAAGGTCAACAACACTTTGGTCTACATGCATCTGTGGGGTGAGGATAAAGACGCCTTCTGGGGTAACTACGATTTCGGTAATGCGATTAAACACGAAATGGAGAAGTTTGATCTGCCCTACAGCGGTGAGTACGGGTTTATTGAAACCTACTCCTACTGGCCGATTAATCACATGGTCGCACCAAAGCATGACGCATTACGTTGCGCCGAGTGTCACAGCGAGGATAGTCGTCTCGCGGGCATTAAAGGTATCTACCTGCCTGGTTACGACAGTCATAACTGGCTCGACACATTGGGCATGCTGATGGTGATTGGCTCTGTATTCGGCGTCTCCGGACATGCGTTTATCCGGTTCTGCTGCCGCAAGAAGAAAGGAGGGCATGCCTGATGGTTACCCGCACAGTAATGGTTTACAAACGCTTTGAGCGTATCTGGCACTGGACTCAGATGCTGTTAATTATGACGCTGCTGTTCAGTGGTTTTGCCGTGCGTGGTATTCACTCGTTGCTCGATTTCAAGAGCGCAGTGATGGTGCACACGTTGGCGGCGATCGGTCTGATGGTGTTGTGGCTGTTCGCCACTTTCTGGTTGTTTACCACCGGCGACTGGCGTCACTATCTGCCGAAGCTTGAAGGTCTGCAGGCGGTGACACGCTATTACGCCTGGGGCATCTTTCGTGGTGAGGAGCATCCCTATCGCAAGCTGTTCTGGCGTAAGCACAACCCGCTGCAGGCAATTGCCTATATGTTGCTGAAGGTGGTGTTGTTCCCAGCGATCTGGATCAGCGGTATTCCCTATCTGCTCTATGGTCTGTGGCATGAAACCACCGGTCGTGGCATGTTGGAGCCGATCGTGTTCCTGCACGTAGGGGCGGCCTATGCGATCCTCTCTTTCGTTATCGTGCACATCTATCTGTTGACCACCGGCCACTCTTTCGTTGGTCATGTGAAGCCGATGGTGACCGGTTACGATGAAGTGGATCTGACGTCTGCGGAAGAGGCGTACCTGAGTGAGACCCGAATTGTACCGATGAAGTAATCGAGCAGCGCGAAGACACATGGACTAAGTGTCTTCGCGTCTGTTTAACCTGCTATGACCCTTCCCGCCTCCAGTGCAAAGCGAATTGCACCGCTGACCAGTAGCGCGACCGATACCGAAAGAAACACCGAATAGAACGCTTCACGTGCGCCGATCTTTTTCAGCATTACGGCGAAGGTGGAGACACAGGGAATGTAGAAGGTGAGGAACAGCAGGAAGGTTGTGATCTGCACCCAGTCCATATATTGACCGATCTCGAAACTGCCGAGTGCCTGATAGATCATCAGCAGCGAAAGCTCCTTGCGCAAAATCCCGAACAGAATAGGTACGCCGAGTACCACAGGCAGACCGAGCCACCAGTGGGTGATCGGTGTGAGCACGGTATTAATTGCCTGATCTGCACCGAAGTGGGAGAGCATCGCCAGCAAAATGCTGCCACCGATCAACAGCGGTGTAACGATGGTGATGATATCGCTGGTGCGGTTAGCGGTACTGCGCAACAGACTTCGCCACTCGGGCATGGCATAGGGCGGGATCTCCTGTACCTGTCCTGGGGTTGTCTCAGGATATTTTCGCGTCAGCAGTTTACCTACCAGCGCGATCACCAGTGCGGTGGTGAGGAAGATCGCGAGTACGCCAAAGCCACCGAGATATTTACCCGCCAGTGCAAGGATGATCGCCGAACGGGCAGAGCAGGGGACGAAGGTGATTAACAGCGCCGAGACCACACGTTCGCGTCCCTGACTTGCGTTGGCCGCAGCGGAGATCGCCGGCACATTACAACCGAATCCCAGCAGGAACGGCACCGCGACACCGCCGTGCAGACCGAGGTGGTGAAAGCCGCGGTCGACGACAAAGGCGATGCGTTGCATCACACCCGCCTCTTCCAGCGCCACCAACAACATCACCAGCGGAATCATATAGGGTACGACGATACCGATGAGTCCGATCAAACCATCGGCAATAGCGCGGCCGATCACCCCCATGGTGCTTTGGGGTTGCCAGACCGATATCCACTCAACCAGACGGGCCGAGGTCATCGCATCGAGCCAGGCGCTGACCTCGAAGACGATGAACAGGATCATGGCGAACACAACCAGGCTGCCGATCAATCCCCATTGCGGATGAAGGAACAGTTCGTCCAGCCAGTAGCGCCAACGTTTGCCTTCGTAGGGACCACCAATGCGGGTGACCTCTTCAAACAGGCTGGCGGCACGGTGGTGACGATCCGCATGCACCTCTTCCGCCAACGGGCGAGGCAAACCATCCTCCGCCTGTTCGCGTAGGCGCAGCAGTTTTGGCAATAACTCAGGGAAGTGGTGCTCGATCTCCTGCAGGAAATATTGATTGCCTTCGGCGATCTGCGCCAACAGGAAGGCATGCGGAACGCTGAAGGCATCCTGGATCGCAGCGCAGTGAAGTTCTTCGCTGAGCGGGCGCAACGCTTCCTGAATATGTTTGCTCGATGGTTGTGGTAACGGACAACTCTTGGCGCGCACACTTTCCACCGCGGTGGTGAACAGTTTGGAGATGCCGTGACCCATCATGGCAATGGTCGGTATGACCGGGATACCCAGTTGCTGACTCAATGCACGGGTGCCGATGTGCAGGCCTTTGGCGCGTGCCTCATCCATCATGTTCAGCGCCAGCACCACCGGTCGTCCCAATTGGCACAACTCCATGGTTAGTTCGAGATGGCGCTCCAGTGCGGTGGCATCGACCACCTGGATGATCACGTCAGGCGGGGAAAACGGTGCCGCCGGTCCTTCCGTTTCATGTATCGATACCGGCGGGCGCTGGTCGCCCCAGAGCAGATATTTGAGTGCGCCCAGATCGGCCCGCTGCAGATGGTGCATCGAGTGCAGGCTGGGAAGATCGATCAGGCTCGCCTCATCAAGACCGATCTGCACCGTACATTCACGGTAAGACTGATGGGTGCCGGCGATTTCACCGACATGGATGGAGGTACTGGATACCGCCTGGAATAGCGTGCTCTTACCGCTATTGGGCATACCCACCAGCGCGATGCGCAGGCGGCGTTCGCCGCGAAAAAGCGGACCACGCAAGGGGACGACGGAAACGGATTGAGTGCTTTTCATCTGTCCCTATTGTTCACCAGCGTGGTGGCGACCACAAGCGAAGAGACAAATGGATTGGGAGCGTCGCGGTTTAAGCCAGGATTAACCTTGCAGGGTCATTCTCTGTGCGCACATAAGTTGTTGTATTAAAAAGTAAAAAAAGTATAAAGATGCGTCGGTCTTTTCTGCGCAAATAAAAACAAAACCACCACAGAACTCACCTCAGCAGGAGGAATTATGCAGCACTCATCCATTCGTAAACCGTTGGGCACAGCAATCATGCTCGTGCTGGCGGGCGGAACCCATAGCGCGACCGCTGGCGACAGTTCGTCGATCGCTATGGATGCCACCGGCAACAGCGTCGTAACCTGGCAGGACAATAGTGGCGCCGATGGTGATTTAAGCGGCATCTTTGCCCGCCGTTACGACGTCAATGGTGTGCCAGCACCTGCCGCGGCGTTTCAGGTCAACACCACCGCTCCCGGCGCACAACAGTCGCCAGCTGTGGCCATGGCCGCTGATGGTCGAATGGTTGTCGTCTGGCAGAGTACCGATGAAGGTGGTGACAGCGGGATCTACGCGCAGCGTTACACTGCCGATGGTTTGGCCGATGGCAGCGAGTTTCGAATTAACGACATCGCCACCGGGGTGCAGCAGAATCCGAGCGTCGCAATGAACGCCGCGGGTGAGTTCGTTGTTGTCTGGGAAGACGCGTTGGCCAACGGCAATGGTTTAGGGATCATGGCGCGTGTCTATCTGGCTGACGGTAGCCCGCTGGGTAGTGCCGTGGCAATAAATGCCAAGTCCAGCGGTGATCAATTAAATCCCCATGTTGCGATCGCAGATAACGGCACGTTTACCGTTTCCTGGCTGGACGCCGCAGGCTCGGTGCAGCTGCAGCGTTTCGATGCCAATGCTGTTGCTGTGGGCAGTGCGAACACTGTAGCTGCAGGGTTTATGGGCACCACTAACCGGGCAGCACTTACTGCAGGCATCGACGTCGGTGTTAGCATGACCTCCGGTACCTCGAGCAATACGCTGACCTATAACCTGCGAGTGACTAACTATGGTGATACCGCGGCAGGCGCAGTCAATCTGGTCGATACTCTGCCAGCTAACGTCGGCTTTATCTCCGCCAGCGGTAGTGGTTGGACCTGTAGCAACAACACACCGTCAGCCGGTAAAGTCAGTTGTGATCTGGCCAGCCTCGCTTCGGCAGGTAGCAGCACCGTTACTATCAAGGTGGACACGACCGGTGTGAGCGCGACTTCGTTGACTAACAGCGCCACGGTGGCAACCAGTGGTGACGTAAATGCAGCCAACGATACGGTTTCGGCAACAGTGACCAGCACGGCTTCCAGTGGAGCAGCGCCTGCTGCGGGTGCCTTCGGTTGGGTGACGTTGTTGTTGGGTTTCTTTGGTATCGGTTTGCGCCGACGCTGGCATTAATCGTTTTACGGGAGCGGCGCGAAGTCGCTCCCATTTTTCCAAGCTTACTTTCCTGCCTGGGCCAGCAGCCGATCCAGTTCATTGGCGAAGTTGCGACGATCGGTCTGATTCAATGGTGGCGGTCCGCCGCTCTGAATACCACTGGCACGCATCGTGTCCATGAAATCGCGCATGGTGAGTTTCTGGCGGATGGTGTCGTGAGTGTAGCGTTCGCCCCGCGGATTGATAGCATTGCCACCCTTCTCCAGCACCTCTGCTGCCAGCGGGATATCGGCGGTGATCACCAGATCGCCCGGCTGCACCTGAGCAACGATGTAGTTATCGGCGACATCGAAACCCGATTCGACACGACGGCTGGAGATATAGGGAGAGCGGGGCGTATTTAACGGCTGGTTGGCGATCAGTACCAGCGGGATCTGTTTGCGCTCTGCAGCACGGTAAAGGATTTCCTTGACCACCACGGGGCAGGCATCGGCATCGACCCAGATATGCATCGTTCAGCCGACCAGCTTGGTCGGGTCCACTTCGTCGATCTGATTATCGTCGAGGAACTGTTCGGCGTAACGATCATAGAGACGTTCGCGGATGAACAGGTCGAACAGATCCGGATCGATGTGGTTGCGCTCCTTCATCCCGCGCAGGATCTGCAGTGCCTGAGAGAGTTTCATCCCTTCCTTGTAAGGACGATCTTTGGCGGTCAGTGCCTCGAAGATGTCGGCGATGGCCATAATCCGCGCCTGTAGCGACATCTGTTCGCCAGTCAGACCGCGCGGGTAACCAGTACCATCGATCTTTTCGTGGTGGCCGCCTGCATACTCAGGCACATGTTTAAGGTGTTTGGGGAACGGTAGCGCCTCCAGCATCTTCACTGTCGCCACGATATGGTTGTTGATCACATCGCGCTCTTCGGGAGTCAGGGTGCCCTTTTCCACGATCAGGTTGTAGGACTCGTTGTCGTCCAGCAGCGGGACATCCTTACCATGGAAGTTCCACTGGCGTTTGCCGATCTCGATGATGCGTTTGCGATCTTCATCAGACATCTGCTCGCCGCCAGTGTTGCTGTGATAGAGGAAAGCCAGATCGCTTTCCAGTTGTGCAACGGTGTCGCGGTATTCCTGCTGCAATTTGTGTTCATCGATGCTTTCACCCTTTTCCAGCGCCTCGACCTTTTTCTTCAGCATCGCGATCTCGGCATCACGTTTCAGTGCTTCGAAGCGGGCATCGATGGTGGCAATACGGTCATAGATGGTTTGCAGCTTGGTCGCCTTGTCGATGACATATTCGGGAGTGGTGATCTTGCCGCAGTCGTGTAACCAGGCCGCGATCTCCAGTTCGTAGCGATCATCTGCGTTCATGCTGAATTCCCTGAACGCATTATCCTCGGAGCTGTTGGCCGCTTCCGCCAGCATCATGGTCAGTACGGGGACACGTTTGCAGTGGCCACCGGTGTAGGGTGACTTTTCGTCGATGGCGGTCGCCACCAGCTGTACCAGGGATTCCAGCAGGGTTTTCAAATCATCGATCAGGCGGCGGTTGGTCAGGGCGATGGCCGCCTGGGAGGCGAGGGATTCTGACAGGTGTTGCGCCTCAATGCTGAAAGGAATGATCTCACCGCTGACATCGTCGCGGGCATTGAGCAGTTGCAGCACGGCGATAATGTCGCCCTCGTGATTCTTCAGCGGCACGGCGAGGAACGAGGTGGAGCGATAGCCGGTACTGGCGTCGAACTCCTTGGTGCCGGAAAAATCGAAGCCGCGTGCATTGTAGGCATCGGGGATGTTGATAGTGACGCCGTTAATGACCGCGTTGGTGACCACCATTTTCAGGTTGGGTTTGCCGCGCTTGTCGTACAACGGGATAGGGGCGAAAGGTATCTCAACCCCGGTGGTGCCGCCCATGGCGAAGTCGAGGGAGTCGGTACGCACGATCTCCATCTTTACCGTGTCATCTTCCAGTACCGAGTAGAGGGTGCCGCCGTCGGCGTTGGTCAATGTCTTGGCGCCCAGCAGGATCATCTCCAGCAGGCTCTGGGTGTCTTTTTCAGCGGACAGGGCGATGCCGATCTCCGTCAGCTTTTCGATCCGGTTCAGCAAAGCGTTACTGCCAGACATTCTTATCTCCGATGGTGCTGTGAGTCATCCACTATGCCATTGGATGCAAAAGGGGGTTGTTAACCCGCATCACAAAAAAAGCATGTGGCTATTGGTTTATGCTGTTACTGACACTCTATATAATCGGACAGATAATTCCAGCACAGCTATGAAGTTTAGATGATGAATCGACGATTCAACACACCCCGATGGGCTCTCCTGTTTCTGTTTGTTTCAGGAAACGGTTTTGCCGCACTGGATGAGGCTACCGAAGCACTGGCGTCGAACAACTACGCTGCCGCACTGCAACGCCTGGAAGAGATCCCGGACGAACAGCGGGCTAATCCGCAATGGCAGCTACTCTATGCCGCCGCCGAAGCGGGTAAGGGCGATCTGCAGCAGGCGGAGGAGCGGTATCGGGCGTTGATAGCGGAAAATCCGCAGCGGCCAGAGCCTTACAACAATCTGGCGGCCCTCTACGCCCGTCAGGGGAAGCTGGACGAGGCGATGGAGTTGCTGGAGCAGGCGATGAAGACCAATAGCAGCTATGCCACGGTCTACGCCAATCTGCGCAGTATTTACTATGAGATGTCACGCAGCGCCTATGCCCGGGCCCTGCAGATGGAGCAACGTAAGGAGGGGGATGGCCCCGCCCTGCGCCCCATTCTCAGCGTCACCAACCCACCCACGAAGCCAGTGGTTGCCGCGGCAGCGCAGCAAGTCACCGTGGCTGAAGCCTCACCTGAGCCCGCAGCAGCAACGCAAACCGCCGATGCAGCGCCGCCCGAGGTGGTGAATGATGCGCTGGTCGCAGTCAACGGGGTGGCAGAGCCACCGCTACCTGCTCCGGAGCCCGCGCCAGCTGTAGCCGCTACACCAATCCCCGCCCCGGAACCCGCCCCCACTGCAGCGGCTAAACCACTCCCCGCCCCGGAACCTGCCCCTACTGCAGCGGCTAAGCCACTCCCCGCACCGAGTGAGGATGAGGTCATCGCCATGCTCAACAACTGGGCCGCTGACTGGATGAGCCAGCGAGTGGATGCCTACCTGGCTGCCTACGCTGATGATTTTCAGCCGGGTCAGGGACTTAGCTACCAGCAGTGGCAGGCGCAGCGGCGCAAGCGACTCTCCCGCCCGGAGTCCATTGAGGTATTGCTGGGAGACTTCGAGGTGCAGTTCAGTAGTAATGATCAGGCCCGTGTCACCGCAGTGCAGTACTACCGCTCGGATCGGTACAGTGATACGGTGCGTAAGCGCTTTCAGCTGCTCCGTACCCCGGATGGCTGGAAGATCCTGACGGAAAAGACCATCGAGGTACTCTAATTGAGGCGGCGGCAGACCCTGGTAAG
The DNA here is from genome assembly GCA_050302275.1 of Thiohalomonadaceae bacterium. Lineage (GTDB taxonomy): Bacteria > Pseudomonadota > Gammaproteobacteria > Thiohalomonadales > Thiohalomonadaceae > JAPHTQ01. The sequence continues at coordinate 45,111 of JBNLAT010000017.1, read as the reverse complement.
ACTTCTCTCCGTAGCGTTGCTGACGTTGCCGCTGGCGATCTACGCGGTACAGCAGGGTGGGAATACCGACGGCATTGCCCCGCCTGCCGAGGCGTTGCAGGAGATCGGTTCGCGCCAGCAGCTCTTCGCCCAGGCGATGCAGCGGCTGGAGCAGCGTCTGCAGACCTACCCCTCCGACTATGAGGCGAGCCTGCTAATCGCCCTGTTGCGCTTCAAGTCCGGCGATCTGGATGGCGCTCTGGCCGGGATGCGCGAACTGACCCGCCGCGAACCCAAATTCCACCTGGCGCATCTGATCGAAGGTGACATGCTGCTGGCCCAGGCACGAGTGGTTAGCGATATCGGTAGTGCCCCGGTACTGGGTGAGAGCAGTGCGGCCAGTGATGAAATCTCGCAACTGCGTGAAGAGGCGGAGGCGCGCCTGAGCGCCTATCTCGACACCCTGCCCCAGGGACGTCTGCCGCGACCGCTGTTGTGGCTGGACCAGCGGATCGATACCGCGCTGGTGGTGGACAAGAGCGGACACCGCCTCTACGTCTATCGCCGCGGTGACGATGGCGTGCCGCAGTTGCTGCACGACTACTATGTCAGCACTGGCAAGCTGGACGGCAACAAGCGTAGCAGTGGCGATCTGCGTACTCCTGAAGGGGTCTATTTCATCACCAGCCATATCCCGGACGAGAAGCTGCCCGACCTCTACGGTATCGGCGCTTATCCGATGAACTACCCCAACGAGTGGGACCGCCATCAGGGCAAGACCGGTTACGGTATCTGGTTGCACGGTACCGAGAACGCTTTCTATAGTCGGCCGCCGCTGGATAGCGAAGGCTGTGTGGTGCTACCCAACCTGGACCTGCAGAACGTCGAGCAGTACCTGCGCCCGGGCGTGACACCGATCATCGTCGCCGAACGGGTGCAATGGCTGGAGCGTGACGCGTGGGTGGACCTGCGCGATGAGGTGGCGCAGGCCATCGAGTCGTGGCGTAGCGACTGGGTCGGAGCCGATGTGGAGCAGTACTTAAACCACTACGCTGCGGACTTCTGGAGCGGTCGTCAGGATCTGGCGGCGTGGAAGGCACACAAGCGACGTGTCGCGGCGGGCAAGCAGTGGCAGAAGGTGGAGCTTTCCGGGCTATCTTTCTTTGCTTATCCCCAGAATGCGAGCAGCGAGCGGGAGATGGTGGTAGCGCAGTTCCATCAGCGCTACGACTCCAACAACTACGACAGCGAGATGAACAAAACCCTCTATCTGGTTAAAGATAATGGAGAGTGGCAGGTACTATACGAAGGCGGCCGCTAGCCTATTCCTCAGTATTACAATTCCCTTCCAGTGAAACATCCCACAGACAGACCCGATTACGCCCTTCCCGCTTGGCCTGATAGAGCGCCCGATCTGCCCATTCGATGACCGTCTCGACGGTCGCTTCCGGTCGATGCGCAGCCACGCCAATGGAAGTGCTGATTTTAATCGACTGCCCTGCCTCCTCACCGAAATCGAGTTGTTCGATGCTGTGGCGCAGACGTTCCATCGCCATTACCGCGTGCTGGATATCGGTCTGCGACATACTGATGAGGAATTCTTCGCCGCCATAGCGAAACAGTTGGTCGCCAGGGCGGAGATTATCGCGGATGTGTTGTGCAATCTGCTTAAGGACACGATCGCCAACCTGATGACCGAAGCGGTCATTGATCTTCTTGAAATGGTCCAGATCCATCATCGCCACACTGTTGGTGGTATGGTCGCGTGCCACCTGCCAGTGTTGCGCGCTTAGATGACTGTACATCCCGACACGATTGTTGGCGCCGGTGAGATGATCGAGATTAAACAGTTGGCACTGTAACTCTTGTTTTAGTACATCCAGTTCGGCCCGCATCTGTTTGAGCGCATCCGCGAAACGATCGTAATGTTGCGGAGAGGCCTTACCCTCACGGTCGATGTTCTGCAGTAGAGCGGCTGCTTCACTGTGCATCCGGTGGTGGCTGTGTTCGATACTTTCGAAGGACGGATGCTGACGTAATTTCCCCGCGTCGCCGTGATAAAGCCACTGACCAAACTGGCAGTGACGATGGGCATCATCGCTCAAATCGGCACAATCATGCTCCAGTTGGCAGAGCATGGCGCGTTGCAGGTTTTCGTACCAATGTTGATGAAAGCTGACGGCGTTATCGATTTGCTCGATTATTGTTATAAGTTCTTCCTGTGTGGCGTCTAGCAAATGGTTTCCCCCTTATTCCCCCGGCACAAGAATACACGAGTTATTCTGGATGCCAACTCTCTAATTGTTTTTTCAATAACTGGCTGAGCTTTTCTTCTATTGATTCAAAGGGCTCGTCAACACCGAGTTGCTTTAGCGAGGTCACGCCCAGGTTGCTGTAGCCACAGGGATTGATGCGACTGAACGGTTCCAGATCCATGTCGACGTTAAGGCTGAGGCCGTGATAGCTGCCGTTACGTTTTATCCGCAGGCCGAGGGCAGCGATCTTGTCACCGTTGACGTAGACGCCTGGTGCCGCATCACGCCTTGTCGCCTTGATACCGTATTCCTTCAGCAGGTCGATAACCGCCTGCTCGATGATTGAGACCAACTGTTTCACCCCGAGCTGGCGGCGGCGCAGATCGAGCAGCAGATAAACGATTAACTGGCCGGGACCGTGATAGGTCACCTGGCCGCCGCGATCGGTCTGGGTCAGCGGAATCTCGCCAGGATTTAGCAGGTGCTCCGGCTTGCCGTTCCTTCCCTGGGTAAAGACCGGTGGATGTTGCAGCAGCCAGATTTCGTCGTTGGTTTCCTCGTTGCGCTCGGCGGTAAAGCGGCGCATGGCGTCGAAGGTACGCTGGTAGTCGACCAGGCCGAGATGACGAAAGTGTATGGGAGGCATCGTGGTGACGCCTTCAGAGCGCCATCAACACCTGTTCGCAGGCCGTCAGTTCGCGGTAGATGTTGTCGAGCTGATCACGGCTGGTGGCGGTGACGGTGACAGTCACCGCGAGGTATTTACCGCCCTGGCTGGCGCGGCTTGCGACCGCGCTATCAGCCAGATCGGGGGCGTGTTTGCGTACCAGCTCTACCACCAGGGTTTCAAAGGCGCCATCATCGATGCCCATCGCCTTGATCGGGAAATGGCAGGGAAATTCCAGCAGGGTTTCCTGTTCGGACATGGCTTACTGGAACAGCAGGATGGTGTTGTCCTTGAGACTCTGCCACAGGCCACCTTCGGCAACCTGCTGCAGTGCCACCAGCGGACGTTCAATGATGGCGTCGTCACCCAGGGTGACGCTGACATTGCCCAACTTTTGTCCGGCGCTAACCGGGGCGATCAGGGTCTTGCTGATGCTGAGCGATGCGTTGAGCGATTTGTACTGTCCGCGAGGGACGGTGACATAGAGATCGCTGGAGAGGCCGAGCGGCAGGTTTTCGCTCTCGCCCTTGTAGATGCGCATCTCTTTCAGCGGGGTGTTGGCGGCGTAGAGGCGGTGGGTTTCATAGAAACGGAAACCGTAGTTGAGCAGCTTCTGGCTCTCCTGAGCACGGGCCTTTTCGCTGTTGGTGCCCATGACCACTGAAATCAGGCGCATCTCTTCACGTTTGGCCGAGGAAACCAGGCAGTAGCCAGCCGATTCGGTGTGACCGGTTTTGAGGCCATCAACGCTCTCGTCACGATCCAGCAGCAGGTTGCGGTTGCGCTGGGTGATGTTGTTGAAGGTGTACTGTTTAATCGAGTACCACTTGTAGTATTCCGGGAAGTCGCGGATCAGCGCTGCTGCCAGCTTCGCCATATCGATGGGCGTGGTGTAGTGATCCGCATGGGGCAGGCCGGTACTGTTGACGAAGTGGGTGCCGTCGAGACCGAGGTTTTTCGCATGGGCATTCATCAACGGCACAAAGTTGTCTTCGCTGCCGGCGACGAATTCGGCCAACGCCACACTGGCGTCGTTGCCCGACTGGATAATCATGCCATGTAGCAGGTCGCGTACGCTGACCTCCTTGCCCACCTCAATGAACATCCGTGAGCCCGGCATGCGCCATGCTTTTTCACTGACTCTTACCATGTCGTCGAGGCCGATATGTCCAGTCTCGATCTCGTGGAATACCACGTAGGCGGTCATCAGCTTGGTCAGGCTGGCCGGTTCCAGGCGCTGTCCCGCGTTGCTGGAGGCGAGGACCTGTCCGCTGTGGTAATCCATCAGTACAAAGCCGGTGGCGGCAAGGCGCGGCGGAGACGGGATCAGAGAGGGGGCAGCCGTCGCCACGCTGGCGGCGATGAATAGAAACAGGGCTGTGAGTTTGCTGAATAGGCGCATGATCCTGCTGTCGGTTGCAAAAAGAAGGAAAAACAGCGGCATTTTAACGGCTTGGGCCGGGGAAATGTAGTCCGCTGGTCAGTCGATGACGATAGTTGGCACGCCAATCCCCAGATCGTTAATCTGCGCGGCGATGCGATCCGCTTCATCCACGGTCTTGAGCGGGCCGATGCGCACCCGGTAGATGTCACGTCGATCCACGGTGGTGCGTTGTATGGCGGCGGCGTTGACGTTATTCAACAGCAGTTGCGCGCGCAGCGATTCGGCGTTGTTCAGTTCGATAAAGGAACCGAGTTGCAGATAGAGGTGGGGCGTGCTGACCGCAACATGGCTCACCGGAGCCCGGTCCGAGGCGACACGGGTGGCAGGGGTCGCAGGTTGTCCCGGCTCGACGGTGCGGATCTCCACCAGTCCGGTGCCGTTGGCGGTGATGCCGAGTTTCTTTGCCGCGGTATAGGAGAGATCGATGATGCGGTTTTCATGAAACGGCCCGCGGTCGTTCACCCGTACCGTGACCTGCCTGCCGTTTTGCAGATTGGTGACCTGGACATAGCAGGGGATGGGCAGGGTTTTGTGCGCCGCGGTCATGGCGTACATGTTGTAGGTTTCGCCGTTGGAGGTCTTCTTGCCGTGGAATTTGTTGCCATACCAGGAGGCGATGCCGCGCTCGACGAAGCCCTTGCTACTTTTCAGTACGTGGTAGCGTTTGCCCAGCACCACATAGGTGGAGGGATTTCCCGCACGGGTGCGCTGCTCATGCTTCGGTACCGCATCGGGGATATGTGAGACGTCGACCGGTTTACTGGGGCCGCTATCGCGACCGAAGCTGCACGCGGCAAGGGTACTGGCCAGTGCTACAGTGAAAACAAGGCGTAGGGTCGGTTGTGGCTTAACTGTTGGCATCACTAATCGGCACTGCCCCCGTGGTGCGTTTTGCCGCGGCGCGGGTGGTGCGGATTGCCTCGCCCAGTTGATATACCGCCATGGCATACAGTGGACTGTGATTATACCGGGTGATGACGTAGAAGTTGTGCAGCGTTACCCAGTATTGCTGTTGGCCCGGGCTGCTCTCAAGGGCAATCAGCGCCACTTCGCTATCATCAGTGTAGTTGTTCTGGGCTTTTACCCCCAGGTTTTTCAGCTTGCTGAATGGCACCGAGGGTTTGTATCCCTCGTCGAGCAGCGCCTGCGGTGGAGTGCCGTTGAGGGTGGCACGGCTGGCGATCGGTTCGCCCTTGTGCCAATGATGGCGGTCGAAATAGTTGGCTACGCTGCCGATGACGTCGCTGGTGTTATCCCACAGATCGCGCTGACCGTCCTTGTCGAAATCGACCGCGTAGCTGAGGAAGCTGCTGGGCATGAACTGCGGCATGCCCATCGCCCCGGCGTAGGAGCCGGTGAACTGTAACGGGTCGCGTTTCTCTTCGCGGGTCATCAGTAGAAAGTTCTCCAGCTCCTGACGGAAGAAGGATGCCCGTGGCGGATAGTCGAAGGCCAGGGTGCTGAGGGCGTCGAGTACACGGTAGTTGCCGCTGTGACGACCGAAGCGGGTCTCCACACCGATGATGGCGACGATGATCTGCGGCGGCACGCCATACTTCTTTTCCGCACTGGCCAGCAGCTTTTCGTGGCGGTTCCAGAATTTTACCCCTTCGCGGATGCGGTCGGCGGTGACAAAGATCGGACGGTACTGGTACCAGGGTTTGCTCTCCGCCGGACGACTGATCGCTTCGATGATACTGGGCTTATGTTCGACACTGGCGAACAGCTTCTCCAACTCTTTCTGTTTGAATTTATGTTTCTTGATCATTTCCTGGATGAAGCTGTGGCTCTCCGGGAAACGGTCGATGAAATCACGGGCCTGGGCCGTGGCGCTGAAAGTGATGAGAAGCAGGAGAAAAAGACGTTTCACAACAATTAGTTCTTCAATAATTTTCGATGAGTGTGGATAGACATGAGGATACCGAAAGAGGCCATCAAGGTCACCATGGAACTGCCGCCAAAACTGACCAGGGGAAGCGGCACACCGACCACCGGTAACAGCCCGCTGACCATACCGATATTGACGAAGACATAGACCATAAAGGTCATGGTCAGGCCGCCGGCGAGCAGGCGCGAATAGGTATCCTGAGCCTGACTGGCGATGATCAGGCAGCGCAATACGATAAACAGATAGACCGCCAGTAGCAGTAGTGCGCCCATCAGGCCGAACTCCTCGCTGAATACGGCGAAGATAAAGTCGGTGTGGCGCTCGGGCAGGAACTCCAGGTGTGACTGGGTGCCGTTGAGCCAGCCCTTGCCGTAGATGCCGCCGGAGCCGATGGCGATCTTCGACTGGATGATGTGATAGCCCGCCCCAAGCGGGTCGCTTTCCGGGTTGAGGAAAGTGAGTACCCGGCGGCGCTGGTAGTCGTGCATACCGAACTGCCACAGCACCCAGGCCAGTGGCATGGCGAGCAGTGAGGCGATGCCCATAAAGCGCCAGCTCAGTCCGGCAAACAGCAGGACGAAAAAGCCTGAGCTGGCGATCAGCAGCGCGGTGCCCAGATCGGGTTGTTTGGCGATCAGTAGCGCCGGGACCATAAAGATGGTCAAGGCAGTCAGTATCTGCGGAAAACGGGGTGGCAGGCTCTTTTCCGCGAAATACCAGGCGACCATCATCGGCACCGCCAGTTTCATCAGTTCCGACGGCTGGAAGCGAATGCTGCCGATGCCGAGCCAGCGCTGCGCCCCCTTGCCCACTTCACCCAGTATCAGCACCGCGATCAGCATCACCAGCCCGAGGCCGAAGATCCAGTGGGTCCAGCGCAGCAGGGTGTCGGGGGAGACCTGCGCCAGCAGCAGCATGGCGCCAAAGGAGATCACCAGGCGGGTGACCTGTCGCCACATCTGGGTCTCGTTCTGTCCGGTGGCGCTGAACAGGATCACCAGTCCGATCCCGGCCAGCAGCAGCAACGCCATCAGCAGGGGGGGATCGATATGAAAGCGGCGGAAGGCGCTATGGCTCGCCGAAGCATCACTGAGCAGCATGGCTTTTCTCTCCCGAGGTGCGAATTTCCTTCATGTAGCGCGCAATAACTTTGCCGGCGATAGGCGCGGCGACTGCGCCACCACTACCGCCATTCTCCACAATGACCGCAACGGCGATTTTCGGTTCATCGACGGGGGCGAAGGCGATGAACAGGGCGTGGTCGCGCAGGCGTTTGTCGATGTCTTCGGCCACGTACTCTTCATCCTGCTTGATGCCGAAGACCTGGGCGGTGCCGGTTTTGCCCGCGATCTCGTAGTCGATGCCGTAGCCGATGCGTCGTGCAGTACCTGTCGGGCTGTGCACTACCTTGGCCATGGCCCGCTCAATACGCCACCAGTTGCCCGCTTCGTTGATCGGTACTTCGTTGAACACTGTCGGCGGCATCGGGTTGATGGTGTGGGTAGTCGGGTTTTCTATGCCACTGACCACAGTCGGTTTCATCAGTTTACCGCGCGAGGCGAGGGTAGCGGTGGCGTTGGCCAGTTGCAGGGGGGTGGTGAGGAAGAAGCCCTGGCCGATACCGGTGATCAGGGTCTCGCCGGGGAACCACGGCTCACGTTTGACCCGTCGTTTCCACTCTCGTGATGGTAGCAGGCCCTCGGCATCGCCACCGATGTCGATGCGCGTCTCGGTACCGAAACCGAAGTTGGACAGGTAACTGGAGATGTTGTCGATGCCGAGGTTGAGCGCCAGATCGTAGAAGTAGACATCGCAGGATTCGACGATGGCGCGGGTCAGGCCGATCACGCCGTGGCCCTGTTTTTTCCAGTCGCGGTAGTGGCGTTCGTCGTTTTTCAGCAGGTAGTAGCCGGTGCAGTTGACTGTATCCAGTGTGGTGACAGTGCCCAGTTCCAGTCCCGCCAGACCGACAAAGGGTTTGGTGGTGGAGCCGGGTGGATATTGGCCGCGCAGGGCACGGTTGAACAGCGGCTGGTCGCGGGAAGTGCTCAGTAACTGGTAGGCGGCGAGCGGGATGCCGTTAACGAACAGGTTGGGGTCGTAGCTGGGAACGCTGACCAGGCTGAGTACCGCGCCGCTACCGGGCTCAATGGCGACCAGCGCGCCACGCTCTTCGCCGAAGGCCTTTTCCGCGGCCCGTTGTAGTTCGATATCGAGGTTGAGATAGAGGTTCTGTCCCGGCGTCGGAGGGGTATATTCCAGCACCCGTAGCACCCGACCGCGAGCATTGGTCTCCACCCGCTGAAAGCCGACGTTACCGTGTAGCAGGGTCTCGTAGCTCTTTTCCACGCCGATCTTGCCGATGTAGTTGGTGGCGGCGTAATTGGTCGGGTCGAGTTTACGCAATTCCTGTTCGTTGATCCGGCCGACGTAACCCACTGAGTGGGCGGTAAGGTGGCCCAGTGGGTAGTGGCGGGTGAGGGTAGAGTTAATTTCCACCCCGGGAAGGCGGTGGTTGTTGACCGCGATCAGTGCTACCTCTTCGTCGCTGAGACGGAAGCGCAGCGGTACCGCCTCGAAGCGGCGGCTGCGCTTCAGTTCGTCACGGAAACGGCTGATGTCCTCATCGCTGACCTCGATTAGATCGGCGATATGTTTGAGCGTTGCATCCATATCCTCCACCCGCTCCTGAACGATCTCCAGGCTGAAGGTGGGAAGGTTCTGCGCCAGCAGTACGCCGTTGCGGTCGTAGATTAACCCACGGGTGGGGGCGATCGGTTGCAGAGAGACTCGGTTGTTGGTGGAGAGGGTGGTGAAGTGTTCGTGGCGCATCACCTGCAGATAGAACATGCGGGTAATGAGTACGATAATTAGTGCGATGCTAAAGACGCCACCGAGAATGGCACGGTTAAGAAAGAGTTGGCGCTCCCGGTAGGGATCTTTTATCAGTGTGTGTTTTGCACGCACTCTAGCTTACCCGGAATTTGCGGCGAATATCCCTCAGGATCAGGAACAGCCAGGGCCACAGCAGCATGCTGATGAAGGCGGGCAGCCAGTGTTGAAGTCCCCGCGGTGCTTCGCCGAGGAAGCCGTTGATCCATACCACCAGCAACTGTTGCAGCAATAGCAGCATCAATACGATTAACGCCTGCTGTGCCAGTGGATAGACCCGCATGCGTTGATGCAGATGTAGCGTGACGTAGGCGATGATCGCCAGGGCCATGGCGAACTGGCCGAGTACCGCGCCATGGATCACATCGAGCAGCAGTCCGGCGACCCAGGCGAAACCGATACCGACCCGTTCCGGCAACGCCATACACCAGTAGATGAGGACCATGGTGACCCACTCCGGGCGCAGGTATTCGCCCCAACCGGGTAGCGGCACCATCGTCAGCATCAGGGCGATGATAAAACTGAGGGCAATAATCCAGCCGCCGTTGTGGTTCGGGCCCATTATTGTGCCTCCTTGCCGTTCTTTTCCGGCCACACCAGCAGCACCTCACGGGCACGGCCCAGGTGGGCCAGCGGTGTGGCAGTGATGCTGGCGTAGGGCTGGCTCGGGTCGCGGGTGATGCTGGCAACGGTGGCTACCGGGTAGCCCGGCGGGAAGCGCAGGCCGAGGCCGGAGGTGACCAGCAGGTCGCCCTCGCGGATATCGGCGTTATTCGGCAGGTGGGGCACGTCGAGACGATCCGATTCACCCGTACCCAGGGCGATGGAGCGCAGGCCGTTACGGTTTACCTGTACCGGAATGGCGTGGTTAGGATCGGTGATCAGCATGGCGGTGCTGCTGAAGGGGGAAACGTGAATGATCTGGCCCATCACGCCGTGGGCATCGAGCAGCGGGTGGCCCTCGAAAACACCATCGTTACTGCCCTTGTTCAGCAGGATCTGGTGGCGGAACGGATCGAAATCGACGGAGAGTAGTTCGGCGATCAGCACCCGCTCCCAGCGCCGGTCGGAGGATTGCAGCAGGGCGCGCAGGCGTTCGTTTTCGGTCTCCAGCGACTCCATCCGCTGCAGCCTGAACTCCAGCTCCAGTTGCTTGGCACGCAGTTCGCCGTTTTGTTTTAGCAGGGTTTCGTGGCTGGTAAAGGTTTCGTCGGCCCAGTCGGTAAAGGAGAAGGGCATATTGACCAGATACTGGATCGGGTAGAGCACTACAGAGATGCTGGAGCGGATGCCTTCCAGTGCATGCTGGCGGTGATCCAGGGTCATCAGGGCAATAGAGGCGAGCACCAGGGCAGCGACACGTACGCTGATCGACGGACCACGGGCAAACAGCAGTTTGATGGCGCACCCCCCTTCTGCAGGAAGTCTGAATTGTTATGGATGGGGCGGCGCTGTACGCCGCCCGGCGCAGGTTACTCCAGCGCGAAAATGTCGCCGCCGTGCTCGTCCATAAGCTCAAGGGCGCGGCCGCCACCACGGGCAACACAGGTCAGCGGGTCTTCAGCAATGATCACCGGCAGGCCTGTCTCTTCCATCAACAGGCGATCCAGATCTTGCAGCAGGGCACCGCCACCGGTCAGTACCATACCGCGTTCGGCGATATCGGCACCCAGTTCCGGCGGAGTCTGCTCCAGCGCGGTTTTGACTGCACTGACGATCCCGGCGAGGGGTTCCTGCAGTGCTTCAAGGATCTCGTTGGAGTTGAGGTTGAAGCTGCGCGGAATACCTTCCGCCAGGTTGCGTCCACGGACCTCTGCCTCACGTACTTCGGTGGTGGGGTAGGCGGTGCCGATTTCGTGTTTGATGCGTTCGGCGGTGGACTCGCCGATCAGGGTGCCGTAGTTGCGGCGCACATAGCTGATAATCGCCTCGTCGAAACGGTCTCCACCGATACGTACGGAGTTGGAGTAGACGATGCCGTTGAGGGAGAGGACCGCGATCTCGGTGGTACCGCCGCCGATATCCAGCACCATGGAACCGCTGGCTTCGGAGATGGGCATGCCTGCGCCGATAGCAGCGGCCATCGGCTCTTCAATCAGGTATACCTCGCGGGCGCCCGCACCGGCAGCGGATTCCTTGATCGCACGGCGTTCAACCTGGGTGGCGCCGCAGGGAACGCAGATCAGAACACGGGGACTCGGTTTGAGAGCCTTGAACTTGTTTTCGTGCACCTTGCGAATAAAGTGCTGCAGCATTTTCTCGGTGACGGTGAAGTCGGCGATTACGCCGTCTTTCATCGGGCGGATGGCGATGATGTTGCCGGGAGTGCGTCCCAGCATCGCTTTAGCCTCAACGCCGACAGCGGCGATCCGTTTAGGATTATTGGGACCGGCTTCCTGGCGAATGGCGACCACCGAAGGTTCGTTGAGAACGATTCCTTCGCCACGCACATAGACCAGAGTGTTCGCTGTACCGAGATCGATAGAGATGTCGTACGAGAACATCCCCTTAAAACGCCCCAAAATACCCATAGATTTCCGCCGTTATGTCTGTTGTCAGATGTACTACATCAGGAAAGAACGCACTAATTTAGCAATCTGCCGGGTCTTTGGGCAAGGACATATATGTGATAAGTTTCCTCTTTTTAAGCAATACCCCTAATCTGGAGCATCCCGATGGCACTCGATAGAAGCGATGTGGAGAACATTGCGCACCTGGCGCGTCTCGAGATCAGCGAGGCAGACGTTCCGCTTTATGCCGAAAATCTCTCCAATATTCTCTCCCTGGTGGAGCAGATGAACGCGGTGGATACCTCCGGCGTGACCCCGATGGCGCACCCTCTGGAGATGGCCCAGCGCCTGCGTGAGGATGCGGTTACCGAGGAAAACCAGCGCGACCATTTTCAGGCCCACGCGCCAGCGGTGGAGAACGGCCTGTTCCTGGTACCCAAGGTCATCGAATAATCCAGCTTCGCTCGAATTCAGGGAAATAGCATGCACAATAAAACCATTGCCGAACTGTCCGCCGGACTGAAAAGCGGTGATTTCTCCAGTGAGGAACTGACCCGCGCCTTTCTTTCGCGCATCGAAAGCCACAACGGCGAACTGAACAGTTTTATCACCGTGACCGACGAGATCGCCCTGCAGCAGGCGAAGGCCGCAGATCAGCGTATTGCGGCGGGTGATACCGCGCCGCTGACCGGCGTACCCCTCGCCCACAAGGACATCTTCTGCACTAACGGAGTACGCACCTCCTGCGCTTCGAAGATGCTCGATCCATTTATCGCACCCTATGACGCGACGGTGATCAGCCGTTTCCAGAATGCCGGTGCGGTGATGCTTGGTAAGACCAATATGGATGAGTTCGCCATGGGCTCCTCCAATGAAACCAGTTTCTATGGCCCGGTGAAAAACCCGTGGGACACCGCTGCGGTACCCGGCGGCTCTTCCGGTGGTTCCGCGGCAGCGGTCGCGGCGCGTCTCGCCCCCGGCGCCACCGGCACCGACACCGGCGGTTCTATCCGTCAGCCTGCGGCGCTTTGCGGTATCACCGGACTCAAGCCGACCTATGGTCGGGTTTCCCGCTACGGCATGATCGCCTTCGCCTCCTCACTGGATCAGGCGGGACCGATGGCGCGTACCGCCGAAGACTGTGCCTTGATGCTTGGTGCGATGGCCGGTTTCGATCAGCGCGACTCCACCTGTGTCGATCAGGAAGTACCGGACTATATCGCCGGACTGAATAACGATCTAAAAGGTTTGAAAATCGGTCTGCCGAAAGAGTATTTCGGTGAAGGTCTCGATGCGGACGTCGCCAAAGCAATTGAAGCGGCTATCGAAGAGTACAAAAAACTCGGTGCTGAGGTGGTGGAGATTTCGCTGCCTAATACCAATCTAGCGGTACCGACCTACTACGTCGTCGCTCCGGCAGAGTGTTCCTCCAACCTCTCGCGGATGGACGGGGTGCGCTTCGGTCATCGCTGTGATGATCCGAAGGATCTGGAAGATCTCTACAAACGTTCCCGCGGCGAAGGCTTCGGTCCCGAGGTGAAGCGACGCATTATGGTTGGTACCTATGCGCTCTCTTCCGGTTACTACGACGCCTACTATCTGAAAGCGCAGCAGTTGCGTCACCTTATCTCCGACGACTTCAAGAAAGCCTTTGAAAAGGTCGACGTGATCATGGGCCCGACCTCACCGACCCCCGCCTTCAATCTGGGCGAGAAGAGCGACGATCCGGTCGCCATGTATCTGGCCGACATCTACACCATCGCAGTTAACCTCGCCGGATTGCCCGGTATGTCGGTGCCCTGTGGTTTTATCGGTAAGCGTCCGGTGGGCATGCAGATCATCGGCAACTATTTCGATGAGGCGCGTCTGCTTAACGTGGCGCACAAGTATCAGCAGTCGACCGACTGGCACACCAAATCACCGGAGGGTTTTTAAGCGATGGAATGGGAAGTTGTCATCGGTTGTGAGATCCACACCCAGCTCGCCACTAACTCAAAGATATTTTCCGGTGCCGCGACTGCCTACGGTGCGGAACCCAATACTCAGGCCTGCGCCGTCGACCTTGGTCTACCCGGCGTCCTGCCGGTATTGAATAAAGAGGCAGTGCGCATGGCGGTGATGTTCGGTCTGGCGGTCGACGCAGAGATCGGCAAGCGTTCTGTGTTTGCACGAAAAAACTATTTCTATCCCGACCTGCCCAAGGGCTATCAGATATCCCAGTTTGAACTGCCGATCGTCGGCAAAGGCCATCTGGAGATCGAACTGGAAGACGGTGTGAGCAAAACCATCGGTATCACCCGTGCTCACCTGGAAGAGGATGCTGGTAAATCGTTGCACGAAGATTTCCACGGCATGACCGGTATCGACCTCAACCGTGCAGGCACTCCGTTACTGGAGATCGTCTCCGAGCCGGATATGCGTTCCGGTGCCGAGGCCTCTGCCTATATGCGCAAGATTCACTCCATCGTTACCTATCTCGGTATCTGTGACGGTAACCTGCAGGAAGGCTCCTTCCGCTGCGATGTTAACGTCTCTATCCGTCCCAAAGGTCAGAAAGAGTTTGGTACCCGCGCCGAGATCAAAAACCTCAACTCCTTCCGCTTCGTCGAAAAGGCGGTGGAGTATGAAGTGGAACGACAGATCGCCGTGATCGAATCCGGCGGTGAAGTGGTTCAGGAGACTCGCCTATTCGATGCGGATAAGGGCGAAACCCGTTCCATGCGTTCCAAGGAAGAGGCGAATGACTATCGTTACTTCCCCGATCCGGATCTGTTGCCGGTGGAGGTCGAAGACGACTTTATCGAAGCATTGCGCAAGACCCTGCCGGAATTGCCCGATGCGAAGAAAGATCGCTTTATGCAGCAGTTCGGCCTGCCGGCCTACGACGCGACCATTCTTACCAGTTCACGTGGCATTGCCGACTACTTCGAACAGGTGGTGGAGAAGTCGGGTGCCGAGGCGAAGATCTGCGCCAACTGGGTGATGGGCGATTTTTCCGCAGCACTGAATCGCGATGGCAAAGATATCGACCAAGCGCCGGTCTCCGCTGAAATGCTTGCCGGTATGCTCAAGCGTATCGCCGACAACACCATCTCCGGCAAGATCGCCAAGGAGGTATTCGAGGCGATGTGGCATGGCGAGGGTGATGCCGACGCGGTGATCGAAAAGAAAGGCCTCAAGCAGATCACCGACACCGGCGCTATCGAAGCAGTTATCGATGAGATCATCGCCAACAATGCACAGCAGGTGGATAACTATCGCAACGCTGAGCCGGATAAGCGCGGCAAGATGATCGGCTTCTTCGTCGGTCAGGTAATGAAAGCTACGGGTGGTAAGGCCAACCCGGGTCAGGTTAACCAGCTGCTCAAATCCAAGCTCGAAGGCTAAATCTATCTCACGATTCCGCGCTTGCGGCTTGGGATGATTTTTTAAACCCTTATGTAAGGACGTAAAGATTTCATTTACGTCCTTACAATGAGATAACTTCTTTATGTCCGATACCCTGCAACGTTTCCTGTTTGATGATGTCGATGTACGCGGTGAGGTAGTGCAACTGGGCGCTGCCTGGCAGGCGGTATTGGAGCGACACGACTATCCACCGGAAGTGCGCGAGCCTCTGGGGCAGCTGTTTGTCGCCGGGGTATTGCTGGCGGCCACTCTAAAGCTCAAGGGCTCGATTACGCTGCAGGTACGCGGCGATGGGCCGATCAATCTGTTGGTGGTCGATTGCAGTCCGCGCCATGCCGATGAGGAGAGTGGGCCGCTTTATCATATTCGTGGTATGGCCGGCTGGAATGGCGAGGTCCCTGCCGGGGATCTGCACAGTCGTTTCGGTAACGGCAATCTGGTGATCACCATTGATCCCGGTAAGGGTGGCAAACGTTATCAGGGTATTGTCGAGCTGGATGGCAGTTCGATGGCGGAAGCCATCGATAATTATCTGGAACGTTCCGAGCAATTACCGACCCGTATGTGGCTGGTGGCGAATGAGGAGCGTGCCGCAGGGATGTTGCTGCAGCAGATGCCGGAAGCAGGTGGTAGCGATGAAGATGCATGGAATCGTGTCACCACCCTGGCTGCGACGATCACCGATAATGAGCTGCTGGAGCTGGAACAGCGCGAAGTGATTCATCGCCTGTTTCACGAAGAGGATCTGCGCCTGTTCGATCCACAACCGGTTGCTTTCCACTGCAACTGCTCCCGCGAACGGGTTGCGGATACCCTGCGCAGTCTCGGTCGCGAGGAGGTGATGGGGATCATCGCCGATGAGGGCGCGGTCGAAGTGACCTGCCAGTTCTGTAATCGTCTCTATCAGTTTGACGCGGTCGATGGGGAACAGCTTTTTATCGAGCAACCCCAGCCCGATGGTGGCAACACCCGTCACTAGCGGGCGGTTGAAGAATTTGCCAAGAAGTTCCCGCTGCATCTTGCCTCGAAACTGATAGACTCTAGTCATCGCGTTATTGCACTACAGGGTCGAAGCATGTCCGCCACACCATTCGGCAGTCCTCGTGTTCTATTCCACTGGCGTAGCCTGTGGTTACCGCTGCTGTTCGTTATGCTACAGCTGTCACCGCCGGTCAGTGCGCAGGATGATTCCCTCGAGAACTATTTCTTTATCCAGAGCCAGACACCACTCAAGGAACGTGTCGATGGCAAGGAGTGGCTGGCGCTTGATGACCGGATTAGCAAAATTGAGACGACGCTGCGTAGTACGCGTGAGCTGGATGAGCAGACCCTCGCTGACTGGGAAGGTGAGGTGGATGCGGTCAGTACCTCGGTTGCCGCCTATATCGAGAGTCTTACCGAGGATCTACAGCGAGTAACCAGTGAGCTGGAAACGCTGGGTGAGGCGGTTCCCAACGAACCGGATAGCATCGCCAAGCAACGTCGCGATGCCCACGATGAGAAAGATGCCCTTGATGCGATGCTGGTCGGCTATCGATTGCTGAAATTGCATAGTGACAATCTGCTTAACAGCCTGCAGGACCGACGCCAACAATTAATCGCTGAGCGCTTCCTGGTAAGAGGGCCAAACAGTTATACCCTGTTGATAGACAACCCTGAGCTCACGCTACGCTGGGTGACCGGCGGCTGGGACTTTATGACCGGCAAGAGCGGCCTGGAATCAGTCTCAACACAACGTCTTTCGGTTTTGGCTGCACTGATTATTCTTGCCGTACTGTTCGGCGGGGTGTTGAGTAGACGCTGTCGTCGCTGGATTAACCGGCATGATGCTGAACGATATCAGTACGCGATCCGTCTGGTGGATGCACTGGGGCACTACGCGCCACATCTGTTGCTGGGGATTGTGGTGTCGGTTTTTTCTTTTGTTGTTTTCGATAGCAAACCCTATCCCTTCGCCTGGTATCTTGGGCTTTCCCTGCCGCTGTTCTTTGTCGCGTTGACAATGTTGCGGCTACTACTTTACCGGCAGGGCATCGTCACCCTGCTGTTTCACATCCCGGAAAAGGTTTCCCGTGGACTGACCCGCGGGCTGCGGCTGTTGTTGCTGGTGCTCTATGCGGGAATGTTGATCTTCAACACCGATCTGGGTACGGCGTTGACTGAACCAGCGCGATTATTGTTACGGGATATTTACGTACTGCTGGTCTGTCTTGCCCTGCTCTGGAGTGCCTTCTACCTGCGGGTACTCCTGTTCGCCCAGGGTATGCGCGGTGTTTTCGGCATCTTACTTCTGGTTCTGCTGGTGACTTCGGTGGCCGAGGTCAGTGGTTATCGTAACTTTGCCTACTGGGCTTTGCGCTCAGTGTTCGGCACCGGCCTGTTACTGTTCCTTGTCTGGATAGTAAGCCAACTGCTGGGAGAGTTTTTCCACGGCTTGCGTTCCGGTACTCAGGGGTGGCAGCAAGGTTTTCGTCGCCTGCTGGGTTACAGTCTTAATGAGTCGATGCCCTGGGTTAGCTGGTTGCATGCGCTGACGGTAGCCGTTATCTGGTTCGGCTTTGCTTACAGCGTGCTGCTGGTTTGGGGGCTTTCCAATGAGGTGATGAGCGCCGTTTCCCGTTACGTGCTCGATGGTTTTCAGCTCGGCTCACTGACCATCGTCCCTTTCCGTATTGTGGTCGCGATTCTGATCTTTGCGTTGCTGCTGGCGGTGAGCGACTGGCTACGTGGACGACTGGAAGGCAGGTGGCTGAAAAAGAGTCGCATGGAGCGTGGTTCGCGTGAGGCGCTGGTCACGCTCAGTGGTTACGTCGGCGTTGCATTGGCGGTATTGATTGCGCTGGGTGTGGCTGGGGTGCAGTTTACCAACCTGGCGATCATCGCTGGTGCACTCTCGGTTGGTATCGGTTTTGGCCTGCAGAACATCGTCAATAATTTTGTTTCCGGTTTAATTCTGTTGTTCGAACGTCCGATTAAAACCGGTGACTGGATTGTGGTCGGTAGTACCGAGGGTCATGTTAAACGGATTAGTATCCGTTCCACCCTGATTCAGACGTTTGATCGTGCTGATGTGATCGTCCCCAACTCAGAGCTGATTTCGGGGCAGGTTACCAACTGGATGTTGCACGACTCCCGCGGTCGAATACGCGTACCTGTCGGTGTTGCCTACGGTAGCGATACAAGAAAGGTAGAAGAGATTCTGCTTACTATCGCCAATGAACATCCGAACATTATTTCCGATGGCACGATTAGTAATCCCAAGGTGTTGTTCATGAACTTCGGTGATAGTTCACTTAATTTCGAACTGCGTGCCTTTATTCGTAATATCGATGAGCGACTACAGGTGGTTAGCGATATTAATTTTTCCATCGATGCCGCCTTCCGCAAAGATGGGATCGAGATTCCATTCCCACAACGGGATGTGCATCTCTATAACACCCCTCCCAGAGATAACAAGCCACAGGAGTGAAGCCCTGACTTGTGCGCTACCAGTCGGTGTTTGAAGGGTATCCCCACACAGATTCTATCGAGGAGAATTCAATGAAAAAGATTGTCATGCTGTTATCGCTATCCCTGCTCTTACTCAGCGGCTGTAGCGAAGAGCAGCAAAATAAGATTTCCCGCCTGGGTGTCACCTGGCTGGAAGGGGACTACAAGGTAACCTATGCCGATGGTGAACACGTCAAAAGCTGGACGGTAAAAGATGGCAAAGTTACCACTGAGCCGGGAAAGGGTTACTACTATTTCTGGGCTAACGTCGATGGCAAGAAGGTATACGTGCAGACCCCAATCAACCGTACCTATATTGAAGAGGTCAAATAGCCCTCATCCATATGTATAGGTTTATCGAATTGCCCCCACACGTACAATGGCGCTACTAATGGCTGCATAGACAGCCGATAGCAGGATCATATCTTAAGTCCAGGCAAGGGATGCTTGGTAATATGTTGCATGAAGAGGGGTAGATGCACAGCAAGTTTTCCCTGAAATTTCGACTTATCGCCATTGTTGGCCTGATCACGGTTCTTTCTACGGCATTGCTGGCACAGCTGGCCAGTCGTTTTTCCCGTGAGCAAATCCAGACCGATCAAGGACTGCTGCTGCAGGAAGTCGCCAATAGTATGGCCAGCCGTCTGGGCCAGGATCTGCATGCCCGCGCCACCGAAATCCTGCTTCTGACCCGGATGGATGAAATCCGCGATCCCGCAGTTTCCGCCGCAAAAAAGCGCAAACTCTTTGAAGAACTGAAAGCGGCTTACCCTTTTTATGCCTGGTTGGGGATAACCGATCAGCACGGCAATATTCTCGTCGGTACCGACGGTTTATTGGTGGGAAAGAATGTCGCCAAACGTGAATGGTTCCAGCAAGGCTCGAAGGGGCTGCATTTCGGTAATGCCCACGACGCCTTTCTGCTGGCCAAGCTGATGCCTAAACCCAAATGGGACGATCTGCCACTACGACTGGTCGACGTCTCGGCACCGGTTGTTGATGACGAGGGCAAATTGCTGGGTGTGATTTGTGGGCACCTGAGTCTCGACTGGGCCTTCGAGGCTCGCAAGGTATTACTCGACAACATCGCTGACCATGGCGTCGATCTGGTGGTATTGAACGATAGCGGCAAGGTGTTGATGGGAACACCTACCCTGCCATCGCTGCAGGTAGACCTAAGCCGACTCAACTCATGGTCCAGACCTGGCGCACCCGCGGTGGAAACGTGGCCGGATGAGCATCGCTATCTGACGGTGCTCGCACCGGAGTCGATCTACAAATCGTATAGCGGAATGGGTTGGTCGGTGATTGTGCGTAAATCGGAAGCACAGGCCTTTGCCCCGGCGCGCCATATCGGCAACTCCATACTGGGCATCGGTCTGGGTACGGCGATTCTGCTGGGGCTGTTTATCTGGTTCTTTATCGGTCGACAGTTGCGTCCACTGCAGGCGATTAGTGTTGCCGCGGAGCGTATTCGGCAGGGCGACATCCGGACCGCGATTCCCCGCCTTGAAGGCAATGATGAAATCGCTATCGTTTCACAATCCCTCTCGGAACTGGTGACATCACTGCTCAGCCGCAATGAAGAGCTGCGCCTGAGTAATCGGGTATTCGAAGAGAGTGCACAGGGCATTGTGATTACCGACGATCAGCGCCAAATCGTACGAGTCAATCAGGCCTTCAGTGAGATTACTCACTATCGCCATGACGAAGTTCTTGGGCAGAATCCCTCGTTACTCAGTTCAGGTCATCACGACGCTGAGTTCTATCAAAAGATGTGGCAATCCATCGAAGAGCGGGGCTTCTGGCGTGGTGAGATCTGGAACCGCAATAAGCTGGACGAGGTCTATCCCGAGTGGCTGACGATTTCCGTGCTACGCGATGAGCACGGTAAGGTGAGCCACTATATCGGTCTGTTTACCGATATCTCGGAAAAGAAGGCCTATGAGGATGAGCTGCTACGGATGGCCAATTACGATCCGCTGACCGGGTTGCCCAACCGTAATCTGCTACAGGAAAAGATTTTCCAGACCATCGAACAGGCCGCAGCCAATGAAGAAGAATTCTCTTTGCTGTTCATCGATCTGGATAAATTCAAACATATTAATGACACCATCGGTCATCCCTCCGGCGATATTATTCTGCAGGAGGTCGCCAGTCGTTTTCTCAGTATCATCGATCCCGATTGCACCCTGGCACGTTGGGGCGGGGATGAATTTGTACTGGTGGTGCCACAGAGTGACGTTGCCCTGGGTAAGGCGATGGCCAAACGCGTTCTTGAGAGTCTATCCCTGCCGTTTGAGCTGGGCGAAGTGCGCTATCACGTCAATGCCAGTGTCGGTATCGCCTGTTATCCGGGAGACAGCAGCAATGTAGAAGGGTTGTTGCGCTGCGCCGATACCGCGATGTACAAGGCCAAGCAGTCTGGTGAAAACCGTTACCAGCTCTATGAGCGCAGCATGAACAGCAGTGTGGAGCGATTCCTGCTGATCGACAATGCCATGCGTAGTGCCCTGAGTCGGGAGATGGATGGTTTCAGTTTGGTTTATCAACCGCAATACGATATTGATGGAAAAGCGGTGGTTGGGGCCGAGGTCCTGGTGCGCTGGAATGATCGGCAACTGGGACAGATCAGCCCTGCCGAATTTATTCCCATCGCCGAAGAGGCCAGACTGATCAATACCCTCGGTCAGTGGATCTTCGACACCGCCATGCAGCAGTTGCGTCAGTATCTGGATCAGGGCGGCGTGCCGTTGCGCCTGTCGCTAAACTGTTCGCCGCACCAGCTTGATATGCGCTTTGTCGCGCAACTGACCCACGCCACCGAGAAACACGCCATTTCTCCCGGACAGATTCGTCTGGAGGTGACGGAGTCGGCGATCATGAATGACGAGAGGCGGGTGCTCGAGGTGCTTAATCAATTGCGCGAACTGGGTTACACCATCTCCATCGACGATTTCGGCACCGGTTTTTCCCGCTTGCAGTATATCCAGCAGTTACGGCCGCAGGAGATCAAGATCGAAAGCAGTTTCGTGCAAGGCGCGGCCAGTGATGAAAACAGCCGCAACATTATCTCCTTCGCCGTCGGCCTGGCGCAGAGTATGGGCATTACAGTGGTCGCCGAAGGGGTGGAAACTCAGGAGCAGCTCGATATGCTTCGCGCCTTCGATGGCATTACTATCCAGGGCTACCTCTACAGCAAGCCGCTGCCGTTTCCCGAGTTCCTCAAGGTGATGCAGGGTTATCAGTCGGAGTAAGTGACTGCGTCGCCCGCTCCAGAAATGAAAAAGCCCGATACGAAATCGGGCTTCCAAAATAGAAGGCTATGGCCTGAAGCGGTCTCAGAATTAGGTCTCGTGCCCGGAGACAAGGCACAACGTCTGCGAGAAGCGCAGTTTACAGATAGTAAATGAGCATCGGAGCAGGCGTTGCAACGCAGGATCAGGGTGTGAGAACAATTGTGAGACTGTTTCGAGATTCGACCACGCGCTAGCGCGGGGGACGCACTTCAGTGCGCCCGCAGGGTGACGGCGTTGCCGTCATCCACTCGCGACCCCATCAACCGATTAAGCCGGGGTCGCATGCCCCAGAAATGAAAAAGCCCGATGCGAAATCGGGCTTTAAAATATGGTGGCTATGGCTAGATTCGAACTAGCGACCCCATCATTATGAGTGATGTGCTCTAACCAACTGAGCTACATAGCCATGTTTTGGAGGGCGCAATTTTGCGGGCTTGCGCCCCTTCTGTCAAGTTTACCGGCCGATGCGATAGCCTGCCCTAGACGTTGAAGCGGAAGTGCATCACGTCGCCGTCCTTGACGATGTATTCCTTACCCTCAAGGCGCAGTTTTCCAGCCTCTTTGGCCCCCTGTTCGCCGTTGCAGGCGATGAAATCCTCGTAGGCAGTGACCTCGGCGCGGATGAAGCCCTTTTCGAAGTCGGTGTGGATGACGCCGGCCGCCTGTGGTGCGGTAGCGCCGATACGCACGGTCCAGGCGCGAACCTCTTTGACCCCGGCGGTGAAGTAGGTGTGCAGGCCAAGTAATTGGTAGCCTGCACGAATCACGCGATTGAGGCCCGGTTCTTCCAGTCCCAGTTCGTCGAGAAATACCCTGGCTTCTTCGGCATCGAGTTCCACCAGTTCCGATTCGATGGCGGCGCAGACCGCAACCACCTCAGCGTTCTCTTCCGCAGCCAGTTTGCACACTGCGTCCAGATGGGGGTTGTTCTCGAATCCATCCTCAGCGACGTTGGCGATGTACATGGTCGGTTTGATGGTGAGCAGGTGCAGGTCGTAGATGTGATCCTCTTCGTCTTCGCTCAGGCCGAGGGTACGAACCAGCTTGCCGTCGGCCAGGGCATCACGCACCTTTTCGAGTACCGCCAGTTTGGCCTTGGCTTCCTTGTCGCCGCTCTTGGCGACCTTGGCAACGCGCAGCACGCCCTTTTCGACGCTCTCCAGATCCGCCAGCATCAGTTCGGTGTTGATCACCTCGATATCGTTGAGCGGGCTGATCTTGCCCGAGACATGCACCACGTTATCGTCCTCGAAGCAGCGCACGACCTGGGCGATAGCATCGGTCTCGCGGATGTTGGCGAGGAACTTGTTACCCAGCCCTTCGCCCTTTGAGGCACCGGCCACCAGACCGGCGATGTCGACGAACTCCATGGTGGTGGGCAGTATCCGTTCCGGCTTGACGATCACCGCCAGCTTGTCGAGACGTGGGTCAGGGACCGGCACCACACCAACGTTGGGTTCGATGGTGCAGAACGGATAGTTTTCAGCCTGAATGCCCGCCTTGGTCAGGGCATTGAAGAGGGTCGATTTACCCACATTGGGCAGGCCGACGATACCGCATTTGAATCCCATGGTTTATTGTCCGTTGTCTGTTAAGTTGCCTAGCGTTTGCTATGCAATTCGTTCATCGCTTTCTGCAACTCTCCGTCGATTGCCAGCGGCATGACCTTGAGGGCTGCGTCGATGGCATCTTCCATCAAGCGTTGCTCATCGGCCTGGGCCTTGCCCAGTACATAGCCGGTGACCTGGGAGCTGTGTCCCGGATGACCGATGCCGATACGCAGGCGTTGGAAATCGCGAGTGTTACCGAGCTTTTCGATGGTGTCGCGCAGGCCGTTATGACCACCGTGACCGCCACCCTGTTTGAGGCGGATGTCACCCGGTGGCAGATCCAGTTCATCGTGGGCGACGAGAATATTCGCAGGTTCGATTTTGTAGAATCGCGCCAATGCGGCGACACCCTGACCACTACGGTTCATGAAGGTCATCGGTTTGAGTAACCAGACGTCATGACCGCCAATAGAGATCTTGCAGGCCTCGCCGTGAAATTTGGTTTCGCTTTTGAAGCTTGCACCGTGTTGCCGGGCAAGGGCCTCTACAAACCAAAAACCGGCGTTGTGCCGCGTCTGCTCATATTGCGATCCGGGATTCCCCAGACCGACGATGAGTTGAATACGCGACGACAACACCGGTGCTCCGTAGAGACAGCGGGGCGAAGATTATTCGCCTTCGCCCTCTGCTGCAGCTTCTTCGCCGCCTTCTTCCGTCTCTTCCGCGTCTTTGCTGGCGCGGGTCTTGTGGATCGCTGCGATGGCCTGGTCGTGACCTTCGCCGTGCAGCAGTTCTACCAGATCAACGTTGGCAGGCAGTTTGATGTCGGTCAGGTGCAGAATGCCTTCGATCTCAAGACCGGCCAGATCCACTTCCAGGTACTCAGGCAGATCTTTCGGCAGACACTGAACCTCTACCTCGGTCATGTTGTGGGTAACGACGCCACCTTTCTTCAGGCCGGGTGCTTCTTCTTCGTTAATGAAGTGAAGCGGCACGTGCATCTTGATCTTTTCCTTGTCGGAAACGCGCATGAAATCAGCGTGCAGCAGGATCGGCTTGGCCGGGTGACGCTGCAGATCTTTCAGAACGGCTTTCTGTGCCTTGCCATCGATCTCGATGGTCAGGATGTGCGAGTAGAAAGCCTCGTTCTCCAGATGGTGCACCATGTCGTTATGGTCCAGGCTCAGTGATTGCGGTGCTTCTGCACCACCGTAGATAACTGCCGGGAACATGCCATCACGACGCAGGCGGCGGCTCGCACCCTTCCCCATGTCGGTACGGACTTCGGCAGTGATATTGAAGTCAACTTTGCTCATTAGATTTCTCCATATTTAAAGATAAACAACCACCCTTACGGGTGGTCGGTTACCGCCGTCCGCGACCAGACGGCGGCCGTTAAGGAGCGATAGGCTCCTAATCCATGTACAGCGAGCTGACCGATTCGTCGTTGTTAATACGACGAATGGTTTCGGCCAGCATCTCGGCGATGGATACCTGACGGATCTGGGTACAGGCCATCGCTTCGGCACTGAGCGGGATGCTATCAGTCACCACCAGCTCATCCAGCTGTGAATTCATAATGTTTTCCACTGCGGGGCCCGAAAGCACCGGGTGGGTAATATAGGCCTTAACCTTGGCGGCGCCGTGTTGCTTGAGTGCATTGGCAGCCTGACACAGGGTTCCGGCGGTATCGACCAGGTCGTCGATCAGGACGCAGCTGCGACCTTCGACGTCACCGATAATGTGCATCACCTGCGCCACATTGGCCTTGGGACGACGTTTGTCGATGATGGCCAGATCGGCATCGTCGAGACGTTTGGCCAGGGCCCGGGCACGCACCACACCGCCTACGTCCGGTGACACCACCATCAGTTCCGGATCGCGGCTCTTCCAGATATCACCGAGCAGAATCGGTGAAGCGTAGACATTGTCTACCGGGATATCGAAAAAGCCCTGAATCTGATCGGCGTGCAGATCCACGGTGAGCAATTTGTTAATGCCGGAACCCGCCAGCATATTGGCTACGACCTTTGCCGTGATCGGCACACGCGCAGAACGCGGGCGGCGGTCCTGACGGGCATAGCCAAAATAGGGAATCACCGCGGTCACCATTCGGGCCGAGGCGCGGCGCATGGCATCGGCCATGACCATCAATTCCATCAGGTGATCGTTGGTGGGTGCACAGGTGGGCTGGATGATGAATACGTGCTTGCCGCGCACGTTTTCCAGAATTTCCACCATCACTTCGCCATCACTGAACTTGCCTACGATGGCTTTGCCCAGAGGCATCTCCAGATAGGAAGCGATACTTTGCGCCAACTGCGGGTTGGCATTACCGGCGAAGACCATCATGTCTGACACCATGAACCCCTTGTTAGCGGAAAACACTTGCTGACGCGGTTGCCTGATTTGCAAAAATGGCTGTGGCGGCAGGATTATTCGGCGCTTTGCGCCTCACCCCTTCGGGGCCGACGTTGCTTCGCGCCGTCGTTCCCTCGCACTTTGTGCTCGGGTCGAACCTGAGGTTCATCATCCTGCGCCCATTAAATCAGTGCCACCTTCGGTGACGTAATATGGCTGGGGCGGCAGGATTCGAACCTGCGCATGACGGGATCAAAACCCGTTGCCTTACCGCTTGGCGACGCCCCAATAAATCGTTACTAAAAACACACCCCATATTATATAGGTGTATTCAAATCGTGTTCAGTCTCTCCAGCAATGGCGAGCGGTTTAGCCCTTTGGCAATAAAGCCGCGCCACTTGCTCGGCATCCCGGCCATGACCGCTTCTGCTTCCTGTCGTGTGTCGAAGGCGGCGAAAACGCAGGCACCGGTGCCCGTCATCATCGCTCTGCCGTGTCGACCCAGCCATTCCAGGCTTTCGGCGACCGCCGGATAGCGTCTGGCGACTACTGCCTGACAGACGTTAAGCCCTTGGCCTGCGAGAAAGTCGCGTATTTTGATGGCAGGAGTATCCCGTGTCAATTCCGGTGCGCCGAAAATTTCAGCGGTACTGACCGACACATCGGGGATTATTACCAGATACCAGGGTTCAGCAGGCTCAACGGGCACCAGTTGTTCGCCGACCCCTTCGGCCCAGGCGGCATAGCCACGGACGAACACCGGCACGTCAGCGCCCAGTTGCAGGCCGAGTTCGGCCAGTCGCTCGACCTCCAGTCCCAGCTGCCACAGCTGGTTGAGCGCGACCAGGGTAGTGGCGGCATCGGAGCTCCCGCCGCCGAGGCCGCCACCCATCGGCAGCTGTTTTTCCACTTCAATGTTGGTGCCGAGCGAACAGCCGCTGGCTTCTTTTAACAGCCTTGCGGCGCGGACGGTTAAATCCTGATCTTCATTTACCCCGGGCAGCGAACTGACGCGGTGGATCTCTCCATCCTGCCGCAAGGTGAAATGCAGGGTGTCGCCATAGTCGAGAAACTGAAAAACCGTCTGCAGCAGATGGTAGCCATCCTCGCGACGACCGGTGATGTGCAGGAACAGATTGAGTTTGGCCGGGGCTGGCCAGCCTTTTTCACTCATAAGGGCGGCAGAGGCTGCCAGTCGCTGATCACCAGTTTGACCTTGGCCTTGTTGTTGTTGACGAAGACCCGCCCGGGGAGTTCGACGCCCATGCGCGGTTCGTAGTCGAGGAAGTTGATCTCCCAGCCGTCCTGTTTCAGTTTTACCAGGCGACCGTATTCGTCCAGTTTCTCATCCCGTGTGGCGCCTGGTGCAGGCACGCCCAATACCCAGTAGCGCAACGCTTTTACCGGCACCTTCCAGCCGAACTGGCGGTAGAGCAGTTCACCCGGGTCGGAAGAGCTGACGCTCTCGCCTTCGTCGGTCAGCAGGGTCACGTTGCTGGCGTTACCACTCAGTTTCAGGCTGCCCTGTCCCAGCGGCGCGGAGAGCAGAATGGAATAGTTCTGTTGCTGCTGTTCCCAGTTGATACTGACATGCCAGGCCTCGTGATCGTTAAGGATCGCCAGACGTCCCGCCAGGGTCCAGTCGCTAAGGGCGGCGAGGCGATATTGCCGTTCCTGCCAGGCCATTTCGGTGTCGCTGACAGGCGCATGATTCGACATGCTGGCGCAGGCCGACAACAGAAGTAACAGTAGGGGAACGGTGAGACGCAGCATCAGGGATTCAGGCGTTGCATGGTTTCCTTGAGCAGGCGGTGTTCCGGCTCATGTTTCAGGGCATCGTGCCAAACCTTGTTAGCCTCTTTTTTGTCACCGCGCACCCACAGCACTTCGCCCAGGTGGGCAGCGATTTCGCCATCCTGCAACATGCTGGCGGCGCGGCGCAGATATTCCAGCGCTTCGTCCAGGCGACCGAGGTGGTATAGCCCCCAGCCCATGCTGTCGAGGATCGCAGGATCGTCGGAGCGCAATTGGTAAGCCTGCTTGATGTAGTCGAACGCTTCCTGGTGGCGGTCGGTACGATCTGCCAGGGTGTAGCCGAGGGCATTCAGTGCCCGCACGTTGTTCGGGTCCTTGTGCAGGATACGTTTCAGATCGCGCTCCAGCAGATCGATGCGACCGATGCTTTCGGCGATCAATGCCCGGGCGTAAAGCAGCTCGGCATTATCGGGATAGTGGTTGAGTGCTTCGTCATAGACGGCCATGGCCTCGTTGAGGCGCATGCCGGAGGCAAGCAGTTGCGCCTCGGCCTGATAGCGCTGGATCTTTTCTTCTTCAGTGGTGAGCTTGAGGTTGCGCAGGTAGTCGAGTGCCTGATCAGTACCTTTGCTCTCCGCAATCAATTGCGCGGCATGGGTCTGTGCTTCCATATAGCGCTCGCCCCTGGGCACAGACTGGAACCAGTTGATCGCATCATCGGTTTGTTTGCGTAGTTGCGCCAGTTGGCCGAGGGCGAAGCGGGCCTCATCCTCACGCTCGTGCAGGCGCAGCAGGTCCATAAAGTAAGGCTCAGCATCTTCGATGTCGCCCGCTTCCATCGCCAGCAGGCCGAGGGCATAGATGACATCGCTGTTATCGGGCAGGCGCTGGTTCAGTTTGCGGAACTCCTTGCGCGCTTGCTTCAACCGTTTGGTGTCGATAAGCATCCGCGCATAGGTCAGGCGCATCTGGTCGTTATTCGGCTCCAGCTTGAGTGCGCTGTGCAGGCTTTCCACCGCCTCGTCATGGCCGAGGGCGTGCATCACCCGCGCCTGCAGGATCAGTGCTTCGCTGTTTTTCGGATCGCGTTTCAGAACCTGCTGCAGAAAGTCACGAGCCACTTCGTTTTTTCGTAGTTGATTGGCCAACCATGCCTGTGCGTACAGGGCATTGATGTTGTCGCGATAGTCGGCGGTCAGGGTCTGCATCTGTTGCAGCGCCTGTTCCGGCTTGCTGCTGTGCCGCAGTTGCTGTGCCAGCAGCATGAAACGCGGATCCGGGTCGGCGGCGGGGACCAGTGCGAGGAGTTTTTGCAGGTGAGGCATCGCCTCTTTGTCCTGGCCATTGCGGATCAGCAGGGCGGACAGTGACTGGTGAGCATCGGCATCTTCAGGCGCCAGTTCCACCCAGAGGGTGGCGGCGGTGAGGGCGGTATCGAAGTCGTGGGCATAGACTGCGGCCTGGGTGGCGCGGCGTGCCAGTTGCGGGTCGTTGGTCTCCTCGGCGCTACGCAGGTAGGCTTCGGCGGAGAGGCGTAGTTGTCCTTCCTGGGCGGCGAACTCCGCCACCAGCAGTTTGAACATCAGGTCAGCGGTCAATTCCTGTTCCGCTGGCGCGGGCGCAGGTTGTTCCGCCATGGTTGGCGCAACGGGTGCCTGTTGTGGGGCCTGAGGCGTGCTGGCGCAACCGGCCAGTCCTGCCAGCAGCAGGGCATATAGCGACCTGTTCAACGCTACTCTCATCTACATCTCCATAGCCGATTCGGCGGTCGGCCAACTATACCGAAGTTTCTGCCGTTTTACCTGTGACCCACTGCCGCTGACGTTAATCGGGGTTTAATCAGCAATCGCTTATAAAACAAGTGAATACTTGCTATCGATCACGTCTCTAGAGCAAAATTGACCGTTCCTGAATATAAGTTAGATGAAGTTTGGCCCCAATGACGCTGCTTGCCCTTGGTCTTAATCACAAAACCGCACCTGTAGACATCAGGGAGAGGGTTGCGTTCACCCCGGAAAAACTGCCGCTGGCGTTGCGTGAATTACACACGCTTAACAGCGTCAACGAGGTGGCGATCCTTTCTACCTGCAACCGTACCGAAGTCTATTGCGGGGTCGAGGGTGAAGATACGCGCAAGGTGCGCGAATGGTTCAGTGCCTTTCACGAACTAAACCATGCCGATGTAGAACCCTATTTCTACGCCCACCCGGACAAGCATGCGGTGCGCCATATCCTGCGCGTTGCCAGCGGCCTCGATTCACTGGTGCTGGGCGAACCGCAAATCCTCGGTCAGATGAAGCAGGCTTACAGTAATGCCAACCAGGCAGGTACCGTAGGTCAGTTGCTCAACCGTCTGTTCCAGCACACCTTCAGTGTCGCCAAACAGGTGCGTACCGATACCGCCATTGGCGCCAGCCCGGTCTCGGTCGCCTTTGCTGCGGTCAGTCTTTCAAAACAGATTTTCAGTGACCTCTCCAGCCACACCGCGCTATTGATCGGTGCCGGTGAAACCATCGAACTGGTTGCACGCCATCTACACGAGAGTGGTATCGGTCGCATCATCGTCGCCAACCGCACGGTGGAGAAGGCGCACAATCTGGCCAGCGAATTTGGCGGTTACGCCATCGCCCTGTCGGAGATCCCGGAGCATCTGGCCGAGGCCGATGTGGTGATCTCTTCCACTGCCAGCCAGCTGCCGATCCTGGGTAAGGGCGCAGTCGAGTCGGCGTTGAAGAAGCGCAAGCATCGGCCGATGCTGCTGGTCGATATTGCCGTACCGCGTGATATCGAATCCCAGGTCAGCGAACTGGAAGATGTTTTCCTCTACACCGTCGATGACCTGCAGGAGATCATTCAGGAAGGTCTGCGCTCCCGTCAGGAAGCAGCGCAACAGGCCGAAGAGATCATCGATACCCAGGTGACCCATTTCATGAACTGGCTGCGCTCTCTCGGTGCGGTCGACACCATCCGTGATTATCGTCAGAACGCTGAGCAGATCCGCGATGAAGTAGTGGAGCTGGCAGTACGTCAACTCCAGGCGGGTAAGGATGCCGATCAGGTTCTCGGTGAACTGGCGCGACAACTGACCAACAAACTGATTCACACTCCCTGTGCACGCATGAAGCAGGCTGGCTACGATGGCCAGATCGAATTGCTCGATGCGGCGCGGGAACTCTTCAGTCTCAAACCCGGCAGTAAATAACCCCTTGAAACCTTCCATTCTCAGCAAGCTGGAGAATCTCTCCGAGCGGCTGGAAGAGCTTAATGCTCTGCTGGCCGATGCGGGCGTGATCGCCGATCAGAAACAGTTCCGTGAGTATTCCCAGGAGTACGCACAGATCAAACCGGTGGTCGACGGTTTCGCACAATATCGTAAGGCGCTGGACGATATTGCCGCGGCTGAGGAGATGGCACGTGAGAGCGACGCCGAGATGCGTGCCATGGGTGAGGATGAGTTAAAGACCGCTAGTGAACGGCGTGATGAGCTGGAACTGGAGCTGCAAAAACTGCTGCTACCGCAGGACCCGGATGACAACAAAAACGTCTTTCTCGAAGTTCGTGCCGGTACCGGTGGTGATGAGGCGGCGATCTTCGCCGGGGATCTGTTCCGCATGTATTCCCGTTACGCGGAGAAACAGCGCTGGCGGGTGGAGATCATCTCCGAGAGCCTGGGTGAACACGGCGGCTACAAAGAGGTGATCGCACGCCTTGAAGGCCAGGGTGTCTATTCCCGGCTTAAGTTCGAATCGGGCGCGCACCGGGTACAGCGCGTGCCGGAAACCGAATCCCAGGGACGCATTCATACCTCCGCCTGTACCGTGGCCATTTTGCCCGAGGCGGACGAGCTGGAAGCGATCGAGATCAACCCGGCGGAGTTGAAGGTCGATACTTTCCGTGCCTCCGGCGCGGGTGGTCAGCACGTCAACAAAACCGACTCGGCCATCCGCATTACTCACCTGCCTACTGGTATGGTGGTGGAGTGTCAGGACGAACGTTCGCAGCACAAGAACCGGGCCAAGGCGATGTCGGTGCTAAATGCCCGTCTGGCCTCAATGCAGAAAGAGAAACAGCAGAGCGAACAGGCGGCTGCGCGTAAGTTACTGGTCGGTAGTGGTGACCGTTCTGAGCGCATCCGTACCTACAACTACCCGCAGGGGCGGGTTACCGATCACCGTATTAATCTGACCCTGTATAAGCTCGACGAAGTCATGCAAGGGGAACTGGACGAAGTGATCGAGCCGCTGATCAACGAATACCAGATGGATCAACTGGCCGCCCTGGCTGGCGAGTAATTCCCGATGCATATCGCTGCACTTCTGCAACAGGCCGCGACGCGGCTTGCCGATGTCAGCGATTCCGCACGGCTTGATGCGGAGATTTTGCTTTGTCAGGCGCTGGATTGTGAGCGCAGCTATCTCTTTACCTGGCCGGAACGCGAGCCTGAAGAATTACAGTGCAATGCTTTCGAAGCGCTGTTAGCCCGACGCGAGAAGGGTGAACCCGTGGCCCATATACTGGGGCGGCGCGAGTTCTGGTCACTGGAGCTGACGGTTAGTCCCGATACTCTTATCCCTCGACCTGAAACCGAACTGCTGGTGGAAGCGGCGCTGGCTCGTATCCCTGAAGATGCCGAATGGCAGATCGCGGATCTGGGGACCGGCAGCGGCGCCATCGCCCTGGCCATTGCCAGCGAGCGCCCCGCCTGTCGGCTGCTGGCGGTGGAGCGTTCGGCTGCTGCATTGTCGGTGGCAAGGGGCAATGCCGAACGACTCGGTATTCATAATATCGAATTCCTTGAGGGGGAGTGGTTCGAGCCGTTGGCCGGGAAGCGGTTGCAGATGATTGTCTCCAATCCCCCCTATATCCCCCTAAGTGATCCCCATCTACAGCAGGGCGATGTCCGTTTTGAACCGAGCACTGCCCTGATTTCCGGTGACGACGGCCTGGATGACATACGGTACCTGATCACAAATGCAAAAAATTTCCTCCAGCCGCCAGGTTGGTTGTTGCTTGAACACGGTCACGATCAGGGCAAGGCGCTAATCACGCTATTACAGGCCGCAGGCTACCAAGACACTGAAATTCTTATGGATTTAGTGGGGAATGATCGGGTGGCTATTGGCGCCATTCCGGCCTGACCGATGGTCGGCTCGAGCTTGAATAATCCGGTTCCCGGTATACTATCGAAGGCATGGACCGTGACATAACCACACTTATACGCCACCGCGAAGTCCGTTTCTGCCGCTTGTTCTCAGGGGCTGCTCAGGCACACCTGGCAAGCATGCTGCTTAGCGGCGTCGATGGCATCCACCATGTGCAACCTGTTGAGTCGCACCTGCTGCATGTGCGTTATGACGTTTCCATCATCTCCCTCAAGGCTATCGACGATGCCCTGGTTGAACTGGGTTATCACCTCGACAACAGCCTGCTCTACAAACTCAAGCGTGCCCTTTACTACTACTCCGAAGAGACCCAACAGGCCAACATGGGCACCGAGGGTGGTTGCTGTGCGGGCAAACAACTCTTCATCAATCACTATCATCGCCGTAACCACGGCTGCCGCGACCCACGCCCTGAACACTGGCGTAACTATCGCTAATCTTTTGCGCCTGCCCGAATTACGGGTTAACGGTGTGGTCTTTTCTGTCGGTTTTTCTCAGCGTCGCTTTGACTAAAAGCGCTTACTTTCCTTTTACCTTTTTTCTCCGCTTGGGCTACGATGAAGGAAAACCACCCCGGAGGAGAAGAAGATGAAAAAAGCTGTTGTTCCGTTTTTGCTGGCTACCACATTACTTTCGGCTCCCGCTATTCAGGCTGAGGAGTCGCCGATCGTTTCCATTAAACGTCTGAGCATGGAGACCGCGTTACAGATTGCCCAGGCAGCGATCGCTCAGTGCCGTAAAGAGGGTGTGCAGGTTGCGGTAACGGTTATCGATCGCGGCGGTCACCCACAGGCAGTGTTGCGTGATGTACTGGCGATGGATCTGACCCTGACCATTTCAAAACAAAAAGCCTATACCGCGATGTCGTTCAACAGTCCGACCTCCGCGCTTGAGTCACGTTTCACCACCCCGTTCTCGGTACCGAAAATCGAAGGCCTCGTGGTGAGTGCAGGCGGACTGCCGATCACTGCTGGCGGTACCATTCTCGGTGGTGTCGGTGTTAGCGGCGCACCTTCTGGGGAAACCGATGAGAAGTGCGCCAGGGCTGGCGTTGATGCGGTAAGTGCCGATCTGGAAATGGCCGATTTCTGATAACTGGTAAGGCAGGGAGAGAAAGCATGTACCTGAAAGAGAAACAGAGTGGTGATCTGATCGAGGTGCTGGATACCGCACAACTGTTCGATCCGAACTGCGCAGAGATAAAGGGGCGTTTTCACGCCGGGGAAGAGATGCAGGAAGAGGCGGGTTTCGCCAAGGCCGGTCTGATTTTCCCTTCTGGGGAAGCGTTACCTCGTTGCTGGTTGGACCCAGCCTATAAGGGCTGATCGAAAACACCGGGCTTCGGCCCGGTGCTATTCCCGTTCGCGGCGAAGCTGAGCCGACTGCACTTCGAGCAGATGCTGGATCAGCGTGTCCTGTTGCTGCTCCGGCATCTCTTCAAAGGTCAGGCCGGTAAGGTAGTTACCGTCGCCGTTACCGCCGTGGCTGTAGGCCACCCGGGCAAAAAGCTGTAAACACTGGTGCGAGGGAAACAGCACCACCTTCAACAACAATCGTTCACCTTTAACCAGCTCTTCACGGGTATCGAAGGCCATGCCCCCGGAGCCGATGTTCACCCGTGTGGTCGGGCGGACATCGGAACCCATGCCGACGGCACCGACCACCCGCGACAGGGTTTCGATCTTGCGGTCGAGGATGGAGAGGTAGTGGGCGATATCGCTATGGTGTTTGCGAATATTGGCCAGGGCGTGACCGGCCTGGATATCCAGTTCCCGCAATTGGCTCAGACCGCGGCAGACTTCAGCAAGCGGCGCATCGGCAAGCTCGCTCTCTCTGTCCACCTCATCGGAAATGTGCTGATACTCCAGGTGAATCGTATCTTCCACCCGAAATGTCTGGCGTCTTTCCGGCTCACGGCCTGAATGTTTGCTCATACCATCTCCTTGTCGTTGCGCGGGCAACTCAGGACAGGGTGGTCACTCCGCTTTCGCTACCGACCAGCACTACGTCCGCCGGACGCATGGCGAACAGGCCGTTGGTGACGACACCGGTGATGTTGTTGAGTTTCTGCTCCAGCTCGACCGGATTCATGATCTGCATGTTATGCACATCGAGAATGACATTACCGTTGTCGGTGACAAAGCCTTCACGATAGACCGGTTCGCCACCCAGCTTGACCAGCTCACGGGCAACATAGCTACGCGCCATTGGAATCACTTCCACCGGCAGCGGGAAGGTGCCGAGGACATCGACTACCTTGGTGCTGTCGACGATGCAGACAAACTTTTTAGATACTGCAGCGACGATCTTTTCGCGGGTCAACGCACCGCCGCCACCTTTAACCAGATGGGCGTGACGATTGGTTTCGTCGGCACCGTCGATGTAGACCGACATCTCATCCACAGAGTTGAGGTCCAGTACCGGAATGCCATGACCTTGCAGACGCTGGGCACTGGCTTCGGAACTGGCGACAGTGCCGTTAATGGTGTGTTTGATCTCGGCCAGCGCATCGATAAAGAAGTTGGCGGTGGAGCCGGTGCCGATACCGATAATGGTGCCGGGCACCACATGTTCCAGCGCGGCGCGCGCCACGGCCTGTTTCATTTCGTCCTGTGTCATAGACATGGATTGCTTACCCTCATTACACATTTATTGGAATAATTGGCAAAGATTCTACCAGTTTAGCGGCACATTGCACCCGCCCCGGTACTGTCCGTCCCTGTAACTTGCTGTTATGTTATGCGGATGCTTAGCGAATACATCAAAAACATCCTCACTGCCAAGGTCTACGACGTTGCTATCGAGACCCCGCTGGAACTCGCCCCGGCACTTTCCGAACGACTAGCGAATCAGGTCTGGCTCAAGCGCGAGGATCTGCAACCGGTTTTCTCTTTCAAGTTGCGCGGTGCCTACAACCGCATGGCCCATCTCAGTGCCGAAGAACGGGCGCGAGGCGTGATCGCCGCTTCTGCGGGCAACCATGCACAGGGGCTGGCACTCTCCGCGGCCAAGCTCGGCATCGACGCCCTGATCGTCATGCCCAAGACCACCCCCGAGATCAAGGTCAAGTCGGTAGCCTCTCGCGGCGCGCACATTGCCCTGCACGGTAATACCTATAACGATGCCGCCGAGTATGCAAAAAAACTGGCGGCAGAGCAGGGACGCACCTTCGTCCATCCCTATGACGATACCCAGGTCATCGCGGGGCAGGGCACCATCGCCATGGAGATCCTGCGCCAGCATCGCGGTGATCTCGACGCGGTGTTCGTACCGGTCGGCGGCGGTGGTCTGATCGCCGGGGTGGCCGCCTACATCAAATACCTCTATCCCGAGATCAAGATCATCGGCGTCGAGCCCATGGATGCCGCCTGCATGTACGAGGCGCTCAAGGCTGGCGAGCGGGTGGTACTGGAACAGGTCGGTATCTTTGCCGACGGCGTGGCGGTGAAGCAGGTCGGTGAAGAACCGTTCCGCATCGCCAAGGAATATGTCGATGAGGTTCTGCTGGTTAGCACCGATGAGATCTGTGCGGCGATTAAAGACATCTTTGAGGACACCCGCTCCATTACCGAACCGGCCGGAGCGATGGCGGTGGCCGGGGTAAAGAAATATGTGGAGCGCGAAGGCTGCAGCGGCAAACAGTTTGTCGCCATTGACAGCGGTGCCAATATCAACTTCGATCGCCTGCGCCACGTGGCCGAGCGGGCCGAACTGGGTGAGCGCCGCGAGGCGTTACTGGCGGTGACTATCCCCGAACGTCCCGGCAGTTTCCGTCAGTTCTGCGAAACCCTGGGGCAGCGTGCGATCACTGAATTCAACTACCGTTACGCCGCCAGCAGCGATGCGCATATCTTCGTCGGTGTGCAACTGGCGCGGGGACAGAAAGAGAAAACCGAACTGGTGGAGCAACTGGAAAAGCAGGGTTATCCGTTGCTCGATATGAGCGATAACGAGATGGCCAAGCTGCATATCCGCTACATGGTCGGCGGACGTGCCACCGCCGAGAACGAGCGGCTGCTGCGCTTCGAGTTCCCCGAGCGCCCCGGCGCCCTGTTACGTTTCCTCAACCGGATGGGTGAGCACTGGAACATCAGTATGTTCCACTATCGCAATCACGGCGCCGCTTACGGCCGGGTACTCTGCGGTATCCAGGTGCCGCCGGAAGAGGACGATAAATTTACCGCTTTCCTCGAGCAGTTGGGTTATCCCCACTGGGAAGAGAGCGATAACCCGGTCTATCCGCTGTTCCTGCGTTGACGATGCCGCTTGTGATGGTCGGTTATAACCGTTCGGGACGTTTCCCAATCCGCTTTCTCGGGCTATCCTAAATTTAATTATCGGTCTTCATTGCCATGCCCAAACCTGTCGACGTCATCTCCCTCGCGATTACCGGTGCCTCCGGTGCCCCCTACGGCCTGCGCCTGCTGGAGCAGTTGCTGCGTGGCGGTATTGGCGTTTACCTGATGATCTCTCCGGCGGCGCGGGTAGTGTTGAAAGCAGAGAGTGACATTGAACTGCCGCAGGAACCGGATGAGGCGGCAGACTTTTTCAGTCAGCGCTTCGGCACCGATAAAACCCTGTTACAGGTATTCAGCGAGCAGGACTGGTTTGCCCCGGTGGCCAGCGGTTCCGCCGCGCCGCTTTCGATGGTGGTCTGTCCCTGTTCCTCCGGCTCGCTTTCAGCCATCGCCACGGGGGCCAGCAACAACCTGATCGAGCGCGCCGCCGATGTGATGATCAAGGAGCGGCGACAATTGATTCTGGTGCCGCGGGAGATGCCGCTATCGGCGATCCATCTGGAGCACATGCTTAAACTGGCGCAGCTGGATGTCACTATCATGCCCGCCAGTCCCGGCTTCTATCATCAGCCGCAGTCGGTGGATGATCTGGTCGATTTTGTGGTGGCGCGGATCCTCGATCACCTCGGTATCAAACAAAAACTGGCACCACGCTGGGGTGGTGACTAGCCGTGACGCGGCGAACCCTGCCCATCTTTCCGCTGCACTCGGTGTTGCTGCCGGGTGGTCCTTTGGCACTACGCATCTTCGAACCCCGTTACCTTGATATGGTCTGCCAATGTCTGCGAGACGAGAGCGGTTTTGGTGTGGCGTTGATCCGCGAGGGGCAGGAGGTTGGACCGGCGGCAGAGGTTTACGGTGTCGGCACCCTGGTGGGGATCAGTTACTGGGAACAACGCAAAGACGGCTTACTCGGTATTACCATTCGTGGTGAACAGCGTTTTCGCATCCTTGAAACGTCAGTGCAGGAGAATCAGTTACGCGTTGCCGAGGTGGAGATGTTGCCTGAGGAAGAGGTGTTGCCATTGCCGGGCGAGTACCGACACATGGCGGCAATGTTGCAACGCATCCTCGACGATCTTTCCCATCCCTATATCACTCTGCCGCGTCGTTATGACGATGCCGCCTGGGTGGCTGGGCGTTTGATTGAACTGCTGCCGTTGGAGCTGGCGCTAAAGCAGCGCCTGTTGCAGATGGATGGGCCGATGCAGCAGCTGGAAATGTTGAATAGTTTGCTGGCAGCAGAATCTAAGGACTAGCTTCTAATAAAATCACTTCTCCATCCCATCCCTGCAGATCATTAAGTCTTCGACGCTTTTCATACTTCCAGCCGCTCAGATCATCCAGTAACGCTTGCCTGGGGGTATCGAAATCGCTCTGGGTGCGCGGCACCTCAAGGCCCGCGATATCGGCTGGCTGTAGCAGACTGGCGTTACCGATCCAAAGTGGCTGGTTGTCAGTCTGCAGGCGATAGCCCGAGTGCCAGAGGCGTAGCGCCAGCCACTCGTTTTTCCCCTTGACCTCTTTTACCAGTAGCAGCGTTTCGTTGTTGCCGTTATGCACCTGTGGCAATACCGGTATCCGCTCCAATGGGGTATTCGGTGCAAGCCAGACCATCCAGTTAAGTGCATTCACTTCGCGTGGTTTATACCAGCCCTGTTGTAGTAACTTTTGCTGCAAACGTTTTAGTTCGCCGCTGTATTGCAGGTCGAGTGGATGATTATGAATGCCGCGGAGATCATCGCGATAGGTGGGCAGTTCTTGCCAACGTTCCGCCAGCCAGTCGTTACGACTGGTCACGATTTCCAGCGGCGCGACACGGTAGCGCTGCACCATTTCATTGTGATGCTGAAAACCGTGCCAGCCCGCAGCCAGTAACAGCACTGCAAACGCCGTTGCCGCAAGTCCGCCGGGATGAACCCGTTCAGCAGGGTGATTGCGGTAGGCGATACCGAGCAGGGCAATCCACGCGGCACCCAGCGTCATCGCACCCATCACACCGGAGAGGCGTGATGCACCGAGATAGAGGCGA
This sequence comes from Thiohalomonadaceae bacterium, assembly GCA_050302275.1. Classification (GTDB taxonomy): domain Bacteria; phylum Pseudomonadota; class Gammaproteobacteria; order Thiohalomonadales; family Thiohalomonadaceae; genus JAPHTQ01. The sequence goes on along the minus strand of JBNLAT010000017.1, from coordinate 6,122 downwards.
CCCAGAGCAATGATAATTAGTAGTACCGTGACCAACGCATAGATCGGCCAGCGGCGTGACTCGGAAAACTCACGGGCAATAATGGTGGCAAGAAACCCGTACACCGCCAGCGCGGTCATTAACTGACCACTATGTAGCGGCGCGGGAAGCAGGATATTTTCCGGTCCCTCGAGCCAAACCAGATTCAGGCTGAGTAACGCACCCAGGCCGACTGCCGCCAGCCAGTGTTTCGCCGCATGATGGTTACAGCAGCGCCAGAGCCAGGCGAGTACTGCCAACGAAAGGGGTAATAACACCTGCCAGTCGGCCAGTTGTGCGACGGCAACAAAAAGCTCATCCATTAACGGTGTGCGTAACGACATCGCCGCTTGGTAGAGATAGACATCGAGATTGAACAGCAGTCCCGAGGTGCCGCTGGCATGGGCGACCAGCGCGAACAGGGTGGAGGCAACCAGTAACGCCAATGCCAGCAGGGTTAGGCCACGCGCCTCGGGCTGATTGGGATCGAGCAGCGATGCGGGGATGCGACCCATGCGGGGATGCAGGTTGGCCCAGGCTAGGGTGCGCTGGATCAGCGGATAGGCGTAACAGTGCACCCGGTTAAACAAAATGCGTAGCAGCCACAGCGCGAGCAATAACAGCCCCACCACTGTGCCGAGCATGACCGCCAGTCGTGAGGCGACTTCCGATGCCAGACCCAACGAGGCGGCAAAGATGATGCCGGGAAAAACGTAGACCGGCGCCCAGAGAATGCCGGAGATCACGTTAAACATCAGGAAGCGTTTTGGCGGCATCTCCAGCATTCCTGCCACCGCGGGAATGACCGGGCGAATGGGGCCGATGAAGCGTCCGAGCAGAATGCTCTTGCCGCCGTGGCGGTGGAAAAAGTGGGTGGCGCTGGCGATCAGTTCCGGGTGTTTGTTCAGTGGCCAGAGGGTTTTAATCCGCATGTGCAGGGTGCGGCCCAGCCAGAAACTGATACCGTCTCCGGCGATCGCACCTGCCGCTGCCCAGATCAACGTCGGCCACAGCGGCATGACCCCGCCACCTACCAGTGCGCCGATGCCGAACATCATCACCGCGCCGGGCAACACCAGCCCGACCAGTGCCAGGGACTCAAAGAAGGCGACCAGAAAAACGATGAATCCCGCCCAGGCGGGGTTGGCGTTTATCCAGGCAAAGACGATGTCGACCGTATCCATGCGGCTAGTTTACGTGAAGCGGAGAAAATAGTGACGATGGAAATCGGAAAACATAATGCCATATGTGAATCCATCAATACGAAACGATCACCAGGGCATTTTTCTTCCATCGTAGCGGAAGAACTGCCCGCTCTGTGCGGGCCTGAATTTTTCCACCAGCTGGCTCATGCCGTCGACACTCTCCTTCACGCTGAGCGGTGCCGAATCGCCACCCATGCGGGTACGCACCCAACCAGGATGGAGCAGTAACACTCCAACGTCTCTGTTTGTCGCTTCGACTGACAGTCCTTTCATCGCTGCGTTGAGCGCTGCCTTGCTGGAGCGGTAGGCATAGTCGCTGGGTGAAGTGATGTCGGCGATGCTGCCCATATGACTGGTGATGGTAACGATGAGTCGTCTGTCACTTTTTGCGACGTTATCGATCAGAGCTTCACTCAGACGCATTGCACCGAGCGTGTTTACATTGAAGGTCTGTTGCCAGTCGTCATACTTGATCCTACCGAGCGGGTCTTTGCCCCACTGTTCGAAGTAGACTCCGGCATTGTTGAGCAGGAGATCGACGGGCACGCCGATCATTGTGGCCGTGAGCGCTTTGATGTCGGTTTCACTGGTGACATCGAGACGGTGAACGGAAAGGTTGTCATGGGTTACTGCCAGACGGTTGAGCTCGTCGGCCCGTTCGGGGAAACGGCAGGTGGCGAAGACACGCCAGCCGCGTGCCAGATAGTGACGGACCCATTGCAGGCCCAGACCGCGATTGCTGCCTGTGATGACAAGGGTAGGCAAGTGACACCTCCTCTGTTTTGCAGATTTCTGTTAATCATAGTCGGTGATCCAGCTAAACTTCATTGAGTAAGTTATGACGGAGAAAACGGGTGACAAGTAAGGGAATTTCGGTCGCGAAGAGTTTTGCCATTGTCGTGATTGCGGTGCTGGGACTATCGTGGCTGTCGGTCGCCATGTGGGAAGAGAAGCCTGAGGCAGGCGCTGCGCCCGTTGCTGAACTCCACTATCAGGGCGGTATGACGGTCGCTGAGTTCGGCCAGGCCAACGGCCTGGAACGCCGTGCACTGAAGGAGTTGTTTGGCCTGACCTCGCCTGCTGATCTGCAACGCCCACTCAGCGATTTTGTTGCCGACACTGGCAGCCTTGCCGAGTCGTTGCGAGAGGCGAAGGTGTTGCAAAGCGAGGATGCACGCAAGAACTGGCAGAAGATCGCGATCAAGTTTTCCCTCTGGTTTGCCTTTCTCGGTTTGATGTTCTGGGTACTGCGTACTCGGCGAATCACCGCACAACGTCGTCGCTGGTTCTATCTGTTTGCCCTGCTGTTGTTTGGTGTGGTGCTCGGTGCTGATCCCAGTCCGATGGGTACGGTGAAAGATGCGATTGCGCTCTATGGTGCCGAGGGGGTGATCTTCCCGCCGCGATTGATCGCCCTTGGTGCATTTATTCTGATGGTGGTGCTGGCGAATAAATTTATTTGTGGTTGGGGCTGTCAGTTCGGTGCGTTGCAGGACTTTCTTTTTCGCCTCAACCGCAACAGCAAGGATCGTAAAGGTCTGCTGCCGCAATACAAACCGCCGTTCTGGTTTTCCAACAGTGTGCGGATTGTTTTCTTTGCCGTGTTTACCGCGGTTGCGTTCATGGCGGCAATCGATTTGATCGAGCCCATCGATCCCTTCAAGGTGTTCAAACCGATGTACCTTGGCATTACTGGCGCGGTGTTTCTTGCGGCGTTGTTAGTCGCCAGTCTGTTCGTCTATCGCCCTTGGTGTCATTTCTTCTGTCCCTTCGGTCTGGTCGGTTGGCTATTCGAGAAAGTGAGTTTCGGAAAGATCGTGGTCGACTATGAACGATGCAAGGATGGTTGCGTGGTCTGTGAAAAGGCCTGCCCTTCCGATTGTATGGAGGCGATTCTGAAACAGCAGCGAACCATTCCCGATTGCTTCGCTTGCGCCACCTGTCTGGAGGCATGCCCCACCCAGGCGATCAGCTTTCATCTGGGCCAGCGCGCCAAACCTCCCGAGGGGAAGTTCCCAGTTAAAAAGGATTAACCAATAGAAACCAGGGAAGGTAAATCGAGTAATTCACCTTTCCTTGATGAATATCAATTTATTAGCAGATGCTAATGGTTTACTATTTTTATCAGGTAAATTCCATTTGCTTTGTAAGGATATAGCGAGGAAAAAGCATGAATCAGCCATCACGCCTGGCCCACTTTCCCATCTCCTGGTTTGCCATTGTTATGGGTTTCTCGGGTCTGACCATCGCCTGGGAGAAGAGTGAGGCGTTGTTCAAACCCGGATTTTCCGTCAGTCCCTATTTCTTGCTGATTACCACCACGCTGTTTGTGCTGTTGCTCGCTGTCTACGCTGCCAAGTTGCTGCGTTTCCGCCCGGCAGTGATGAAAGAGCTGCACCATCCGATCAAACTCAGTTTCTTCCCCACCATTTCAATCAGCCTGATTCTGCTTTCCATCGCCACCTTGCACTCAGCACATGGGTTGTCACTGGTGCTGTGGATGGTTGGTACTGCACTGCACCTGCTGTTTACCCTCTATGTGATGAGCGCCTGGATCAATCACGAGCACTTCCAGATCCAGCATATGAATCCCGCATGGTTTATTCCCGTGGTCGGTAACATCCTGATACCCATCGGTGGGGTGGCGCATGGTTATCCTGAGGTGTCATGGTTCTTCTTCAGTATCGGCCTGGTGTTCTGGCTGGTACTGATGACGATTGTTTTCTATCGGGTGATTTTTCATGCGCCGCTGCCCGGCAAACTGGTGCCGACCTTCTTTATCCTGATTGCACCACCGGCAGTAGGTTTTGTCTCCTATATGAAACTGACCGGTGAACTCGATTCGCTGGCGCGAATCCTGTTTTACTTCGGCCTGTTCCTGACGTTGCTGCTGTTTACTCAGGTACAGCGTTTTGCCCGTCTCAAGTTCTTCCTCTCCTGGTGGGCCTATTCGTTCCCACTGGCGGCGATCACCATTGCTAGCATGGTGATGTCACAACATGTTGATGCAGGTTTCTTCAGACTGCTCTCCATCGCACTGCTGACGATATTGACCACCGTGATCCTGCTGCTTGCCTGGCGGACGCTGGTGGCGATTCGTCGGCACGAGATCTGTATTGAGGAAGAATGATTTTTTATTGATGTTTAAGTCACGTTAAAAGGATAAATCGGAAAATGAAACAATCGCTTTTTCAGGAGAAATATCCCCTGTTTACCCTTGAGGTGGATAAGAACGAAACTTCCCACCAGTCAGTCGATGCGATTATCGATTACCTGAAAGCCAAGGTAGAAGAGAACAGCAATACCGTATTCATCGCGGTGTTCGACCACTACAGTCACACCAGTTCTCTGCCCGATGGTGAAATCTCGCCGGATATTAAAGATGCAAAAAATCTGGTGTTCTGCTTCGGCATCAAACTGCCGGGGCCACAGGTGATGGCAGTTCGCCCCCGTTCCATCGGTGTTACCGAACTGGAAGACAAGTTCATTATCAACTTCATGGAAGCGCCGATGCCCATCGCCAACACCACCATGGAACAGTGGGCCAAGAGCATCAAAGATCTTTAAGCCGACCTTCCAGATAGAAAATTAAGCCGTAACCGGAGAGCACCAATGCAGGAGAATTGGGACAACAACACTCGTTTGATTCATTGGGCGCTCTCCATCACGGTGGTGTTTCAGCAGGTAAGCAGTATCTGGATGTCCGATCCGGGAACGCAGTATCTGTTTCCGTACCATCGCATCATCGGTGCGATCGCAGTGGTGGTGGTTTTGCTCTTCTGGCTCTACAGCTACGCTATCTACGACTTCAAAATCCACTTTCCATGGGGCAAGGCATCGCGTCGCGAAATATGGCAGGAGTTGAAAGGACTTCTCCATCGGAAACTACCCGCCAGTGGTCGCCGCATTGGGCTTTCCAGTTTCGTGCATGGCCTGGGTATTCTTGCCCTGACCGGTTGTGCGATTACTGGCATCATTATGTTCGCCATGATCCCGCCTGGCCATGTTGGTCCTCCAGAAGATCCCATCGCCTTTACCCGCTATACCCTGCAACACAAATTCTTCGGTGAAATGTTGTGGCTCTATTTGTGCGGTCACGTCATCTTTGCCGTTATTCACCAACTCTCTGGCGACAATGTCTTTGGCGCGATCTTCGCTCTCAGAAAGGACAAAAAAGACAATTCGTAGAAGGGGCTGGAGTAATAACCGGAGTTGCTTTCCTGCGTAGCGATTTGCCACAGGGCATAACTCCAGCTAATCTGGCCTTGCTCTAACCGAGCATTTAATCCACTTATTCTCAGGGCAGGGTGAAATTCCCTACCGGCGGTATTTCCGCTTCTGGCGGAAGAGCCCGCGAGCGCCTGTTTCGGCAGGGTCAAGCAGATCCGGTGAAAAGCCGGAGCCGACGGTGATAGTCCGGATGGGAGAGAATAAGGCATTCGTACGTCCGGCTTCCGGCCGGGCTTCGTTGCGCCTGTTTTCGGCCTTGCGCCGAAATGTCTCATCGCGCCCTGATTCTGGAACTCACAAGGAGAGATATCCATGAATCAGATTACTGAAACTTCCCTGCTTGATGCCTTTGGCGATCCAAGAACCCGTGTTGAAAACGCTTTGGCGGCATTGCGTCGTGGCGGCGGTGTGCTGCTTGTCGACGACGAGGATCGTGAAAACGAAGGCGACATCATCTTTTCCGCAGAAAGCATTACCACCGAGCAGATGGCGATGTTGATCCGCGAATGCAGCGGTATCGTCTGTCTCTGTCTGACCGACGACACCATCCGCCACTTGCAGTTGCCGATGATGGTCAACGAAAACACCAGTCAAAATGGCACTGCCTTCACCGTTTCCATTGAAGCGAAAAAGGGTGTGACGACCGGTGTTTCCGCTGCCGATCGGGTG
>JBNLAT010000016.1:0-54956 GCA_050302275.1 Thiohalomonadaceae bacterium | reverse complement strand
CACCACTGCGCGGCTGGCGAAGATCGTCGCCGAAGCCAACCCGAAATGGGAGAAGGACAAAAACCCGGCGACGCGCAGTTTTCAGGCCATTCGGATTTTCATCAACTCGGAGTTGGAAGACTTGGAACAGGTACTGACACAGTCGGTAGAGATGCTGGCACCGGGCGGACGTCTGGCCGTGATCAGTTTCCATTCTCTTGAGGATCGCCGGGTTAAACGCTTTATCCGCGACGAGGCCCGTGGCGGCGAGTTTCCGCCGGACCTGCCGGTGACCGAGGCGCAATTCAATCGCCGCCTGCGTGCCGTGGGCAGAGACATCCGTGCCGGTAAGGATGAACTGGCCAGTAATCCCCGTTCGCGAAGCGCCGTGCTGCGCGTGGCGGAGAGGTTAAAGCAATGATGCGCGCACTACTTGGCGGTCTGGCCGCCCTGGTTTTCGCCACCGCCCTGGCGGTGGTGTTCAGCACCCATACCTCGCGCAAGCTGTTTGTCGAGATGGAGGAGTTGCTGAGCGTGCGCGACAACCTGAATGCGGAGTGGGGCCGGTTGCAACTGGAGCAGAGCACCTGGGCCACTCACGGCCGTATCGAACAGGCCGCCAGCGACAAGCTGGATATGGTGATTCCTTCTCCCGGATCAGTGGTGATCGTACGCCCATGAGTCGCGAAAACTACAGTGTCGGTTATCCCCAGCGTCAGCGCTTCGTCAAGCTGCTGTTGTTGCTGGGTGTTGCTGCGCTGCTGTTGCGTATGGGGGACCTGAACCTCAATCAGCGCGAGTTCCTGCAGGGGCAGGGCGATGCGCGTTATCTGCGGGTGGTGGAGATCCCGGCGCACCGCGGCATGATCACCGATCGCAACGGCGAACCGATGGCTATCAGTACCCCGGTTGAGTCTGTCTGGGCCAATCCGCAGGAACTGGCGACCGCACGGGGACGCTGGCCGGAACTATCCAAACAGCTGGAACTGCCGACAGGCTATCTGGAGAAGCTGCTCGCCGGACGGATGGAGAAGGAGTTTGTCTACCTGCGTCGCCATGTCAATCCGGAGCTGGCAGAAAAGGTGATAGCGCTGGGCGTGCCCGGTGTTTCACTGCAGCCGGAGTATCGCCGCTACTACCCGATGGGTGAGGTGGCGGCCCACGTGGTCGGTTTCACCAACATCGACGACAGTGGTCAGGAAGGCATTGAGCTGATGATGGACGAAACGCTGCGTGGCACCCCGGGCAGCAAGCGGGTGATTAAGGATCGCCTGGGTCAGGTGGTCGAGAACGTGGAGAGCATCAGCGACCCGCGTCATGGCGAAGACCTGCAACTGAGTCTCGATCAACGTATTCAGTATCTCGCCTACCGTGAACTGAAGGCCGCGGTGAATCACCACCACGCCCGCGCCGGTTCGCTGGTGTTGCTCGATGTGACTACTGGCGAGATTCTGGCAATGGTCAACCAGCCAGCCTACAACCCCAATAATCGCGGTGATCTCGATAGCGCCCGTTTCCGCAATCGTGCGGTCACCGATCTGTTCGAGCCCGGTTCGACAATGAAACCCTTCACCATCGCCGCGGCGCTGGAGAGTGGCAAGTATCGCCCGCACACCCCGGTCAACACTTCGCCCGGAATGCTCAAGCTGGCCGGCTTTACCATCCGTGATGCGCACAACTACGGCCTCATCGATGTGGCCACGGTGATCAAGAAATCGAGTAACGTCGGTGCCAGCCGCATCGCCCTGTCGCTCAAACCGCAGCGCCTGTGGGACGCTTTTGTCCGCTTCGGTTTCGGTTACGACACAGGCAGCGGTTTCCCCGGTGAGGCCGCCGGTCTGCTCGACGCCTATCAGGATTGGGGGCAGGCGGAGCGCGCTACCGTCTCATACGGCTACGGTCTTTCAGTCACCAGCCTACAGCTGGCCAATGCCTACGCTGCACTGGCCGCCGACGGCAAGCAACGTCCCATCAGTTTCCTCAAACGTAATCGCGATCAGTTGCCGGAAGCGCGTCAGGTGATTGCCCCGGAAGTCGCACGCGAAGTGCGCAAGATGTTGGAGGCGGTGGTACAGAAAGGTGGCACCGGCACCCGCGCCCAGGTCGCCGGTTATCGGGTTGCCGGTAAGACCGGCACGGTGCGCAAGGCAAGCGGCGGTGGTTATAACGAAGACAATTACTACTCGGTGTTTGCCGGGTTGGCGCCGGTGAGTAAACCGCGTCTGGCGATGGTGGTGGTGGTCGATAGTCCCGATGACGGCGAGTACTACGGCGGGGTGATCTCTGCGCCGGTCTTTGGGCGGGTGATGGAGGGGGCGCTACGTCTGCTCGATATCCCACCGGACGACCTGGATAGTTACAAGGGGGTCAGGGTGGCGGCCCTGACGGGGGGCAGCCAATGATGAGCGCCCTGCGTATCAACCCTACCGGAATGGACCTGCAAACCCTGTTTGCAGGTTTTGTCGATCTGGAACGCGTACCGCAACTGAGTGTGAGCGGTCTGGCGTTGAACAGCCGTTTGTTGCAACCGGGCGAGCTGTTCCTCGCCTGTGCCGGGACCGCGCAGCACGGTGTGCGCTTTATCGATGACGCTATCGAACGCGGCGCGGTTGCCGTGGCGCTGGAGCCGGGCGAGATCACTCGCGGACACAACTTGAGCGATGTCACCGTCCCTGTTTTCGAGGTGGAAAATTTGCACTGGCACGCCAGCGCGCTGGCAGCCCGTTTCTACGGTGAGCCTTCAGCAGCGATGCAGGTAGTCGGCATTACCGGCACTAACGGCAAGACCTCGGTGAGCCAGTTTATCGCCCAGGCGATCGGTCAGGATGCCCCCTGCGGCGTGGTCGGCACTCTGGGCAGCGGCCTCTACGGACGACTCGCCGATACCGGACACACCACCCCCGATGCGGTCAGCCTGCAACGGCAACTGGCGGAGATGGTCGATGGCGGTGCCCGTCACGTGGGGATGGAAGTCTCCTCCCATGCCCTCGATCAGGGTCGGGTTAACGGTGTCCATTTCGATGTGGCAGTGTTTACCAACCTGAGCCACGAACACCTCGATTATCACGGTGACATGGCCAGCTATGCCGAGGCCAAACAGCGTCTGCTCCATTTCCCTGCGGTGAAACATGCCGTGATCAACGCCGATGACCCGGTCGGTCGAGAGTGGTTGAACAGCCTGCCCCAGGGTGTAGATGCGATTAGCTACAGCCTGAAGGGTGAGGCGAAGCTGCGTGGCGATAACCTGCAATTGGACGGCAGCGGTCTGCGCATGACAGTGCTCTACAACGACCAGAGTGGCGTGTTGAAAACTGGCCTGCTGGGTCGTTTCAACGCCGCCAACCTGTTGGCTGCCTGCGGCGCCCTGCTGGCGTTGGGTTACGAATTCAAACATGTGCTGGCGCGGTTGGCGCAGGTGTCTACCGTGCCGGGTCGAATGGAGGCCTTTGGCGGTGGTGACAAGCCGCTGGTGGTGGTCGATTACGCCCACACCCCCGACGCACTGGAAAACGCCCTGTTGGCCCTGCGCGAACATACCAGTGAACGGCTCTGGTGCATCTTCGGTTGCGGTGGCGATCGGGATCGGGAAAAGCGTCCGCTGATGGGACGTATCGCCGAACAGCAGGCGGATAGTGTGGTGGTTACCGACGACAATCCGCGTAACGAAGATCCCTATTCCATCATCGAGCAGATCGTCGGCGGCATCATGGAGCCCGACGCGGTCTATATCAATCGCGATCGTACTCAGGCGATTGCCCATGCGATTGAGCTCTCTCACGCAGGCGATGTGATTCTGGTGGCAGGCAAGGGTCATGAGAGCGAACAGAAGATCGGTGATCAAATCATTCCCTACAGCGATCGGGTCGAAGTGGCTCGTCTGCTGGGTGAGGAGGTGCGCCGTGGCTGAAGGCATTCGCACCACGCTTTCTCTGGCTACTCAGTGGCTCGGCGCTACCCATAGCGGTAGTGACTGCGAATTCCACGGCGTGAGCAGTGACACCCGCACCATTGAGGCGGGGATGCTGTTTATCGCCCTCAAGGGACCGAACCACGATGGTCACGATCACGTGCAAGCCGCGTTGGATGCCGGAGCCGTTGCGGCACTGGTGGAGCGGCAACTGGATCTGGATATCCCGCAATTGTTGGTCAGCGATACCCGTCTGGCACTGGGGCAACTGGCCGCAGCATGGCGTCAGCATCTGGGTACTCATCTGGTGGCGATCACCGGCAGTAACGGCAAGACCACCACCAAGGAGATGTGCGCGGCGATCCTCGCTCGTGCCGGTAAAACGCTGGCGACTCACGGCAATCTGAACAACGACATCGGTGTGCCGTTGACCCTGTTACGCCTCACCGCCGAGCATGACTACGGCGTGATCGAAATGGGGGCAAACCACATCGGTGAGATCGAATACCTCACCGGCCTGACCCGGCCGCAGGTGGCGATCATCACCAACGCAGGTGCCGCCCATTTGGAAGGTTTTGGCGCGGTCGCCGAGGTGGCTCGGGCCAAGGGCGAGATCTACCACGGTCTGGTCGAGAACGGGGTGGCGATCATCAATGCCGACGACCCCTTTGCCGGACTCTGGAGTGAGCTGAGCGCTGGTCACCGCACGATTACCTTCGGCCTGCAGAATCGTGCCGATGTCGGTGTGCGTGGCATGGGCGATATCAACGGTAGTGAACTGGAGGTGCTCTCTCCGCTGGGCGAGTTCCATCTCAGCCTGCCGCTGCCGGGACGCCACAACATTATGAATGCCCTGGCCGCGATCTCCGCCGGGATCGCTCTTGGGATCGATCTGGAGCAGATCGCAGAGGGTTTGAATCACATGGTTCCGGTTTCCGGGCGACTGCATAAGCGCAGCGGTATCAACGGCGCCACGGTTCTCGATGACAGCTACAACGCCAATCCCTCTTCCATGCGTGCCGGGTTAGAGGTGCTGGCCGGTTGTGATGGCACCCGCCTGTTTGCCATGGGTGATATGGCCGAACTGGGCGCTGAGGCGAGCGAGCTGCACCGTCAGGTGGGGCTGGATGCACGCGAGCTGGGTGTCGATCGCCTCTATGCCACTGGTGAGCTGAGCCGTGCAGCGAGCGAGGCCTTCGGCGACAACGGATTTTTCTTTCAACAGCAACAACAACTCATCGATGCGCTGTTACCGCAGATGAACAGGGATATCACGGTGCTGGTTAAAGGTTCACGCAGCAGCCACATGGAACGTGTCGTCGAAGCGCTCACTTCCGGGGAGAAAGTCTAAGATGCTGCTCTATCTGACCGAATACCTGAGCCAGTTTTATAGTGGATTCAATGTATTCCAGTACCTGACCCTGCGCGCCATTCTCGGCATCCTCAGCGCGCTGGCGATTTCGCTGCTGCTTGGTCCAACTATCATCCGCAAACTGAGTCACCATCAGGTCGGCCAGTTCGTGCGCGACGACGGTCCGCAGAGCCACCTCTCCAAGGCGGGAACTCCGACCATGGGCGGGGCGCTGATTCTGGCGGCTATTGCCGTCAGTACCCTGCTCTGGGCCGACCTCTCCAACCGCTACATCTGGGTGGTGCTGGCGGTGACCCTGGCCTTCGGTCTGATTGGCTGGATCGATGACTACAAAAAACTGATCAAGAAGCAGTCCCAGGGACTGCGTGCCAAACACAAATATCTGCTGCAGACCATCTTCGGTCTCGGCGCGGCGTTGTTCCTCTACTACACCGCCAAGGTGCCGGCGGAGCTGGAATTGATCGTGCCGTTCTTCAAGCACATTGCGCTGCCGATGGGTGCTTTCTACATCGTGCTGACCTACTTCGTCATCGTCGGCTCCAGTAACTCGGTCAATCTCACTGACGGTCTCGATGGTTTGGCGATCCTGCCGACGGTAATGGTCGGCGGTGCGCTGGGGATCTTCGCCTACCTCACCGGTAACGTGAACTTCTCCGGTTATCTCGGTATTCCCTACATCCCCGGCGTGGGTGAGGTGGTGATCTTCTGCGGCGCCATCGTCGGCGCCGGACTCGGTTTCCTCTGGTTCAACACCTATCCGGCACAGGTCTTCATGGGCGACGTGGGTGCCCTCGGTCTGGGGGCGGCGCTGGGGGTGATCGCGGTAGTGGTCCGTCAGGAACTGGTGCTGCTGATCATGGGCGGGGTCTTCGTCATGGAGACCGTCTCGGTCATTCTGCAGGTCGCTTCGTTCAAGCTGACCGGGCGTCGTATCTTCCGCATGGCACCGCTACATCACCACTTTGAATTGAAGGGCTGGCCCGAACCGCGGGTCATTGTCCGATTCTGGATCATCACCGTCATTCTGGTGCTGGTCGGTCTTTCCACTTTGAAGCTTCGTTAAGGCGAGATGACGCTGGCGATGAACATGGCAACGACAAACGCGGCAGAGGGGTTAACCCTGGTGGTCGGTCTGGGTCAGACCGGGCTCGCCTGCGCCCGTTTCCTCGCTGCGCTCGGCGAGCCGTTTGCCGTGGTCGACAATCGCGCCCATCCGCCGGGGCTGGAAGAGCTACGCCGCGAGTTCCCGCAGGTGTCGGTCTGGCTCGGCGATTTTAATGAAGAGCTGTTCCGTCATGCAGCACGGTTATTGTTGAGCCCCGGCGTGGCCCCTCAGGAAAAAGCCATCAGCGCTGCCGCAGAGGCGGGCATTGAGGTGCTGGGTGATATCGAACTGTTTGCCCGTCAGGCCCAGGCCCCAGTTCTGGCGATCACCGGTTCCAACGGCAAGAGCACCGTCACCGCACTGCTGGGCGAGATGGCCAGGGCGGCGGGCAAGAAGGTGCTGGTCGGCGGCAACATCGGCACCCCGGCGCTGGAACTGCTGGATGAAGAGACTCCGGACCTTTATGTGATGGAACTCTCCAGCTTCCAGTTGGAGGTGACCCGTTCCCTCAACTGCCGCGCTGCGGTGGTGCTGAACCTGAGCGACGATCATCTGGATCGCCACCTGACCATGGAGAACTACGCCGCGATCAAATCCGGCATCTACGCCGGTGACGGGGTGATGGTGATCAATGCCGACGACCCACGGGTCGCAGCGATGGTGCTGCCCGGTCGTGAGGTGGTGCGTTTCAGTCTCGGCGAACCGGCGACTGAAAACGATTTTGGCCTGCGCCAGATCGAGGGCGTCGACTGGCTGGTCCGCGGTAGCGAGGCCCTGATGGCCGCCAGCGAAATGCGCATGCCGGGTCGCCACAACCAGGCCAATGCCCTGGCGGCACTGGCCCTCGGTTCCGCTGCAGGACTGGCAATGCCCGCCATGCTGCAGACCCTGCGCGAATTCCCGGGACTGCCGCACCGCTGTCAGTGGGTCGCCGAGATCGACGGCGTGAATTACTACGAAGACTCCAAGGGCACCAACGTCGGTGCCACCCTGGCGGCGCTGGCCGGAATGCCCGGTGAGAAGGTAGTGTTGATCGCAGGCGGTCAGGGCAAGGGACAGGATTTCTCCCCGCTGCGTGAGGCAGTGGCAGAACGTGCTCGCACGGTGGTGCTGATCGGTGAGGATGCCGGATTAATTGAGCAGGCCATCGAAGGTGCCGCGCCCATCGAACACGCCAAGGATATGAAGCAGGCGGTCAAACGCGCAGCGAAGACTGCCCAGCCCGGCGACAGCGTATTGCTCTCACCAGCCTGCGCTAGCTTCGATATGTTCAGCAACTACATTGCACGGGGCGAGGCCTTTGTTGCCGCGGTGCAGGGGAGGGCAGCATGAGCTGGTCCACGATCCTGCCGCTGATTAACGAGGCAAAGCGCAGCCAGAATCGCAATGTCGACTGGCCGCTGCTGATCGCTGCAATCACTCTGCTGGCACTGGGGTTGGTGATGATCGCCTCTGCCTCGGTAACTATCGCCGATAGCCGTGTCGGTGATCCCACCTATTTCATTGTGCGTCAGGCGCTTTATGCAGGACTCGGTATTGCTCTGGCGCTGGTTGCCTGGCAACTGCCGTTGCAGATCTGGGAGCGTAGCGGCCCGATCCTGCTGCTGGTCTCGATCGTGCTGCTGCTGGCGGTGCTGGTGCCAGGGATCGGTCGTACGGTTAACGGCAGTACCCGCTGGCTGGCGCTGGGACCGTTCACCCTGCAGGTTTCCGAAGTGGCCAAGCTGGCGATGATTATTTATCTCGCTGGCTATCTGGTGCGCCGCGGTGATGAGGTGCGCAGCAGCGTTGCTGGTTTCCTCAAACCAATGTCGCTGGTGGTATTGCTCGGTGTGTTGCTGCTGGCCGAGCCGGACTTTGGTACCGCAGTGATCCTCGGTGCCACGGTACTGGGAATGATGTTCCTCGGCGGTGTGCAACTATGGCTGTTCGGCGTGCTGATGCTGATGTCTGTCGGCTCGCTGGCGTTTTTGGCGGTCGCCGCGCCCTATCGTATGGAACGCCTGACCGCCTTCCTCAATCCTTGGGCCGATCCGTTCAATAGCGGCTTCCAGCTGACCCAGGCGCTGATCGCCTTCGGTCGCGGCGAGTGGTTCGGCGTCGGCCTCGGTGGCAGCGTGCAGAAACTGTTTTACCTGCCGGAGGCGCACACCGATTTCGTTTACGCCGTGCTGGTGGAAGAACTGGGCATGGTGGGCGGTAGCCTGGTGGTATTCCTCTTTGTAGTACTGGTCAGTCGTATCTTCACCATCGCCCGCCGGGCGAGCGAGGCGGAGATGCCCTTCGCCGGTTACCTCTGCTACGGCATCGGTCTCTGGTTCGCCCTGCAGGCCTTCATCAACATGGGCGTGAACATGGGGCTGTTGCCGACCAAGGGCCTGACCCTGCCACTGATGAGTTACGGCGGTAGCAGCATGCTGGTGATGTGTATCGCCCTGGCGCTGGTACAACGGGTGGCGCTGGAGATCCCGCAGCACACCGGTGCGGTGAGGAGGGTGCGCTCATGAGTCAATTGCGCATTTTGATCATGGCGGGTGGTACCGGCGGGCATGTCTTCCCAGCGTTGGCGGTGGCACGTGAACTGCGTGAGCGCGGCCACGAGGTGAGCTGGCTCGGTACCCAACGTGGTCTGGAAGCAGAACTGGTGCCGCAGGCTGGATTCCCCATCGATTACATCTCCATTTCTGGCCTGCGCGGTAACGGGCTGGCCGGATGGTTACTGGCACCGTGGCGTCTGAGCGTAGCGCTGTTTCAGGCGCTCTCTATCCTGCGTCGCCGTCGTCCGGCGGTAGTGCTGGGGATGGGCGGTTTCGTCACCGGCCCCGGTGGTGTAGCAGCAAAGATCAGCGGGCGGCCATTGGTGATCCACGAGCAGAACGCCATCGCCGGGCTGACTAACCGCCTGTTGTCCTACCTGGCGGTCACCGTGCTGGAGGCCTTCCCCGATACCTTCAGCGGCTGCCAGGTGCGCTTCACCGGCAACCCAGTACGCAGCGACATCATGCAGGTGGCGGAACCGGATGCGCGTTATGCCGAGCATACCGGGCCGATTCGCCTCTTCGTCCTCGGCGGTTCGCTGGGGGCGATGGTCTTCAATCAGACCCTGCCGAAGGCGCTGGCGCTGCTGCCCGAATCGATTCGTCCGCAGGTGCGTCATCAGACCGGCAAGAAACACCTGGAGGCAACCCAGGCCAGCTACGCCGCAGCAGAGGTGGAGGCAGAACTGCTGCCCTTCATTGACGACATGGCAGCGATGTACGAGTGGGCCGATCTGGTGCTGTGCCGCTCCGGCGCACTGACCGTGAGTGAGCTGGCGATTGCCGGTGTGCCTGCGGTGCTGGTGCCGTTCCCCTTCGCAGTGGACGACCACCAGAGTGCTAACGGCCGCTACCTGGCCGACGAAGGAGCAGCCGAACTGGTGCAGCAGAACACTTTGGATGAGAAAAAACTGGCCGGAATGCTGCGCGAGTTTTGCGCCGATCCGGCACAGGGAAGGGAGCAACTGCGCGAGATGGCCAACAAAGCGCGCAATCTGGCTCGTCCCGAAGCAACCAACGATGTAGTGGCGGCCTGCCTTGAGGTGGCCATTGAGGAGAAAGCGGCATGATTAAGGGTACCCCGGCAGAACTGGCCGGCAACAACGTGATGGGACGCATCCGCCATATCCATATGGTCGGGATCGGCGGCTCCGGCATGGGCGGTATCGCCGAGGTTCTGCTCAATCTCGGTTACGCGGTCAGCGGCTCCGACCTGAAACCGAACGCAGTTACCCGTCACCTGGAAGCGAACGGTGCCACGATTTGTTTTGGCCACGCGGCAGAGAATATCGCCGGTTGTGACGTGGTGGTGACCTCCTCGGCGGTCAAAGAGGAGAACCCGGAGGTGCAGGCGGCACGCGAAGCGCGCATTCCCGTCGTACCGCGCGCCGAGATGCTGGCGGAGCTGATGCGCTTCCGTCACGGCATCGCAGTGGCCGGTACGCATGGCAAGACTACTACCACCAGCCTGATCGCCAGCCTGATGGCGGAGGGTGGTGTCGATCCGACCTTTGTTATCGGTGGTCGCCTTAACAGCGCGGGTACCAATGCCCGTCTCGGCGCCGGTCACTATCTGGTAGCAGAGGCGGACGAGAGCGACGCCTCTTTCCTCCATCTTCAACCTATGACCGCGGTGGTGACCAACATCGATGCGGATCACATGGCCACTTACGACGGCGATTTTAACCGCTTGCGCCAGACCTTTATCGAATTCCTGCACAACTTGCCCTTCTACGGTCTGGCGGTGATGTGCATCGACGACGAAGAGGTGCGCAACATCCTGCCTAGCGTGACTCGCCGGGTGATGACCTACGGCCTTAGCGAAGAGGCGGATATTCGTGCCACCGAATTGCGTTACGAGGGGCTGCGTACCCACTTTACCGTTTCCCGCAGCGGCCAGGATAAGTGGTTACAGGTGACCCTCAACATGCCGGGACAGCACAACGTGCTCAACGCCCTTGCAGCCATCGCCGTGGCCAGCGACCTGGGCGTTAGCGATGCGGCGATCATCGCCGCACTGGACAAATTCCAGGGTATCGGCCGTCGCTTCCAGATCGGCGGTGAGGTGCAGACCGACAACGGCAAGATCCTGCTGGTCGATGACTACGGCCACCATCCGCGCGAAGTGGCCGCCACTCTGGCGGCAGCGCGTGGCGCCTGGCCAGACCGTCGTCTGGTGGTGCTATTCCAGCCGCACCGCTATAGCCGTACCCGTGACCTGTTTGAAGATTTTACCGAGGTGCTTTCCGAGGTTGATGCCCTGCTGGTGCTGGAGGTCTATGCCGCAGGTGAGGAGGCCGTTCCCGGTGCCGACAGCCGCACCCTGTGTCGTGCGATTCGTGCTCGCGGCAAGGTCGACCCGGTGTTTATCAGCGACCACGCGGAGCTGGCAGCAACCCTCAACGGAGTACTTCAGGAGGGCGATGTGTTGTTGACCATGGGCGCAGGCGACATCGGTGCGATTGCCCAGCGCCTGCCGAGCGAACTGGAGGGGACAGCATGATGACCATGCGCAAGCCACAACCGCTGCGTGGTGAACTGCGCGAGAACGAACCGATGTCGCGTCATACCACCTGGCGTGTTGGTGGTAGCGCACGGCGTTACTACCGTCCCGCGGATCTGGCGGATCTGGTGGAGTTCATTCGCCGCTTGCCGGAGGACGAACCGCTCTACTGGATCGGCCTCGGTAGCAATCTACTGGTTCGCGAAGGCGGGATTAGCGGCACGGTGATCGCTACCAGCGGCATGTTGAACGAAATGACCCGACTGGATGAAACCCGGGTGCGGGTGGAGAGCGGTGTCTCCTGCGCGCTGGTTGCACGCTTCTGCGCCCGCGAAGGATTGGCCGGTGCCGAATTCCTCAGCGGCATCCCCGGCACCATGGGCGGTGCCTTACGGATGAATGCCGGTTGCTTCGGCGGCGAAACCTGGCAACTGGTGGAGCAACTGGAGACCGTGGACCACATGGGCGTGCTGCGTACCCGTAGCCCTAGTGAATACCGCGTCGGTTACCGCCATGTGGAAGCGCCTCTGGGTGAATGGTTTGTTGCGGCACAACTGAAGCTGGAGCCGGGCGAGCCGGGCCAACTGCAAAACCGTATTCGTGAACTGCTCGAACTGCGCGGCGCCAGTCAGCCGACCCGTTTGCCCAATGCCGGTTCGGTGTTCCGCAATCCTGAAGGGGATTATGCGGCGCGTTTGATTGAAGCTGCCGGACTCAAGGGGCGCTGCATCGGCGGTGCCTGTGTCTCGGATAAACACGCCAACTTCATCGTCAACAATGGCGGTGCCACGGCCACCGAGATCGAGGCATTGATCGAACTGGTACAGAACGACGTGGAGTTGAAGCACGGCATTCGCCTGCAGCGGGAAGTGCACATTGTCGGCGAAAGAAAGGGGAGCGTTGCATGAGTCTGGCCGTCACCGACCCGGCGCAATTTGGCAAGGTCGCTGTGCTATTAGGCGGCACTTCTGCTGAGCGTGAGGTCTCGCTGAAAAGCGGGGCGACGGTGCTGGCGGCGTTACAGGTTCGTGGTGTCGACGCCCATGCCGTCGATGTCGGTGCGGAGGTAATGCAGCAGTTGCAGGCAGGCGGTTTCGATCGCTGTTTCATCATGCTGCATGGTCGTGGCGGAGAAGACGGCACCATGCAGGGTGCCCTGGAGCTGCTCGGCCTGCCTTACACGGGCAGCGGTGTACTGGCTTCGGCACTCGGTATGGATAAATGGCGCTGCAAGCTGTTGTGGCAAGCGTTGGGTTTGCCTGTACCGGCCTGCGCGGTACTAGATGAGAAGAGCGATTTTGCTGCAGTGGAAAAACAGCTCGGCTTGCCGCTGTTTGTTAAACCGGCGCGTG
This sequence comes from Thiohalomonadaceae bacterium, assembly GCA_050302275.1. Lineage (GTDB taxonomy): Bacteria > Pseudomonadota > Gammaproteobacteria > Thiohalomonadales > Thiohalomonadaceae > JAPHTQ01. The sequence continues at coordinate 42,201 of JBNLAT010000016.1, read as the reverse complement.
AAGGTTCAAGTGTCGGTATCAGCAAGGTGACGAAAACCGGTGAACTGGCCGCCGCCTATGCCAAAGCTGCTGAGCACGATTCGTTGGTTTTGGCCGAGCAGTATCTCGGTGGTGGCGAATACACCGTAGCGATCCTTAATGGTGCGGCGTTGCCGGTAGTGAAGATTGTGCCCAAAGCGGAGTTTTACGACTACGAGGCCAAGTATCTGGGTGACGACACTGAGTACCAGTGCCCTGCCGATCTGACAGCGGCGCAGACAGAGACAATGCAGCAGCTGGCGCTCAGGGCATTTGCGGCACTGGGTTGTCGTGGCTGGGGCCGTATCGATGTGTTGCTGGATGATGCAGGCAAGGCCTATTTGCTGGAAGCCAATACCTTGCCGGGGATGACCGATCACAGCCTGGTGCCGATGGCGGCGCGGGCGGCGGGAATCGAGATCGACGAACTGGTATGGCGGATTCTGCAGGGGAGTATGGATGGCCAAGCAGCCTAAAGGCGCAACGCGCAAAGGGACTGAAGAGCGCAAGCCATTACCACGCTGGCCGCTGGCCGTGCTGTCGGTTGTGGCTGGCCTGGCGGTACTGGTCTGGCTGTTCGGTTTGTTAATTCAGCCCAACACCCTGCCGCTGAATACCATCCGTATTGAGACTCCGCTGAAACAGTTGAGTCAGGAAGATATTCGAAACGCGGTGCGGCCCTATGTGAAAGAGGGATTCATGGCGGTGGATGTGGATGAAATTCGCAAGGGACTGGAAACACTGCCCTGGGTGGCCAGTGCCTCGGTGCGTCGTGAATGGCCCGACCTGCTGGTGGTGCGGGTGGAAGAGCAGAAGGCGGTGGCTCGTTGGAGTAACGGTGGTTTGCTGAGTGCGCACGGGGACGTGTTTATTCCGTCGAATATGCAGCCGTGGGACAAGTTGCCACTGCTGCGTGGTCCGCTGCACAGCGAAGGCGCTGTGATGAAGGAGTATCAGGCGATGCAGGGGATGTTAGCGCCGTTGGGTTTGCGCATTTCGCATCTGACGATGAATGAGCGTCGTGCCTGGAGCCTGAATCTGGAGAGTGGTTTGCAACTGCGCCTGGGGCGCCGCGATATGCACACCCGACTGTTGCGTTTTGTCCGTGTCTACAGCCGGGTGCTGAAACCGCAACAGGCGAAAATAGACAGTATCGATTTGCGTTACACCAACGGCTTTGCCGTCCGCTGGCGTGAAGGAAAACAGGCGGCGGCCTAGTCGGGAGGAAATGAGGATATGTCCAAAAAACCGGAAAAGAAATTAATCGTTGCGCTGGATATCGGCACCTCCAAGGTGGTGGCGATCGTCGGCGAGATAAACGATGAAAACAGCGTCGATATTATTGGTATCGGTTCCCACCCTTCGCGTGGATTGAAGAAAGGGGTAGTGGTCAATATCGAGTCGACCGTGCAATCGATTCAACGTGCGGTGGAAGAGGCCGAGCTGATGGCGGGCTGCCAGATCCACTCTGTCTACGCTGGCATCGCCGGTAGCCACATCAAGAGTCTCAATTCGCATGGCATCGTCGCCATTCGCGAAAAAGAGGTGACTCACGGTGATGTGGATCGGGTGATCGATGCGGCGCGGGCGGTGGCGATCCCGGCGGACCAGCAGATCCTCCACGTGCTGCCACAGGAGTTCATCATCGACAACCAGGAAGGCATTCGTGAGCCGGTCGGCATGTCCGGTGTACGACTCGAAGCAAAGGTGCATCTGGTGACCGGTGCGGTGAGCGCGGCACAAAACATTATCAAGTGTGTGCGTCGCTGCGGTCTGGATGTGGATGACATCATTCTGGAACAACTGGCTTCCAGTTACGCAGTGCTCAGTGAAGATGAAAAGGAACTGGGTGTCTGTCTGGTCGACATCGGTGGCGGTACCACCGATATCGCGGTATTCAGCGAAGGGGCGATTCGCCACACCGCAGTAATTCCGATTGCTGGTGATCAGGTGACCAACGATATCGCCGTAGCGATGCGTACCCCCACCCAGAACGCCGAAGAGATCAAGATCAAATACGCCTGTGCCCTGACCCAGCTGGCCAATGCGGACGAGACCATCGAGGTGCCTAGCGTGGGCGAGCGTCCACCGCGTCGTCTGGCGCGTCAGACCCTGGCCGAAGTGGTGGAGCCCCGCTACGAAGAGCTGTTCACCCTGGTTCAGGCGGAACTGCGTCGTAGCGGTTTCGAAGATATCTGCGCCGCGGGCATCGTCCTTACCGGCGGTACCTCGAAGATGGAAGGTGCGGTCGACCTGGCCGAGGAGATCTTCCATATGCCTGTACGCCTCGGTGTGCCGCAGGGAGTGAGTGGTCTGGTCGACGTAGTACGCAACCCGATTTACGCCACTGGTGTAGGACTGTTGCTGTTCGGTCAGCACAACCGCGGCCAGGGAATTAGCGAACTTGGCGGCGCAGGCGGAATGAAAAGTGTGATGCAACGAATGAAGAGCTGGTTTCAAGGTAATTTCTAAACAACTTTTGTGGACGGGGCGACCCGTTGGAGAGAGAGGAGGTGTTGTATGTTTGAACTGATGGATAGCAAAAGCCAGAGTGCTGTTATCAAGGTGGTCGGTGTTGGCGGCGGCGGCGGTAACGCTGTCGAGCACATGGTCTGTGCATCGATTGAAGGCGTCGATTTTATCTGCGCCAATACTGATGCTCAGGCACTGGAGCGTGCCTCTAGCAAGACTGTAATTCAGATCGGTACCCATATCACCAAGGGTCTTGGTGCCGGTGCTAATCCTGATATCGGTCGCCAGGCGGCGATGGAAGATCGGGACCGCATCGAAGAGGCGCTGGCCGGCTCCGATATGGTCTTCATTACTGCCGGTATGGGCGGTGGTACCGGTACCGGTGGTGCGCCTATCGTGGCCCAGGTGGCCAAGGAGATGGGCATCCTCACCGTTGCCGTAGTCACCAAGCCGTTCCCCTTCGAGGGTAACAAGCGCATGGGTGTGGCGGATGACGGTATCGCTGAGCTGAAGAAGTACGTCGATTCCCTGATCACCATTCCCAACGAGAAGCTGCTGACCGTGCTCGGTAAGCAGGTCACTCTGCTGGATGCCTTCAAGGCGGCCAACAATGTCCTGCTGGGCGCGGTACAGGGTATCGCCGAGCTGATTACCCGTCCCGGCCTGATCAACGTCGACTTTGCCGATGTGCGTACTGTGATGTCGGAAATGGGTATGGCGATGATGGGTACTGGTGTCGCTTCAGGTGAAGATCGTGCCCGCGAAGCGGCGGAGAGCGCCGTAGCCAGCCCACTGCTGGAAGATGTCGATCTTTCCGGTGCCCGTGGCATCCTGGTCAACGTCACTGCCGGTCTGGATATGGCTATCGGTGAGTTCGAAGAGGTGGGTAATACCATTAAGGAATTCGCCTCCGATAACGCGACCGTGGTGGTTGGTACAGTCATCGATCCCGAAATGCACGATGAGCTGCGGGTAACCGTGGTTGCTACCGGTCTTGGCCGAGGTGCGGAGTCTGTCGCAGAACAGCCGGTCAAATTGGTGGTAAATAAACAGAAGCATGACGTGGATTACGACCGTCCGACCGTTTTGCGGAACAAGGCGGGTAGTGCAGAGGTCACAACTGATAAGGCGGCTGATAACAGTATGGAATATCTCGATATTCCTGCGTTTCTCCGCCGACAGGCTGACTGACTCGTCTCCGGGCGAAATTGTCAGGAATTGTGAATCCTTTCACTAGGCAGGGGTAATCCCTGTGTGGTACCATGCACGTCCGATAATGGGGCAGAGTGCCTGCAAATTCAGGGGTTTATGGGGTCAATGATTCGCCAACGAACACTTAAAAATGTCATCCGTGCGACCGGCGTCGGTCTGCACACCGGTGAAAAGGTCTATTTGACCCTGCGTCCTGCTCCTGTTGATGCCGGCATTATCTTCCGTCGCATCGATCTGGACCCTGTAGTGGAAGTTCAGGCCAAAGCGGAAAATGTGGGTGAAACCACTCTCTCCTCGACGCTGGCAGATGGTGATGTACGCATCTCCACCGTCGAACACCTCCTTTCCGCCATGGCCGGGCTTGGTATCGACAATGCGTACGTCGATCTGAGTGCTGCCGAGGTGCCGATCATGGACGGTAGCGCGGGCCCATTCGTATTCCTGATCCAGTCAGCTGGTATCGTTGAACAGAACGCACCCAAACGCTTTATTCGCATTAAGAAAACCGTGCGAGTGGAAGATGGTGATAAATGGGTGCAGTTCGATCCGTTCAGCGGTTTCAAGGTCTCCCTCTCCATTGATTTCGATAATCCGGTTTTTACCTGCCGTAGTCAGGTGGCGGAAATCGATTTCTCCACCATCTCCTTCGTCAAGGAAGTGAGCCGTGCGCGTACCTTTGGCTTTATGAGTCAATTGGAGTCGCTGCGGGCACGCAACCTTGCGCTGGGTGGTAGCCTGGACAATGCCATCGTCGTTGACGACTACCGGATTCTGAATGAAGACGGTTTGCGTTACGAAGATGAGTTCGTCAAGCACAAGGTGCTTGATGCCATCGGCGACCTCTACCTGCTTGGTCATAGCCTGATCGGTGCCTTTAGTGGGCACAAGTCCGGCCATGCCATGAACAATCAACTGTTACGTACCCTGCTGGCAAATGAAGACGCATGGGAACTGGTGACTTTCGAAGATCCGAAAGAGGCGCCTATTTCTTACATGCAGCCGGTGGCAGCGGGATAAGAACAACTATAACGGTCAGATACTCAACTATCTGGCCGTTTTCGCTTGGCCAGGTGGCGTAATGCGGCACTGAGTTGCGGATCTTCGATTCCTTCCGCACATTGGCTGAGACATTCCGAGGCGCTTGCCGACATGGAGGCACGCCGAATGGGGTGGGAGGTGTCTGCAGGTGAGACGGGTGGTGTGATTTTGACGTGTACACTGTCTATCCCGTTTAACCGCTCATCACTTCGAAGTTTTTGTAGTAGTTGCGGGGCCATATAGCGTACGCGAGTGGCCCAGGCGGCAGAATCGGCGGTGAGGATTAGGGCTTTGTCCCTGATATTGGCCAGCTGGCAGTGCGCCGCCAGTTCGCTTCCCAGCAGTTCGCTGATCAGGGTGTTGAGTCCCTGGAGTTGCCGACCGCGACGAATGACTCCGTCCAGTGAGCTGTTCTCCTGGCCGGTAAAAAGTTCGGGTAATGTCTTTGCTTTATTGATCGACATGTCTCTATGGTACAAACTGTTGTTATGCAACACAAAAATATGGGCAGAGTATAGATGAACGTACTACTGGTATCCAAACGTCTTGGCGGTTCCGGCTGCCTGAGTCTTGATCGAGGCAAAGTCGTCGCGATTGCCGCGGTGATTTTCATTGCCCTGCCTGTACTGGCGCTGTATGGCGGTTATCAACTGGGTCGTAAAGATGCACCAGTCGACCCGCTGGCTCTGGCGTCTGCCGTGAATGCAGAGTTGGACAAACAACAGGCTGAAATTTCTGAAGCCAAACGTGTCGCTGATGAGAATCTGAACGCGTTGACGCTGCGCCTGGGCAAGATGCAGGCGCATGTTATTCGTCTTGATGCACTGGGTCAGCGTTTGACCCGTAGTGCGGGTCTGGATAGTGGCGAGTTCGACTTTTCGACCCCGCCTGCACAGGGTGGTCCGGAAGAGGCTGCGACTGGCACCACTATAAAAGTGGACGACTTTATGGCGCAGCTCAATGAGTTGTCGCAGCAGCTTGATGATCGCGATAAGCAGCTGAATGTGCTGGAATCAATGATTATGAATCGTAATCTGCAGGCTGAAGTACTGCCTGCAGGCCGTCCTATTGCCAAAGGTTGGCAATCTTCTGCCTACGGGATTCGTAATGACCCCTTCACTGGCAAGCCGGAGTTCCACAAGGGCGTAGACCTGGCCGGTAAGGATGGTAGCGAGATTATGTCCGTTGCCGCAGGTGTTGTGACTTGGTCTGGCAAGCGTTACGGTTACGGTAATATGGTCGAGATCAACCACGGTAACGGTTATGTCACACGCTATGGCCACTGCAAGGAAACACTGGTCAAGGTGGGCGATACCATCAAGAAGGGCCAGCTGATTGCTAAGATGGGATCGACCGGTCGTTCAACCGGACCGCACGTGCATTTTGAAGTATGGGTAAATGGTCGAACCGTTGATCCGGGCAAGTATCTCTACGCATCTAATTGATTGTCCACCTCGCTGTGGACAGCGAATGCTCCCGTTGAGGAGCAAACAGGCCGCATCGTTGGATGCGGCTTTGTCGTTTAATAAGCCTGCCATCCCGTTATTGGCAAGTGAACAATATGTCATTTAGAAATAACAAACCGGGCATCAATAATAACCAAACACTTTCGGGTACTCGCTATTCGGCCCGTGGTGTCGCCCTTTGCCTCTCTTTCGTTCTCGCTGCCTGTTCCAGTAACCCTATGCGCGATGCAGCGGTCGACAGTCAGGAGACGCCACAAAATCTGCGTATTGCCGCTGTTGGCGACATTATGCTGGGCAGTGATTATCCAGAGGATCGTTTACCCACGGAAGATCTGCATCTGTTGCAGGCAATGACGGAGGATTTGCAGCAGGCTGACATCACCTTTGGAAATCTTGAAGGAACACTGTTGGACGGTGGTGAGCCGGTTAAGCAGTGTGCTTCCGGAAAAACTTGTTACCTCTTTCGAACCCCCAGCCGGTTTGTTGAACAATTAAAGAACGCAGGTTTCGATGTCCTGAGCCTTGCCAATAATCACGCCCGTGACTTTGGTGAGATCGGTAGAGATAGCAGTATGGCGATCCTGCGTGAGGCGGGTATTGCCCATAGTGGTCGCGATGGTGATGTTGCCATTCTCCAGGTCAAAGGACAGTCTGTTGCTGTGATCGCTTTTGCGCCATTCAAGGGTGCAAACGATATGCTCGATCTGGTTCGGGCAAAGAGACAAATTCAGCAACTCGCAAACGAGCACAATATTGTCATCGTCTCTTTCCATGGTGGTGCGGAAGGCGACGACAGAATGCGAATTCCCTTCGAGCATGAGATTTTTCATGGCGAGGATCGCGGTGATGTTGTGGAATTTGCTCACATGGCGGTGGATGCGGGGGCCGATCTGGTCATCGGCCATGGTCCTCATGTTCCGCGTGCTCTGGAGCTTTATCAGGATCGATTGATTGCCTATAGCCTGGGTAATTTTTCCACCCACTGGGGCATCAATATTCGTGGTCACAATGGCGTCGCGCCACTGCTCGTCGCCGATATTGATCGGACCGGACGCTTTCAGGGCGGCAAAATTGTTTCGGCGAAACAGCAACGTGAAGTTGGTACTTTGCCTGATCAGCAGCATACCGCTGCCCGTATTATTGCCGAGCTTACTCAGACTGACTTTCCTCACACCCCGCTGATCATCGATCAGCGGGGCACCATCCGTATTGCCACGCCTTCTCTGGCGTCTGGTTCATCTCCCGGGAGTGATAGCTTAGGGGGTATCTCACCTCTGGCGAAAAATGAGTAACGGGTAGCGAGAGCTACCGTACTCTGTTGATGCAATTAATTCCCGTAAAGGCAGAACAATATGATTACCAAATTATTTAGCAGCATATTTGGCAGCCGCAATGATCGTGCTGTCAAACGCATGCGAAAAGCGGTGGAGTCAATCAATGCGCTGGAAGCTGAATTCGAGTCGCTGAGTGATGATGCCCTGCGTGCCAAGACCGACGAATTCAGAGAACGTATCGGTGCTGGCACAACAATCGATGAATTGTTGCCTGAGGCCTTTGCGGTCGTCCGTGAGGCAGGCAAACGTGTCTTTGGCATGCGTCACTATGATGTACAGATGATAGGTGGCATGACTCTGCACCAGGGGAAAATCGCTGAAATGCGTACCGGTGAGGGTAAAACGCTTATGGCGACCTTGCCGGCGTACTTGAATGCCCTGCCTGGCACAGGCGTTCATGTAGTCACGGTAAACGATTACCTGGCACGCCGAGATGCGGAGTGGATGGGAAAGTTATATGAATTCCTTGGCCTGACAACAGGTGTTATTGTTAATGGTCTTAATCAGGAGGAGCGACAGCAGGCCTATGCCTGTGACATCGTATACGGTACCAATAACGAATTCGGTTTTGACTACCTGCGCGATAACATGGCGTTTAGCCTGGAAGAAAAAGCGCAACGTGAACTGAACTTTGCTATCGTCGATGAAGTGGACTCCATCTTGATCGACGAGGCTCGCACACCGTTAATCATTTCTGGTCAGGCCGATGACAGTTCCAGCCTCTACACCAGTATCAATAAACTGGTGCCTCAACTGAAGAAGGTCCAGGAAGAGGATGGCCCAGGTGATTTCACCGTTGACGAAAAATCAAAGCAGGTATACCTGACCGAAGAAGGTCACGAGCATATTGAGAACCTGCTGCTACAACAAGGTCAGCTGGCTGAAGGTGACTCGCTTTACGATGCGGCAAATATCAACTTAATGCATCACGTTAACGCGGCACTTCGGGCTCACGTGCTCTTCCAGAAGGATGTAGACTATATCGTCAGTAATGACCAGATTGTGATCGTAGACGAGTTCACTGGTCGGACCATGCCTGGCAGACGTTGGTCGGATGGTTTGCATCAGGCCATTGAGGCGAAAGAAGGCGTCGCGATACAAAACGAAAACCAGACCCTGGCATCGATTACCTTCCAGAACTACTTCCGCCTGTATAACAAATTATCGGGTATGACGGGTACTGCCGATACTGAAGCCTACGAATTCCAGCAAATCTACAATCTTGAGGTTCTGGTTATCCCAACGCATCGTCCCATGATCCGTAATGATATGGGTGATCTAATCTACCTGAGTGCGCGGGAGAAGTTCGACGCGATCATCGAAGATATTCAGGATTGCCATAAACGTGAACAACCTGTGTTGGTGGGTACAACATCCATCGAAATATCCGAATATCTATCTGACTTGCTCAAGAAGGCGGGTATTAAACATGAAGTATTGAATGCCAAACAGCATGACCGCGAAGCCGAGATCGTCGCACAGGCTGGTCGTCCTGGTGCGGTGACTATTGCGACCAACATGGCCGGTCGTGGTACCGATATTGTGCTGGGTGGTAACCTGGATGCGGCGATAGCTGCGATGGGTGAAGACGCAACGGAAGCTGATATCGAAAAAGAAAAGGCGGCATGGCATGAACGGCATCAACGTGTGCTTGATGCGGGCGGCTTGCATATCATTGGTACAGAGCGCCATGAGTCACGGCGTATCGATAACCAGTTGCGTGGCCGTTCAGGCCGTCAGGGTGATCCAGGTTCGACACGTTTCTATCTTTCTCTAGAAGATAATTTGATGCGCATCTTCGCCTCGGACAAGGTGTCTGCAATTATGCAGCGTCTTGGTATGCAGGAAGGCGAAGCGATTGAGCATCCCTGGGTTTCCCGCGCCATTGAGAATGCCCAGCGCAAAGTGGAAGGTCATAACTTCGATATTCGGAAAAGCCTGCTCGAATACGACGACGTCGCTAATGACCAGCGTAAAGTTATTTATGAACAGCGTGCCGAACTGATGGCAGAGGATGATGTATCTGAGATGATTCAGGCTATTCGTCACGATGTGGTAAATGCGGTCATCAATGAATATATTCCACCACAGAGTATCGAAGAACAATGGGATGTTGCTGGACTCGAAACACGTCTGGAAGATGACTTTGCTGCCAAATTTGATATCCGTGGCTGGCTGGAAACAGACAGTACCCTGCACGAAGAATCCCTGCGTGAACGGATTCTTAACGAGATGGAATCACTCTACGCCGCCAAGGAACAGCAGGCCGGTAGTGAGGTTATTCGTCACTTCGAGAAGGCCATTATGTTGCAGGTACTGGATACCCTGTGGAAGGAACATCTTGCAGCGATGGATTATCTTCGTCAGGGGATTCACTTGCGTGGTTATGCACAAAAGAATCCCAAGCAGGAGTACAAGCGCGAAGCCTTTGAACTGTTTACTCAACTCCTTGACCGGATTAAATACGATGTTATCAAAATCGTCTCCCGCGTAGAGGTCAAGGCGGAAGATGATGTGGCGGCCGTTGAGCAACAGCGTCGTGAAGCGAGTGAAATGAAATACGAGCACAGTGAGGCCAGCAGTTTTGCCGCCGATGAAACTCCAACTGGGGATGAGGCGGACGAACACGCACAGCCGTTTGTTCGTGATGGACGTAAGATTGGACGTAATGAACCCTGCCCCTGTGGGTCAGGAAAGAAATACAAACAGTGTCATGGCAAGGTAGCCTAGTGGAGTAAGAGTGTATGGCTGTCTCATATAAGGGGTTACCAGAATTACTCCCTGTTCAGGGTGTTAGGATTGCCACGGCATCGGCCGGTATTAAAAAGCCAGGCAGGAAAGATATCACCCTGTTTGAGTTGACGAGTGAGTGTACGGTGGCTGCGACATTTACCCGTAATCTGTTTTGCGCAGCCCCGGTGATAATTGCCAGGGAACATTTGGCCAAGCAAGTCCCGCACTATCTGTTAATTAATACGGGGAATGCCAACGCAGGAACCGGTAAGACAGGGCTAGAGCATGCGAAACAGTGCTGCCAGTTTGTCGCTAATGCCGCTGGATGTGACAGTGATACCGTGCTGCCTTTTTCAACAGGCGTGATTGGTGAGCCACTGCCAGTGGAGAAAATTCAACGTGTAGTACCGGAGTTGCTTGCCGGGCTATCCACGGAACATTGGCAGGACGCCGCATCTGCAATTCTTACCACAGATACAGTGCCAAAAGGTGCATGTCGAAAACTTAAGCTTTCTTCTGGTGAGGTGGTGATAAGCGGCATTGCCAAAGGTTCTGGCATGATTAGGCCGGACATGGCCACGATGCTCGCATTTGTGGCGACTGATGCGCTCATACCACAGAATGTGCTGGATGAATTAGTCTGCACAGCAGTCAACCGGTCATTTAACTGCATCACGGTGGATGGTGATACATCGACGAATGATGCCAGCGTGCTGATCGCTACTGGTGCCTCTAGCACTAATCCTACGCTGAATGATGAAGATATGGGGCTGTTTACTACTGCCTTGATTGACGTCCACGTAGAACTGGCCCAGCAGATAGTTAAAGACGGTGAAGGTGCAACGAAATTTGTCTCAATCGATGTGGTGGCGGGCAACAACGAAGAAGAGTGCAAACAGGTTGCTTATACAATTGCCCATTCTCCATTGGTTAAGACGGCGCTATTTGCATCGGATCCAAATTGGGGAAGAATCCTTGCGGCTGTTGGCCGCTCAGGTATTTCTGATCTGGATCTGTCGGGAGTGAACATCTATCTCGGTGAGGTCTGTATTGTCAGACAGGGCGAACCCGCTACAGAATATACGGAAGAGAAGGGAGCTCAGGTTGTGTCTGCGGATGAGATAACGATACGCGTTGAGCTTAATCGTGGAGATCTCGCGGTAACCGTTTGGACCTGTGATTTTTCCTATGACTATGTGAAAATTAACGCTGAATATCGCACTTGAGTGAGTTAACTGGCTGCCATGTCTGAGATGCGCTTACATGTTGCCGTTGCTGTAGTAAGCGATAGTGAGAATCGAGTCCTGTTGTCCCGGCGACATCCCGATTCACATCAGGGTGGATTGTGGGAATTTCCCGGTGGCAAGGTTGAGTCTGGGGAGTCGGTAGAGCAGGCTCTGGTACGGGAATTACAAGAAGAACTGGGTATTACAGCAAACGCCTATCGGCCTTTGATTCAGATTCCCCACGATTATCCTGAGCAGAAGGTAATGCTCGACGTCTGGAAAATCCTCGCCTACAAAGGTCAACCAAGTGGTGTTGAGGGTCAGGAAGTCGTGTGGGTCGATGAGCGTGATTTGCCAAACTATCCTATGCCGATAGCAAACCATGCCATAGCCAAAGCACTTTCATTACCCGATAAATACTTAATCACGCCAGAACCGGGTTCAAGCGAGTCAGAATGGGAATTGTTTCTAAAGCAGCTTGAGAAAAGCATTTTCCAGGGCATTCAACTACTTCAGTTTCGTAGTAGAAACCTGGCCAAGACGCAATATGCTGAACTGGCCACGGAAGTTGTGAAAATCTGTCATGCGCTAGACTGTAAAGTCCTGCTGAATTCTAGTGGATCAGGTTTTAGTGATATTGCGACTGCCGATGGTATCCATTTGACCTCGCAGCATCTCATGCAACAGGAACAGCGAGTTATTTCGAGCGACAAACTCTTATCCGCATCATGTCATACAGAAGCTGAACTGGAACAGGCACACAAGATTGGCTGTGATTTTATTGTTCTCAGTCCTGTAAACAAAACAGCATCACATCCTGATGCAACCCCGCTTGGCTGGAGTGGTTTTTCTCAACTGGCCGCCATGACGGCAATCCCAGTCTATGCACTGGGTGGTGTCAGTAGCGAGCAATTATCACTTTCATGGGATTCTGGGGCGCAAGGTGTCGCAGGTATAAGTTCATTTTGGGTGAGCGAGGTGTGTGGTGCAGTATAAATTGATTACCATGTTGCTGAGTGGACTGGTGCTGCAGGCATGTAGCTCGGATAAAGTAGAAGTGATTGAGCTCGGCAAAATGACATCGTGTGATGCATCCATAGTCAGCTGTCAATTCGAGTCCAACACAGCAAACTTGAATCTACGCCTGGGGCCAGATGTTAAACCATTGAAATCATTCAATGTCGAACTTGAAGTTAGAAGCCAGACTATTCATCCAGAGAAGATCATTGTTGATTTTCAGATGGTGGGTATGGACATGGGTATGAATCGCTACCAGATGCTACATAAGGGAAGTAGTTGGGAAGGTGTCGTTACTTTACCGGTGTGTACCGCATCAAGAACAGATTGGGTCGCGCTGGTTGAGATGGTAGAACGAGGACGCATCTATCGCGTTAGTTTTCCTTTCCATACGGAGTAGTACTGTCAATCATTTCGTTGGGATTTACTTCCTCTCCCGCAATAGCATTACGCTCACTGGCCCAGTCTCCCAGATCAATAAGCTTGCAGCGCTGACTACAGAAAGGCCTCCATGGGTTCTCTTCCCAGTGGGTTTCCTTTTTGCACTGTGGGCACTGTAGTTTTCTTTTCATAATCGGCAAAGCCCGAGCTGGAAATGGATGTCAGCATTAACCAACTCATATTTTTGTTCCTTGCTACGTTGCAGAAATCGAACGGTAAATCGATGTTTGCTGCCGCTTATTTCTGCATAGTAAGGCGCTGAGCGGGGTAACCGTATTCTGATCATTTGGTAGGGTAAGGTCTTTTCAAGTTGCTCGGTGTAATTTCCTGCTGTAGCCGTCTTGTCCTGAAATTCAGTGCTTCCACGTATCATCTTGAAGAGCAATTCAATGGTCTGACGAATGGGGTCCAGTGATGTGTACCAACGCTTCTGATCGGCAAGTCGGTGTTGTGGATCACTATGTAGCCATAGATTATAACGTGGCAGGTCAAAATCACATGTTCCGCCAGGGATAGAACTACGTTGTCGAATCGTGCTGAGGAGCTCATCAGTTTTCAGTTCAGTTCCTGGCGCGGCAGTCATGGCATATATGTTATCTATGAGATGCTCAAGTGCACGTAGAATTGAGCCGAGCCGGTCATGGTCAACGTTCGAGTAACTCATCAATTGGCCGAGATTATCGGTAGAACGTTCCAGCTCTTTCAATAACTCTGTCCTGATGTCACCTCTTGAGAAGAGCTCCAGTATATCCAGCAGGGTTGATACAAATATGCGACTACACCAGGGGTGTTCCTGTTCCAGAAAATAGGTTGCTTGGCGAAACAAATGCTCAAGTCGCAACATCATGCGGATGCGCTCATTGAGAGGATGTTCGTATACGGTGTAGTCCTGCATTGGGGATCCTGAACTCAGATTTCAGCAAATAGTCTCTATTCTAGACCAGCTGAGTATAGTATAGATGCAGTTTTTCAACCTGGCGGTAGACTGAATCAAGATCAGTGTCATTGTGTATGACATCGTCTGCAACTGCCAGGCGTTGCTGGCGAGTTGCTTGTGCATCCATGATTTTCTGTATATCAGATGGTTGACGGTTATCTCTGCTGGAGGCGCGTGCAGTTTGTGACTCTTCTGAGCAGTCGACTACCAGAATGCGATCTACATCGTTGTTCCAGCTTTTCTCAATCAGTAACGGGATCGCGATGATGACATAGGGGCTAGATATTGTATTCAACTGTTGCCTGAGAAGCCGACGGATTTCGGGATGGACAATTGACTCCAGTTCTTTGAGCTTCTGATTATCGGTGAATACGATATCTCGGAGCTTCTTACGGTCGAGGATACCGTCGGTAAGTAGAATATCGTTCCCAAAATTCTGGACGAGCCTGTTAAGACATTCACTACCGGGTGTAACCGCCTGTCTTGCCAAAGCATCGGTGTCAATGATGGGGACACCAAGATCGGAGAATATCTTGCAGACGGTAGACTTTCCGCAGCCTATGCCTCCGGTTAAACCTATCTTCAGCATGATTAGTAGGCTATGAACGCTAGATAGAGAGAGTTAATCTCGTCTCCCCATAGCATGGCAATCCATCCAGCAATCGCCAGATAGGGACCAAAGGGTATTGGTATCTGTTTGTCGCGACCCATGAAGATAATCATGGCAAGGCCAATAAGGGCACCAGCGAATGATGACAGGAGAATAATCAGCGGAAGCTTTTGCCAGCCGAGCCAGGCACCAAACAGCGCCAGTAACTTGAAATCACCATACCCCATGCCCTCTTTGCCTGTCAGGATCTTGAACAGTTGGTAAACAAACCAGAGTGTTAAGTAGCCTGCGATGGCACCGATAATCGCGGATTGCATATCGGTAAAGATACCAAAGACACTTAGCGCAAGCCCTAACCAGAGGAAGGGAAGTGTGATGTCATCTGGTAGTAGTTGGTGATCGATATCGATGAAGGAAAGCGATATAAGAGCCCATGTGAGTAACAGAGCAAATAGCGTTATCCACTCGAATCCCAGCTGCCATGCAATGATTCCGCTTAATACAGAAGTGATTAGCTCGATGGCCGGATAGCGCACGGAAATCGGGGTTTTACACTGTTTGCAACGACCACGTAACAGTAGATAACTCAGTACGGGTATGTTCTCCAGGGCGCTTATTTGATGCCCACATTGTGGGCAACGTGAGCGCGGTACAGCTAAATTGAAAGTTTCTTGTTTGTCGATTAATGAATCGTACTCAAGTAATTCTCTGCATTGTAACTTCCAGTTGCGTAGAAGAATAACGGGGAGTCGTAGAATAACAACGTTGAGGAAACTCCCAATGAATAAACCTATTAATAGACTACCGGCAATCGTGATAACTGGTTGTGACCCGATTATGTAGGAAAGATCATTCAGCACACTGGTTAGCTTATTGCTGAACCCATCTTGAAGATGGGTAGATACATTGCAATTACTAGTCCACCAACTAGGACACCTAGCACTACCATAATTACTGGTTCTAGAAGGCTACTTAGGCCATCCACAGCATCATCGACTTCTTGCTCATAGAAATCTGCAACTTTTCCAAGCATGTGGTCTAGTGACCCTGCCTCTTCACCGATGGATGACATTTGTACTACTAAATTCGGGAAGATATTAGTTTGCTCCATTGCGGCAGTTACAGATGTTCCTGTTGAAACATCTCCCCTCATTTGTAAAACCGCGGTACGATATTTCGCATTACCTACTGCTCCAGCAACAGATTCTAGAGCCTCGACAAGTGGCACGCCCGCAGCAAACATAGTCGAAAGTGTACGGGCAAACCTTGCTATAGCAGCCTTATTAAGAATGTTACCTATAACTGGTATAGTGAGAGAAAACCGTTCTAGGTTATCACTAAATGTCTTTGAACGCTGTTTTGCTTGGAAAAATGCATATCCAAATAACCCCATTCCACCAAATATGGCGTACCAATATTCTTGGAAAAATTCAGATAACTGAATGACTAGTAATGTAAGAGCGGGAAGATCAGCCCCCATACCTGAGAAAAGGTCCTTGAATTGTGGAATGACAAATATCAAGAGGATTGCTGTGATAATTACAGCGACTACCATGATAGCAATAGGATAAAAAAGGGCTTTCTTTACCTTTGATTTGATGGACTCAGTCTTTTCTTTGTATGTAGCAATCTTATCCAATAAATTTTCCAAAATACCTGCCTGTTCACCAGCATTAACCAGATTGCACATTAAGTCATCAAAATATCGTGGTTGTCGTCTAAAAGCATCAGCAAGCGTGGTCCCGCCTTCCACATCAGCTTTTACAGTCGTTATCAAGTTTCGTAGATTGGGATTCTCCGCGCCCTTGGCCATAATCTCAAAGGATTGAACCAGAGGCACGCCAGAGGACATCATCGTTGCAAGTTGCCTAGCTAGTATGGCAATGTCTTTGGCCGTGATTTTTTTACCTCTAGGGCCACTGCTACCGAATAAATCCTTTGGTTTGCGTTTAACCTTGGTAGGATTGACTCCCTGTCGGCGTAGATCAGCCTTTGCTAACACCAAGTTAGAAGCAACGAGTTCACCTTTCTTTTTCGCGCCTTTCCGATCGACACCTTCCCAGACAAAGGTGTCCATCTTGACCGGTTTTGCTTTTGCTTTTGCTGCTTGTGCCATAATGGTGATTAATCCTTGGTCACGCGGTTAACTTCTTCGAGGCTGGTTACGCCGTCTCGGACTTTTTTCAGGGCGGAATCCCTCAAATCTGGAATTTTTTCTTTCTTCGCCTGGTCTGCCATGTCATAGGCGGAGGCTCCCTTCATGATAAGCTTGCCCATATCTTCAGAGATGGGTAATACCTGATAGATACCGACTCGCCCTTTGTAACCATCCGTACATTGGTCGCAGCCCACCGCTTTAAATAATTTTAGCTTGGGTATTTCTTCTGCAGTAAAACCCTCTTCCAGAAGCGCCTCTTTTGGCACCTCCTCGACTGCCTTGCAGTGATTACACAGTCGGCGCGCAAGGCGCTGGGCAATAATCAGGTTGAGTGCTGAGGCAATATTATAGGGAGGAACACCAATGTTCATCAGTCGCGCAATGGTTTGCGGCGCGTCGTTAGTGTGCAGAGTCGACATGACCATGTGGCCGGTTTGCGCGGCCTTGATGGCAATCTCGGCGGTCTCCAGGTCACGAATCTCACCAACCATGATGATGTCAGGATCCTGGCGTAGAAATGCCTTCAGTGCAGCGGCAAAGGTAAGACCGACTTTGGGGTTTACGTTGACCTGATTGATGCCTTCCAGGTTGATCTCTGCCGGGTCTTCCGCGGTAGAGATATTAACCGTTGATGTATTGAGGATGTTCAGGCCGGTATAGAGAGAAACGGTTTTACCCGAACCGGTTGGGCCGGTAACCAGAATCATGCCGTACGGTTTGGCCAGGTTCTCCATGTACAAATCTTTCTGTTCTGGATCGTAACCCAGCGCATCGATACCCAGCTTGGCGCTGGAGGGATCGAGGATACGCAGTACGATCTTTTCTCCAAACAGGGTGGGGCAGGTGCTGACACGAAAATCGATCGCCTTGTTTTTCGACAGGGTTAGCTTGATACGACCATCTTGTGGAACCCGTTTCTCCGAAATATCCAGTCGTGACATAACTTTGATACGGGCTGAGATCTTGCCTGCCAGTTGAATCGGTGGATTGGCTATCTCATACAGCATACCGTCCTGACGCAGGCGAACGCGGTAGCGTTTTTCGTAAGGTTCGAAGTGGATATCCGATGCACCTTTATTAATCGCATCGAGCAGGATCTTGTTAACGAAACGAACGACCGGCGCATCATCGATCTCAAGATCACTACTACTTTCTTTTTCTTGCTCATCATCATCAGAGCTGATATCGAGATCGTCTAGGCTGGAATCGCCAAGGTCGCTCATGGAGGTATCGTGTGCCTCCATCGCCTTGTCGATCATTGTGTTGAGCTTGTTTTCCTCGACCAGCACCGCCTCGGTATGGGCGCTGACGTGGAAGCGGATTTCATCCAGGGCGACCAGATTGGTGGGATCCGATACAGCGACAAACATCCTGTTACCGCGTTTGAACAGGGGCAGGGCGTGGTGGGCGCGGACCAGCTTCTCGTCCACCATCTTGGTGACGTCGCTATCAAGCTCCATCGCGTCCAGGTCAAAGACTGGGACACCGAACTCCTGGGAGGCGGCCATCGCCAGATCGCGGGCACTGATTTTATTCTTACCGACAACGTAGCTAACGAAGGGGACTTTCTGTTTTGAGGCCTCGTCAGTGGCCTGCAGCGCGTCCTCCTCGCTGAGCAAGCCCTCATTGACCAGCTTGCGTGCCAGACCGCTGAGGGAAACGTTGAGCTTTGTCGTTGCCATATCCTTGATACCAAAGGTTTTATCGTTGCACAGCTGCTAGCTAACCTTATGTTATTTTACGCCCCATTTCTACTGAAATCCGCCGGGAATGGTACTCGGTTCAAGCCTTATCAAGGCATGTCGAAGATGTCATTGGAGCTAGGAAGCGGGGGTAAAACGCATCGAAAGGTCGACTGCAAAGAGATTTTTTGTGATCTCGCCGACAGAGATGTAATCAATACCAGTTTCGGCAAAATCCCTTATGTTTTCTAGTGTTATGCCGCCGGAAGCCTCCAGTTTTGCCCTCCCGCGGACAACGTCTACGGCTTCGCGTAACTGCTCCGGGCCCATATTGTCCAGTAGCAGAATATCGGCGCCTGCACCCAGTGCTTCCTTTACCTCGGTGAGGTTTTCTACCTCAACCTCTACCGGTATACCCATCGGCGCCTGCTGGCGCGCCTGGGCGACTGCATTGGCGATGGAGCCAGAGGCAGCGATATGGTTTTCCTTGATTAATACCCCGTCAAACAGACCGATACGGTGATTGCGTCCACCGCCGCACTTGACCGCGTATTTCTGCGCCAGCCGCATGCCGGGGAGAGTCTTGCGCGTGTCCAACACTTCCACACCGGTGCCTTGGACTGCTTCGACGTATTGCGCTGCACGTGTGGCGGTACCTGAAAGAGTCTGCAGGAAATTGAGCGCGGTGCGTTCACCTGTCAGCAGTACCCGTGCAGGGCCGCTCAGGGTGCACAGGATTTTACCTGGCTCGACCCGATAGCCGTCCTCCACATACCAGTCAACGTGAATACTCGCATCCAGTTGGGCGAAGACCTGGGAAAACCATTCGCAGCCGCAGATCACGGCTTCTTCACGGCTAATCACCGTTGCTTTGGCCTGGTTGACTTCAGGAATGAGTGTCGCGGTGATATCACCCTGGCCGATATCTTCGGCCAGGGCGACACGTACCTGTTCGCGGATGTAATCGAGTGTCAGTGAGAGTGCCAAGTTAGAGGATATCCAGTAGTTCTACCTCGAAGACCAGGGTGGCATTAGGTGGGATCACGCCGCCCGCGCCACGAGGACCGTATCCCAGTTGCGGCGGGATAGTCAGCTTACGTTTACCACCAATTTTCATCCCTGCGACGCCTTCGTCCCAGCCCTTGATTACCATACCCGCGCCGAGGTTGAAGCGGAATGGCTCATTGCGATCCTTGCTGGAATCGAATTTGGTGCCATCGGTGAGCCAGCCTGTGTAGTGTACTGAGACCGTCTGACCGCTCTCAGCGATGCTGCCATCACCTTCGTTCATTTCTTCGATTTTTAGTCCTGATGTGGTGGTAATTTCACTCATCGTTATCGTTCTCCCGCAGAAGTGGAATAGGTGGGCACGCCCGCAAGCTGTGCCAAATGGTGTGTTAATGGTTACTGTTGGAAAAATAGTCGTCTTTTAATTTCTTCACCAACCCGGCCAGGAGTATCAATGCAAGCAGATTGGGTAGTGCCATCAGAATATTGGTCACATCGGCAATATTCCATACCAAATTGAGAGGTACTGCAGCGCCAAAGACCACTAATACGGTATAGACCACACGGTAAGGCATAACCGCCTTCTCACCGAATAGAAAGTGCGCCGAGCGATCGCCGTAATAGGACCAGGCAATAATCGTGGAAAAGGCGAACAGTGCCAGACCGATACCCACTACCATCGCACCACCATTGCCCAGACTCTGGCTGAAGGCATAGGCAGTCAACGCGGCACCGACGGCGTCTTCAGGGGCACTGGCGTAAGCGCCAGTGACCACAATCACCAGCCCGGTCATGGTACAGATCACGATGGTATCGACAAACGGTTCCATCATCGCCACCAGGCCTTCACGTACCGGTTCATTGGTGCGTGCCGCGGCGTGGGCCATCGGTGAGGAACCGAGTCCGGCCTCGTTGGAGAAGAGGCCACGCGCCACACCCCAGCGGATCGCTTCACCGACGGCGGCACCACCGACTGACCAGGGGTTGAGCGCATGGTTTAGGATCGTACCAAAGGCCGCAGGGATGGCGTCCAGATAGTTGAACAGTACAATCAACGCCGCCGAGACATAGAGAATGGCCATAAATGGCACGATGGTACTGGCAACCTTGGCGATACGTTTGACGCCGCCGAGGATCACCAGCCCCACCAGAATGGCCATGATGCTACCGATCATCCAGCTGTTCTGTTTCATTTCAGGCCAGAGATAGCTCAGCCCATCCACCACCGAGTTGGCCTGCACCATATTGCCGATACCGAAGGAGGCGATCAGTGCAAAGCTGGCAAAGGCTACCGCGGTGCGGCGCATCTTCAGGCCGTGTAGCAGGGTGTACATCGGCCCTCCCGAAATCCTTCCCTCCGGGTCGACCTCGCGGAATTTCAGTGACAGGGTGCACTCGGTGAATTTGGTTGCCATACCGACAAATGCGGTCACCCACATCCAGAACAGTGCCCCGGGACCACCAAGGGAGATGGCCGTGGCGACCCCGGCGATGTTGCCTGTGCCGACAGTGGCGGAGAGGGCGGTGGAGAGGGCCTGGAAGTGGGAAACCTCGCCCGGATGATCCGGATCGTTGTATTTGCCGCTGATTAGCTGGGCACTGTGGCGAAAGCCACGGATCTGTACGAAGCCCATGCGCAGGGTCAGGTAGAAACCGGTACCCACCAGCAGGATCAGGGTCAGGTAGTTGCCCCACAGCAGTCCGGATAACTGGCCGGTCAATTCAGTCAATTGGTCAATCAAACCATCCATTGCAATCCCCCATCATCGTTCTTCTTTTCGGTGTGCTTCATTGATACTGACGGATTATCAGCGTATCGCCCCGTTGGGTAAACTCCAGATGCTTGAGAAAACTCATGCCCAACAGAATGGTATCGTCCCCTTTATAGGGATTGATGCTTGCCGGAATGTCATGTAACTCAATATCACCGAGGCGTAGATTACGCAGTTGTGTCATATAAGCGGTGATACTACCGTTGGCGGTGTTGTAAACGAGTGGCTGTCCACGTTTCAAACCCAATTGCGCTGCCACCAATTGAGGTATCGAAACATCGCTTGCACCGGTATCGAGTAAAAACTCTACCGTATGGCCATTGATCTCACCACTCGCAACATAGTGACCGTAGCGGTTACGCTGCAACACCACCTCTCGTACGCCATCGTTACCAATCTGTGTTGCCACCTGCTGGTTGGGATTGAACTGACCGTCGAGAATATTTCCGAATATCAGCGTAAGCAGACCGAGGCCGACAATCCAGCCTGCGATCATCATTGTTTTTCCGGTGCGACGTGCGTTGTCCTGATGCGGATTGGGTGAAGCCATATTAAAGGTGTGGTGGTTAACAGCCGGGGATCTATAGTGTACCTTTAATGCTACATTCGCAAACTGTGACGAGTTGAACGTTGAGTCTCCCCCTGCCTGCTGCACTGCGTCCCTTTATCGATAGCGTACGCGATTTGGCGCCGATTATTTTGGTGATCGGTTTTTTTCAAATCGTTGTTTTGCAGCAGCCGATCCCCAATCTTGGCGCCATGCTTTTCGGTACCTTAATGGTGGTGCTGGGGCTGACGCTTTTCATTCGTGGCCTGGAGATGGGACTCTTTCCGATCGGTGAAAGCATGGCCTACGACTTTGCCCGTAAAGGCAGTCTGTTCTGGTTACTGGCATTTGCCTTTGCCCTCGGTTTCGGTACCACCGTGGCAGAGCCTGCATTGATCGCTGTGGCGGGAGAGGCCGCGGAGGTTGCTGCTCAGGGAGGGATGATCGAACATTCAGAGTCAGCCATGGGAAATTATGCCAATGGTCTGCGCTACACCGTGGCGCTCTCTGTTGGTTTTGCCATCGTCTTGGGCGTATTTCGCATCCTTAAAGGTTGGCCGATTCAGTACCTGATTATTGGCGGTTATTTTGGTGTGGTCGTCATGACCATGTTTGCCCCCGAAGAGATCATCGGCATCGCTTACGATTCAGGCGGTGTAACCACCTCCACCATCACCGTACCGCTGGTGACTGCACTCGGTGTAGGGCTGGCATCCTCAATCAAGGGACGCAATCCGATGGTCGACGGCTTTGGTCTGATCGCCTTCGCCTCTCTCACACCGATGATCTTCGTCATGGGTTACGGCATGGTGATCGGTTAATGGATGTCCTGCATCTAATTCTGGATACGCTGCTTGGTACAGTGCGCGATGTGCTACCCATCGCCCTGATCATCTTCGGTTTTCAGATCTTCGTCATTCGCCGCCCCATCGCCAACCTGAAAAAAGTGCTGATCGGGTTCGGTTATGTTTTGCTCGGTCTGGCGCTGTTTCTTATCGGTTTGCAGGAGGCGTTGTTCCCGCTGGGCGAACTGATGGCCAAGCAGCTGACCGATCCCGCCTTTATCCTCGGCGAAGCAGCGCATCGCGCACTACAGTGGAATGATTACTGGTGGGTCTATCTCTTCGCCTTCGCCATCGGCTTTTCTACCACCGTGGCGGAACCGTCGTTGATCGCCGTGGCGATTAAAGCCAACGAGGTTTCTGCGGGCGCCATTGGGGTGTGGGGCTTGCGCACCGCAGTAGCCATCGGCGTTGCGGTTGGTATTGCCCTCGGCGCCTTCCGTATTGTGACCGGGACTCCGTTGCACTATTACATCATTGCCGGATATATCGTGGTCATCATCCAGACCATCTATGCGCCGAAACTGATCGTCGCCCTAGCCTACGACTCTGGCGGTGTAACCACCTCGACCGTCACCGTGCCGTTGGTTACGGCACTGGGTCTTGGGCTCGCCAGCACCGTACCGGGTCGCAGCCCGATGCTCGACGGTTTTGGTCTTATTGCTTTCGCCAGCCTGTTTCCGATTATGTCGGTGATGGGCTATGCACAACTGAGTGAGTGGAGAGCACGTCGTGCGAAACGGCGTGACAACATGGGAGAATAGCCATGCATTTCAAACTCTTGGTCGCCCTGGTAGAGGACGATAAAACCGATGCGGTACTCGACGCGGCACGTGATGCCGGGGCCACTGGTGCCACGGTGCTCAACCAGGCGCGAGGTGAAGGGGTCAAGAAGAGCAAAACCTTCTTCGGTCTCTCCCTGGAAAGCCAGCGCGACATGGTGATGTTCCTGGTCGAGGAACACATGAGCCGCAAAATTCTGGAGCAGATCGCCAGGGTCGGTGAGTTCGATGAGAAACCCGGCACGGGCATAGCCTTTCAGATCGATGTAGAAGATGCGGTCGGCGTTGTGCATCAGGTACAGCAACTCAGTCATGCGGTAGAGGAGGAAATCTGATGAGTGGGGACAGAGCAGTGATACGCGTCAAAGACGTGATGAAACGCAAGTTCGATATGGTCGACGGCATGGCCACAGTACGGGATGCGGTTGCCACCATGAAGCATGTGGATACCAAATGTCTTATCGTCAACAAACGGCACGATGACGACGAGTACGGTATGTTGTTGATCTCCGATATCGGACGCAAGATCCTGGCACTGGATCGTGCTCCTGAGCGACTCAATGTCTACGAGGTAATGGCAAAACCGGTGATTACTGTCGATGAGGAGATGGATATCCGCTACTGCGCCCGCCTGTTTACCCGGTTTCACCTCTCTCGCTGCCCGGTGGTGGATAAAAACGGTGAGGTAGTGGGTGTGGTGAGTTACACTGATATGGTACTGAAAGGGATGTTTGCCGATATCAATTAAGGAGAGCAGAAGCATGGCGCTCACCAGACTGAACCAGTTCGATTTCCATCCAACCCTGGCGGAAAAAAAGGGCGTCAGCCTGATTATGTTTACCGCGCCCGGCTGCGGCTCCTGCCGCCAGTTGCGTCAGGTGCTGGAGAGCCATCCACAGGAGTTTGCCGACCTGCACCTGTTTGAGGTGGATGCGCAGCAGGATCAGGCCCTGACCAACGAGTTCGATGTTTTCCACCTGCCGTCGCTATTCCTCTTTCGCGATGGCCAGTTCCACGCCCAGATCGAGGCCGAGCCGCTACCGCAACAGATCAAGGACGCCATTGCCACTGCTCTGGCCGAGGGACCGCAGGAAGCGCCGTGAGCCTGCACATCGACCCTGAGAGTGGTCTGCTGCGTGAAGCGCGTCAGGTCGCTTCACCCAATTACGACGAGCGCCCCGATGGCGCCGAACCTGAATTGATTGTGATCCACAACATCAGCTTGCCGCCTCAGGAGTTTGGCGGTCCCTGGATCGATGCCCTGTTTAGCAACACCCTCGACCCCAACGCCCATCCCTATTTTGTCGAAATTCATCAGCTGGAGGTCTCTTCCCATCTGCTGATCCGTCGCGACGGTGAACTGGTGCAATACGTCCCGTTCCACCAGCGTGCCTGGCACGCCGGGGCGTCGACTTATGAGGGGCGGGAGCGCTGCAACGACTTCTCTATCGGCATCGAACTTGAAGGGGCGGATGAGGTACCCTATGAAGCAGTACAGTACACTGTACTGGCGGAGGTGATCGCGGCGCTGGAACAAACCTACCCGGCCATCAGTCGTAAGCGCATGGCGGGGCACAGCGATATTGCGCCGCAGCGTAAAACTGACCCCGGTCCGGCCTTTGACTGGGACGCACTTTACGCCAAACTTACACCTAGCGGTATTCAATCGGCCTGACAAACGAGAACTAATAATATGGAACTGATCGCAATCCTGCTCAGCCTGGTGGTGGAACGCTTCCTCGGTACGATGGAAGAGTTTCGACGCTTTGACTGGTTTCGCCGCTACAGCGCATGGCTGCTGGCGCGACTCTCCTCTGTGCAGGGGGCAAACGGGCCACTCGGCATTCTGTTGATCCTGCTGGTACCGGTGGTGCTGGTACTGATGGCCGAGTACTACCTGACCCACTGGTGGATCGTGCTGGGGCTCGCTTTCTCCGTGCTAGTGCTGCTGTTCAGTTTCGGGCCGCACGATCTGGAAGCCCAGGTCGAGGCCTATGTCGAAGCCGAAGAGCGCGACGATCAGGAATCGGCGTTGGAGCATGCGGCAGTGCTACTGGGTGAAAACACTGCGGGAGCCGAAGGCGAGCGTACCCGTCGCATCATCGAAACCTCCCTGGTGGAGGCTAATGCAAGAATGTTTGCGGTACTGATCTGGTTCCTGGTGCTCGGCCCCACCGGCGCGATTCTCTATCGCCTCACCTCGCAGCTGGCAAACAATACCTGGAGCGAGGAACAGGCAGGTATTGCCACCGCCGCACAGCGGCTGCACGCCATTCTCGACTGGCCTTCATCACGCCTCTGCGCTTTGGCCTATGCCTTTGCCGGCAGCTTTGTCGACGCCCTCCACGCATGGCGCATTCAGGAGCGGCAGGATGACTGGGAAGAGGGTAGCCATCTGGTGCTTATAGCCAGTGGTATGGGCGCGCTGGGTTATATCCCTGGTGAGGAGGAGGATGGCCACGAGCACGATATCTCCCTGTTACACGAAACCCTGGCACTGATCCGCCGTGCGGTGGTGGTGTTCCTCGGCATCGCTGCGCTGTTCACATTAGCTGGTTGGATGAGCTAGTTTCTAACAGATTCTTTTTACTACCAGAGCGCGCCACCGCAAGGGGTGCGCTCTTTTTGTTTGCTATCATGGCCTCTTTTCACAGCTGACGAATAACCCATGCGTGAATTGATCCTCGGCGGTGCCCGCTCCGGCAAGAGTGCCCTGGCCGAACAGCGTGCCGCCGCCAGCGGCCTCACCATCACCTACATTGCCACCGCCCAGGCGCTGGACGAGGAGATGGCCGCACGTATCGAGCACCATCAACAGCAGCGTCCTGATCATTGGCAACTGGTGGAGGAGCCATTGGAGTTGGCCGCCGTACTCAAGCAGCACGCCGCGCCGGATCGCTGTCTGCTGGTCGATTGCCTCACCCTCTGGCTCAACAACCTGTTGGCCGATGACTCGACATTCGAGCGTTATCGCAGAGAGTTCCTCGAACTGTTGCCGCAATTGCCGGGCGAGATCATCCTGGTCAGTAATGAGGTCGGTCTCGGTATCGTGCCACTGGGCGAACTCAGCCGCCGATTTTGCGATGAAAGCGGTCGTTTACACCAGGCGGTAGCTGCCCGCTGCGAGCGGGTCACCTTCGTCACCGCCGGACTACCCATGACCCTCAAAGGAGAGCAATAGATGTCCTTATCCTGGTTCCAGGCGGCAGTCCCCGCCGCCGACCAATCTACCCTCGATGCCGCCACTGCACGGCAGGAGCAACTGACCAAACCTCGTGGCTCCCTCGGACGACTGGAAACCCTGGCGGTGACCCTGGCCGGATTGCAACGGCGCGAAAAGCCGCAACTGGAGCATGTCGCGATCACCGTCTTCGCTGCCGACCACGGCGTGGCGGCGGAGGGGGTCTCTGCCTTTCCCCAGGAAGTCACCGCAGCGATGATCGCCAACTTCGCCCACGGTGGCGCGGCGATCAGCGTGCTGGCCAATGAGATCGGTGCGCGACTGGAGGTGGCCAATGTCGGTGCGCTCTCCGCCAGTGGAGGTTTGCCCGGTGTGGTCGATTGCCGTGTCGCTCCCGGCACCGCCAATTTCTGCAAAGGCCCGGCGATGACAGATGAGGAGTTGCATCAGGCGCTGGCTGCGGGTCGCGATGCAGTGGAACGTGCCGCCGCCGAAGGCTGCGAGCTCTTCATCGGCGGCGAAATGGGGATCGCCAACACCAGCGCCGCCACCGCCATTGCCGCTGCACTGCTACACAAATCCCCAGCGGAACTGGCTGGTCCCGGCACCGGTCTCGATGCTCAAGGGGTTTCGCGCAAGGCAGAGGTCATCGGTAAGGCATTGATGCTGCACGACGGCGATCTCAGTGGGCCGCTGGAAGTGTTGCGTCTCGTCGGTGGTTTCGAGATCGCGGCGCTCAGCGGCGCCTACATCGCTGCAGCGCAACGCGGCATCGCCGTGCTGGTGGACGGTTTCATCGCCACCTCCGCCGCGCTCGCTGCACTGCGTATCAACCCGGCTATTGAACCGTGGCTGTTCCTCTCCCACGCCTCTGCCGAACCGGGCCACGCCGCCATGGTTACGGCCATCGGCAAACAGCCGTTGATCGATCTCGGTATGCGTCTCGGCGAAGGCAGCGGCGCTGCCACCTGTGTGCCGCTGCTGCGTCTTGCCTGTGCCCTGCACAACAACATGGCTACCTTTGCGGAAGCGGGTGTAGCCGAAGGGAACTGATTGCGCCAATGGAAGAAAAAACCACCATCATCGATATCCTGCGCCACGGCGAACCGGTTGGCGGTTCCAAATACCGCGGCCAGCTCGACGACCCGTTGAGCGAAAAGGGCTGGCAACAGATGCGCGATGCGGTGGCGGGGCGCAATGAGTGGCAGCAGATCGTCAGCTCCGATCTGCGTCGCTGCGCCGATTTTGCCCATGAGCTGGGCGCGGAGCTCGATCTTGATGTTGAACTAAATCCCGGCTTTCGTGAGGTCGGTTTCGGCGAGTGGGAAGGGAAGAGTGCCGAAGAGCTACTGATGAAAGACAACGCCGCCATTACCGCCTTCTGGAATGACCCGGTGCGCAACACCCCGCCCGGCGGCGAACCGTTGCCCGATTTTCAGCAGCGAGTGATTACTACCTGGCTCGACATGCTGGATCGCCACGCAGGCAAACACCTGTTGCTGGTCGGTCACGCAGGGATGATGCGTATCCTGCTGCTGCACGTGCTCGACCTGCCGCTGGAGAGTTTCTACCGTTTCGATCCGCGTAACGCCTCCATCGTGCGCATTCGCATCGACAGTGGCCGCCATGGCGAACAGTGGCCGCAACTGGTTTTCCCGGGGGCGTAACACGATGCGCTCTTTCTGGCTGGCACTGCAATTCCTCACCCGTCTACCTACGCCGGTGCTGCACGACATCGAAGCGCAGCAGGTCGGCCGCTCCCTCGCCTGGTATCCGGTTGTCGGTCTGCTGCTCGGCGCCATCCTCTACGGCGCGGCGTGGCTGTTACAGGGGCAATCCCCGCTGCTGGTCGGCGCGATCCTGCTGGCCCTGTGGGTTGGCCTCAGCGGTGCGCTGCATCTCGACGGCCTGGCCGACACCGCCGACGCCTGGGTCGGTGGCATGGGCGATCGCGAACGCACCCTGGAGATCATGAAAGACCCGGCCAGCGGGCCGATGGGCGTCAGCGCCATCGTGGTGGTGTTGCTGCTCAAATTTGCCGCTCTCGTTACCCTGCCGCCGGTAGCGTTGCTGCTGATCCCTGTGCTGGCCCGCAGCGGTGTCGCACTGCTCTTCGTCACCACCCGCTACGTTCGCCCCGGCGGCATCGGCGAGGCATTGGCCCAGCATAGTCCGCGGGTGGCGGTGATTATCGGTGCCTTGCTGGTGACGGCGGCGGCGCTGTTTGCCTGGCAATGGCACGGTGCGCTGTTGTTACTGATCACCGCGTTGCTCTGGTGGTTGCTGCGTCGCGCCCTTATTAAAAGACTGGGTGGCTTTACCGGCGATACTGCCGGTGCCATGCTGGAGATACTGGAATGCATCGCATTAATCGCGATGGCTTTAAACCTATAACGAGTGATTTATGACGAAAGAAACCGCCCCGCAAACCATCTACCTCAAGGACTACACCGCGCCCGCCTATAACATCGAATCGCTGGAACTGCGTTTCGATCTCGACGAGTCGGCCACCGAGGTGACGGCGATGATGCGAATGCATGCCGCAGGCGATGCCGCGCCACTGCATCTCGATGGACAGGATCTGGAGCTGCTGGCGCTGCGTATTGACGGCAAGGAGGTGGCGGAAAGTGAATACACCATTGGCGAAGAATCACTCACCCTGCACAATCCGCCCACAGCGTTTGAACTGGAGATCGTCACCCGCATTAACCCTTCCGCCAACACCGCGCTGGAAGGTCTCTACACTTCTGGTGGTAACTTCTGCACCCAGTGCGAGGCGGAGGGTTTTCGCAAGATCACCTATTACCCGGATCGTCCCGATGTGATGACGGTCTTTACCACCACCGTCATCGCCGACAAGGCCAAATACCCGGTGCTGCTCTCCAACGGTAACCCGGTTGAGCGCGGTGAACTGGACGGTGGCAAACACTTCGTCACCTGGAACGACCCACACCGTAAACCGTGTTATCTCTTCGCTCTGGTGGCTGGCGATCTCGCCTGCATCGAAGATCGCTTCACCACCATGAGCGGTCGTGATGTGACTTTGCAGATCTACGTGCAGCACGGCAACGAAGACAAAACCGCCCACGCCATGACCTCGCTGAAAAAATCGATGGCCTGGGACGAACAGGTCTTTGGTCGCGAATACGATCTCGACATCTTCATGATCGTCGCGGTGGACGACTTCAACATGGGCGCGATGGAGAACAAGGGCCTCAACATCTTCAACTCGCGCTACGTGCTGGCCAAACAGGAAACCGCTACCGATATCGATTTCTACGGCATCGAAGGGGTGATCGGCCACGAATATTTCCACAACTGGTCGGGTAACCGCGTCACCTGCCGCGACTGGTTCCAGCTCAGCCTGAAAGAGGGCTTTACCGTCTTCCGCGATCAGCAGTTCAGTGCCGACATGAACTCCGCTGCAATCCAGCGCATCGACGACGTTACCATGCTGCGCAGTCACCAGTTTACCGAAGACGCCGGGCCGATGGCCCATCCGGTGCGTCCCGACTCCTATGTGGAGATCAACAACTTCTACACACTCACCGTTTACGAAAAGGGTGCAGAGCTGATCCGCATGTTACATACCCTTCTCGGTGCAGAAGGCTTCCGCAGAGGCAGCGATCTCTATTTCGAGCGCCACGACGGTCAGGCGGTGACCTGTGAAGACTTCGTCCAGGCGATGGCCGATGCCAACGGCTACGACCTCACCTCGTTCCTCAACTGGTATCGTCAGGCAGGTACGCCGCAGGTGACGGTGAAACGCGAATACCATGCCGGTGATAAACGTCTTACCCTGCAGTTCAAACAACACACCCCGCCAACACCGGGACAGGAGAGCAAACAGCCGCTGCCGATCCCGCTGAAAACCGCACTGCTTGATGAACACGGCAAACCATTGCCGTTGCGCCTGATGGGAGAAAAAGCAGCGACAGGCGAAGAGCGTATCCTGCTGCTGGAAAACGCGGAGCAATCCTTCACCTTTGAAGATGTACCGCAGGGCAGTGTGCCATCACTGCTGCGCGGCTTCTCTGCACCGATCAAATTGCAGATGGAATATAGCGACGAAGAGCTGGCCTTCCTTATGGGCCACGACAACGACTCGTTCAATCGCTGGGAAGCGGGCCAGCAACTGGCGCTACGTGTACTACTCAATCACTACAACGCGGCAAAAGAGGGCAGTGCGCCTGCGTCGCATAGCGGCCTCTCCGCCGCCATTGGTCGTACTCTGGCGGACAAACAACTGGATCAGGCATTGGTCGCCGAAGCGATCACCCTGCCGGATGAAAACTACGTTGCAGGGTTCATCGACGAAGTCGATCCACTGCTGCTGCATGAAGTGCATCTGTCACTGCGTAAAGCGCTGGCAAAGGAACACCAGACAGCACTGCAACAAACCTACACTGCCTGCGACGGCAAGGTCGCCTACAGTATCGACCCTGCCGCCATGGGCCGCCGTCGCCTGAAAAACCGCTGCCTCAGTTACCTAATGCTGCTCGACGACGAAACGGCCGCAGTTACCTGCAACGCGCAGTATCGCAACAGCGACAACATGACCGACAGCCTCGCCGCTCTCGGTGCATTGGTAGCCAACGGTCACGCAAGTGCCGCGGCAGCGCTGGATGATTTCTACGCCAAATGGAAAAGCGACAACCTGGTGCTGGATAAGTGGTTCGCCATTCAGGCCGGTGCGCCGCTGGCGGAAACCTTCGACGCGGTCAAACAATTGGCGCAGCACAAAGATTTCAACATCAAGAACCCCAATCGTGTACGTGCCCTTTACGGCACCTTCGGTATGCGCAACCCGGTCGCCTTCCATCGTGCCGACGGCGCGGGTTATCGCTTCCTTACCGACTTCATTATCGAACTCGACAAACTCAATCCGCAGGTCACTTCGCGAATGCTCACCCCGCTGACCCAGTGGCGGCGTTACGACAAATCGCGCCAGGAGATGATTCGCTCGCAGCTGCAGCGGATACTGGATGGAGGGTGTTCCAAAGATGTGTATGAGGTGGTAAGTAAGAGTCTGGGTTAGAGTAGATTGTTAATTCCGCGTTTATGATGGGATGAACAATGCTACTCTAATCACGTTATGACATTTAACTTTACTATTGGATGGTGAAAACAGATGCTGTCCGTTGATTCTTGACCTGGACCATATAACTGAGTGGGACCATGACTGGGCTTGAGAAGTAGCGGAAATTTAGACCACTGAGTAGTAGTCGACAGAATGTAAAGACTGAAGTTGATTATAAATAGGGCAAGGAAAACGCCAATAATGAAAATACACAACACTGACACAACCATTCCAGATTTTTTGATCAAGTCGACGCTTGGATGCTCGCTGATCATGATCTTCGTTCTGGCACCGTTTGCGATCCATGACTTCTTCGAAGGGCGGTACATCATCACAGTCGCCTCCACACTGATTATCCTGGTCTGCGGAATCAATGTCTGGTACGGCAGCCAGGGGAAATACAGTCTCTGGGTCAATACCTGGCTGGTGGCGCCCATCGGTGGTTTCACTGTTGCCTATGCCTTTATTGAACTTGGCGAGCCCGGAAGTTATTGGCCGTTTCTGCTGGTGGTGGCCTACTATTTTGTGCTGCCGGAAAAGCGTGCCTGGTATTTCAACCTGCTGAGTCTGGCGGCGATTATTCCTTCGGCCTGGTATGTTCTGGAACCCGCCCTCGCGTTTCGTTTTACCGCTGTACTGTTAGGCGTCAGTCTATTTGCCTACATCTCCATGCGTGTCATTAGTGTGCTCTACCGCTTGCTGCATGGGCAGGCAGTCACCGATACCCTGACGGGACTCTATAATCGTACCCTGTTGAACGATGCCCTGCATCACGCGATGGCGCAAAGCCAACGCTCCGGGGTACCGATGACCCTGCTTAGTTTCGACATCGATGGTTTCAAGGAGATTAACGATACCCATGGTCACGATATCGGTGACAGAATTCTGGAAACACTGGGTGAATTGATCAAGGCCCGCGCGCGTAGCAGTGATATGGTTTTCCGCGTGGGGGGGGATGAGTTTCTGTTGCTTGCGCACAATACCGACGAGCATCATGGCGCCAGGGTGGCAGAAAAGCTGCGTCATGAAGTGGAGCATAGCTTGCTCATTGTTGACCGGAAGATTACCCTCAGTGTCGGCGTCAGCCGTCTTCACCAGGATATGGATGTGTCGGACTGGTTGAAGTCGTGTGATGTGAAACTCTATTCCGCCAAGGAGAATGGGCGGAATCAGGTTGCCGTCTGACAATGAGTCATCAGCGTGACGAGAAAATAACAGCATTTGTACGCAATGTACTTGGCTGTGGTTGTCCCGATGAAGTCTTTAACAAGATTGAAGTTTCAAATATTGATCTTGATTGCAATGCGTTGAAGGCAACACGTATTGTCATTGGCGATACTTTGCTGATCTATATTCTTCCTTATGCCTCTGCTGATATTGCTATCCAATGTATGGATAAACTGGTCATAAATGGCAAGCAGGACCGTGATTCGCACGGCTATAACCGCTTCAGATTAGTTGTGCCATATTGTGACGATAAGAGCTTGGAGGAGCAGGCAAGTGCATTGTTCGCTACGGTGGCTGGAAGTGACGAGAAGTTGCATATTCACTATGTTGACTCGGATGTACTGAGTCCTGTTCTCTAAAGGCGCTACACGCTCATGTGTTTGTGAATAATGTTTCTATATCAGGCGATAGCTTGCTCAACGTTACAAGTTCAACTACATACTACTGGTCGTAACTATCACGCGTAAGTCATCAACAGTTAGCTGATAAGGAGATCATACGTATGTATGTCAGGGATGTTTCTGCTCGATTCTTGATCTGTAGGTTGTTTCTCTTCTCAATTTTTCTCTTTCCAGGAATGGCTGCGGCAATGGGGTCACCATGCGCCGGTTCACTGGAGTACCTGAAGAGTCAATATACTCAAGACTCTGTTACTCGAAATGCCTTTGCAAAGGTGTATGCCGGATTAGAGGATCTTCCTGCGGGTTACTCCTATGGCGGTTCAAATAGGAATCCATGGAAGGCGGCAAAAGATGGGCAGGGTTTGTATGCCATGATGCGATCAATGTTCGAAAAATGGTGTACGGCGTTGCCAGAAATTGAGGGGGATGAAGATAATGCCCTTGATCCAATTCTCTATTTTGCCTGGTTATATTACAAAAATTCCGCTGGTCAGGATTTTGTTCAGGGGCGCGATCCTTCGTCAACCTCAGGGAAACTACAGACAGGCCCTACTTTTCTTTCCAAATGGAATGACGAGTATCTTGACTATATGAATAGCAGGGAATCGACGGGGCGTGTGCCGCAGTGGGTTAACGATCCCCGTATTGAGATTGGTGACTACAAAAAAACTAAGGCTAAAGACTATAAAAGCTGGAATGAGTTCTTTGCCCGTAACCTCAAAAGTGACAAAAACGGAAACTACCCCAGCAGGCCAGTCACCATGCCTGAGCGAGATTATGTTGTTGTTGCTCCGACCGACTGTATCATGAATCCATTGGTACAGGTGGTGAAGCGAGATGGCATCTATGATCGGAAGTATATCGATAATCCGCTTCAATTAGATACGGTGTTGGATGTAAAGAATATTCCGATATCTGTCAACGATATGCTGGGTACTGTGCCTGAAGCCATTAAGAAAAAATTTGTCGGTGGAAGTGGCCTGACCTGTGTACTAATGCCGAATACCTACCACCATTTTCATGCGCCTGTTAGTGGCAAGGTGATCCATGCTGAGGTGGTTAAGAATGGTACGCCAGGCACACCGAGTACATTTGGTTATCCAGACTTTCCGAACTGGGTGCCACTTGATGGTAATGTGGGACGTCCTGGGACCGATTACAGTCAGTTTCAGGCCTTCCAGCGTGGCGTAATTGTTGTCGAGGTCGAATATGACAATCTGCCGGGACATACGCCGAAGAAACTTAAAGGCTATGTGGCATCGATTCCTGTCGGACTGGACTCTGTTGGTTCGGTTGTGCTGAATACCTGTGACAGTAAGCAGACCGACCATGTTAACTGTTTTAAGATCGGAGGCCGTGTGCAGAAAGGGAAGACGAAGTTCGGTAATTTCTTCTTTGGTGGTTCGCTGGACATCTTGCTCTTCTCAAAAGGTATGATCTCTCCTGCGGTGCAGACAAGAATGGGAAACCAGATTGGCGTAATCAATATCGGTACTTCGCCAAAATCTCCATGGAGCCTTGATTAAACAAGCAAGCGTTCTTCTTTATACAAAAGCCCGCCATATAGGCGGGTTTTTTGTGTGGTCGGCAAATAGAAAGCTATGGCTTTTCTGCATTTGATAGGTACTTTTAATTGCAGTTTTTTTCTCACGGAATTTATAGTTAACAAAAGAATTCTTCTAATTCATTTATTTCGCATTAGCCATCTATGTTTTGTGGGATTGTTTGCCGTGCGTCATCAAATGTTGCAAAAATGTTATGTTTTCTCTTTCGGTCTTATCAATGAGGCTGTAAAGAAATATGATGCGGCATAGATGATTTTTGTATCCAGTGCGCTGGATGAATTAAGCATAATTTAGAAGAAAAAGTTTATGGAAATGTTTTACTCACCACTCAATCAATTCTTAATGTTTATCTGTGCCTGGGTTGTTATTTATTTGTGGAAATGGCGCGATCCAAGATATATCACCGTGATGGGATTTTATAGTTTCTCCACATGGTTATTGATTGGTTCTGTGCTTGGTGTGTCAAGAGATGTGCCGTGGATGTATTACCCGAATTTTGTCGGTGTTCTTGCGGCAGGGTATATGATCTGTTTGCTAAGCAATATGGCCTCGGAGAAATGGGGGGCATATAGTAGGGAAGGTGGATTGATTATTTATATTCCTGTCGTTATGACCCCGGCGCTGTTAATACCTTCCGCAATCATTAAATACATCTTTCAGTCAGGTTGAGAAGTGATGTGAGTTTTCTTATCAGTCGATAATATGCTCTTCTAATTCATCCACTGAATTTATTTCATCCTCGCTGATAGCAAAATTACGTACCGATATTCCCGCTTTGTGAACACTTTTCCGATCGCCACTGAGCAGCGGGTGCCACTCGGGTAGTGACCTACCCTCGGCCAACAGGCGATAAGCGCAGCTGTTTGGCATCCAGTTAAGCTCGAAGACATTTTCCTGATCCAGCTCGACACAATCGGGGACCAGAGTGGTGCGTTCGCTATAGACGTTGCAGCTGCACTGTTGGCGATCGAGGTAACGGCAGGCGACGCTGGTGTAGAAGAGTTCGCCGCTATCTTCGTCTTCAAGTTTAATCAGACAGCAGCGGGCACATCCATCGCACAGACTCTCCCACTCCTCACGGCTCATCTCGGTGAGGCTTTTTGTTTCCCAGAAACGTTCGCTCATCAACCTGCTCCGATGGCGCGATCCATCTTCGCTTCGGCAAGTTGCCACGCTTTCTGTGCGGTGGCGCCCTGAGCCATCAATTCCATCAGGCCGTAGGCGAGCTGGCGGGTGTCGGGTTCCATCTCCTTAAGCTTGGTCAGCAGGTAGGAGTGGCCACCCTGGGGGATTGAGAGGGTTTTCATCAGCGCATAGAGCAGCAGAGACTGGCCGGAGCGTGGGTCTGCTTCGATGCGGGCCAGGGTTTGATTAAGTGGGGTCAGGTCCATGGGGCGTGATTATACGTGAGTTCGACGCTTATGCCTTGTCGGTGAACAATTCTTCTATCCGCTCCATATCCAGCTGCTGTTCCATACTATCGGCCAGCCGGTCGATCTCCCTTTCACGCAGGGCGTAGTAGTCGATGGCTTGCTGTTCTTTCAATCCTGCCCACTGTAGCAGGGTGTTACACGCCTCCTGTCGCTCGAACAGGCCGTGCAGGTAGGTGCCGAAGATCTGGTCATCTGCACT
This sequence comes from Thiohalomonadaceae bacterium, assembly GCA_050302275.1. Lineage (GTDB taxonomy): Bacteria > Pseudomonadota > Gammaproteobacteria > Thiohalomonadales > Thiohalomonadaceae > JAPHTQ01. Next base: position 5,820 of record JBNLAT010000016.1, on the reverse strand, counting down.
GATAGCGCCGTCAGTGGCGTTGCCGAGCTGTACCGCGGGACGTTGTAGTGCCGCGCCTTCGCTGACGCCCATGTGGATTTCGTAACCTTCCACTGGAGCATCGCCCAGCGTTAGCTGACCGCTGACACGTCGAAGCTGTTTCTCGGTTTCCAGGGTGGTCTGCATCGGTAGCAGGTCGAGTCCCTCAATACTACCCGGTTTGTCCTCCAGCCCCTGCGGATCATGGATCGCTTCGCCCAGCATCTGGAAACCACCGCAGATGCCGATCACCTTGCCACCGTAACGCAGATGGCGTTGCAGGTAGTCTCCCCATCCCTGCTGTTTTAGCCAGGACAGATCGGCACGGACATTCTTGCTGCCGGGCAGGATTACCAGATCGGCGGGTGGCGGTGTGTTATCGGGCGGGACGAAGGTGAGCGTGACACCGGGATGGTGGCGCAGTGGGTCGAGGTCGGTGTGATTGCTGATCCGTGGCAGGACGGGAACGATGATATGGAACGATGCATCCTGATTGTTGGTCTCACGAGGCAGGGCATCTTCCGCTTCCAGGTGGAGGCCATGTAGGTAGGGCAGTACGCCGAATACGGGCTTGCCGGTCTCCTGTTCCAGCCAGTCGAGGCCCGGTTGCAGCAGGGCGATGTCACCGCGGAAGCGGTTGATGATGAAGCCTTTGATACGTGCGCGTTCACTGGCGGAGAGCAGTTCCAGGGTACCGACGATCTGGGCGAAGACGCCGCCCTTGTCGATGTCGGCCACCAGGACCACCGGGCAGTCCACCGCCTCGGCATAGCCCATATTGGCGATGTCGCCTTCGCGCAGATTGATCTCCGCCGGGCTGCCAGCGCCTTCGACGATAACGCGCTCATACTGTGCGTTGAGGCGCTTATGGGAGTCGAGCACCGCCTGCATCGCAGTGCGTTTATAGGCGTGGTAGTCCTGTGCCTCCATCTGGCTCAGGGCCTTGCCGTGGATGATGACCTGAGCGCCGGTGTCGCTGGCTGGTTTGAGTAGCACCGGGTTCATGTCGGTGTGTGGTTGCAGCCCGGCGGCCTGGGCCTGCACCGCCTGGGCGCGGCCAATTTCGCCGCCGTCGGTGGTGACTGCACTGTTGAGGGCCATGTTTTGTGGTTTGAATGGCGCCACGCGGATGCCTCGGCGCTGGAACAGTCGGCATAACCCGGCCACCACGGTGCTTTTGCCGGCGTCGGAGGCGGTGCCCTGAATCATGAGGGTTTTATTCATGGGCGGTGATGGTAACGGGAAAGGAGGGTATTGGAAATGTTAAACTTTCGAACACGTTACAGGGATTATGGAGAAGCGTCTGTGTCGCGCAATGCACTGTTTTTTGCCGGGGCTTTACTGCTGTTGAGTCTGCCGCTAAGGGCCGAGGTCATTGAGGTGACCGACGAGGCGGGCCGGGCGGTGATCCTGACACAGCCCGCACAGCGCATCGTCAGTCTGGCACCGCATATTACCGAGCAACTGTACGCTGTCGGCGCCGGGCCGCAGATGGTCGGTGCGGTGGCCTACAGCAACTATCCCGAGGCGGCGAAAAAGCTGCCCCGTGTTGGCGGTTACGGCAATATCGATCTGGAGGCGCTGCTACAACTGAAGCCCGATCTGGTGGTGGGCTGGGAAGGTGGTAACGATTCGCGCCTGCTGGAAAAGATAGAGGAGCTGGGACTGAAGCTCTATCGCAGCGCGCCGCACCATCTGCCCGATATTGCGGTGGGACTGCGTAACCTGGGCCGATTGACCGGCCATGCGGACAAGGGTGTCGCCCAGGCGGCCGCCTTTACCGCTACCCTGGAGCAGTTACGCAAGAGCAATCTGGGCAAGCCACCGTTACGGGTTTTCTACCAGATATGGAATCGCCCGCTGATGACGGTCAACGGCCAGCACCTGATCAGCGATGTGATTACCCTTTGCGGTGGCGAGAATGTCTTTGCCGATCTTACCGCGTTGACCCCGACCATCTCCGATGAGGCAGTGATCACCGCCAATCCTCAACTTATCATCGCCAGCGGCATGGCCGAGGAGCGGCCCGAGTGGCTGGATGAGTGGCGCAACTGGAACAGCATCAAGGCGGTGCGGAACGGCGAATTGCGCTCCATTCCGCCAGACCTGTTACAGCGAGCGACACCACGACTGTTACAGGGTGCCAAACAGATGTGTGTTTTTATCAAGGATGCCAAGCGGAATTAACCACTGATGCAGTCGTCATAAATCCGTCATCGATCTGTCGCCGTCGTTTCACACAACTCACATAGATTCATGCCCAAGTGTGCAAACAACCTGGGTATGAAGCATGTCGACAAAAAAATTTAATCCCTTCCGCATCGATGACTTGTTGCTGACCTCGCTGCCGCGCGTAGTCAAAGCTCCGCTACTCAATATCGTTGAACGTCTGCTCGGTCTGGACTGGTTGGCGCGTGGTTACGAAAAACTGGAAGAGACCGATACACCAGACCAGTTTGCCGCACAGACCCTGCAATATATGAATGTGGTGCCACGTGTTGTCGATGGCGATCTGGCCAATGTGCCGAAAAGTGGCCCGGTAGTTGTGGTAGCAAACCACCCCTTCGGCGGTATCGAAGGGGTCATTATGACCTTGCTGTTGCGCCAGGTGCGTCCCGACGTACGCATCATGGCGAATGGTTTGTTGAAGCGTATTCCAGAAATGAGCGAAACCTTTATCGGTGTGAATCCCTATGGCCACGCCCGTGCCACCCGTGAAAATCTGAAACCCTTGCGTGAGGCGATGCGCTGGTTGAACGATGGTGGCCTGCTGGTGGTTTTCCCCGCCGGTGATGTTTCCCGTTTTCGACCTGCTAATTTCACTATTCGCGATGAAAAATGGGATGCCAGTATTTCTCGTATGATTCGCAAGAGTGGCGCACAGGTGGTACCGATGCATATCGGTGGTCGCAACAGCATTCTGTTTCATGCGCTGGGACTAATACATCCATTATTGCGTAGCCTGATGCTGCCGCGGGAACTGGCGAATAAGCGCGATCGGGCGATCGAATTTCGCGTCGGCGAATCGATTAGCAACAAGCGCGTTACCAGTAACGGGAATGATGACGAGATCGCCAAGTATCTGCGTCTGCGCAGTTATATGCTGAATCGTATAAATGAGAGTAAACGTGAAACCCCTATAGCCGTTGAGAAAGACGCGATGATGCCGATCGCCGAGGCTATCGAACCGCAACTGATGGCAGATGAGGTTGTAGCCTTACCATCGCAACAACAGCTGGCTGAAAGCGGTAGCCTCAAGGTTTACTTCGCTCGCGCACCACAGATTCCGTACCTGCTGCAGGAACTGGGTCGTCTGCGTGAAGTGACTTTTCGTGAAGTGGGCGAGGGCACCGGCAAGGCGACCGATATCGATCTCTACGACAGCTATTACCTGCATCTTTTTATCTGGAACGAAGAGAGCCGTGAGGTCGTCGGTGCCTATCGTCTTGGACTGGCCGACGAAATCGTCACGAAGTACGGTAAGAAAGGTTTTTACAGCCACTCGCTGTTCCGCTACAGCAAGCGTCTGCTTAAGGCGATCAATCCCGCCATTGAACTGGGCCGTTCGTTTGTCCGCCCGGAGTATCAGCGCAGCTTTGCGCCGTTGATGTTGCTGTGGAAAGGCATCGGTCAGTTTGTCGCCAACCATCCCCACTATGCGGTGCTGTTTGGGCCGGTGAGTATCAGTAACGATTACTGTTCTGTATCGCAGCAGTTGTTGATCGATTTCCTGCGAGCCAATAACTACGACTCGGAATTGAGCCGCCACATCCGTCCACGCAAGCCGTATCGCGGCAAACTGCGTGCAGTATGGCGTCAGGCGGAACTGGCGGGCATCGGATCGATCGATGATGTCTCCGAACTGGTGGCGATCCAGGAGAGCGGTGAGAAGGGTGTGCCGATCCTGATCAAACAGTACCTCAAGCTTGGTGGCCGTCTACTCGGCTTTAATGTGGACAGAGATTTCAACGACTGCATTGACGGCCTGATTATGGTCGACCTGCGTCAGACCGACGAGCGGGTGTTACAGAAATATATGGGCAGGGATGGTGCAACGGCGTTCACCGCGCTGCATAAGGATGAAATCAAACAAAGTGCCTGATGGCGTAGTATTGTCAGGCTGGGCATCAAGCCCAGCCTGACTAGTTTATTTTTTTGTCGCGGCGAAAATTTCGCGTAGTTTCGGTACCGCTAGTCCCGCTTCGTCGGCGAAGCCGAGGTTGCGTTCCAGTCTTGTCGGAGCGGTACGGCCCATGCACTTGTGGTGCAGGTCACCTTCGATACCTTCCACCATTCCCGCGATTACCTTGTCCCGATCCAGCTCCTTACCGATGAGATGGAACTGAATATCGAGTACTTCATGGGCGACTTTCTCTGCCAGCTCGCGATGTTGTTCCCACATCACGCCGACCTCGGTACCGGCTGGCAGTGTCAGACCGCTGATATTGGTGGTGAGAATATAGAGATTCTTGCGCACCAGTTCGTACTCCATCTCCGCCTCGCTAGCGACTTCCCAGGTGGGAATGTCGAGAGATTGCAGTGCGCCTTCCAGAATCGGTGCACCGACACCATAGGCAGGCGATGGTGCAACGACGCGAAAGTCCTGGCCTTTTTTCTTTTCGAACCAGATGGAGATCACTGTCGGGTGTTGTAGCCCGTGGACTTCCCAGTCTCGTGGGAGCAGTTCGTTCTGCAACAGCGCGAGGCAGTCGTGCCATGCAGCAGGTATTTTTGCCAGTACCGTGTGCAGATCGTTTTCGCCGACGGTCACCAGTACCAGTGCGGGTGGTGTCAGCGCCTTGGCGACCTTTTCCATATCGGTATTGCGGTTGACTGGAAAAACCGGGTAGTCCTGACGCAGCAGGCCGCGGGTAAAGACACCGGACATTTCACCGGTACCGATAACGACAACAGGTGGATTCATGGATAGCTCCTTGCGTTGTATTGCCCCGATTATCGCTTTTTATCGTCGTCGATCAAAGTCGGCCATCGAGCGTATGTTTTAGATCTTTAAGCGCATCGAGCAGCTGCGGTGAAGGATTAAGGTATTTGTTGCCGTCGAGGTTGACGATGCGTATCGGGGTTTTGGGTTTGATGAAGGCACACTGTTTGCGATCTTTGTGGTCGAAGATAAATAGCAGTTCGGGTTGGAGCCTGTCGATCAGCGCATTGAGTGTTGTGTATTCGTTGCCAGGACCGATGTTTCGGATTTTCGGCTCGGTTTCTGCGACAGTAAATCCTGCCTGGCTAAAAAGATCACCTAACCAGCGTTTTTTGCCAAAAGAGTAGGGTTGGCCTGAGCAGGATGAGAGTAGCAGAATTCGTCTGCCATCACCGTGAATGGTATTCGCTACGGTTTGCCATTGCCGATGAAATTCTGTCACCCGTTGTTCGATATCTTCGATGCCACTCGCCCGGCCGATGGTGCGCATGTTTTCCTCGATCTCGGCCATGCTGCCAAAACCACCGAGGCGGAAGGCACGTGCTTCTTCCGGGGTAATTCTGGCCATACTCTTCTCGTCGGTCCAGTCGGAGACAAACAGCAGTTCCGGTTCCAGTACAGCGATTAACTCCGCATCCGGATCGAGCACGCCGCCTGTCTGGGGTCTTACGAGGGTGTCGTAACGGCTGACGCCGACAATACACTGTTCCAGCCCGAGCCACTGCAGGGTTTTGGTTATGTAGGGTGATTGGCTAACGGTGCGGGGACAGTTTGCCGCGGATGTGACCTGTGGCAGGAGAAGAAGTACGCAACATAGCAGGTGTCGAAATGACATAGCCGCTCTATTTCTGTTTCGGTTG
>JBNLAT010000015.1:0-60776 GCA_050302275.1 Thiohalomonadaceae bacterium | reverse complement strand
TCTTTGGTTACTTTCTCTTGGCCGCGCAAGAGAAAGTGACCTGCTCGCGGGGCAGCCCCCGCTTTATATGCCGTTATCTGTCGCGTAGCGACACCGAATCGAAAGTGTTACCTATGCCCCTGGACTGTCGGGGGCGAGTCCCCGCTTTCAAATGCCTTTAATCGTCGCGTAGCGACTCAAACCGTGTCATTTACTGCACCTAACTTTCTACTCTGAAACAGCACAAAAAACATCGCACCAATACATAAAAGTTGTGCCAACATAATCCAGGCTAGAAACTCTATGTAATCCTGACTATCAGCACCGCGCTTTTTGTATGCTTCAGATAGTCGTTTCGCCTCACCAAATCCTGCCACAGCCAATATCCGCAAACCGTCATTACCAAAGCCTTTCATATCGCCGTCTTTTAGCTCAAGAAATTTTGGCGAAAAGGCTCTATCGGCTGTATTGATACTATCTGTGAGGACGTACGCCAAGCCAGCACCAGTAACCGTCAGCATCAAGCTAATCAGAAATATCGTGACACTGACACTAGTGCTGTATTTCTGTATCCATTTCATGATGTTGCTCCCGAGCTATATTCCTTGCTCCATAGATGGAGGTTACACTTAAACCATAAGCGTTCATTGCCTATACGAAAATAGCGCAATTACTGAAGCAGGCCAGGATTAAACCCCATCTTCTCCACCAACACATTCGCCATCGATGCTCCCAGTCGATCGGCAAAGCGCTTAAACACATCCGGCTGCGGCGTGTAATCGACAATCTCATCCGCCTTGATCACTTCCCGGGCAACATAATCGATGTCGCCGATCTCATCGGCCAGCCCAAGTTCGATACTCTTGGCTCCACTCCAGAACATACCGCTATAGAGTTGCGGGTCGTCACCGATGCGCTCTCCCCTGCCCGCCTTCACCGCAGCAATAAATTCACGGTGAATATCGTCGAGGACGGTCTGGATATGTTTAACGTCACCCTTCTTCAGCGGCTGGAACGGATCGAGCATCCCCTTATGTTCACCCGCGGTGAGCAGGCGGCGCTCAACACCAACCTTTTTCATCGCATCGACAAAGCCGAAACCGTTCATCAGCACGCCGATAGAACCGACGATGCTGGATGGATTGACGTAGATGTTGTCTGCTGCGGAGGCGATGTAATAGGCACCCGAGGCACCGATATCGACGATCACTGCATGCACGGGAATCTCAGGGTGCTCCTGACGTAGGCGAACAATTTCACGGTAGATGTAATCGGATTGAACAGGGCTGCCACCAGGGCTGTTGATACGCAGCACGATACCTTTGGTGTGACTATTGGCGAAGGCGTTGCGTATTCCTTTGATGATGGTATCGGCATTGGCTTTGGTGGCATCGGAGATCACGCCATTCACTTCGACCATCGCGGTGTGATCCACAAAGCGTCCTGCGGCACCGTCATCACTCGGCCCCTGCATCGCGGCGATCAAAATAATCAGGACATAGGCACTGATCAGCAGCTTGAAGAAGATACCCCAGCGGCGTGAACGACGCTGCTCTGCCAGTGCGGCAAAACTCAGTCGGTTGAGCAGGTCCCGCTCCCAGTTTTCGTTTTTCTTCTCTTCGTTATTGCCGCTTTCGTTTCCGTTCATTGCCTTTCCTCTTTCACTCAGGCCTTTTTCGCCACGGCGCGTTCCGCGTCGAGGGAGTTAAGCCAATCGGTCAGTTCGGTAATCGCATCGATACAGTGCAGCGGTTCATGCTGCAACAACCGCTCCTTCTCATGTACACCGTAGCTCACTGCCAAAGCAGCGGCACGGGCGTTATTCGCCATCTGCATGTCGTATTCAGTATCGCCGATCATCAATGTCACCTGCGGCTCCACGCCCAGCTCATCCATGATCTGCTCCAACATCATCGGATGCGGCTTGGAGAAGGTCTCGTCGGCGCAGCGTGTGGCCTGGAACAGACGCTCAAGTCCGGTCTCCTTGAGTACCTTGTCGAGCCCCACCCGGCCCTTGCCAGTGGCGACCGCCAGCAGGTAACCCGCCTCAGCCAGCAGTTCCAGAGTCTGCTCGGCACCGGCGAATAGCTCCGACTGCGTCTGATCGGCGGTCAGGAAATGATAACGGTAACGGTCGATCATGGCCGTATGAAAGGCGGTGTCGCTGCCTGGATACAGTTTGCTGATCGCCTCGGCCAGCCCCAGGCCGATGATGTTGCGAATGCTGGCATCATCGCGCGGTTCCAGCGACAGGTCTGTGATGGCGGCACGCATGCAGGCGACGATACGCGCCTCCGAGTCCATCAGGGTCCCGTCCCAGTCGAATACCAGCAGTTCAAATGCTTGGCTCATTTCATCTCTTCCAGTCTATTCAATACGGATTGCAATTCGTCGTCCAGCGGCGCTTCCACATGGATGGTAGCTTCGTCCGGCAGCGTAAAGCGCAGCTCACAGGCATGCAGGAACAGGCGGTGCAGTCCCTGCTCGGCCATTTGTCGATTGAAGGCAGCATCGCCGTACTTATCGTCCCCGGCGATAGGATGACCGCTGTGCTGGGCATGGACACGCACCTGATGGGTGCGCCCGGTGATCAGTTTGACCCGCATCAGGCTGCAGTCGTTATAGATGGCGTCGGGTTCGAAGATACTCAACGACGGTTTGCCATCCTCGGCGACGATGACGATGCGCTCTCCCGAACGCAGGGTGTTCTTGCGTAACGGCGCATCGATACCCCGCTTGCCGCCCTTCCAGCGTCCCATCACCAGCGCCTGATAGTATTTTTCCAGCCCGCCGGAGCGCAGCAGCTCCTGGAAGGCCCGCAAGGTACTGCGTTTCTTGGCGATCACCAGACAACCGCTGGTTTCCCGGTCAAGACGGTGGGCCAGCTCGAGGAAGCGGTCGTCTGGGCGTAGCGCCCGCAGAGCTTCGATCACACCGAAACTGACGCCGCTGCCGCCGTGGACCGCCATCCCCGAGGGTTTATTGAGGATCAGCAGCCCCTTGTCTTCGTAAAGGACGCTATCCTCCAGCAGCTTCTGCACCCGGGAACCGGGGGCTGGGGGCGGCGCCTGTTCGCTCATGCGAATCGGCGGAATGCGCACTGTATCGCCGTTTTGCAGGCGATAGTCGGGCTTAATCCGCCCCTTGTTGACGCGGACCTCCCCCTTACGCAGGATGCGGTAGATACGGCTTTTGGGTACGCCTTTGAGGAATTTGAGCAGGAAGTTGTCGATACGCTGACCGCTACTCTCTTCCCCGACGGTGACTTCCTGAACAGATGATGCTGGGTTGTGATTCATCGACGGATCATACAAGGCCACCAATTGCTACGCCATCCCAAGAAGAAAGTTCGCCAAGTCGTTGGAATGCTTACCTTTGGGATAGACTTTCCCGGACTTTCCCTGATATAGTGCACTGGCTTCAAGAAGGGTCCGGGGACCCTGCGCCCGACTACGGCGGCGCCGACCGGACAGTAATGAGCACTTGGTTTTATGCACCTGTCGATGGTCGACAGTTGTTTAAATAGTAACCGTCAGACTGGTAACAAGGCCGGGCTGACCCGAACTAAAGCGCTCCCGCATCCGTTTGACGGAATGCAGGACCGATACAACAGAGTGAGACGCCGCTGACCGTTTACCAATTCCCGGCAGCGCTGCTCGATGCCCCGCATGACGGTGGCCACTCTGGCGATCCCGCACCCTGACAAGGGAATGTGGTCGAGCGCCCGTGAGATAACAACATGAAAAGAATGCTGTTTAATGCAACTCAGCCGGAAGAGTTGCGTGTTGCGTTGGTCGACGGCCAACGTCTCTACGATCTGGACATCGAAAGCGCCACCCGCAAACAGAAGAAATCCAACATCTATAAAGGCCGTATCACCCGCATCGAGCCCAGCCTCGAAGCGGCCTTCGTCGACTACGGCGCAGAACGTCACGGCTTCCTCCCGCTGAAAGAGATCTCCCGCAGCTACTTCGACCCTTCCGTCGAGGTCTCCGGCCGCGCCAGCATCCAGCAGGTGTTGCGTGAAGGTCAGGAAGTTGTGGTGCAGGTAGATAAAGAAGAGCGTGGTAACAAGGGCGCTGCCCTCACCACCTTTATCAGCCTTGCCGGTCGCTATCTGGTACTGATGCCGAACAATCCCCGTGCCGGTGGTGTCTCCCGCCGTATCGAAGGCGATGATCGCAGTGAGATCCGCGACGCGATGAGCCAGCTGGAGATCCCGCAGGACATGGGCGTTATCGTGCGCACCGCCGGTGTCGGCAAGAGCGCCGAAGAGCTGCAGTGGGACCTCGACTATCTGATTCAGGTCTGGTCGGCGATCGAAGAAGCCGCCGCCGAGCGCAAGGCGCCATTCCTGATCTACCAGGAGAGCAGCGTGGTGATCCGCGCCATTCGCGACTACCTGCGCTCCGACATCAACGAAATCATGATCGACGATGCCGAGGTCTTCAATCAGGCCAAGGAGTTCATGGGCAAGGTGATGCCGCAGAACCTGAACAAGCTAAAGCTGTATCAGGATCGCGTGCCGCTGTTCACCCGTTACCAGATCGAGTCGCAGATCGAGTCTGCCTTCCAGCGTGAAGTCAGCCTCCCCTCTGGCGGTTCCGTGGTCATCGACCACACCGAGGCGCTGATCTCCATCGACATCAACTCTGCCCGCGCCACCAAGGGCGGCGATATCGAAGAGACCGCACTCAACACCAACCTCGAAGCTGCCGACGAGATCGCCCGCCAGTTGCGCCTGCGCGACCTGGGTGGTCTGGTGGTCATCGACTTTATCGACATGGGTCCGGCGCGTAACCAGCGCGAAGTGGAAAACCGTCTGCGCGATGCGCTGAAGGTCGACCGCGCCCGTGTTCAGGTGGGACGTATCTCCCGCTTCGGTCTGCTGGAGATGTCACGCCAGCGCCTGCGTCCGTCACTGGGCGAATCGAGCCAGATCGTCTGCCCGCGCTGTAACGGCCAGGGCACCATTCGCGGTATCGAGTCCCTCTCCCTCTCCATCCTCCGCATCATTGAGGAAGAGGCGATGAAGGAGAAGACCGGCCAGATCAAGGCACAGCTACCGGTCGAGGTCGCCACCTTCCTGCTCAACGAGAAGCGTTCGGTAATCAACGAGGTCGAAGAGCGGCAGAAGGTCAGCGTACTACTGATCCCCAACCAGTATCTGCAAACCCCGCATTACGATGTGCAGCGCATCCGCACTGATGAGGTGGAGAACGATGCACCGCCGAGCTACGAGCAGGCCACCAAGGCAGAAGAGGTTGCCGAGGCCGTGGTCGAGGCCGCAGCGGAAACCAAGATTGAAGAACCCGCGGTGAAGATGGTCAGCCAGACCGCAGCGCCTCCGCGCACCGAACGTGCAGCAGCACCGGCAGAGATCAAGCCCGGTATTTTCGTGCGTATCTTCCGCGCCCTCTTCGGCACGGGTGAAACCACCAAAAAGCCGAAGAAGCAGACAAAGGGGCGCGGCAACAACAAGTCACAGGGCAAGCGTCAGCAGGAGCGCGGCGGTCGTAATCGCGATGACTCCCAGCGTCGTCGCCAGCGTGGCGAACGCACTGACCGCGAGCGCAGCAACAACAAGCAGGAGCAACAGGAGAAGCGCAAGGCGCAACAAGAGGCCAAGCAGCAGAAGCAGGCAGAAAATCGCCAGCAACCACCGGCTCCCGCAACCAGTGAAAATGAAGAGCGTCAGGACGGTGAACGCAGCACCCGTCGCGGCAAACGTGGCGGTCGTCGTCGTGGTCGTCGCGGTGGCGGCGGCAACAACGCCAACCAGAACGATGCTGTGCAGAATGCAGAGAACACCGCCAACGAGGAACCAGTAGTTATCGATATTCCTGCTGCTGACGACAATACCGATAAGCAGGATCGTGGTCAGAGCCGTCGTCGTCCGCGACGCAGTGAAGATGTCGCAGAAAGCCCTGCACGCCGTGGCGAAAGCAGCGACAACGCGGAAAAATCCGAATCAGAGAAACCGGCACAGGAAACCGTTGCAGAGAAACCTGCAGAGGCCCAGCCCGTTACCGATAACGTAGCAGACAAACCCTCTACCCCTGTGGCCGAGAGCAAACCGCAGGCCGAGGCAACTGCACCGAAACCGGAACCGGAAAAGCCCGCCGAAAAACCGGCAGCGGCTGTCAGCGAAACAAAAGCGGAATCGGTTGCGGAAAAACCGGCTGCAGCGGAACCGAAACCGGTCGAGCCGCCGAAACCTGCCGTTGCAGAAACAAAGCCGGCTGAGCCGCCCAAGCCGGTCACAGCAGAGACTAAGCCAGTTGAACCGCCGAAGCCGGTCGCAGCAGAGACTAAGCATGTCGAACCGCCGAAGCCGGTCGTCACCGAGCAACCGCGTCCGAGCAGCCCGTCGTCGCTGCAACAGGTTGAGACCAGTGCCTCCTCCACTCCTGCGCCGCAGCCTGTGGAGAACAAACCGGCCATGCCTGAACAGCCGAAACCGATCGCGGTAGAAAAACCTGCCGAGCCGAAGGCACCGCCGACATACACTCCGCCTGCGGCAGAGTCGCGACCTCTACAACAGGTCGAGACCCGTTCGGAGTTCAAACCCCAGCCAGTGGAAAGCAGCAAACCTGCCCCTGGCGAGGAGAAGTCGGAAAAGCAGGATAACTAAACAAAAAGGGCGCCTCCGGCGCCCTTTTTTATTGCTGCGTTTATACCGTCACTTAAAGTGCTTGCCGCGAATATCCGCCAGCAAACCCAGCGCCGCCGCCTCCACCAGTTCGTAGACATGTTCGAAGCCGTCCGGCCCACCGTAATAGGGATCAGGCACCTCGCGCTCGCGTCGTTGCGGTGCGAACTCTAGAAATAACTTTACCTTGTGCTGGTGCTCTTTCGGCGCGCTGCCGACGAGATTGTGGTAGTTATCCTGATCCATCGCCAGGATGTAATCGAAGTGTTCGAAATCGTTACGTGAGACCCGGCGTGCTCGCTGCTCACTGAGATCGATGCCGTGACGCTGTGCGGTCTGCTGCGAGCGTGGATCGGGCGGCTCGCCCACATGATAGGCATGCGTCCCCGCCGAATCGACGACAATAATATCGGCCAGCCCCTCCTGCTCCACCAGCGACTCAAATAGACCGTGAGCCAGCGGTGAACGGCAGATATTACCCATACAAACCATCAGTACATGAATCTTTTTATCGCTCATTTCACCCTCAAAGTTCTTCTGCGGCTTGATAACAAGGACAAAACGCCGCATAGCACTACCATAATACCGACTTACCACTCACTGTGGAACGAAGCGATGCCACTTAGCGACCAGCATAAATCCAGCCTGCGCCGATTGATTGGTCGTTCAGTCAACTATCGCGGCAAGCCCTGTGTAGTGATCGAATTGCTGGAGGAAGATGCCAGTCTGGTGCTGGAAGAGATGGGCAAACGCGACGCGCTGCAATCGGATCAATACGGTGATGCAGGACGCCATGTGGCGGAAATCTTCACCCTGCCCCTGCTGGATGAGGATGGCAGCGGCAACTTCCATCCGGAGTTTTGTAAGTTAGGCCTGGCGAGCTGCGACTAGCGACCGGACCTTTTCCAGATCTGCCTCGGTATCAACACCGGGACCGGGCAACTCCACTGCCTCGGCCACCTGAATATGCCCGCCATGCCATAGCACCCTGAGCTGCTCCAGCGATTCCATCCGCTCCAGACCACACGGTTCCATGGTGATATAGCGTTGCAGAAAACCGGCGCGGTAGGCGTAGATCCCCAGGTGACGATAGTGCAGCGCCTTTTCCGGTAACTCTTCGGTGGTCACGGCAAAGGCGTCACGATCCCAGGGAATCACCGCACGGCTGAAGTAAAGCGCATTCCCCAGTGCGTTCATCACCACCTTCACCACATGAGGGTCGAACAGTTCCGCCGCGGTATGGATGCGGGTACAGAGGGTTGCCATATCGGCGCCGTGATCGCCTTCCAGTAATTGCGCTACCTGGGCAAGCAACGTGGGCGGCATCAACGGTTCGTCGCCCTGCAGATTGACCACGATATCGTCATCGGCCAAACCCAGTTTTTGCGTCGCCTCCGCCAGCCGTTCACTGCCTGACTGATGATGCTCGCCGGTCATACAGACCGCGCCGCCAAATTTTTCGACCGCATCGGCAATGCGTTGATCATCGGTCGCTACCGTCACCGATGCGGCGCCGCTCTCTTCCGCCCGCTCACAGACATGCTGTAACATCGGTTTGCCGCCGATGTCGAGTAGCGGCTTGCCGGGCAGGCGAGTGGAGGCGTAACGCGCCGGAATGATGACGTGGAAGGACAAACTCAGACCTCTTCGTCTGCCGCCAGCTGACGTGCTTCGTCTTCGAGCATCACCGGGATGTCGTCACGGATCGGATAGGCCAGACGGTCCGCCTTGCAGATCAGTTCCTGCTGCGCCTTGTGATAGACCAGCGGCCCCTTGCAGATCGGGCAGACAAGGATTTCCAGCAGTTTTTTATCCATGAATCTTCTCCAGGGTAGCGATAACCTTTGGACCAAAGGCATCTGGCAGGCTCGCGGTAACCGGTACAAACCAGTGTCGCTCACCGGTAAACGGACGATATTTTACCGCATCCTTCTCGGTCATCAGCACCTGATTGGCGCCGGCAAATTCGAGATCACCATCGCCATAAGGGTGGTGATCGGAGAAAGGATGACAGATCGGTTCCAGCCCATTCTCGCGCAGGAATTCAAAGAAACGCGGCGGGTTGCCGATCCCGGCCACGGCGTGAACGGGCAGCTCGGAAAACTCACTCAGCTTACGACGGCTACTATCTTTCAGTGACACCGCTTCATTACCGTGAAGGTTCATCGACCACTCGCCACTATAGGCCGAACCGTTGGTGACGACAAAATTAACCGTCTTCAGGCGCTGCGCCGATTCACGCAGTGGACCGGCGGGCAGACAGAGACCGTTACCCAGACGGCGCTTGCCGTCGATGACGGCGATTTCGATATCCCGCGCCAGCGCATAGTGCTGCAGGCCATCGTCGGAGACGATGACATTCACATCGTGTTGCGCCAACAAACGCCGAACCGCCGCGGCGCGATCCGGGCCGACCACCATCGGGCAGTTGGTGCGTCCGGCGAGCAGTACGGCCTCGTCACCAACCTGCTTGGGATCGCTGTCAGCGGTCACCTCTTGCGGCCACTGTTTAGCCTTACCGCCGTAACCGCGACTGACGATACCGGGGCGATAGCCATGCTCCTTGAGATAGTTGCTCAACCAGACCACCAGAGGCGTCTTGCCGCTACCGCCGACGGTAATGTTGCCCACCACGATTACCGGTACAGGCGCACGGTAGGCCGCAAAAATTTCCATGCGATAGAACCAACGGCGCAGCCCGGCCAGCAACGCGAACAGCAGCGACAGCGGCCATAGCAACCACAACCAGGGGCTCTTCTCGTACCAGTAGTAGTCCAGTCTTTTCATTCTGCGTTTAGCTCTTTTCCTGGAACTGCATGTTATAGAGCGCGGCATACTGACCGTTCTTCGCCAGCAATTCAGCATGCTTGCCGCTTTCGATCATACGACCCTTCTCCATCACTACGATGCGATTGGCCTTTTCGATGGTGGAGAGACGATGGGCGATTACCAGCGTGGTGCGATTTTCCATCACCCGCTCCAGTGCCGCCTGAATGTGGCGTTCCGACTCGGTATCCAGCGCCGAGGTCGCTTCATCCAGGATCAGGATCGGTGCATCCTTGAGCAGGGCGCGGGCAATCGCCAGACGCTGACGCTGGCCGCCGGAGAGCAACACGCCGTTCTCCCCTACCATGGTGTCGAGACCTTCGGGCAGGTCACGGATAAATTCCATCGCGTGGGCAGCCTCTGCCGCTTCGATGATCGCCTCACGACTGGAACCTTCCAGACGACCATAGGCGATGTTATTGGCAATGGTATCGTTGAACAGGGTGATGTGCTGACTCACCAGGGCGATCTGATCACGTAACTGGCGCAATGGAATTTCACGGATATCGGTACCATCGATCACAATACGTCCACGTTTCACATCGTAAAAACGCGGCAACAGACTGGCCAGTGTGGTCTTGCCACTACCGGAACGGCCGACCAGCGCGAGACTCATCCCTTCATCAATCTGCAGATCGAGATCGCTAATGACGTTGGCCTTTTCCTCGCCATAACTGAAGCTGACATTTTCGAAATGCACTTCACCACGTGCTCGCTTGATCTCCCGCGTTCCTTCATCGGTTTCTGCCGGGGTATCAATCAGTTCAAAAATACTGGCCGCCGCAGCGATGCCTCGTTGCAGGTTGGCGGTGATACCGGTAAGCCGTTTCATCGGTGAATGGATCAGCATCATCGCGCTGATAAAGGAGACAAAACCGCCTGCGGTCAGACCCGACGTCTCAACCTGTTTCAGGGCAAAATAGATCACGCCCGCCGAGGCGATGGCAGCGATAAACTCCACCACCGGAGTGGCCGCGGCATTAGTACGCTCCAGTTTCATATTGAGCATACGGTTGTGTTCGTTGGCCGCTTCGAAGCGCTGCAGTTCGTACTCTTCGCCGCCAAAGGTTTTCACTACACGCTGCCCTTCGATCGCCTCCTCGGCGATCTGAGTCACCTCACCCACCGAATTCTGGATACGGGTGCTGTAACGACGAAAACGACGATTTACGGTATTGATCACCTGGGCGATGAACGGTGCGCCGATCATCAGGATCAACGCCAGCTTCCAGTTGAGATAGAACATCCAGCTAATCAGCACCACCACCGTAAGCGTGTCGCGTACCAGGACGCTGATCGCATCGGTACTGGCCCGTGCCACCTGCTCCACGTCGTAGATCAGCTTTGAGAGCAAGGTGCCGGACGGCATCGAATCGAACCAGGAGACGGGCAGACGCAGCAGCTTGGCGAACATCAGTCCGCGCAACACATTGATCACTTTGCGTGCGACCCAGGACATCCAGTAGCGGGAGAGATAGGTCGCGATACCGCGGAAGAAGAATATGCCTGCCATAACCAGCGGCGCATACTTGACCACATCCGGATCTTTCTCGACGAAGCTGCCATCGATCAACGGTTTGATGTAAGCGGCAAAAGCGCCCTCGGTGAGGGCAATGATGATCAGGCTGACCACCGAGATGATGAAGGCGCGCCAGTGCGGAAGCACATAACCCAACAGGCGGCGATAGATCCTCTTGCCGTCGGAAGTCGATGAACTCATCGTACCTAGTTACCGTCTTTCGGTTTGCTGGTGGCAAAGGTCATGTTGACGAAACCGAGCTGACGCACCGCATCCATCGCTGTAATGACCGCCTGGTGGGTACTCATACGATCGGCACTCAGAATGATGCGTGGTTTCTTCTCATTACCTGCTGCTTCCTGAATGGCCCGCTTGAGGGTGTCGAGCTGGGTGTTAATCACTTCCTTCTTGTTAACGAAGTAACGCCCCTTCTCATCGATACCGATCTCGACCACCGTCTTGTCGGTCTTGATCTGCGGACCGCTGGCCTCGGGCAGTTCAATACTGATCTCGGTCTCACGCTCGAAGGTGGTGGAGACCATGAAGAAGATCAGCAGCAGGAACACGACGTCGATCAACGGCGTCAAATTGACATCCGGTTCCTCGCGTTGCTTGTTGGGTTGCAGCCGCATCAGGCGGCTTCCTCACCGGACTCGCGTTGACCGTGAATCACTTCAACCAGCTTCAGCGCCTCCTCTTCCATCTTCAGCACCAGCATGTCGACCTTGCCACGGAAGTAGCGGTAGAACATCAGGCTGGGGATGGCGACGGAGAGACCCGCCGCGGTGGTGATCAGCGCTTCGGAGATGCCGCCCGCCAGCACCGTCGGATTGCCGACGCCCATGGAGGTGATGGCAGTGAAGACCTTGATCATACCGATGACGGTACCGAGCAGACCGAGCAGCGGGGTAATCGAAGCGATAGTGCCGAGGGTATTGAGGAAGCGCTCCAGCTCGACCACCACCTGGCGCCCGGTATCCTCAATGGCCTCTTTCATCACTTCGCGGTCGTGGTGCATGTTGAGCAGCCCGGCGGCGAGGATGCGGCCCAGCGGCGAGCTGCCACGTAATGCCTTGAGTCGGTCCCGGTTGAGTTCGTTTTTCTTGTGCAGTGTCCAGACATGGGCAACCAGATTGGCAGGGACGATCTTCTCCTGCTTCAGTGCCCAGAAACGCTCGACGATGATGGCTACCGCCACCACCGAACAGAGGATGATCGGCACCATAATCCAGCCGCCGGCGGTTACCATTTCAAACACGGTTTTTATTTCCCCGGATCAGTCAAAATAAGCCGCTCAATTTAACAAAGTAATGCCACCACGCCTAGTGGAGGCTCTCACATATTTCCATGCCAGAGCCGCCTGCTCTGCCGCCGCCAGGCTCGTAGTGGCGTAATGTCATCCTCACCCAGCTCTATCTGTAATGCTCCGCCTGCGTCGGTCCTGGCAATCTTGATACCCCTTTGCCGATAACGCTCGAGCACCTCATGGTGGGGGAAACCGTAACGATTGCGGTAACCCACGGAAAACAGCGCCAGCTCTGGCCGTACTGCATCAAGGAAGGCTGCGCTGGAGGAGCTCTTGCTGCCGTGATGGGGCACCAGCAGGATATCGGCGCTAAGTGGCTCCTGGCCGTCCAATAAGGTACGCTCCGCGCCAGTCTCGATATCGGCCGTCAGCAACAGTGCATGTCCACCGACACTGACCCGTAACACACAGGAGTGGTTATTCTCGTCGCTGTCGGACACTCCCGGCGGCGGATGGAGGAAACGGAACTCTACACCGTCCCAGCGCCAGTGTTGACCACGCTGGCAAGGCGTCGCCCCGGGTAGTGATTTGGCGAATTCTGCATCGGTCAGGATCTGCTTCACTGGCATCTGCTCCAACACTGATATCGCCCCACCAGCATGATCGTTATTACCGTGACTCACCACCAGGCTGTTCACTTCCCCAATCCCGGCATGGCGTAGAAAAGGTACCACCACCGCATCCCCGGTATCGAAGCCGGAGGCATAGGCCGGGCCGGTATCGAACAACAATGTGTGCTCATGTGTCTGCACCACCGCCGCCAGCCCCTGCCCCACATCCAACAGTGTCAGCCGAGCGCTGCCCTCGGGTGGCACATCGGGCGGACGCAGCAGCAAGGGTAACAGCAGCACCACGCCCATCGTTCTCAACGGCCAGCCTCTTGGCGCCAGTAACCAGAGCACCCCGATTAATGCGGGAACCGCAGTCCAGCCCGAAGCCGCCAGGGGTAGTATCGGTATGGTCTCACTGAGCCACTGCAAAACCGGCCAGAGCCAACCCATCAGCATCGCCGCCAGCTGCAGAACGGCACCTGCCGCAGCCGACCATACCCCAAGCAGCACGACACCGATAAGCGTGAGTGGCACCACGAGCAGACTGACCCAGGGCACCGCGAGCAGATTCGCCAATGGTGAACTCAGCGAGCCCTGCTGGAAGAAAAGTAGTAGCAACGGCAGCAGCCCCAATGCCACCAGCAGCTGCACCCGTCCCCAGCGCCACCAGATGCCTTTCGCATCCCACCGTCCCCACATGCCGTAGAGAATCCAGGCAACTGCCGCGAAGGAGAGCCAGAAACCGGGAGAAAGGATTGAGGCAGGGTCGAACAGCGTCACCGCCCACAGTGCCAACAGCAACACCCTGCTCCGTTCGCTGGGGCGGCGCCACCAAACCGCACCCAACACAATGGCCAACATCAGCAAGGCACGCTGGGTCGGAATGGAGAATCCCGCCAGGGCAGCATAGCCCAGTGCAGCCAGCATGGCGGCAAGCGCGGCCGCACGTGGGGCCGCCAGCCGTTCACAGCAGGTCGGACAGAAGCGCCACAGGCGCAGTATCAACAGATAAATCAGGCCGGCCACCAACCCCACATGCAGGCCGGAGATGGCCACCAGATGGTTGGTACCGCTGGCGAGCAACACATCCCACTGCCCATCGCTGATCGCACCACGCTCACCAATGGCCAGGGCGGTAATGATCCCGGCCATCGGCTCGGCGCCAAGATGGTCCTCTATGGCACGTCGAATTTCGTCGCGCAGACGCAATACAGGGTAACCCTCGGCCATGATCAGGCGCTGATTCACCTGGCTCTCCCGGACGTAGCCCGTTGCCCGGATACCCTGCTGGAAGAGCCACTCCTCGTAGTCAAAACTGCCCGGATTACGTAGCGACCATGGACGCTTTAGCTTCACCCACAATTGCCACCTTTCTCCGGGATGCAGTTGTGGAGAGTGTTTGCCGTACCAGGCCAAACGGACATGTTTCGGTAACAATACCGGTGTACCTTCCCCATCCTGTGCTGTATCGGGTGCGACGACAAAGCGCAGGATGCGCCCTTCCCGCTGCGGCAGAGAGACAACGGTGCCACTGATCTGTAGCGGTACGCCTTCCAGATCGGGAGAGAGCTGGGGATAAAGTTGTTGCCAGGCGCTCAGTGAGGCCCAGCTAAAACCTGTGGCAAATAGCAGAGGAAGGATCGACCAATGCCGGGTTTGCGACTGAAAAAACAGCAGCAAACCCGGCACCCAGACCAGCAAAAGTAACGGGAGAGCAGGAAACTCTCGCAGCTGAAAGAGGCAGAAAAGCCCCGCCAGCCAGGCTATCGTCCGTGAAAGCACAGGTTTTCCTTAGCGGTTTTTTGTGGATAATACGGGTCTTCCACACCCAGCGGTAACCCAAACCATGCCGAAAAAGCTTATCAAACGCTTCATGCCCGATCACGAAACGATTCGTGATCACAAGCATCTGCGCTTTTTCGGCACCCTGCTACACGACCCCAATCTGTTCCATCTCAACCGTCGCTCGGCTTCAGGCGCCTTCGCCGTGGGCCTGTTCATGGCCTTTGTGCCCTTGCCCACGCAGATGGTTATGGCAGCCGCCGCGGCAATCCTGTTCCGTGTCAATCTACCCATTTCGATGGTACTGGTGTGGCTGACCAACCCTGTCACCATTCCACCGATGTTCTATTTTGCCTATCTGGTCGGTACCTGGATCATGGGCGAACCGGTACACATGGATCAGAATGCTTTCCAGCTCTCCTATGAGTGGCTGAAAACGGAACTGGCGGCGATCTGGCAACCTTTCCTGCTAGGCTGCTTTGTCACCGGTTCGGTCAGTGCGTTGATTGGTTATTCGACAATTCGTGGGTTATGGCGACTGCATCTGGTACGCCATTATCAGGATAGAAAGCTGCGCCGACAACAAAGAGCCGCAGCAAAGAAAGAATCAAACTGAGTCTGTTTTATCTTTTTGCGGAGACTCGACGTGGAATATCCGCCTTCTCCGCATCCCGCAACCACGTAGTAAATTTCTCTGCCGGCATTGGTCGTGCATACCAATATCCCTGCATCTCGTCACAGTCGTTTTCATACAGGAACTGAAACTGCTCCCGCGTCTCCACGCCTTCGGCGATGACGGTCCGTTTAAGGTTGTGCGCCAGATTGATGATCGACAGGGCGATCGAGGCATCATCTTCATCAACGGTAACATCACGCACAAACGACTGATCGATTTTCAACTTATCAATAGGAAACTGTTTCAGGTAATTGAGACTGGAGTAGCCTGTGCCGAAATCATCCAGCGCCAAAGTAACCCCAATCTTTTTGAACTCGTGCAATGTATTGACCGCAGCTTCCGGATCCGCCATCAGGACACTTTCGGTCAATTCCACTTCCAGATTTTCCGGTTTAACAGCGTGACGTTCCAGAGCCTCCTTGACCAGTGAAACCAGATTCTGTTGCTGGAACTGTCGTGCTGAAACATTGATGGCAATCTGTAAATCCGGCAGCCCGCTATCCTGCCATGCGCGTAATTGTGCACAGGCAGTATCGATGACCCATTCCCCGATACGCACAATTAATCCGGTCTCTTCCGCCAGTGGAATGAAACGAATGGGCGGAACCATACCAAGTTCCGGATGCCTCCATCGTATCAATGCCTCGACCCCGATTATCGCGCCATCCACCAGCGAAACCTGTGGCTGATAGTGCAGTACAAACTCGCCCAACTCCAGGGCACGACGCAATCGCACCTCAAGATCGATGCGTTCCAGTAACAACTCATTCATTTCGGGTGAGTAGAAGCGGAAATTGTTGCCGCCACCTTCTTTGGAACGATACATGGCAACATCGGCATTTTTAACCAGTATCGAGGCTGTCTCACCATCACGGGGATAGAGGGAGATCCCGATACTTGCGGTAACGATCATCTCCCGCGTACCCACCCGGATAGGCGCTTCGACTAACTCCAGTAACTCACTTGCCATATTGACGGCATCGCTCTCCGCAGCCATATCCGACATCACGATCATAAATTCATCGCCGCCAAGACGGGCGACGGTGTCACCACGACGCATATTGGACTCAAGACGCTCGGCAATGATGCGTAACAGGGAGTCACCGATCTCATGCCCCATGCCGTCGTTCACCATCTTGAAGCGATCCAGGTCGAGCAACATCACCGCCACCTGACGTTTTGAACGTGTGGCATAAACCAGCGCCTGTTCCAGACGGTCATTCAGCAACATCCGGTTGGCAAGTCCGGTCAACGGATCGTGATTAGCCTGATGCTCAAGTTGGGCTTCGTAATTCTTGCGCTCGGTAATGTCGCGGCAGGCAGCATAGACGTTGCCATCCGGCAGACGAACCGCGTTTACCTCTACAGGTAGCTTCTGACCGTCATGGCGGATCAATTCAGCTTCAATTCGAACCCGGCCCTGTTCCAGTACGCGGGAAAATTGTGCCTGTATGCGTTCCACGTCGTCCTGGGAGATAAATTGCAACATATGCTTGCCCAGTGTTTCATCACCCGGATCCGCCAGCATATCCTTGCCCTGCTGATTGAGATAAATAATCTGTTGTTCCGGATTAATCACGTATACGCCATCGGCCGCATTATCAACAATCGCCCGCAGGCGTGCATCACTGGCATGCTTCGCCACTGAAGCGCGCTTCTTCTCGGTGATGTCTTCGTGCACATAGATGAATCCCTGCAATACCGCCTTTTGCCAGACTGGTTGCAGGCTTACCGTGGCCCACTCATCTCTGTCTGGATTCTGCAGTTCCAGCTGGAGCGGCTCGCCCTGAACAATCTTCTGACAAACCGGACACTCACTCGCTTCGATATTTTGTGGATGCCATACCGAGTGCACTGTTTCGCCGACACCGCAGCTGTACTGATCTGAGCCAGCACTCTTATTGCACGCCTGGATGATCCCTTCACGGTCGAGTAATAACACCGGCATCGGCATACTTTCGAAAGAGCTGGCATCTCGCGCCAACAGGCGGAATGGCTGCGCCAGCATCCAACGGGAGATCGCCAGCAGTAGCAGGCTAAAGGCCCATAACTTGGCAAAATGTCCGATCAGGTTGGACAGACCATAGACACTGACATAAAGCGTAAAGGCAAACTCGGAAACGATAGTCAGACCGATGATCCCCAACAGGATGTAGCGCAAACCTTTATCCAGAGAATCACGATGTTGCTGGATACTCCATCCCGCCGCGATCAGTATCGCGATGATCAGATACTCCGAGATAACCTTGAAGTCGGTCAGCCCTTCTCCCTGGATAAAGGCATCAGGAAAGTAACCAGCGATAACTGCACTACAGGCAGCCGTAGTAACAACACCGAAGAGAATAAATGTGTTTCGTGGGAAGGTATCGGCTGTGAGATAGCGCGGCGCGAGTAATAGTGTGGCTGCTTCGAGAAAACGAGCGCAGAGCCAGAGTTGGGTGGCGTAATTGGGATCATCACCTGGAGCCAACCCCATCCCTCTGTAATAGAGGGTATGCAGCATATCGATACAGGCTACCCAGAAGAATCCCTGGGCCAGAAACAGCAAGAAGGTATTACGGGTAAAGACAAAGCTGTTATAGGCAATAACGAACAGAGCAAAGCCCACAATAATGGCGAAGAACTCGGCCAGCACATGAAACCAGAGAAAATCAAAGCGACTCACCACTAACAGAAACAGGGTAATAAGGCTTACTGTGGCGATCGCTCTGTTGCGTCCCAGCCGACTAATACTGCTCAATGAAAACAGGCTAGACGCCAGCTCACTCATGCTGCTGCACCAATATTGCTGTTTGTGTGGTTATTCGGAGTTCCAGCTAAAGCATAGCCTATGACAGCGAAAGATTTAGTTCGCCGCAGCGGAGGTGTGGGGCGGGTAAAGGAAGGTCGGGGACGTCAGCCCAGCTTGCCGTCACTCATCTGTAAGACACGATCCATACGCTCAGCCAGCCCCTGATCGTGAGTCACTACCACCAGACTGGTACCGAACTCCTGATTCAGCTCCAGCATCATGGCGTAGACCTGATCAGCGGTACGCTGATCCAGATTGCCCGTCGGCTCATCGGCAAGGATGCAACGGGGTTTACTGACCATAGCCCGGGCAATAGCGGCACGCTGTCGCTCACCACCCGATAACTCGCCGGGTTTGTGCAGCACCCGCTTTCCCAGTCCGACGCGTTCCAGAATAGCGTTGGCCTCGGTTTGGGCATCGACAGGTTTGACACCGCGAATCAGTAATGGCATCGCCACATTTTCCAATGCAGTAAATTCAGGCAACAGGTGGTGGAACTGGTAAACGAATCCGAGTGACTGGTTGCGCAGCACCCCACGAGCAGTCTCATCCAGTCCAGAGATCGCCTCGCCACCAACGAAAACCTCTCCTGAAGTGGGTGTATCAAGCCCCCCCAGCAGATGCAGCAGAGTACTTTTACCTGATCCCGAAGCACCGACGATGGCAATTCGCTCACCCTTATCGATCTGCAGATTGACCCCGTTCAACACATCGACATGCAGCGGTCCCTGCTCGAAACGCTTGTGCAGATCACGACATGCCAATACCGTGCGGCTTTCGTTATTCATATCGCAACGACTCCGCAGGCTGGGTGTTGGCAGCACGTATTGCCGGGTAGATAGTGGCAAGGATACTAAGCAGGAACGAAGCCCCGGTAATCTGCACTACGTCGCTGAGATGCAGTTCGCCAGTCAGGTCGCTGATGTAGTAAACATCGGCAGGCAGAAATTGTACGTGGAACAAATTTTCAATAAATGAAACCACCGTTTCGACATTCAATGCCAACGAAACGCCGCCGAATAATCCGAGCAAGGTGCCGATAAAACCGATCAAGGTCCCCTGCACCATAAACACCCACATCACAGTGCGTGGGCTGGCACCCAGAGTGCGCAGGATAGCGATATCGGTGGTCTTGTCGGTCACCAGCATCACCAGGGTGGAGACGATATTAAAGGCGGCTACGGCCACCACCAATAGCAGGATAATAAACATCACCCGCTTCTCTGTGGCGACGGCACGAAAGAAATTGGCGTGGTACTGGGTCCAGTCGCGTACACTGTAGATCCCCGGCACCATCTCCGCCAGTTCACGGCTAATCTTTGGCGCCATAAACAGGTCGTCGACCTTTAGCCGTAACCCGGAAACCTCGCCTTCCATACGGAACAGTTTACGCGCATCGTCCAGATGCATCAGCGCCATCGCGCTGTCGTATTCATACATGCCGACGTTAAAGATACCGCTGACGGTGAAACGCTTAAGCCGTGGCATCAGTCCCGCGGGCGAGACGTTGGCGGTGGGGGCCACCAGAGTGACCTTGTCACCGGTGATCACGCCGAGACTACGAGCCAGATCGATACCCAGGATGATGTTGTAAGAACCCGCTTTCAGATCATCCAGACTGCCCTGCTCCATTTTCGAGCCGACACTGGATACCCTGGGCTCTTCATCGGGCAGGATGCCGCGGAAAATGCCGCCGTTGACCCGCTGACCGTAGACCAGCATTCCCTCTTTCTGGATATAGGGGGCGCTACCCACCACATCTGGATGGGTATCGGCAATTGCCGCCAACTCCTGCCAGTGGCGCAGCGGTTCGCTGAATCCACTAATGGTGGCATGGGAGGTCATACCGAGAATGCGCTGTCGCAGTTCAGTGTGAAAACCGTTCATCACCGATAACACCGTGATCAGGGCCGCCACACCCAGGGCAATACCCAACATCGAGGTCATCGAGATGAAGGAGATAAAATGGTTTCGGCGCTTGGCGCGTGTGTAGCGCAAACCGATGAACAGGGGAAGTGGCAGGTACATGGCGCAGCATTAAACCATAAAAGACCCGCTATGGGCAGATGACCGGTACAGCAGTTTCGAGAACCACTTCACCCGGCGACACCTTTGCCCGGTAGGCCAGCGCCTCCACCCCGGCCGCCAGCGCCTGACGCAACGTCTGACCGTAGAGCGGGTCGATCTCATCTGCCGGGCGCACGCGTTGCACATCCCCACGCTGCACACAGAAGAAGATCGCCGCCCGGCCACCCTTGCCGACCACCGCCATCAACTCCCGCAGATGTTTCGTTGCACGCACACTCACCGCGTCAGGAAAATAACCGTAGCCATCATCATCGCAGGTAGTCACATTCTTGATTTCGACGTAACAGTCACGCCCATCGGCGTGTTGCTGCAGTAGCAGATCGATTCGGCTGTTCTCCTCGCCATATTTCACCTCCTGGCGAATAGTGCGATATCCCTGCAACTCCCCGATCATGCCGGATTCAATTCCCTCTTTCACCAGTGCATTCGTAATTCCGGTATGCACACCCACCATCACCCCTTGAAGGTTCTCGGTCATCTCCCAACTGTAACGATACTTGCGCTTGGGATTATAAACATCGCGTAAAAAGACGCGGCTACCCGGCTCGGCACAACCGGTCATTGCACCGGTATTGGGAGTATGCACGGTGATGACCTCACCATTGGGCAACTCGACATCGGCAAGAAAACGTTTATAGCGTCGCAGTAATCGTGCAGGGGAGAGTTCAGGATCGTATTTCATACTACAGAGTATACCGCGTTCAGTTGTTCCGACGGGCGGGGCTAACATCACTCTGTGTTCACGGGGTTAAAAATGTTATAAATGGCCCCATAACAATGAGAACACCATGAATAGCCACAAACAGTCACTACTGGATCACAGCCTGCTGAACGTCGATCTGCGTCAGGCGGTAATCGCCCTGGCCGAGGCGCTAAGCCTGGTCGGTATCGATGAACACCAGCATGGCGAGCGTGTTGCCTATATGGCGACCAACGTTGCACATGAGCTGGGCTGGGACAATCAGGCTGTTGACGACATCTTCCATGCGGCGCTGCTGCATGACTGCGGCGTCTCTTCCAGTGTAATGCATAAAAAACTGGTCGCTGAGATGGACTGGGAAGGGTCGGAATTGCACTGTGTGCTCGGTGAGTACTACATAAAAAGTTTTCCTCCGCTCGCCTATCTGGCGCCAATCATCCGTCACCACCATACCCACTGGAATGTCCTGCAACAAAGTGAGTTGCCAAGGCATGTTCTTGAGGCAGCCAATCTTATCTATATGGTGGATCGGGTCGACGCGCTGCAGGCACAGTTGAAAAACGACCCCAATATAGCGCCCTATCACATGGGCGATGTCATTCGTGAACGTATCACGATGGCCGCGGGTGAGCACTTTGCCCCACATCTGGTTGAAGCCTTTCTGCTGGTCTCCGACAACGACGCCTTCTGGCTCACCATGGAGCCGCTGCACCTGGCCGACTTTATGGCGAAGATGCAGCATGATCGTGCAACACAGCTAAGTCGCTACGATGATGTCCGTAAACTGGCCTCTATCTTCGCTCACATCGTCGATGCCAAAAGTTCATTTACCTATGATCACTCTGTAGGCGTCTCCCGCGTTTCAAAACGACTGGCGGAAATGCTCGACCTCCCCTTGCCACGGGTACAGGAGATCGAACTGGCCGGACTGCTACACGACCTGG
Source organism: Thiohalomonadaceae bacterium (assembly GCA_050302275.1). Lineage (GTDB taxonomy): Bacteria > Pseudomonadota > Gammaproteobacteria > Thiohalomonadales > Thiohalomonadaceae > JAPHTQ01. The sequence goes on along the minus strand of JBNLAT010000015.1, from coordinate 38,962 downwards.
GTAAACTTGGCGTACCTGACGAGATTCTGGAGAAGCAGGGACCACTGGATGCGGAAGAGTCGGCGATCATGCATCGCCACAGTTATGAGTCGTTCCGCATACTCAATCGCATTAAAGGATTTGAACGTATCGCACAGTGGGCGGGCAATCACCATGAAACCCTGCTTGGCGATGGTTATCCGTTTCACCATGAAGAGACGGAACTGGATCTCGAGGCACGCATTATCGCCGTTGCCGATATCTTCCAGGCATTGGCGCAGGACCGTCCCTATCGCAAGGCCCTGACCAGCGAGCAAACCATTGACTACCTCAAGGAGCTGGTTGCCAATGGCAAGATCGACAAAGATATTGTGACATTGGTGGATGAAGAACTGAACGAGCTGTGGCAAATCGCCAGCAGTCACGATAGCGACTGGTCGCCGCTACTCGCTTCCTGAGTTTTACAACTTCCGTTTTACCGATACCACATTGTGGACCTGATTGATCCGGCTGAGCACCCGGCTTAGCTGGCTGGTATCGGCGATCTCCAGCGTCATTTCAATGCGCGCGCTATTGGTACGTTTATCGCTCAAAGTGTTAGTTGAGAGCATATTAATCTTTTCGTTATTCAACACCGTGTAGATATCGATCAACAGCCCCTGTCGATCGATGGCCTCGATCTCGACATCGACCGGATAGGTCTTCTCTTCGCCAAAGCCACCCCACTCGACATCGATCAAACGTTGCAATTTATTTTCCGGCAGGTTGAGCACGTTTTTGCAATCGCGTCGATGAATGCTGACGCCACGACCCTGGGTAATAAATCCGATGATCGGATCGCCCGGTGCCGGTTTGCAGCAACGGGCCAGATTGGTTAATAGATTACCGACACCACGTATCGTGATGCCTTCAGCGATGCGTGACTCACGTTTGTGATCGGCATGATGCGTGGGCGCCTCAGCCTTCTTCGCCGGCGCAGTAAGGCGGTGCACTGCGCTGGCGATTTGCGCCGGGTTGATATCGCCGCGACCGATGGCGATCAACATCTCTTCCTCATTCTGCATGTGGAAGTGGTTACGTAGCTTTTCGTGATCCAGCGAACCGACACCGAGACGTTGTAATTCCCGATCCAGAAGGGACTTACCATCAACCAGATTCTGTCCCTGATCCTGTTGCTTGAACCAGGTTCGCACCTTGGCGCGAGCACGCGAGGTTTTCAGGTAACCGAGATGCGGGTTAAGCCAGTCACGACTGGGGCCGCCCTGACGGGTAGTGAGGATCTCGACCTGCTCACCGGATTTCAGCTCGTAGGTCAGTGGCACGATACGACCGTTAATCTTGGCGCCACGACAACGGTTTCCGACTTCGGTGTGCACGTAATAGGCGAAGTCGAGTGGCGTTCCGCCCTGCGGTAGATCGAAGACTTCACCTCGGGGTGTCATGACGTAGACGCGATCCTGAAAGACCTCTGACTTGAAGCGATCGATAAAGTCGCCCGCATTGGCCTCTTCCGCCTGCCAGTCGAGCAGCTGTCGGAGCCAGGCGATCTTCTGCTCGAAACCCTTATCGTGTTTGCCGCCTTCTTTATAACGCCAGTGCGCCGCGACACCCAGCTCCGCATGTTTGTCCATCTCGTAGGTACGTATCTGCACCTCCAACGTTTTACCGCCGGGGCCGACGACCGCGGTGTGGATCGACTGGTAGTTGTTCTCTTTAGGCGTGGCGATGTAATCGTCGAACTCTTTGGGAATGTGTGGCCAGAGCCCGTGCACCACACCCAATACGTGATAACAGTCGGCAACAGAATCGACCAGCACGCGAACCGCGCGCACATCGTAGAGATCGTGGAAGCTCAGGCCCTTGGCCTTCATCTTTTTCCAGATACTGAAGATGTGTTTGGGCCGCCCCTTGATGTCTGCCTTAACCCCGACCGCGGCGAGTTCGTCTTCGAGGGTCGCGATCACCTTGTCGATATACTTCTGTCGATCGACACGGCGTTCATCAAGAAACTTGGCCACCTGTTTGTAGGTGGCCGGATCAAGATAGCGGAATGCCAAGTCTTCCAGCTCCCACTTGATGTGCCAGATACCAAGACGGTTGGCCAGTGGTGCGTAGATGTCCATGGTTTCGCGGGCGATGCGCCGCTGCTTCTCTTCGGTGAGATACTTGAGGGTGCGCATGTTGTGCAGGCGATCGGAGAGTTTAATCATCACCACCCGCACATCTTCCGCCATCGCCAGCAGCAATTTGCGCAGACTTTCAGCGCGGATCTGTTCGCCGCTGCCTTCGCGCAGTCGCTGATAATCACCGATGCTGCTCATCTTGGTGACACCACCCACCAGATGGGCCACCTCGGGAGAACAGGTCTCCTTGATCTGCTCCAGGGTGACATCGGTATCCTCCACCACATCGTGAAGGATTGCCGCGGCAATGCTCTCATGGTCCAGGCGCAGACTGGCAACAATATCTGCGACCGCCATGGCATGGTTCAGGTAGGGTTCGCCCGAGGCACGCACCTGCTTCTGGTGTGCCTGCTCGGCAATATTCAGGGCGCCACTAATCAGCGCCACCTCCTCCTCGGTTCGTCCTTCGGAGATAGTGGCAAGCCAAATCGCCTTGCTGTCCTCATGATCATGGGACAGTGGCGGAAGCTGATTTTCCACATAGACCATAATGTTTTGCTACTGAACTTACTTATTATGATTCTAACTCAATTTTCTGGTTCTATTGAGGACTAACCTGCCACAATTCCAGTTATATCAGCGTGTCTCCACCTTCTTGCAGATGGAATAGAAGTGATCCCGTCCGTGCATTTCTGTGAATAGGTGCTATAACCATAAAAGTCATATGTATTTGCCATGACACGCCGCTCAGTCGCAAACACGAAAAAATCCAGGCAACAAACGAATCAGGCACACGGATCTAGTGAGGACAGGACATGGATATCGACAAGGCCCAATTCACCGCCAAACTGAACAAACCCACCACCCCCTACCCCTTCGGAACAATACGGCAGAAAAGCCTCAAACGCTGGGGAACCCTGGCAAAGCATTTTGATAATGAAGAATGGAACGAAGCCGTCGATGCATGCCTCACCATGCGTGGCGAATTCTCGGCATATCTGGGGCTTGCGAAAGGACGGGCAAGGTTACTGACGGAGAAAGCGGCGGCATTCGACCACGTCTTCGACGTCATTGGCGAAGCGATAAACCGCTTCCTGCCTTCCCTGGACGATCCCGACAAGCGCAAGGAAATCGAGGATTATCTCAAGGCCGAGGGGCAATCCACAGACTTGCTGGACAAGGTAGCGAAAAAATTCAGTAAAGATGCCGAAAAACCACTTATAGGCTCAGTAGGTGCACGACAGACCAATGCCTTCGGCAAAGATGTATCTTACGCCATCGCTCTCGGCAATTACGGCTACTGGGGTGGTTTCCTTGCCACTTTCAATCACTACTTCAAAGGCTATGACACGCCTCTGGACAGTCTCGATATCGATCTTTGCGAGGAGTACCTTGCGACATACGCAGGAACCCTGTCGCACCACTTCCATGAAGTCTATGCCAGTTATATCGTCGGCGATCAATCCCAGCTGTTCTCCAAGTCAACCCATATTCTCCATTTGCTGGAAGCCGAAATGGATCAGTTGGCACGAATCGCCGCAATGCTCAGCACCAGCCTGGAACGCCGCCTGAAAGGCGGCAAGGTAAGCCCCAGAAAACTGGGCATTGTTGCACTGGAGGCGGGAAAGGTTGCACGAAAGTGGGCATTGCTTGGCACGTTATCAATGTACACAGCACGAATCGCCCTGCTCCCAGAGGATCACGAGGAAGTTGAAGAACGAATCAGCGATGCGCGCGAACTACCATTTGAGTCGAAGATCGAAGATGGCAGGAACATTACCCACAAATCGTTACTGGATGACTCAGCAGGCAACAAAGGGAAATACCTCGAGATACAGGGGGTTGTCAGTGATACCAAAGCAACACGCACGAATGATGGCAAGCTTCTTTCAGAGTTCACACTTATCTCTCCCGCCGGGACAGAAACAATCCCCGTGATCGCCGTGTATGAGAATCTCAAACATGTGGGAATTATCGATGGCTGCTATGTCAACATTAATGGTGACTGGCAGACCGACTCCGTTCTCTCCAACAAGCCTTTTCTTCAACTCCGACAACTCAGTTTGGCAAAGCTCGGCAGGGAAAGCTGGCTAGATAAGATGACACATCTACTCAATGGCTGGTTTGAACACTATCCCAATGGATACTTTATCCAGTGGAGCATTGGCCCGGAAGACAAAGGACAGGAAGATCAGAAAAGCGCCCGCACGGGCGCGGGAGAAATCATCTTCAAAGAAAAATTCGGTCTGACAAGGAGGTAAGTCATGGGTGACCCGTGCATCGAAGCGTGTATTGAAATCTGGCAAAAGCAATGCATCGACGCATGCTATGACAAAGTCATGGGCTGTTACGACGCAGCACAGGAGAATTGCGGCGATGCAGTTCTGACATGTCTGGCAGCAGCCGCTGCGTGTGCAGCGGCAGAGACAGGGATAGGCGCTGCCGCCTGTGTCATTGCCGCGGCCTCGTGCCTGGAGAACTTCGAGGATTGCCTGGACGGTTTTGACTGCGACGATGCTTATGAGAGCTGCGTCGAGAGCTGCATAGAAAGCAAGAGTGATTGCTGCCTGCATTGTTGATGCCATTAAACATACCTAATACATTCTGGCATGATCAATGTTTCACTTCGTAGCAAACCTTAAACCGTATACTTTCCATCGTGGCCGCGGCAATAAGCGTTTTGACGCTTACCTGCTTTCCGCGGACTACTTTGCGGAAAATGAGTCGCTGGCAAACAACGTTGTCACAGAAGGACGTGTTCTTGTTGCCGATAACGGCAATGTCGATCTGATTGTGGATCTGATAAATCAGCACAAAGCTGAGGCTAAAATTCTTGATTCCGCCAGAAAAGACGAAGAGAAAGCACTGGATAACCAGTACGTCCGGCCCGGTCAGCTTTCGGCATCATTACAGAAACGCTTCCGTGATTTCGCAGCAAAGCTCGCCACAGCATCGGAAAACGCAGTTAACAACGCCCACATAAAGTCCACTCTTGCAGAGCAATTGGCGATGTCCCCCAGCTATCTTATCGGTATGGAGGATTTTGCCATTGTCTGTATGACCGGCCTCAATATTGAACCCGAATACGCCTGTCTCGCCCCATCTTTCTATGAGCAACGAACCGAACGCGCCATTACATTTGCCCTGGAGACACAAGATGGAAAATATGGCAGTTGCGACAGCAAGGTCTTTGCCGGATTGCATGCCATCGACTACGACACAGCATGTCTGGCAGGAAAAAAAGCTGCCGAAAATGGCATAACAGGTATCGCGTCAGGACTGGTTGGTGCGCTGAGAGACAAAAACAGTGTTGATTTCAGGATTGAACAGGGAACACTCATCGACTTCAGCAGGTCTATTCCACGCCCCTATCTGCGTACCATAGAAATCGCTACAGGACTCCATCAGGGATACAGGGAGTACTCTGGCAAAAACCCGGAATTTCACGCCCTTGGCGCAGGAACCCCTATCTTGCTGCCGTTACTCGGGCTGTTGGCCGACGAGCAAACCTACTTTGCCACCGACAGCACCGCACCGATCGTCGATGGCTGGACATCTCCGACAACCTCACTTTATGTCGAACAACCCGCGCCACTGAAACTCAAGGCCCACCGTATTGCGCAGTACTGGCTGGAACATGGACTAGGCTGGGACTGCCAATGCCCCTACTGCCGCCATTTCATGCAGGCGCATCCACCGAATTTGCAGGCAGCCAGGGCATGGTGGCAGTCCGAGGGAAAACCCAAGCTCTACAAATCTTCGCTTTACTCCTCCAGCCCGTTATCAGAGTGGCTGCCAATTCTCTCGAACCCGGCCGACCCTGCGTTACGTAGTGAAGCCGCATTGACACGCGTTGCCCACAACCACTGGGTGGTAAAAAAGATCGAAACTGAGATACGTCGACACCAAAACGATAAAAACCGTCTGCGCGAATGGGTCGCTGGAATAATGGATGCCTATATGAAATCTGGCGCTTCATCACGTTGGAAGGCCGCCGCCTATGAAGCATGGAAAATTGCTGACAGATTTGCTTCGAACAGCTAAGTAAAAAACTCCGCTGCCAACGCATCTCAACCAGTAAAAAACGTCTGTTTAACGTCGCTTACCTGGTGTTTTGCCTCGTGAAGTACGCATCTTCTTTCCGCTACCGCTACGCTGCGGAGAAGCGGCAGGCACCAGGCACTGTTTCCCCTTACCTATCAAGTCGGTACGCCCATTGCGAAGCAATGCCTCCCGCAACAGCGGCCAGTTTTTGGGATCGTGATAACGGAGAAAGGCCTTGTGCAGACGACGACGTTTTTCCCCTTTTGGCACATCCACATTGCTGCCCTTGCGACTGATTCTTCGCAGAGGATTTTTACCGCTGTGATACATCGCAGTAGCAATGGCCATCGGTGAAGGCAGGAAGGTCTGCACCTGATCGGGGCGGAAACTGTTTTGCTTCAACCACAGAGCAAGATTCAGCATATCCTCATCGCGGGTGCCGGGATGGGCGGCGATGAAGTACGGGATTAGATATTGCTCCTTGCCCGCCTCTTTTGAATATTTTTCAAACATGGTTTTAAAGCGTTCATAGCTCGCCATACCCGGTTTCATCATGTGATTCAGCGGACCCTCTTCGCTATGTTCAGGGGCTATTTTGAGATAGCCACCAACATGATGGGTCACCAACTCCTTCACATATTCCGGTGTACGCACCGCGAGGTCGTAGCGCAGTCCCGAGGCGATGAAAACCCGCTTTATCCCTTTAAGCTCACGCGCCTTACGGTACAGCTGGATCAACGGCTTCTGATCGGTATTCAGGTTTTTACAGATATCCGGATAGACACAGGAGAGACGACGACAAGCCGATTCGATCTTTTCATCCTTGCAGTGCAGCCGCCACATGTTCGCTGTCGGGCCGCCCAGATCGGAGATATTGCCGGTAAACCCGGGGACGCGATCACGGATAGTTTCGATCTCGCGCAGAATCGACTGCTCTGAACGACTCTGAATAATTCGTCCTTCGTGTTCGGTGATCGAGCAGAAGGTACAACCTCCGAAACAGCCGCGCATGATATTGATCGAGAAACGGATCATCTCGTAGGCTGGGATACGCGCATCCCCATAGGCCGGATGCGGCAGCCTGGTGTAAGGCAGTTCGAAGACCCGATCCAGCTCTTTGGTGGTTAGCGGGATCGGCGGCGGATTGATCCAGACCTCGCGATTACCGTGGGCCTGCACCAGAGGACGTGCATTGCCCGGGTTAGTCTGCATGTGGAACACCCGCGAGGCATGGGCGTAAAGCACCGGATCGTCACGCACCTGCTCGTAGGATGGCAGGCGCACCACGACTTTTTCCCATTGCGCTTGCGGCACCTCACGCAGGGTGTGTACCTCGGCCTCCTCTTCCAGATGGGAAGAGTCCAGTTCCACCCAGTCGCCCGGGGTCTGTTTGAGCATGAAGGCGGCACCACGCAGGTGTCGCATCTCCTGTATGGTTTTACCTGCGGCCAAACCGTGGGCCAATTCCACAATGGCGCGCTCGGCATTGCCATAGAGCAGGATGTCCGCCTTGGCATCGACCAATGCAGAGCGGCGCACCTTGTCCGACCAGTAGTCGTAGTGCGCCATACGCCGCAGGCTCGCTTCGATACCGCCAAGCACCAGGGTGACATCCCGATAGGCCTCGCGACAGCGCTGGGCATAGACGACTACCGCCCGATCCGGTCGATGGCCACCCTCACCGTGAGGCGAATAGGCATCATCTGAACGGATTTTTCGGTCGGCGGTATAGCGATTGACCATCGAGTCCATATTGCCCGCAGTCACGCCGAAGAAGAGATTGGGCTTGCCCAGACGCTGGAAATCCTCCGCCGAAGTCCAGTCCGGCTGAGCGATAATGCCGACGCGAAAACCCTGTGCCTCCAGTACCCGTCCGATTACCGCCATACCGAAACTGGGATGGTCTACATAGGCATCGCCCGTTACCAGGATCACATCGCAGGAATCCCAGCCGAGCGTATCCATCTCCTCCCGCGACATCGGCATAACCGGCGCAGGCAAGAGCCGCTTCGCCCAGTACTGGCGGTAGGAGAAGATGTCGGCCACCTCGGCAGCGTTTTTTGGCGCTTTTCGGGTCAATGGTTTACCTTTCAATGGAAGTTTTACTCTAAGCGGTAAAATGGCGTATATTTCAGCTAATTGGGCATTATACTTGAAGTTAATAGCAAGGAGCCGGACAAATGCGTTTGATTTTCGCCACCCCCTTCGTACTGATCGTCGCTTTTGGCGCGTCCGGCCCCGCCGGTGCGGAGGAGTTGCAGATGCCCGCCGAGAGCTCGCTGCCGCCGCAGAACACCATTTCGCTGGAGATGCCGGTTCAGGGCATGAGCAAAGAGGCAGTCCTCGTCCAGTATGGTGAGCCCAACGAGAAAATCCCCGCTGTGGGCAAGCCACCGATCTCCCGCTGGGTTTATGGCCGCTATACCGTCTATTTCGAAGGCGACTACGTTGTCCATAGCGTAATTAAAGACACTCGTCACTTCAGCGAATAACCCCCATGTCCGATACAACCTGTTTTCTGCCGGCCGAATGGGCCCGGCAGGATGCCGTATTGCTTACCTGGCCACACGACCAGAGCGACTGGCAGCCCTGGCTTGAGGTGGTGGAGCCGGTGTTTGTCGAGATTGCTCGTGAAGTGGCCAAACGGCAGATCCTCATCGTCAGTAGCCGTGATGAACAACACCTGCTCTATCTGCGCGACCTGCTGGACAACGCCGGTGTGGCGATGGCCAACGTGCGCATCTACATCGTCCCGTCCAACGACACCTGGGTACGCGACCACGGCCCGATAACGGTCATACAACAGGGCAAGCCGCAACTGCTCGACTTCACCTTCAACGGCTGGGGTAACAAGCACCGACATGATCTGGATAATCTGGTCAGCCGCGGTCTACATCAAGCTAACGCCTTTAATGGTACTCCGCTGACCAGCCTGGAACTGATCCTGGAAGGCGGCGCCATCGACAGTGATGGCGAAGGCACCCTGCTCACCACCTCGGAGTGTCTCTTCTCGCCGCAGCGCAACCCGCAATACGATCGCGCCGGGTACGAACAGCTCTTTGTAGAACTGTTCGGCATTGAACGCATCCTCTGGCTCGATCATGGCCAACTGGAAGGTGACGATACCGACGGCCACGTTGATACCCTCGCCCGTTTCACCGATCCGCACACCATCGCCTACGTTAGTTGCGAAGACGAAAACGACAGCCACCATCCTGAGCTGTCGAAAATGCGCGAGGAGCTGGAAAGTTTTCACGATAAACAGGGCCAGCCATACAAGCTCGTCCCCCTGCCACTACCCGCGGCGATTCGTAATGAAGACGGCGACCGACTCCCTGCCACCCACGCCAACTTTCTTATTATTAATGGTGCGGTACTGGTGCCGACCTATGGCGATCCGACCGATGCGATCAGCCTAGAAAACCTGCGCGGCTGTTTTCCTGATCACGAAATCGTAGCGATTAACTGCCGCCCCTTGATCGAGCAGTTCGGCAGCCTGCACTGCGTCACCATGCAATTGCCAGCGGGCGTTCTGGGTTAGCTCGTTCACTGCTAAACTAGCGCCATTAATCGGGAGCCATATCGCAATGAGCACAAACACCCTGCGCGTCGCCATGGTCCAACACGCCTGCAGCGACAATCGCGAAGAGAATCTTCAGAAGACAATCAAGGGCATCCGCCAGGCCGCCGCCGATGGTGCTCAGCTTGTATTGCTGCAGGAACTGCACACCGGCCCCTACTTCTGCCAAACCGAAGAGAGTGCCCAGTTTGATCGCGCCGAACCGATCCCCGGCCCCACCAGCGAAGCCCTCGCCGCCATCGCCAAAGAGTGCAACTGTGTCATCGTCGCCTCGCTGTTCGAACGCCGCGCCCCCGGTCTCTACCACAACACCGCCGTGGTGCTGGAACGTGATGGCAGCGTGGCAGGCATCTACCGCAAGATGCACATCCCGGACGATCCCGGTTACTACGAAAAGTTCTACTTCACCCCAGGCGATCTGGGCTTTGAACCCATTAAAACCTCAGTGGGCAAACTGGGCGTACTGGTCTGTTGGGATCAGTGGTATCCGGAAGCGGCGCGATTGATGGCACTGGCCGGGGCCGAACTGCTGCTCTACCCCACCGCCATCGGCTGGGACGACAACGACACCGCAGAGGAGCAGGCACGTCAGCGCGACGCCTGGATCACCGTGCAGCGCGGCCACGCGGTGGCCAACGGCCTGCACCTGCTCGCCTGTAACCGTATCGGTCAGGAGCCTGACCCGAGCGGTGCCACTCCCGGCGCCCGTTTCTGGGGAAGTAGCTTTATCGCCGGGCCTCAGGGCGAAATCCTGGTTCAGGCAACCACCGATCAGGAAGCGGTTATCGTCCTCGACATCGATATGGCCCGCAGCGAAACCGTGCGACGCATCTGGCCGTTCCTGCGCGACCGCCGCATCGACGCCTATGGCGACCTTGTCAAACGTTACCGCGACCAGTAGGGTTGCCCTTTCCTCCCCCTAACCTGACGCAAGAAGAGCACGACGATGATCGTTATCCTCAACTCCGACTTTACCAAAGAGTCCGACGCCTACAGCCAGGCGATGGAGTATCTCGGCAACCTGCCAAACATTACCCTGCGGGTACATGAAGAGCACGGTAAGGAGAAGGTACTGACCGAGATCTATCTGCTCGGCAACACCGCCGCGCTGGATGCGGAGGAAATCAACTCCCTGCCTGCGGTGGAACGAGTGGTAAGGGTTTCCGAAGAGTACCGTATCCTCGGTCGGCACAAGGACGATCAGCGTCCCACCTCGTTCGAGTACAACGGCGTCCACTTCGGGCAGGACAGTCTCAATGTCTTCGCCGGACTCTGCGCGGTTAATACACCGGAAGATGTCGAAACGATGATGAAGGCACTGCAGGAGCAGGGACAAGTCTGCACCCGCATGGGTGCCTACAAACCCCGCACCAGCCCCTATGCCTTCCAGGGCCACGGCAAGCACTGCCTGCCCTACGTTTTCGAACTAGCGGGCAAATATGGCATTAAAGTGATCGCCATGGAGGTCACCCACGAGAGCCATGTGGCTGAGATCCGGGAAGCGCTACAACAGACCGGTAATCCCACCGGAATCATGTTGCAGATCGGCACCCGTAACACCCAGAACTTCGAACTGCTGAAAGCGGTAGGCCGCCAGCGTGAATTCCCGGTGCTGCTGAAGCGAGGCTTCGGCATCACTCTGGAGGAGTCCCTCAACGCTGCTGAGTACCTGGCCAGCGAGGGCAACAGCCGGGTGATCTTTGGCCTGCGCGGGATGAAGACCAATATGGGTGACCCACACCGCAACTTCGTCGACTTCGCTCACGTCCCCGTAGTCAAGCGACTGACTCGTATGCCGGTCTGTATCGACCCGTCCCACTCGGTCGGTACCCGTGATAGTGCGCCGGACGGTCTGCTCGATGTCATGCATGTCACCGCACAGGGCGTCATCGCCGGCGCCAACATGATTCTGGTCGACTTCCACCCCCATCCACCCCGTGCACTGGTGGACGGACCGCAGGCATTGCAACTGCACGAACTACCCTGGTTCCTGGAGGATGTGCGCATCGCCCGCGAGGCCTATGAAAAACGAGTCGCCCTGGCCAGGGTTCCGCGAAAAATCTCAACCTGATCGGCCTGCCACCCTGACAACTGTCTTGCGACGTGCTCTGCCATTACCTGTCATTTGGCATGAGTATCAGAAAAAGCTAATTTAAAATCCGACACTTAGCGTCAGGTTCAGGCTAAAAGGCCATTGGCACATACCTTGCTCAACACTTAGCGGGATGTGCCCGCCTACACCCCAAGCGGGGCGGGTTAGTCCCATTCCATAGATAGTGGCGTTTATCGTGCCCACCCTTCTGGGCACGATATTTTTTGCCGCCCCCTCTCCCGCATCGATATTTACACTTTTTTTACTTCATGGCATACATGTTGCTGTATGGCAGAACAACCACAGCCTTGTCATACCCGGCAAATCTGGCATCATCCAGAAGGCGATCAGGGACATAGACCACTAGAAGTAGTCGCAAAATTAGCGAGCGAAGGCGATACAAGGCAAGGATGGGCGAAAAAGCGCAGTTTACAGAGAGTAAATGAGCATTTTGAGCCCATGCTTAACACAGTATCGGCAAGCACAGCCATTTTGAGACTGCTTATACAAACATCCGGCAAAGACCGGACTCTAATGGAGGAACCATGAAACACCGTACTACCCCCATCCTGTTTACCCTGCTGTTCGGAACGGTCGTGCTGAGTGGCTGTGCATCCACAGGGACCACACCTGCCAGCGACACCACCACAGCAACACCTACCTCCGCTCCAGCAACTGCGACAACAACTGTTGCGGCAGAGGAGAAAAAGGCAGATAAAAAGAAAGCCGCCGCTCCCGGCGCCGAACCGGAGTGCGATTAATCCCCCTGTCTCCCCGGAGAAAATACAAAAAAAGGCCCCAGGCCTGTATAACAACACACACTTATTCCAACCAAAGGAGAAGTCGTAATGAAAATAAAAAGCATCATTACATCCACGGCGCTCATGGCAATGCTCTCGCTCACTGCCATGACTGCCCAGGCGGAAGACCTGGCGGTGAAAATCACCCCTGACACCCCCAAGGTCGACGTCACGCTAAATGGTAAGAAAGTCACCATCATGCGTAATCAGGACCAAAAGAACACCGTCAATCCCGCCTTCGCCAAAACTTCCCGTAAATGCCCCCCCTTCTGTATCAAACCTATTAGCCTCGGCCACGGCGTCGAGACCGTCGGTGAGCTTGAAGTCATCGACTACATCAAGAAGATGGCGAACGGAGACAAGTCTGTGATTCTGGTGGATAACCGTACCCCTGACTGGGTTGAGCGCGGCACCATTCCGGGCGCGGTGAATATCCCCTACACCAGGATGAGTCGTGCCAAGGGTGCTGACGATGTCACTATCGCCGAAACCCTGGAAAAACTGGGCGCGAAAGAAACCAGCAAAGGTTGGGATTTCAGCAATGCCAAGACGGCTGTCTTCTTCTGTAACGGCATGTGGTGTGGTCAGTCCCCGGCGGGTATCGCAGGACTGCTCAAGGAAGGTTATCCGGGCAACAAAATCAAATGGTATCGCGGCGGCATGCAGACCTGGGAAATTCTCGGTCTCTCCACTGTGAAGTAAAACGCCCGAAAACAAGAATGATGAGGACACAGCAATGATGAAAAATAAAATCGCTTATCTCACAGGCGTTATGCTGGGTGCAGCGGCACTGTTCACCCTGCCCGGCCAGGTTTCTGCTGCCGAACTGGCGGTTAAAATTACCCCGGAGAAGGGAAGCGCCACGGTCATGCACAATGGCAAAAAAATGACCTTGATGCGCAACCAGAACGAAAAGAACGAAATCAATCCGGCGTTTCAGGTGACCTCACGTAAGTGCCCGCCTTTCTGCATCAAGCCGATCAAACTGCATAAGGATGTAGAGACCGTGGCAGAACTGGAAATCATCGACGCCCTGGAAAAAATGGCGGCGGGTAACAAGAACATTCTGGTGGTCGATAACCGCACCCCGGACTGGCACGAACGTGGCACGATTCCCGGCGCGATCAACGTTCCGTTTACCAAGATTAACCGTAAGAAAGGTGCGGATGATCTCTCCATCGCCGAGTCACTGGAAAAATTCGGCGCGAAAGAGACCGCCAAAGGCTGGGATTTCAGCAAGGCAAAAACCATTTACCTGTTCTGTAACGGTATGTGGTGCGGCCAGTCACCGCTGGGCATCGAAGGCCTGATCGGTGAAGGTTTCCCTGCCAAGAAGATTAAGTGGTATCGCGGCGGTATGCAGGACTGGGAAGTCCTCGGACTGACCACCGTCAAGCCGTAACCCTCTCCGCTTCGGAAAGGCGGCCTCCATGAGGCCGCCTTTTTGCCAAATGTACGCAGGGAAAGCCGTACACGTTCACAAATCAGTAAAACAGTTGGCCTACCCTGGTAAAAGATGTGACAGCGCACGGTTGTCCTGCGCTGTGTATCTGGCATTATAAAAACTACTGATGCGGCGACGTTTCAGCACCACAAGAAATAAACGGGAATTATGGAGGAGTTATGAAGTATAGAATCCCGCCGTTCGCCCTGTTCACTGTACTCTGCGGAGTCACACTGCTCGGCGGCTGCAGCCTGTTAAGCCCTGCACCGGAACCTGTTAAAAAACCAGCCAAACCAGTCAAACCGACGCCACCACCACCACCTAAGGTCGAGGTGATGATCACCCCTGACATGGCCAAGACCGAAGTGAAACATAAAGGCGAGACCATTGTCATTGAACGCATTCAGGACCAGGAGAACCGAATCAACGAGGACTTCGCCAAGACCTCGCGCAGGTGTCCACCATTCTGTGTTAAACCATTCAGCCTGGGACACGGTGTCGAAACCATCGGCGAGCTGGAACTCATCGACTACGCCGTTAAGATGCGTAAGGGTGACAACTCCATCATCATCGTCGACGCACGCAGTCCTGAGTGGCTGAAACTGGGCACCATTCCCGGCTCGGTGAATATTCCCTACAGCCGCCTGAATCGCTCAAAAGGTGCTATCGAGATCGCTATTATCAAGGCGATGAGCCAATTGGGCGTAAAGAAAACCCTGAAAGGCTGGGATTTCAGTAAGGCCAAGACAGTGGTGTTATTCTCCAACGGAATCTGGAGCGATCAATCGTCCGATGCGGTTGAGGGACTGCTGAAAGAGGGATATCCCGGCAGGAAACTCAAATGGTACCGTGGCGGCCTGCAAAGCTGGGAGGGACTCGGGCTGACCGTGATAATGCCAGAACCCAAAGAGGGGGAGTTCTGATAATAAAAAAGCGGCCAGTGGCCGCTTTTTTTTATCTTCTCAACCTCAGGATGCCCCTTCCCGCAAACGCTGCACATAGCGATACAGGGTACGTTCGCTGACTCCCAGCATCTGTGCTGCCTTGGCACGGTGTCCATCGCACTGCTCCAGGGCATGCATCACCGCATCCTGGTTCAGACGGCCGTGACGCCGTTGCAACAGATTACCGTTCTGCGAGAGCGGCCAGTTGCCCGAATTGGAACTGGAAAATCCTTCATTGCCACCGCCATCCCAGACAATATGTTCGGGACGCATGATCTCCTCGCCATAGGCAAGAATCGCCGCCCGCTCCATAATGTTGCGCAACTCGCGCACATTGCCGGGATAGTGATAGGTCATCAGCGTTTCGATGACATCGGGTGAGAGCGGCACATAACGGTCACCCTCTTCGATTTTGTTGAGAAAGTGTTCCGCCAGTGACGGGATGTCATCGGGGCGATCCCGTAGCGGTGGAATGGTGACCGGGAAGGCAGAGAGTCGGTAATAGAGATCGCGGCGAAAATCACCACTCTCCGACATCGCCTTGAGGTCCTTGTTGGTCGCTGCCAGCACCCGCACATTCACCTGGATATAGTCAGTACCACCCAGACGGCGGAAAGTACCCGTCTCCAGCACCCGCAGCAGCTTGGTCTGCAGTGACAGCGGCAGTTCACCGATCTCGTCGATAAACAGGGTACCGCCGTCGGCTACCTCGAACAGACCTTTCTTGCGATTGTTGGCGCCGGTGAAGGCCCCCTTTTCGTGACCGAAGAGTTCGCTCTCGATCAGGTTCTCCCCCAGGGTGGCGCAATCGACAATCACAAATGGCATGCTGGAACGATTGGAGTACTGGTGAAGGTACTGGGCCACACACTCCTTGCCGACGCCGCTCTCGCCCTGAAGCAGGACACTGGTCTGGGTCGGCGCGACCCGCTGCAACAGGCTGGTCAGGCGCACCATGGGACGGGAGCGACCAATGAGAATGGGGTCGTCGCTGGGCTTGAAGATGGGGTAGATGTACTCGCCGACGTAGATCACCTTGCCGGTGTGGTCGAACAGCGGGTTGGAATGGAGCTGCACATGCTCTTCACCACCGTTACGGTCATAGTGGATATGCATCACCTGGGTAGCCTGCCCGGTCTCGAACACGCTCTCAAGCGGGCAGTGTTCACCATGCTGGCTGCAGGGCGCATCGGAGTGGTGGGAAACTTCGTAACAGTAGCGCCCGACCACATCCTCTGCGTGGCTGTAGCCATAGTGCTGCAGGTAGTTACGGTTGGCGGCGATGATCTTGTAGTCGCGGTCGATGACCACGAACGGGTCGGGAAAGATATCGATAATCTGCTCGCAGGACGGCTTAGCTTCCTCGAACTTCTCTGCCATGTCTATGCCCCCGATTTTGCTGTGTGTGGTGTGTATTTTTATGGGAACGATCAAGTCGTTCTGACATGTCGAGTCCTGACAATATGTCATGCACGTCATGGCCTGTCAAAGATTTTGTCAGGTTCGGGGATTTCTGCAGACGAAAAAAAACCGGCGGGCCTTTCGGTCCCGCCGGTTCTTTTCAAACGGCTTACTTGAGCTTGAGGATGCCCAGCGCCTTAAGGATGTACTTCTCGAAGATCGGCTCGTTGGAACCCTTCTTCATCTTGCTGATGAAGTACTTCTCGAAGGCCACCTTGGCCATGTGAACCCACTTGCCCTTCTTCATCCAGGAGACGTTACGCGGCGGGATCTGCGGCATCGCAACGAAGGCAGCGCCGGTGTCACCCATGTCAGCCAGACAGATGGCGTTCCAGGTCGCTTTCTGGTCCGCAGGCTTGCCGTCGATGTCGTTGGCAATGTTATGCGCGGTTGCCAGAACCATGGATTCGATCATGTAACCGGTCTTCGGGGTACCGGTCGGAACCGGGGTCGCCTCTACCGGCGGGATAGCGATACCAACACCGATACCGTAGATGTTGTTCCACTTCGGGTTCTGCTGGAAGTCGTTAACCTTTACGAAACCGCGCGGGTTAACCAGATCGTCGCCTACCGCGTTAACCGCGTCGACACCTTTGAAGGCCGGCAGCATCATGGAGTATTTGAAGTCCAGCTCGTGGCTCTTGTGGACTTCGCCTTTGTCGTCCAGCTCTTCCACGTGCATCTTGCCCGGCTCAACCTTGGTGACGCGAGCGTTGGTGATCCACTTGATGTGACGGTCACGCATCTCAGACTCGAGCATACCCTTGGAGTCGCCTACGCCACCCAGACCCAGGTGGCCGATATAGGGCTCGGAGGTTACGAAGGTCATCGGCACCTTGTCACGCAGCTTACGCTTACGCAGGTCGGTATCCATGATGAAGGCAAACTCGTAGGCCGGACCGAAGCAGGAGGCCATCTGAACCGCGCCGACAACGATGTGGCCGGGGTTCTCAACAAAGGCCTGCCATTTTTCGTAGGCTTCTTCAGCGTGGTCGGTGGTGCAGACAGAAACGGTGTTACCGGTAATCGGCCCCATACCCTCGACTTCTTCGAAGGCCAGTTTCGGGCCGGTGGCCAGTACCAGGTAGTCATACTTGATGGAACTGCCATCGGCCAGAACGATGCTGTTATCGTCCGGCTTGATTTCAGTACACGCCTTGGCGATGAAATTGATGCCCTTACGCTTCAGATACGGCTCAAGGGGGAAGGAGATGTCTTTGCGGGTACGCCAGCCCACTGCAACCCAGGGGTTGGAGGGAACGAAGCTGAAGTTTTCCTTGTCGCTGACAACGGTGATTTCGTGCTCTTTGCCCAGAACTTCGCGGATATCGTACGCGGCGGGCAGACCACCGGTGCTGGCCCCGATAATGACGACGTGTGCCATATTGGATGACTCCTCAAATGTTTGCGGTTTATTAAACAGCCTTCGGCTGGCCTTTGTAATGCAATTTCCTTGCCATTTTAATGGTCATCATCTTTCAGGATAAAAACCATTCACACTCTTCTTGGTTAGCACGGGCGTGCCAAGCCATTAAGGCGGGAGTGCTTGAAAAACGTTTCTGTATTTGTAGTGCCTGACAGTTATAGCGCAATCTGCCATCTTCTGACAGCGAAGAATGCCATCACCACGGCGAGACATTGGCGTAGTTGCTGTCAGACGCCTACAATACGCCGCTTTCTTCACTGAGCAAAGAGCAACTCCAGCAAGCTATGGCGCAGACCAGTACCCTGCTGCAACCGCGGCCCCACAACAAATCCGGCGAACGGCAGCGCTGGGGCCAACTCTATGGCAGTGCCTTCGGCCTGGGTATCGTCGAGGCGGCGCGTAGCGCGCCCGGCATCGTGGTGGCCATCACCCCGGACACCTCTTCCGCCACCCGCCTGGAATACGAACTGCGCTTCTATAACAGCGGCCACGAGGCACTTCCCCTGCTCGGCTTCCCCGACTGGGAGACCCTGCCCTACGATACCTTCTCGCCGCACCAGGACATCATCTCCGAACGCCTCTCCACGCTGCAGCGACTGCCGCAACTGGAACGGGGCATCCTGATCCTGCCTATCTCCACCCTGATGCAGCGCATTGCGCCGCGTGGCTATATCGATGGTCACAGTCTGGCACTGGACACCGGCGATACCCTGCAACTGGAGGAGATGCGTCGGCGCCTGGAGAATGCTGGTTATCGCTGTGTCTCGCAGGTGATGGAACACGGCGAATTCGCGGTACGCGGCAGCCTGCTGGACCTCTTCCCCATGGGCAGCCGTCAGCCCTACCGCATCGAGCTGTTCGATGATGAGGTGGAGAGCATTCGCACCTTTGACCCGGAAACGCAGCGTTCCGAAGATAAGGTGGAACAGATCCGACTACTGCCAGCCCGGGAGTTTCCCCTGCATGAAGATGCGATCCGTCGCTTCCGCGAAACCTACCGCAGCCGCTTCGAGGGCGACCCACAAAAGAGCGTGGTCTACCGCGATGTCAGTAACGGACTGGCCCCTCCCGGTATCGAATACTACCTGCCGCTGTTCTTCGAAGAGACCGCCACCCTGCTCGACTACCTACCGGAGAGCACGCTGCTGTTTACTACCGAGGGTGTCGACGAAGGTGCGGAGCGCTTCTGGCAGGAGTGTCAGGATCGCTTTCAGGTGGCCCAATACCATGTGGAACATCCGCCCCTGCCGCCCACTCAACTGTTTCTCGATATCCCGACCCTGTTCGCTGGCCTGAAGCACTTCCCACGCACCGAGCTACAGCGCTTCGAACTGCACGAAGGCGATCACGGCGCCAATTTCGCCTGTGAACAGCCGCCGCTACTGACCCTCGACCCACGCGCCGAGGAGCCCAGCGCCCGCCTGCGCCAGTTCACGGCCCAGTTCGACGGCCGTATCCTGTTTGCCGCCGAATCACCGGGGCGGCGCGAAAACCTGCTGCAACTGCTGCGCGGTTGCGGCATTCAGCCTGAATCGGTGGAGAGCTGGCGCGAATTCATCGACGGCAATATCCAGCACGGCATTGTTGTCGCGCCGCTGGAACTGGGGTTACTGCTGCGCGAACCCGCGGTAGCGGTCATCGCCGAAACCCAGCTCTACGGCGAGCAGGTGATGCAGCGCCGTCGCCGCAAGGGACGCAAGGGCGACCCGGATGCGGTGGTACGCAATCTGGTGGAGCTGCAACCCGGTGCGCCGGTGGTTCACGAGGAGCATGGCGTCGGTCGCTATCTGGGATTGCAAAAGCTCACCGTCGGCGGCTTCGAAGCGGAGTTCCTCACCCTGGAATATTCGGGCGGCGACAAACTCTACGTCCCGGTCGCCTCGCTGCACCTGATCAGCCGCTACAGCGGCGGAGGCGAACAGATCCCGCTGCATAAACTGGGCAGCGGCCAGTGGGAAAAAGCACGGCGCAAGGCGAGCGAGAAGATCCGCGACGTCGCCGCGGAACTGCTGGAGATCTATGCCAAGCGCGAGGCACGCAGTGGCCACCGCTACCCGGTCGACGAACTGCAATACGGCACCTTTGCCGCCGCCTTCCCCTTCGAGGAAACGCCCGACCAGCAGGACGCGATCGACGCGGTACTGGCCGACATGCGCTCAGATAAACCGATGGACCGCCTGATCTGCGGCGACGTCGGCTTCGGCAAGACCGAAGTAGCACTGCGCGCCGCTTTCGTTGCGGTGATGGCCGGCCGCCAGGTGGCGGTACTGGTCCCCACCACCCTGCTTGCCGAGCAGCACGCACAGAACTTCCGCGACCGCTTCGCCGACTGGCCAGTGCGGGTCGAATCCCTCTCCCGTTTCCGCTCGGGCAAGGAACAGAACAGCGTTCTGAAAGGGCTGGAAGACGGCTCAGTCGATATCGTCATCGGCACCCACAAACTGCTGCAAAGTGGTATCCAGTACAAACAACTGGGGATGGTGATCATCGACGAGGAACACCGTTTCGGTGTACGGCAGAAAGAGCAGTTCAAGGCACTACGCGCCGAGGTCGACGTGCTGACCCTCACCGCCACACCGATCCCGCGTACCCTCAACATGGCCATGGGTGGCCTGCGCGAGCTCTCCATCATCGCCTCTCCCCCGGCGCGACGGCTGGCGATCAAGACCTTCGTACATGAGTGGAACCCGGAACTGGTGAAAGAGGCCTGCCTGCGTGAGATCCGCCGCGGCGGCCAGGTCTACTTCCTGCACAACGAAGTCGAGAGCATCGAAAAGATCGCCAATCAACTGGAGGAGTTATTACCCGAGGCGACCCTGCGGGTGGCCCACGGCCAGATGCGCGAGCGGGATCTGGAGCGGGTGATGTCCGACTTCTACCACCAGCGCTTCAACATTCTGGTCTGCACCACCATCATCGAAACCGGCATCGACGTCCCCAGCGCCAACACCATTATCATGAACCGCGCCGATCGCCTCGGTCTGGCCCAGCTCTACCAACTGCGCGGCCGGGTCGGACGATCCCACCATCGCGCCTACGCCTACCTGATGATCCCGTCGAAGCGCAATATGACCAAGGATGCGGTAAAGCGACTGGAAGCGATTGAATCCATCGAAGAACTGGGCACCGGCTTTACCCTCGCCAGTCACGACCTGGAGATCCGCGGTGCCGGGGAGTTGCTGGGTGACGAGCAGAGCGGCCAGATCCACGAAATCGGCTTCAGCCTCTATAACGA
Organism: Thiohalomonadaceae bacterium; assembly: GCA_050302275.1. Classification (GTDB taxonomy): domain Bacteria; phylum Pseudomonadota; class Gammaproteobacteria; order Thiohalomonadales; family Thiohalomonadaceae; genus JAPHTQ01. The sequence goes on along the minus strand of JBNLAT010000015.1, from coordinate 17,834 downwards.
ACTGCTAGAGCGGGCGGTCAAATCGCTACGCGACGGCCACGAGCCGGAGCTGGAGAAGCCACTGCTGCACGGCACCGAGGTCGATCTCGGCGTCCCCGCCCTGCTCCCCGACGACTACCTGCCCGACGTCCACAGCCGCCTGCAGATCTACAAGCGCATCGCCAACGCTACCTCGGTAGATGAACTGGACGAACTACAGGTAGAGATGATCGACCGCTTCGGCCTGTTGCCCGAGCCAGCAAAGAACCTCTTCGCCATTACCACCCTCAAACTGCGCGCTACCCCCTTCGGCATCGTCAAGATCGAGCTCGGAGACAAGGGTGGTCGTGTCACCTTCATCCCGGAACCCGATATCGATCCGATGCAGCTAATCAAGCTGCTGCAGACTCGTCCCCAGGAGTTCCGTCTCGACGGCCAGGAGCGGCTCAAGGTCACCAAGGCCATGCCCGATCTGGAGAGCCGTATCGCCCTGCTGGAACAGCTTTTCCGGCATTTAAGCGTCGATAACCGTTAATCGGTCACAATTTCCATAATTCTGGTACGCATATTGCTCTTTTTCGTCCTAATACTATCGTATTAACCGAATAACAGGATTGTACACACTGGAATAAGCAGAAGCTGACAGGGTTTGTCAGAGACAATCGGCCAGTGTCAGGAGGAGGAATCTCGTACATGAAGCATCACAACCGCAATTCGGGTTGGTGGTTAGTTGCGGCTGCACTATGCATTGGTGGCATTCTGCCGCTACAGGTGCACGCGGCGGATAGCTACCTGGAAGCCCTGAAGGCCGAAGCCGGGAAGATTGATCCAGAAGGCGGCACCGACGAAAAGGGCAGCGACCCCGCCTATCCCGCCCGCGGCCTTCCCCCCCAGAACGTCAACCCCGCCGAAACCATTAAAGCCGGTCTCAACAAGGAAGGTTTCGAGCAACAGCTGCAGGAAAACTATTACGGCAGCTACCTCTTCTATTCCACACTCCATAAGAACCAGCGCGAACAGGTCTATCAGGAGTACAAACAGAAGAACGATATAAAAAGCATACGCGACTCGATTATGTCGAGATTGAAAAAGTAATCAGCTCAAACGCACACAGCAAAGGTACTGCTCATGAAATCCCCCAAGACACTCATTATTTCATTCTGCACCTCAATCCTTCTGGTTTGCGCGGCACAGGCTGAGGCTGTCGAAGTCAAACTCACCCCTGAACTGGACAGTTTCACCGTCAAGCATCAGGGCAAAGATATCCAGATCATCCGCAATCAGGATCAAAACAATGTTGTCGATCTAAGCTGGGCACGCACCTCGCGTAAATGCCCCCCCTTCTGCCCGCAACCAATCCATGTAGCACCGGGTGTCACCACGGTTGGCGAGGTTGAGGTCTTCGACTTCATGAAGAATAAGGTTAATAAAGGCACTGGCTTGATCATCGACGCTCGCGTGGAGGAGTGGCACAAAAAAGGCACTATCCCCAGCTCGGTCAACATTCCCTTCACCGCCTTTGAAATGAAGGCCAGCGATCCGAACCTTGCAGCGGTCATGAAAAAAATCGGTGCCAAGCGCCGCGATCAGATTGGTTTCTTCGGTCACGCCTGGGACTCCACCCTGAAAACCGTCGGTGCCGACATTCAACGCACAGGTTTCTGGGATTACAGCGAATCGCCCGACCTGCTTTTCTGGTGTAACGGCCCCTGGTGCGGCCAGTCACCCCATGCTATTCACGGCCTGCTGGAACTGGGCTTCCCGCCGGAAAAGATCTTCTACTATCGTGGCGGTATGCAGATGTGGGAGATACTCGGCCTGCCCGTCATCATCCCTGAAGAGGAAGCGAAGTAATCCGCTTCCGATAGAACGGCGCATGCCCGGGCTGTTGCTCGCGCATGCGCTGACGGAACGCGATAAAAGAAGGCTTGTAACCCAGCCGCAGAAGATGGCTTGGACAACGGCAATCACTGGAACCAAAACCGGGAAACGGCAACGACGCGCCGCGCAGTTCGGCAAGCAGTGCCGACCAGTGATGCTCTCGTGATTGGGGATCGAAGGTATACCAGATCTCCATTAGCTGGAGATGCGGCCGGAGGTAATCGATATGCCAGTGAGGACGCTGGCTGATACGCCGGTGGTGATCAGTTCGCGCCTTCACCCCACCGGGACCAAAAGCACTGCCACAGTAGAGGTAATAGCCCGACTGCAGGGTGAGTTCACCAAGCTTCCCTGCGGTTACCCGTACCGATTGCGGGCAGTAGAACAGCAGCAGGTAACTCCCCTTACCAGCTTTCACCTAATGAACCTCTGAACAAGTGGCTGCGCGTGCGATCTGCGGCGTTGCGCGGTGCTCGCTTCCTCGCCTATCTACTTGATATGTCTCGGTCGCTGTGCGCCGTGCGCCTTGCATCTCATCCCGCTCGCGTACTTCTCAGAGGTTCCTTAGTCGTAATTTTTACGGTTGTGTCGCCCACCCGGACTCTTCTTCTGGGTGATTACCCCTCTAATCGCCTCAGGGCCATCAATTTGCTCACTCACGTAATTGGGATTGAGCGGCATCAGATAGTAGCGCCCACCGCTCACCTTCAACTGACGGAAGGTGTACTCGTTGTTGTGCCAGGCGATCACGTAAGAACCGTCGTGGTAGTCGGCACCCGGTTCGATCACAATCACGTCACCGTCGTTAAACTCGGGCTCCATACTGTCGCCCAAGACCATCAGGGCGAAGGGCTCCTTCTCTTCGCAACCCGCGGCCAATGAATCGGCCAGCTCGTCGCCCTGCTTCAGTTGTTCGATAGGAATACGGGTTTCCACGTTCACACCCTTGCTTCAATCCAGAAATGAGAGACATATCATAACAGATGGAGGCGCTCGGTTTTGAGCCACGAGGCTAAAGCCGCTAAACTGCACAGCTTCCGCAACCGGCCAATAACCGCAAAGCAAGAAGGTCTATTTAGCCATGAAACACTTTAACGATCTCATCGCCGAAGCCCTGCCCGATGTGGAAGAGCTCTTCCCCTGGGACCTGGAAGAGAAAATCGGCCAGGCAAGCGACCTCATCCTGCTCGACGTGCGCGAACCGCAGGAATTCGATGCCCTGCATATTCAGGGTTCGATTAACGTCCCGAGGGGAGTACTGGAACAGGCTTGCGACTGGGATTATGACGAAACCGTCCCTGAGCTGGCAGCAGGACGTGAGCGCGAGATCATCGTCATCTGCCGCTCCGGCAACCGTAGTGTACTCGCCGCGCATACCATGCAGCGCATGGGCTTTAAAAACGTCGCCTCACTCAAAACAGGCATTAAAGGCTGGAACGATTTTGAACAGCCGATGTTCAACGCTGACGGCGAGCAGGTAGATATTGATGATGCGGATGAGATGTTGGCAACGAGGTTGCGGCCTGAGCAGCGGAGGCCAGCCGCTTAGTTTGATTTGGGATTCCGGCGTGCGCTGGAATTAGGATGAGTCGCTGACGCGACGCTTTTATTGTGGGAGCGAGCGCCTGCTCGCGATTAACCTTGTGTCGCTTCGCGACAGATAACAGCATATAAAGCGGGGGCTGCCCCGCATGCAGGTCACTCTGCGAAGTCCGTCCCTGGACTTCGCCCTTCGGGCCAGCTAAAGCTGTCCCAATTCGCTCCCGGCGAATTGGTCTCATGCGCGACAAGAGAAAGTAACCAAAGAGAAGGCCGCCCGGAGACTTGCCGCTAACGCGGTGCCCTGCGCGCTTCGCCCGTTGAAGGGGGATGGCAGACGGGGCTCCTGCCCCGACTGCCACCGTGCGCCGTCCATGGCGCGCCCCTGACGGGCTAATCCTTCAACGGACTCCAGTGCTCGGCTGTGTCTACGGGACCCAAAACCGCTTCGTTCAACAAAGCCACTAAATTTTGATACTTGCCAATACCGGATTACCAGAGTACAAAAAACAAAACTACGAGAAGGGAAGCCGTGAAAGATCCCACCTAATCGCTAAAGGATGACGACGTATTCCCAGAATCTGTTACTGACGTGTTTATCCATACCGCTATTAGGAAATTCAGTAACTTATGGCTGTAGTGGAATTTTATCCGTCAATATCGACGTAATACATTACGTCACTTCCGACGTGGAATTATAGTTATAACTCAAGGAAGCCATGTCGCACCTAGAAGATTTGATAGCTGAATACTTCGACTGGAAAGGCTACTTGGTAAAAAGAAATATCAAGGTTGGCAAGCTCAGTCACGGCGGCTGGGAAATGGAATTAGATGTAATTGCCTTTGATCCACATACAGGACACCTAATTCATTTAGAGCCATCAATTGATGCCCACTCATGGAGTGTTCGTGAAGAGCGGTTCACAAAAAAGTTCAAAGCAGCAAGAAAGTACATCTTCGCCGAAGTGTTCACATGGCTCGATAAGAACATGGAAATAGAGCAAATGGCTGTTCTCATTTCACACCCGAAAGGAAGAGATGAGCTTGCAGGCGGAAAAATAGTATCGGTTGATGAGTTGATGGCTGAAATACGGCAAAAAGTAGTCGAGTGCGGCATAGTTGCGAAAAATGCTATTCCAGAGCAATACCCCCTATTACGAACACTGCAACTTTCCCACAATGGCTACTACAAAACGTTATAACAATTCGCTCGTGTGGGACGCTTCGCCGCGATGCGGCTCGCGCCCCACAGCTTGTCGTTATGTTTCAAGAGGAAAGTAGATGCTGAAGAAATTTTTTCATGGACTCGTATTTGGCGCAGGGTTTGGTATTGCATTTGTGGCGATTTGGTTTGTAGGTATGACTTACCTTCTGCCGAAAGCATTTGAAACGGCTCAAAAGGAGCCTAAATTCACGAATCCACAAACCGCAGAAATAGCTAAACCAGATCCTGCCGTATCAATTCCCTCGTCAAAAGAGTTTAGTTTTTTTAAACACTCCGAAAATCGAATGAAAATACCCGAAAATGGAGGCATATTATCTATGTCGCCTATTTCGACACCGGCAGGCTCTAAACGACCAAGCACATATCAATTGTGGCTTACGCATTCTGAATTGTGGCAAATAAGGACTATCGAGGAAGGCACCGAGATAGAGAAGCTTCCTTACCCAGATGGTGCATCGGTCAAAACTCTTGATTCACTAATGCATAAAAATTTGGGTATGGCATCAAGGCAGAGCACAATGACTATATCTGAAACAGAGATAAACAATATTAAGTCAAGTGGAAAGTCATGGAGAGACGATACACTCAACGGAAAGCTAAAGATAACCGTAGAGGGTGTAATTTTTATTCTGCCAAATCCATATGGAACATAACAAGCACATCAAGATCGCTCCCTTTGGTCGCTGGGACGCCGCTACCGCGGCGCCCCTTATGTAATCGTTGGGCTACACATAATACAGAGAAAACTAATGAGAAAATTAATACTTGCCTTTTCCTGCATTCTAGTTGCAACCATGGCTTATGCGACAACCCCGACAAAAAATGCTGCCCCTCCTAGCCAGGAAAAGAATGTTGTTCAACTTCAGGAACAGGTTAGCCATGTTGAAAATCAGTTAACAATAATCCGAGATTATAATGATGATTTTATGTCTGTTATCTTGTGGTCACTTGGCACTGTAGGTGCAATTGCTGTAGTCCTCATTGGCTTTAACTGGTTCCAAAGCACAAGAACTCTTAAGGCTGAATTCAGCGCATTGAGAGAGGAATTTTTGGCGTCGTTGAACAAAACATCAGAAGAACAGAATTCTAGATTGGATAAAACCATATCGGGGCTTGAGAAAGAGATAACTTCTGTGGCTTCTAAGGTCGCAGACGAAAAAATCAGGACAGTAAGAGGCAATATTTCATGGTTGACATCAGAAGTCAGAGAGCATAACTATAAATTTCAAGAAAAAGAGGTAGAGTACTGGATGGAAATGCCGGTGCCATCCAATGCCGTAATAGCTTCTGGAGAGCTGATTGCATGTGCAATCAAACTTGATAATGAATGGCGCATTTCAGATTCTATCGATACATTAAACAAGTCCATAGACTTACTAAAGGAAGACGGAAAACGCCTTGAAGCTCAAGAACTCACAGAGCTGGAGGCTATAGTTAACCAACTCCCTGAAGCCCATAAAACTGCGAAGGCAGTACTCCTTAGCCGATTAGCCGAAATGCACAAGGGTTAGTGGCCCAACAAGGCGCTCAAAATGGACGCAAATTTTGCTGCGCGTCATTTACGCCCTTTAGCTTGTCGTCATGCACCATAGAAGGACGAATTCCATATGCTAGAACCACTAAAAGTAGTTGCCAGTGTTTTTCTACTAGCACTAGCCTTGTTGCCGGCGATATTAATCGCTATTTCTTCTGTAAAGCTTAACCGTTTGATGGGCGGGTTATCTAGCTATGCAATACTGGTAGCCGGCATCTTATTAACTTTACAATCACTTGATTTCTTACTGCCTTTGTTTCTGACGCTTACACTAGATATGACTCCAGAGGAATATGCGAAGTCTTCTATAATAATCTCCTATGTAAAAGTAGCATTTAACTATATTGCTTTACTCTTGCTTGGCATTGGTCTTTGGGGACAGTCAAAGCATTTTAAATCCGCATTGGAAAACGATGCATAACAAGGCGCTGTTGTCGCCGAAAAAGACGTGACCGGGACGGCTACGCTGTCGCTCCGCCACCCCAAAGCTTAGCGTTATGTATTTAGGAACGAATAAATGAAAAACACTGAATTACAGGATGCTGTAGTGCTAGGGCTTTCAAAAGATATTGGTAGCGAATGGGATTCATTAAGTGTGCATTATGAAAATTACTCACACAATGGGGCAAAGATGGAAATCTATGTTAGCTCGTTTTTGACAAAGGGTTTAAAGAATGACTTTGAGTTATCACTTGAATCATGCGATTTACTAATTGAGCTACAGAGTAACATGCAGGATTCTACAGGTAGCACATGGTCCTTTATTGACCTAATAGCAGAATCATCCGGAAAATATAACTTTGAATATGGTTATGGAATGCCGCCACTCGCTAGAGAGCAATTAGAAAGAGCTGGCGAATTGGGCAATACATAACAAGTAATTGTAGTCGCCAGCAAGCGGGCTGGGACCTCCGCTGCTACGCAGTTCCGGCCCCTAAATTAGGCGTTAAGGGCAAAATGAAGAAAACACAGTTATTAATCGGCTTTGTCATCGTAATTGCCTGCTCATATATCTCTCTTTGGTTTGGTTTTGTTAAAGGGTATCAATATGAGCTTGGCCAAAATTTGGCAGAAAGCGTAACCACCTCAAAGGTGCTTGCCCTTATTAGAGAGGGCAAAGATGAGGAAGCTATTGGTTTACTAGAAAGCATGCTTGACACCAAAATTGTTGAGCGTTCTGTATCGGATAAGAAGTTTGTAAAATATATCATTGGTATGTCTGCATCTGATGTGGAGGTTGAACAAAAACTAGAAGGATTGATTATCCAATATAGAAACTCTACAAACTACAGTTGCGCAGAGCCAAAACCAGTATGCGATATTATTAATGGATTTTTAAACGGAAGTGAGCAGGCCCTTAACAATCAGTACAACACGGACTCAGGCGCTGACGCGCCCTCGCCGGTTCGCTGAGCGTGAACGCCCCATGAGGCATGAAATGGAAGATAAAAACAGGTACCAGAGAGTAGGTGCTTCCATTTCAAATCTAAGGGTCAGCGTAAAAATATTTAGCACTCTCTAACTTAAAGTCTCCAGCAATTATTATTTAATATTTGTTTTCATTTCCCCCGCTTTTTTCCCTTGACTCCCCCTCCCTTTCTCCATAACTTGAACAGTGCAACACCGCTCAAAGCAGGAACCTCTGAAGGAGTTTGCGAGCGGGATGAGATGCAAGGCGCGCAGCGACCGAGACATACCATGCAGGTAGGCGAGGAAGCGAGCACCCGCAACGCAGCAGATCGCCCGCGCAGCAACTCATTCAAGGTTCCGTAAAGCACCGGGTGGAGGATGGTGACACATCTTCCACCCGGCTAACCCTAAGCCTGATTACGGCAGAACTTAGGGCTGCATGGAGTATACAACACTGTTGTGTGACTGGCGGCCCTTCTGTCTCAATGACGTCGGGGCCGCTTTGCGTTGAGCTTCCATCCACCCGGCAATAACGCCGGAATGACAAGGAGCTAAAAGCTATGTCACACGTAAACACCAATATCATCTATCCCCAATCCACCGACCGTACTACCTCCTGGCAGGTCCGCGAAGATGGCGACGACTACAGCAGCAATAAGGGCAACAATAACGTCCAGAGCGTTTCCCTGTCCGATCTGCATAACCGCGTCATCGACCGGCTCGACCGTGCCAAAGCCCTGACCCATCTACTGAAAACCGCTGACACCCAGCCAGACGACATCATCCAGCATACGGCTGCCATCCTTGAGGAACACATCGAGCAGGCCCAGACCACCAGTAACCGGATGTGGGGTTATATACAGCGAGAGAGGAGAGGCGAATAGTCTTCCGCCTATCCATTAACAGGAAGGCACAACCTTGCAGTCAGGCCATTCGGCCTGACTGCCCTACCCTATTCCGCATTTTGTATTAGAACTGTTCTCAAAATTAGCGAGCGCAGGTGAGACAAGGCAAAAATGGACGACCGGATTGCCGGGAGCAATCCGGGACAGCTTTAGCTGGCCCGCAGGGCGAAGGGCAGGACGCCCGGAGCAGGAAGCGGAGTTGACACGCCAGTAAATGAGCATTTTGAGTCCATTTTTAACACCGTATCGCCAAAGCACAGCAATTTTGAGTGACAAGGAGCAAAGTCATGTCACAGACAAATGTTACCTATCCCCAATCCACCGACCGCGACCTCTGCCGCTGGCAGGTCCGCGAGGATGACGAGGACTACGGCAAGCTGAGCCGCAAACTCCTCGAACTGCACGACCTCATCACCGATCGGCTGGTCCGCGCCGATGCCCTCACCTACCTGATGCAAACCGCCGAGAATCCACCGGAGCACGCCACCCGGATTACCGCGATGCTGCTTCAGGATTTGATTCAGGAGGCACAGAAGGCCAATGAGAAACTGTGGGAAGAGGTACACCGGCTTTCAAAGCAGGTGAATGACAACAAACCAACCCGCCACTGATTGCGTATCAAAAAAGCCAGCCGGGAACACATCTCTCCTGGCTGGCTTTTCAAAAAGCGTGGAATTAGATGGCTTTTTTACGCTCAGGGATATAACGAACTACGGCAAGGGGGATACAACCGATCACGAGGATTATAAAATAGTTTATCCAGCTTCCATCGTTAAGTATGAGCTTGGCTAGTAAGAGCAGCAGAAATGTCAGACACAAACTTTTATATAAAAAGAGCAGCGCTCTGACACCCCTGTTGGAAAAACTTGAAGTAACACGGCTCATTTGTCATAGACTCCCATAAATATTTCATCAGAAGTACTGTAAAGAATATATTTATGATTCTTATCCTGATAGGTGGTTGATATGGTATCTGAGGAGACCTCACGCCACGAGTCAACATCAACAAGAGACGTTAAACTGACGTTTTGATAACTCCCACCCACACCATCCGGATAGTAGCGAACTAGATAGATGAGTTTGTTCTCGCATCCAAAACCTGATGTCTTATAAGCTACGGAACCAACCAGATTGGTGACCAGTTCACCCTTGATCTGTTTTGCCCACAAGCCATCCACTAATAGCGGAATGTTTAGTATGCAGCGTGTCTGCAAAACCGATATCAACACCATCCAGAACAGGATTCCGGCCATGTATGAAAGAAATATCTTGAGGTACTTTTTGTACACTACTTTTTCCTCGGATAAAGTTTGTACAACTGCACATTTGCGGGATACTGATACCCACCTTTCGTGCGCTTGCTCTGCCTGTCTCTAACATACTCTGAGATCGCCTCATCCAGCGCCTTTGCGGTCTTAAAGACTGATTTACCAGTGAGGAATGAAGTCGCCGGGCCTTGGTCCACAAGCATGAATGTCGAAACACCACTTTTGATTTGGTAGGTCAGTAACACTGAATGGTAGCCGTCCATCATACTTAGTCCATAGATGGACACACCTTTTTTCCCATAGTTATTCTTGACATATTCGCCAACACTCTCTTTCAGATGATGTGCCGTAGAATTGACATTTGTATTCACACCGTCCTGAGTGACAAATGCAAAGCTTTTTAATGGTCCGGCAAGGTTCTTATTGAGCAATATCTGATGGGTAGACGTTGGTGTGCCCACGATTCGATCACCAAGTTTCATTTTTGGCTCTTGATAAATCTTGCGCAGGATGGCGTTATGGAGCTCGATACAATCCTTACCAAATTTTATGGAGTCAATCGGGATTAGTGTCGATATTGTACGTATCGGCGCATTATACGAAATCTCCTTTTCAATCACCTGGATAATGCTATCGGGGAATTCTTTGGATGGATCAGGTTTTGCCATTGTTACCCTCCGTGGATATACATACTCATAGCTGCCCTGATCTTACACAAAAACTGCTCGTGTACCTACAGCATAAGAAACCATACCCCCATGGCTCTCATGGTCCCATAGCAACAAGGTTCGTTGCCGAATTCTACTCAGCGAATATACGCCAGCATCAATACGTAACAATATTAGTCGGTTATTTATCATTACCACATTTACCATAGTTTCCTATTGATTAGTGAAGAATGGTGATCCAGTCCCCTTGTCACCGGATATGCAGGAGAGTACAAGGGGAACTGGAATCACCGGGCGAAGGAGTGCCGTATCTCATTTGATGCCAATCCTGTTTCTTTAGTTGCCGACGATTAAGTTCAGTCAGAACGGCAAGGGTTGGCGGGCTCATGCAGAGAAATAGATACGATTGCAGACGCGTGTCTTGAGGGTAGTCCGTAGATAATTATTAGCCGTCCTGCAATCAGCATAGCGCCAAATGAAGTCTCTAAACGACACTCTTTCTCTCCATTTTATCTGTTCTCGGGGAGGTTAAGATGAATACAATCAATAGATTGACGTTACCGTTCATTATTGTTCTGAGCCTGGCGTTCGGCTCACTGCTAAATCCGACATTTGCCGCAGACCCCACGACTAAGACCGGCCTGCTCTCCATCACCTGGGGTGATAGCAGTGATGGCAAGTCGTCGGTTACCTACACCCTCTCTAATGCCATGGGTGAACGAACCCGGCTGCAAATCAACGATGAGGTAGCCAAAGGGATACTGGAATACAACGGCAAGCAGGTGACTGTTCAGGGCTCCTGGGCCGCAACACCCGGTATCAGTGGCGCCCCCGCTTCTCCTTCAGCGCAATCGCAAATTTTTAAAGTCGACGTTATTAAGCTAATCGTCGCCCCGGAATCATCTGCACCAATGTCAGGGGGAACTTCAGGTGTTGCGGGAGTCACGGGTTCGCACCCATGGATTAGCATCATGTGCAAAATCTCTGACATTGCCGACGAGCCACAGGACTTTGCCTATTTCGACGGCATGTATAGCGATGTGAAACCCGGTCTGGATCATTTCTGGCAGGAGTTATCCTTTTCCACCTTCGATATTGCCGGAAGCGGTGTCGCAGGGGCAGGCTGGTATACCCTGCCGCACGATGACGCCTACTACAACCCCACAGCATCATCTGGCGGTGCTGACCTGACCGCATTAATGACGGATTGTATTGATGTGGCCGATGCAGATGTCGACTTCTCGCTCTACGACGGCATCAATATGATGTTCAACTTCGATTTCGATCGCGGTTGGGCCTGGGGTGGTGGCACCGGTACGCTAACGCTTGATGGCGTAACACGCTCGTGGAAATCAACCTGGGAACCGCCGTGGGCATACGCCAATATCTCGGTGATTGCCCATGAAACAGGACATGGGTTTGGACTACCCCATTCAACTGCCATCGACTGGACAAGCGTTTATGACAATGCCTGGGATGTCATGAGCCAGGATCGTTACAACTGCGCTGCCGGAAGTATCCACCGCGATGCCACTTATGGCTGCATGGCTCAACACACCATCGCTCGCTATAAAGAAATTCTGGAAGTCATTCCGCCAGCAAAAATCATGACCCTGATACCGGGGACAACGGTTACGGTTAATCTGGATGACCTCGCCGCGCCGCCATCGACCGGTTACCAATTGGTGAAGATACCGATCGGCACCTCTGCAGCCAGTTATTACACGGTTGAGGCACGGAGGTTCACGGGTTACGACGCAAAACTACCCGGCGAGGCGGTGATTATTCACCAAGTCGACTCATACACGGCAACGCTGATTCCTGCTGCCAGCGCAACAGACCCCGCTGTCAGGTGGGAAGTTGGTGAAACTTTCACTGATATAGCCAATGGAATAACGGTAGCCGTGAATGCCACGACTGCGGCAGGATTTGAAGTCACCATTTCGAACCGTCCTATCGCCACCCCGGTTGATACCGTCATGGTGCTGGATAGATCCGGAAGCATGCAGTGGAGCATTCCTGGAGATAACCCGGAGGGTTATGCTAGCCGACGCGATGCGCTCAGCGCCGGCGTAGATAGATTCCTTGCGGATATCCTCGCCCTCTCCCCTCCTGTGGATAGCACCCTGGGACTCTCTTTGTTCAGCAGCAAAGCGCTGGACGTGCCCTCTTTCGCCAGCTTAAGAACACCGGTAAATGCCGCACTGGCCACTGAAGTGGCTACTGAAATAGGTCCCGGTGCACCGGCGCATTCGGCGGCGCCCGGTTGTGACTGGATGTCTACGCCAGAGAATTGCGAATGGGGCAGCACGTCAATCGGTGCAGCACTTCAGGATGGGCTGGCCAAACTCAGTAGTGGTGACGTAGCTCACCTGAAAACGCTGGTGCTGTTCACCGACGGCGAACAGAACACCGCGCCATTTGTGACGACGGACGGTTTGAAGATCTGTGCAGCATCTTCCGATCCCGCCGCGTGCGCTGCGGAACCTGAAATAGATGCCGACGTGAGAATCATCTCGGTTGGCATCGGCGATCCATCAAGCAGCTACCATACGCTGTTACAGAACCTGGCAAACGAAAGTCAGTTTGGCACCTATATCTCAGCCAATGCGGCAACACCTGCGGATTTCCCCTGTGCTGGCAATCTGACTGACGCATTCCAGTGCGTAGCCAGTTACACATTGGCCGGTAACAGTCCACAGATGGTTTCGTACGCCAACGGCACACTGGGAAGTACCTCAAAGACCATTGACACATTTGATGTCAATGCCGGGGTTAAGATGTTGTTGCTGAGCATCAGCTTCGATCAGGCCATCAATCCTTCATCCATGACAAATCTGTCGAGCTGGATGGTTATCAAGAAAGATGGAACCGATGTCACTAACCGTTTCCGCGTTGTGGGTTCCAGAGACGCTAAACATGTGCTGGTGAAAGCCGCTTTCACACGACCAGTGGCTGCACTGCGTACCGTGAGCTTCATGCCGCAGGGACAGTACAGCATCACGCTGAACAAACCCGCTGACGTCTCAGGAAATCTCGCCTATCGTGCAATATCTTTCGTCGATGATCATGGCCTGGATATGACCTGGAAAGTCAGCGAGCCTTCAGCTCCACAGGCAGATAAGGCATTCATACCTTCGATGCATCTTGCCTGGCTGAATATGCCGCTAACAAACGCCACGGTTACAGCGCGCATACTCCGTCCGGGCGATGATCTGGGTGATGTGCTGGCAGTGATGCCCGATGTAGATATCACAACGAAGCCAACCAAAGGCGAACAGTCCTCCATCGGTTACCGGAAATATCTGTCGCTGTTAAAGAACAGTGAGTTCATTCACAAGTTGTCACCGACGAGTGGTCAGCATTCCTTGCAGTATCGGGGCAGTGGTATGTACGACACTTCGTATAATCCCAACCTGATCTCAGGGGTGTATCAGATACGCTACGACGTATCGGCAGACGTGGCCGGATATGGCAAGGTGCAGCGGGTTGCCGTGCAGAGTGTTTATGTACAACCCGGGTCCATCAATGTTGATGCCTCTATCCTCAGCAAGGTCATTCGCGGTAATACCATGACGATCAAGCTGCGGCCGAAAACCGCTTACGGTAAGTACATCGGGCCGGGACAAATGAACGCCTTCACCGTTTCAGGTAAGGGCATCAAGCTGGTTAATTTTACCGAAGACGGTCAGGACGGAACCTATAACATGGTTCTTACCGGTGATCTGAACGGGACGATTAGCGTGAACTACATGGGCAAGCCACTGTTTACCGGTCAGGCATCCGATTTTGGCGGACAAGCGGGAATAACGACCGATTGGACGTGGCTCTATTACCTGCTTCTGATTCTTGTTCTGCTTGGGATTATCTGGTTGTTATGGAAAATGCTGAAAAAGTAGGACTTAATTAAGGTTAATCATGTTAGAGGCTGGGGACATCCAACAGGGTGTCCCCAGTTCACTTTTGCTGCTTCAAATTTTCACTGGCAACGCTTCATTCACCAAACTCTGCCCTTCTTTCTGCAGAAACTCGATAAACCCCTGTGCCGCAGGTGAGAGACGTTTACCCTTGCGATGCACCACGTTCCAGCGACGACGTAACGGAAACCCTTCCACTTTCAGTACCACGATCTGCCCTGCCGCAATCTCGAGACGCAGGTTGTGCAGTGACAGTGCCGAGATCCCCAAGCCTGCCATGACCCCCTGCTTGATCGCCTCGGCACTACCGAGCTCCATGTAGGGATTGATCGCATAGCCGTTCTCCTGAAAGAACTCTTCCACCACCTTGCGATTTCCCGAGCCGCTTTCGCGCACCAGGAAGCGCTCTTTGGAAAGTTGCTCCAGGGTGATTTTGCGTTTCTTCGCCAACGGATGATCGGGGCTGGCGACGATGACAATGATATTCTCAAGGAAGGGATATTCATCTACATCGATGTCCGGCGGCACATGCCCCATGACGTAGAGGTCGTCTTCGTTGTCGGCAACCCGTTCCAGCAGACTGGCGCGGTTGGCGACGATCAGTTTCGGTTCCAGTTCCGGGTAGCGGCGTTGAAAGGCACCGAGCAGGTGCGGCAGGAAGTACTTGGCCGAGGTCACCGCGGTCACGTTCAGGGAACCGGCCACCTCACCACGCAGGGAGTCGATAGAGTCGTCCAGTTCCAGCAGTCTGCCCAGCACATCCTTGCTGGCATCGTAGAGTTCGCGCCCCGCCTCGGTCAGGCTGATCTTCTTGCCCACCTGCTCGAATAGCGCCAGTCCCACGTTCTCCTCCAGCCGTTTGACCTGGATAGAGACCGCGGGCTGCGAAAGGTGCACCTCCTCCGCGGCACGGGTGAAACTCTTGTGGCGGGCGACCGCTTCAAACAGCCGTAATTGCTGCAGGGTGGCGTGGATCATGACTCGTTTCTCATCCTCATAATCACTATATTAAAAAGCAATCATTTACATATGTAAATGGCAAATATAAAAACAATTAAATGTTATTTATCCACCTAATACCTTATAAACGTCAGGCCCTGCCTACGCGGCATCCTCCCCAAATCAAAACAAAGTACCGGGAGCGACACGGGCACACGAATTTGAAATCCATTTGTTGGGTAGGAATACAATGGCCAAAAGTACAGCTCCTCAGGCGATTGACGAGCATATCGTCGAGATCGTCAGTGATTCCGGTGAGGGCGCACAGAAGTGCGGCCAAACCTTCGGCGCTATCAGCGCCAAGATGGGTAACGGTGTCTGGACGGTGGAGATCATCCCCGCCGAGATCCAGCCCCCCGCCCGCTCCCCCGCAGGCGCCAGCGGTAACCGTATCCGCGTCGGCTCAAAAACCATCACCAATATGGGCAACGAGGCTGACCTCGTAGTCGCCTTCAACGAACAGGTGCTCTTCTCCCGCATCGCCAACGGCGCATATAAGGATGGCACCATCGTCCTGCTGGAGAACAAGTGGGCCGACGACCCGCAGGAAGAGATTCGCACCTCCTACGCCAATGCAGTAAAGGAGTTTCGTGAGCACGGTCTGATCGTCCACGAACTGCCGCTGGAGCAGGAGTGCCTCAAAATCGTCGACAACGCCCGCCGCGGCAAAAACATGTTCGTGCTCGGTATGCTCTGTCGCATCTACGACCGCGATGTCGAACGCGGTCACGCCGAGATCCAGTCCACCTTCGGCCACAAGGGTGAAAAGGTGGTGAAGCCAAACATCGATCTATTCGATGCCGGTTACGCCTTCGCCAAAGCAAACGTCGATTACCACTACACCATCCCGGTCAAAGAGACCCTGAGCGGCAAACCGGTACTAGTGTGCAACGGCAACACCGCGCTCGGTCTGGGCGTGATGGCCTCGGGCATGGACATGGTCTCCATGTATCCGATCACCCCGGCGACCTCTGCCTCCCACTACATCGCCGATGTCTACGACAAGGTCGGTGGCTTTGTGCATCAGGCGGAAGATGAGATCGCCGCCATCGGCTTCGCCATCGGCGCCTCCTATGCAGGCAAGACTGCCTGCACCATCACCTCCGGCCCCGGTATGGCGCTGAAGACTGAACTCATCGGCCTCGCCGTGATGGGCGAAATTCCGCTGGTGATCGTTGACGTACAACGCGGCGGCCCCTCCACCGGCCTGCCGACCAAAGTCGAACAGGGCGACCTGCTCTCCTCTATGTTCGGCATGCCCGGCGATGCACCGAAGATCGTCATCGCTGCCGCTACCATCGCCGAGTGTTTCCACTTCACCATCATGGCGCGCAAGCTGGCCGAGAGCTTCCGTGGCCCGGTCATCATGCTCACCGACGCCAATCTCGCCACCGGCGTACAGCCCTGGGAGCGTCCTGAACTGCAGGAAGAGTGGCTGGCACCGCCGGTCGATCAATCGGAATGGGACAAGAGCGTGCCGCCCTATGACTGGGACGAAAATACCGGTCTGTCGCAGCGCCCGATCCCTGGTCAACCCAACGGCATGTACGTACTGACCGGCCTGTCGCACACCAACCGCTCCAAGGTGGCCTACGACTCCGATACCAACCAGCAGACCATGGAGCATCGCAGCCGCAAGCTGGCCGCGCTGCAGAGTACCCTCAAGCCGCCGACGATCCACGGCGACGAGTCGGGCGACCTGCTGGTGGTTGGCTGGGGTTCTACCCTCGGCGCCATCGAAGAGGCGGTCGATATCCTGCGCGAGCAGGGCCACAAGGTCTCCAGCATCCACCTGCGTTTCCTCTCGCCGCTGGAGCCGGGCCTGAAAGATATCTTCGCCCGCTTCAAAAAGGTCATGACCATCGAGATCAACTACAGCGACAAACCGGACGCGCCGTTGATTAACGACGAAAACCGCCGCCGCGCCCAACTGTCCAACATCCTGCGCATGCAGACTTTGGTCGACGTGGACTGCTGGTCGGTGGTCTACGGTCACCCGATGCAACCAGGCGAACTGGTTGAGGTGATCGGCGAACGCCTCGAAGCACTCTCTACTAAAGGAGCAGCGTGATGTTTGGTATCAAAGCTGACTGGTCCCTCGACGTCTTCGAGCGCTACTTCACCCTTGGTGACTACTCCGGCGGCGAAGCCCGCTGGTGTCCCGGCTGCGGCGACTTTGCCGTGCTTAACACCGTGCACCGCGTACTGCGCGATGCACAACTGCCACCGGAAAAGAGCGTGGCCGTTTCCGGTATCGGCTGCTCCAGCCGCCTGCCCCACTACATGGGCACCTACGGTCTGCACGGTCTGCATGGCCGCGCCCTGCCGCTGGCCAACGGCATCAAGGCCCACCGTCCCGAGCTGGATGTCTGGGTTGCCACCGGCGACGGCGACTGCTTCTCTATCGGCGCTGGCCCGTGGATTCACTCGCTGCGTCTGAACATGGATATGGTGGTGCTGGTATTCGATAACGCCATCTACGGTCTGACCAAAAAGCAGACCTCGCCCA
>JBNLAT010000014.1:0-63813 GCA_050302275.1 Thiohalomonadaceae bacterium | reverse complement strand
ACGATGTGGTCCTGTACCGCGTGGGCGGTTTGAATGATGTTGCGCACCAGTTGTGCGTTGACCGGCACTTCCATCTGCAGCGCGTTCTCTACCGCGCGTACCGAGGTGATGGCGTGTACCGTGGTGCAGACGCCGCAGAAGCGCTGGGTGAAGAGCCACGCCTCGCGCGGGTCACGGCCGACGAGGATCTTTTCGATGCCGCGCCACATCTGGCCCGATGACCAGGCCTTGGTGACTTTACCTTTATCCACCTCGACATCGATGCGCAGGTGGCCTTCGATGCGGGTAACCGGGTCAACTGTGATTCTTGTAGTCACTTTAATTACTCCTCTCTGAGGGCACCCTAAAAATGGTCTCTTTGTTCGATTACTGCGTTATGGCGTTTTCTGCGATGCTCATTAACTACCGGTTAACTCTGCTTCTCGAAACCGCCACGCCTTGTCCTCAAACAAATATCCTCATTTTTAGATGCGCCCTATATTTTTAAATTGATTAGGCGCGCTCGGCGTCGTGCAACACCGGCAGCATTTTGACCAGTACGATGTAGGCCATCACTTCGAAGGCGATGATGCCCGTGGTGACCATGATCTCCGGGACCGAGGGGAAGTAGCTGTAGCCCGGGCCGGGATTGAAGGTGATCAGGTAGGCGTTGAAGCGCCACAGGGTACCGGCGAAAAGCATCGACACCGCGGCGATGAGCAGGTGCTTGCCGTTTTGCCGCCGTGCTGCCGAGGTCAGGATCACCAGCGGCACCACAAACAGTGCGATTTCGATCCAGAACATCAGCGAGGCGAAGTCGAAGGCGAAGGCCATGCCGAGTTTGCCGCGCAGCAGCAGTTCGCCGAAGCGCACCAGCAGGAAGCCACCGAGTAGCCAGATGATGGCGTGTGACAGTCCGGCCAGCAGGTGGCTCTCCGAAGGACGTTTGAAACCGACGGTCACCATCGATGCCTCGAACAGCACGATGGAGAAGCCCATGGTCACCGCGCTGAGGATCGCCAGCAGCGGCAGCAGCTCCATGCTCTGCCACAGCGGATGGACCTTGTAGCCCATGGCGATCAGCAGCGAGCCGAGGGAGGACTGGTGCATGGTCGGCAGCAGCACGCCGAGGGCGATGAAGAGGAACAGTACCTTGTCCAGTTTCTTCTCGATTCCCTTGAGGCCGAAGCGTTGTAGCACTGCCGGGGCGAACTCGATGCAGAGCACCAGGATGTAGGTCATGACGCAGAGACCCACCTCCAGCATTACCGAGTTGAAGTTCCAGTTCCACGGCAGGAGGATGTTATAGAACTGCCACCAGCGCCCCATATCGAAGAAGGCGCCGAAGCCGCCGAGGCCGTAACCGAGCAGGCTGGCCAGCACGGCGGGACGGATCAGCGGATGGTAGTGGCCGCGGTTGAGGATGTAGATGGTGATCGCCAGGGCGTAGCCGCCGCAGGCGAAGGCGGTGCCGACCACCACGTCGTAAACCACCCAAATGCCCCAGGCGTGGCCGCCGTTCAGGTTGGTGACCGCTCCCATACCGTCGATGAAACGGATGGCGAGGAAGAAGAAACCGATCAGGGCGAGGATGCCCAGACCGATCACCGGCGGGGTGAAGATGCGTCCACCCAATTCTCTGTGCAGACTCATAGGTCACCCCCCTCATCTTCTTTGGTATTGCGTCTTACCACATAGGTCAGTCCGGCGAGGGCGACCGCGGGCAGGGCCATGAAGCTGTAGAGGCTGTGCTGCACCCCTTCCGCAACCGAAGCGGCGGAGCGATCACCCAGCGGCGGCATGCCCAGTTTGTCGAAGGGGATGCTGGAGATGTGCATGACGTTGGTGCCGCCTGCCTCCTTCTCGCCCCAGACGTGTTGCTGGTAGTCGGCGCTGACCACTTTCTCGTGATGGCTGTAGGGCTTGCGCACATCGCCACGCGGGAAGTTATAGGTGTCGCCCGGTTTGAGGGAGAGACGACGTTTGGCCTCGGCGAGCAGGGCATCGCGGGAGCCGAACAGGGTCGCACCGGTGGGGCAGACATCGGAACAGGCGGTGGTGAGACCCTTGTCCAGTCGACCCACGCCAGCCTGGTTACACATCTGGCACTTCTGGATCTGGCCGAAGGGTTTGTCGTACTCGAATTGCGGCACGTTGTAGGGACAGCCGACGGTGCAGTTACGGCAGCCGATGCAGGCGTCGGCGTGGTAGCTGACGATACCGGTGAGCGGGTCGTGGCGCATCGCGGTGACCGGACAGACCGAGACGCAGCCCGGATCGACGCAGTGCATGCAGCTGCGTTTTTCGTAGGCGTAACCATCGGTGACCGAATCCTTCAGCTTGCCGTTGCCATCTTTGTAGACCTTGATGACGTTGAGGGTCTTGCCGGAGAGGTCGCGGGCCGAGTCGTAGTAATCGGCATCGCCCTCGACCACTGCGGGCATGTGGTTAGCTTCTTTACAGGCACTGACACAGGCCTTGCAGCCGATGCAGAGGGTTGAGTCGAAGAGCATGCCGATCGCCTGTGGCGCCGGCTCCAGGTTGGGCCGCGCTTCGGCGATGCCCGCGCCGCAGAGGGCGGAGGCACCGACGGCGGCCTTGAGAAAATCACGACGTTTCATGGCAGCCTCCTATTCCTGGTTGTCGCTGCTTGAATCGTCCTTATTTCCCAGCTTGCCCGCGGCCATCACGCTGGCACCGACCGCGGCGCCGATGACGGCACCGGCGGTTGCCGCCGCGCCAATGGTTATGCCGGTGGCGCCCTGGCGCTCGTCGATCAGCGGGAAGGTGTTGGGCGATGTCGGGTCTTTCACCTCGGCCAGGCTGAACAGCGGCTTGGTGAAGCCGACGCCCTCTTCGGAGCAACCGAAGCAGGGGTGGCCGACGCCGATGGGCCAGGTGCCGCCGCCGATGTCGTTGAACTCAATGACGGAACAGTTGGCGTAGGTTTCTGGACCCTTGCAGCCGAGCTTGTAGAGGCACCAGCCCTGCTTGTGCCCTTCGTCGCCGAACTCCTTGGCGAAGCGACCGGCGTCGAAGTGGGGACGGCGGTAGCAGTTTTCGTGGATCAGGCGGCCGTAGGCGAATTTGGGGCGGTTCTGGCTATCCAGCTCCGGCAGGGTGCCGAAGGTGAGGAAGTGCATCACCGTGGCGAGGAAGTTGTAGGGGTTGGGCGGGCAGCCCGGAATGTTGATGACCGTTTTGTTCGGCAGGATGGCGGAGACGCCCTTCGCCTCGGTCGGGTTGGGACCGGAGGATTGCACGCCGCCCCAGGAGGCGCAGGAGCCGAAGGCGACGATGGCCGCTGCGTTTTCCGCCGCTTCGATGGTGTGTTGCAGCATAGTCTTGTTGGCGATCTTGCAATAGATGCCGCCGTCCTTGGTGGGGATGGAGCCTTCGACCACCAGGATGTACTTGCCCTTGTTGGCCGCCATCGAGGCATCTTTCTGCGCCTCGACCTGGTGCCCGGCACCGGCGGCGAGGGTCTGGTGGTAATCGAGGGAGATCATCTCCAGGATCAGTCGTTCGAGGGTCGGGTGTTCACCGCGCAGTAAAGTTTCGGAAGGGCCGGTGCACTCCTGGCCGTGGAGCCAGATCACCACCGGGCGTTTGCGCGGAGTGGCGACCGCTTCGGCCATCGCCATCGCCTGTTCGGTGGTGAGTCCCATTGTCGCGGCAATGCCGGTACAGAATTTGAGAAAGTTGCGGCGACTGATACCGAGTCGCTTTTCAAGCCATTCGAAGTTTTCGTTGTTGGTGCTCATGCGTCTGCTCCCGTTCCCCTGTAATAAGGTGTTATCTGGCGTAGCTCCGGATACCTGAGCGCAAACATCGTGCCAGCGGAGTGACCACAGGGAATCAAGGGCTTAGACGACTAAAGCCCTACAAAAAGTGGAAATATTGTTACGGGGGTGGAAGGGGAAAGCGGGATGGGAATGTCCACTAGGTTTCACTCAAGTAAAGAAGCGGCCTCAAAGATGCTGTGCTTGCTGATACGGTGTTAAAAATGGACTAAAAATGCTCATTGACTACGTGTCAACTCCGCTTTTTCGTCCATTTTTGCCTTGTCTCAGCTGCGCTCGCTACCTTTGAGACCGCTTCTTAAAGGGCCTCAAAATGGAGTTCGCGCCTTGTCTCCGGGCACGAATCCTCATTTTGAGACTCCTTTACTTCGAAGCGGTTAAATATGGGTGATGATTTGATCCACGGGTAGTCGGGATTTCGGCAGGGAGGCGTTGAAGTCGTCGCTGCTGCGATAACCCAGGGCGGCGATCACCACCGAGGTGAGGCCGCGTTCCTTTAGCCCCAGTTCGTTATCCAGCGCGGCGCGATCGAAGCCTTCAATGGGTGTGGCATCGATCCCAAGCGCGCCCGCACCGAACAGCAGGGCGCCGAGGGCAAGGTAGACCTGCTTTTCCATCCAGTGCTGGCTGTCGCCCAGATCCTTGTGCAGCTCGACATAGAAGTTACGTCCGGCGAAGGTTTTTTCCTTGGCCTCAACGGAGGGGAAGCGTTGATCGCGATACTCCTGCTCAATTACTTCCTGCATGTGTTCATCGCTCCAGCCATCTTTGGCGCAGAGGACCACAACATGTGAGGCGTTGAGCACCTTGGCCTCGTTGGCGCCATAGGGGCCGGTGGTGGCACGGGCAATCTGTGTTTTGCCTGCATCGGTGGAGGCGAAGATGAAATGCCACGGTTGGGAGTTAATGGATGAGGGTGCAAGGTGCAGCAGGGTTTGCAGCTGTTCCATTCGTTCAGCATCGATTCGTTTTGCCGGATCGTAGGCTTTGGTTGCGTAGCGTTCGGCGGCAATGCGAGCAATGTTCACGTTGTTCTTTCCTCAGGGTTTGGAAACAAAAATTAATCAGGCGTAAGCATAGGTGTAGCTACCCAGCACCAACGCAGTCACGATGGAGATAAGTACCACCGCTGCGTAAATATGCTGTCGTCGCTCAAGTCGTGAAAAATCATTCCAGCGTCCCTGTTGGGCGGCACGGGAACGACGAAAAACGACAATGACACAAAACAGGTTACTGAGAATCGCGAGTGCGGCAAAGATGATCTTCAGTAGCAGGATGCCGTTCTTTCCTGCGTCGGGTAGTAGCATGATACCGCTGATCAGGACGACAAGTATGGCGGGAATCTCGACCAGCAGATCGATCCGTTTATGCAGGTTAACCAGGATGATTTCCTGTTCTCTACCCTTGCCGAGGAGGGCGCGATCAGCAAGTGTTTCGGTGAGGATGCATCCGAGCCAGATGCCAGCGAATGCCAGGTGTACGGGCAACAATATGGAATACATTTTGGCCCCCTTTTTTAAATCACTCCAGCATGTGGCGTGATTTATTAATCTGTTTTTTCAAACAGCAAATCCCAAACTCCATGTCCTAAACGCATACCGCGGCGCTCGAACTTTGTTTCAGGTCGGTATTCAGGCTTAACTACATAGTCGTTGCTATCGGAGAGATTTGCAAACCCTTCGGCGTGGCTCATGACTTCCAGCATGTGTTCGGCGTAGTTCTGCCAGTCGGTAGCCAGGTGTAACTGGCCGCCGAGTTTCAATTTACGCCTGACCAGTTGTGCCCATTCGGGTTGGACCTGGCGACGCTTATGGTGACGCTTTTTGTGCCACGGATCGGGAAAGAAAAGGTAGAGGGAGTCGAGTGAGTTGTCCGGGATCTGTTTTTCCAGCACCTCTACCGCATCGGCACAAATCACTCTTACATTGGTCAGGCCAAGTTCTTCGATCTGTAACAACAGATGTCCGACGCCGGGACGATGAACTTCGATGCCGATGTAATCATTTTGCGGATGGTTCTTTGCGATCTCGGCCAGTGATTCGCCGTTACCAAAACCGATTTCAAGAATACGCGGCGCACTGCGTTGGAAGATCGTATCGAGGTCGAGCGGTTGTTCACTCTCTTCAATACCAAAGCGGGGAAAGAGTTGATCCATCGCCCGTTGCTGGCCGGGTGTGAGGCGGCCTTCGCGACGGACGAATGAACGAATACGACGCAAGTAGGGAACGTCAGTCATATGAGTTTTTTAGCGTAGGGTTAGAACCCATCTTAAAATTAGCGAGCGCAGGCGAGACAAGGCAAAAATGGACGAGAAAGCGGAGTTTACACGCTAGTAAATGAGTATTTCGAGTCCATTTTTAACACCGTATCGGCAAGCACAGCAATTTTAAGAGGGTTCTAGAAAAATGTGCCGTCAATCGGGCTAGACGCAGAGGCATAACGCTTGCGCGGAATACGTCCGGCCTTAAACGCTTCGCGTCCGGCTTCAACCGCTTTCTTCATTGCCGAGGCCATCAATATGGGATTTTTGGCACCGGCGATGGCGGTGTTCATCAGCACACCATCGACACCCAGTTCCATTGCCACGGCAGCGTCACTGGCTGTACCGACACCGGCATCGACCAGAATCGGGACGTTGGCGTTTTCGACGATGGTGAGGATGTTATAGGGATTCTGTACACCGAGGCCGGAGCCGATCGGCGCGGCCAGCGGCATCACGGCGCAGCAGCCGATATCTTCCAGTCGCTTGGACAGAATCGGATCGTCGGAGGTGTAGACCATCACATCGAAACCATCTTTGACCAGAATTTCGGCGGCTTCCAGGGTGGCGGTGACGTCGGGATAAAGTGTCTTCTCATCGCCCAGCACTTCCAGCTTGACCAGTTTGTGGCCGTCGAGCAGTTCACGGGCCAGACGGCAGGTACGCACTGCGTCTTCGGTGGTGTAGCAACCGGCGGTGTTCGGCAGGATGGTGTAACGATCTGGCGGCAGGACCTCGAGCAGATTGGGTTCGCCCGGATTCTGGCCGATGTTGGAACGGCGGATCGCGACGGTGACGATCTCGGCGCCAGCGGCTTCAGTCGCCAGGCGGGTCTCTTCCAGATCCTTGTATTTACCGGTGCCGGTAAGGAGGCGGGAGTGGTATTCCACCCCGGCGATGATCAGTGGGTCGTTGTTCTGGGCCATATTCAGTTCCTGCGAGTCGATAGCGGTGGCGGCAAAGGGCCGCACGAAAAGGGCGAAGCGGGATTATAACGTGTCGTAATGGAGGAGACGACGAGGGGTTTCAACCCCCACCGATAGCGTGGACAATTTCCACCTTATCACCGGGGTTGAGTTGTACCTCGGCATAGGTGGAACGCGGAACGATCTCCAGATTGATCTCCATGGCGATACGTTTGCCAGTGAGTTCGAGTTCATCCACCAGCTGCGCCGCGGTGTAGTTGTCTGGCACTTCACGCGCCTCGCCGTTGAGTAGTATTTGCATGGAGGTGAGACTAACCGTCGGCACCGTAGGCGTCAAT
This sequence comes from Thiohalomonadaceae bacterium, assembly GCA_050302275.1. Lineage (GTDB taxonomy): Bacteria > Pseudomonadota > Gammaproteobacteria > Thiohalomonadales > Thiohalomonadaceae > JAPHTQ01. The sequence continues at coordinate 56,507 of JBNLAT010000014.1, read as the reverse complement.
TGGCGCTGCTGTGATTGTCGGCTATCGGTGGCTGGGCTAGAATTCCCGTTCCTGCGCGGGTGTAGTTCAATGGTAGAACAGGAGCTTCCCAAGCTTCTAACGTGGGTTCGATTCCCATCACCCGCTCCATTTATTTCCCGGGTTTCAGACAAAGTGCTACGTGGGTTGATGCGCGCCGTCCATGGCGCGCCCCCTTCGGGCGCACTAAAGTGCGTCCCGCCTCATTCCAGATGAGGCGGTCAATTCCCATCACCCGCTCCATTATTTGATTGCGTAAAAAAAGCCCGCCATTGGCGGGCTTTTTTATTCACGTACTTTCGTTGGTTCAGGCAGCTTTGCCCGGCACTTCGAAGTTGCGTTGAGTCAGCAGGTCGGTTCCGCACTGGAGGTTTTCGAACCAGTCGAGGAATTTGCCAACATCCTTGCCTTCGAAGCGTGCGCCGTGTTGCGGTACGATCATTTGTACGTCCAGGGTGCGAATCATATTGACCCAGAAGCGACAAACTTTGTTACCGTTCATATAGCGACGATGGAAACCGAGCATTTTCGGAATGTGGGCTTCGAAGTCTTTCACCGGCATGCCACACTCTTCTTCCGGCACGCCTGAGGTGCCCACATCGCCGCTGAACAGAATCTTGCTGATCGGGTCGTAGAAGTGGAAGTTACCCTCGGAGTGGAGGAAGTGGGCAGGCAGGGCCTTGAAGGCGGCGCCGCCGATCTCAACGTCCATACCCTGATCAGGGATGCCGACCAGGCGGCCCTTGGTCGCACCGGGTGAGCAGAAGTGGGGCACAAAGCGTTTCCACAGCTCCGGTACAACGACCTTGGCGCTCGTACCGACCAGCCACTTGTTCAGTGAGGCGACGATATCCGGGTCCTGGTGTGAGGCGATAACGAAGTCCAGATTCTTGGGGAAGACGTATTCGCTGATGCCCAGGAAAAGGCGGGTGTAGGTCAGGTTGCCGCCCGGGTCGATCAGTGCGGCGTGTTCGTTGTTAACGATAAGGAATTGATTGGCCTGTACGGTCTCGCCAGTGCTTGCGTTGTTTTCCTTGTCATCGCGGACCAAATCGTTAAAGGCAATACACTTATGGTGGCCGTTATCAAAAAGGGTAATGGACATAATGGCATCCCGAAAATAGCGGTTTTACTAAAATACCAGCCAGGCTCTCTAGTATAGGTGAGTATTAGTTTGGAGCCCGTGCTGAAACGAATGAAAATGGTCGTGTAGACTAGCACTTTTCCGGATTTTTGTTAAGGGTTTGTGACGGAGTTCCCACTTTTTGTAGGGGAATTATGGAGGCAGCTGATGAAGGCATTGAAATGGATCGCAGTGGGCACCGGAGTGGTGCTGGGGCTGGTTTTGGCGGCAGTGGTGACGGCCAGTCTGCTGCTGGACCCTAACGACTATCGCGGCGAAATTGCCGGTAAGGTTGAGCAATCTACCGGGCGGGAACTCAAGATCGAGGGGGATATCCGTCTCTCCTTCTTCCCCTGGCTGGGCCTGGAACTGGGCAAGCTGGAGTTGGGGAATGCCAAAGGTTTTGGCGCTGAGCCCTTCGCCCGTATCGGCGCTGCCGAGGCGAGGGTGAAGTTGCTGCCTCTGTTCTCCGGCAAGGTGGAGATAGATAAGGTGGTGCTGCGTGGGCTGGAGCTGCAGCTGGCACGGCGGGCGGATGGTAGTTCTAACTGGGACGATCTGGCCGGTAAAGGCGAGGCCAAGCCCGCGGAGCAGAAGTCTGCTGCGGGAGGCAAACCCGCTCCCGCACCTGGACAGAAGCTGGGGGCACTGGCCATCGGCGGGATCGAAATCAGCAATGCCAGAGTCGTGTGGCAGGACGATATGGCGAAGCAGCGGGTGGTCCTCAGCGACTTCAATCTAAACAGCGGCGCCATCAGTCTGGAAAAACCGTTCCCACTGGCGATTAACGGCAAGGTGGAGAGCAGTAATCCGGCCACCAAAGCGACCATCGATCTGAAAACGGTGATCGCGCTGGATCTCAATCAGGAACGTTACCGTCTCGATGACCTGTCTCTGGCGCTGGATGCCAGCGGCAAGGTGATTCCAGGCGGTAAGGTGGCACTGACCCTGGACGGCGATGTGGCGGCGGATCTGAAACAGCAAACTGCCAGCATCAAGGGGCTGCTGCTCAAAGGGATGGGCGTGACCCTGGATGGTAATGTCTCCGCGAGTCGCATTCTGGCGCAACCGGCAGCTGAAGGTCAGGTGAAGCTGGTACTGGCTGATCCACAGGCGTTGAACGGTGTGGTGTCCCTGCCGCCGGAACTGAATCGCGAGGCGCTTAAGGGTGGGGCCGTTAATGCAGACTTCCGCATCGACCTGGGTAAGGCGCAGACATTGAAACTGTTGCCGCTCAAACTCAATGCGATGGGCCTGGAATTGACCGCACGGGTGGATGGTAAACAGATTATCGACAATCCCAGTTTCAGCGGCGACCTGGCCAGTGGCGAATTTGTGCCGCGACTGCTGCTGAAGAACGTGGGCGTGGCCCTGCCTGATATGGCCGATCCGTCAGTGATGGGCAAGGCAAAGCTGTCTACAGATTTTGATGCCGGTTTGAATCATGCGGCGTTGAGCAAGCTGAAACTTCAACTGGATAACACCAGTCTCAGCGGCAGCGCTTCGGTGAAAAACTTCAAGGCACCGGTGATCCGTTATCAACTCGCTGTGGATGGTATCGATGCGGATCGTTACCTGCCGCCACCCAGTGACAAACCCGCACCGAAGGCAACGCCTGCAACAGCAACAGCCGCCGCTGCGACAACGCTGCCATTGCCGCTGCTGCGCAGCCTCGATATCGACGGTACCTTCAAGGTGGGCAAGGTTAAGGTGATGAATCTCAGCACCACCGACATTGTCGCCACGGTGCGTGCGACCAAAGGCAAATTCCGTGTCCATCCTTTGGGGGCAAAGCTCTATCAGGGCAGTTACGCGGGTGATCTCGGTTTTGATGTCACTGGTAAAACGCCGCGCCTGTCGATGAATGAAAAACTGACCGGGGTGCAGGCAGGTCCGTTACTCAAAGATTTCATGGGCAAAGACTATGTGACGGGTAAGGCCAACATGGTGGCGAAGATGAGTGCCAGTGGCATCGACCCGATGGTTATTCGTAAGAGTCTCACTGGTAACGGGAGTTTCAATTTTGAGAAGGGGCAAGTGAAGGGCATCAATATCGGCCACCAAATCCGTGTTGCCTACGCCAAGGTGAAAAAACTACCGGAACCGAAAGAAGAGAGTAAGGATACTGACTTCGCCGATCTTAAAGGCAGCTTCACCGCGAAGAATGGTGTGGTGAATACCAAAGATCTTTACGCCCGTTCACCACTGTTCCAGGTGAAGGGTAAAGGGTCTGCCGATCTGGTGAAGGAAAAACTCGACATGCGTCTGGAGACGATCGTTGTGGGTAATCTTCAGGATGCCGCTAATCAGAGTATCGGCGAATTGAAAGGGACGATGATCCCGATCACCATCAAGGGCAAATTCAGCGATCCCAGCATTGGTGTTGATGTAGAGTCGGTGTTGCGCGAGCGTGCACAGAAAGAGGTGAAGAAAGCTGTCGACAAGGAGAAGAAAAAGCTGGAAGAAGATCTGAAAAAGAAACTTGAAGATGCACTCAAAATAAAATTTTAACGAACGAATGAATAGCTTCGCCCATCGTCTTTTGGCATGGTATGACAGACATGGACGTCACGATCTTCCCTGGCAGAAAAAGCCCACACTCTATCGGGTGTGGGTCTCTGAGGTGATGTTGCAGCAGACCCAGGTTGCTACCGTCATTCCCTATTTCAAACGTTTCATGACCAGTTTTCCCTCGGTGAAAAAATTGGCCGACGCTTCACTGGATGAGGTGCTGGCCCACTGGAGTGGACTGGGTTACTACAGTCGCGCACGCAACCTGCACAAGGCGGCGCAGATCATTCGTGATCAACATAGCGGAAAATTTCCACAGCAATTCGACGCCGTGGTTGAGCTGCCGGGTGTTGGCCGTTCCACTGCCGGGGCGATCCTTTCCCTCGCCTGCGACCAGCACTATCCGATCCTGGACGGTAACGTTAAACGGGTGTTAAGCCGTTGTCATGCGGTGGAGGGCTGGCCGGGGCAGCGATATGTTGAACAACAGTTATGGCAACTGGCCGAAGCAGCGACACCGAAAAAGCGTACGGCTGATTACACCCAGGCGATTATGGATCTGGGGGCAACGCTCTGTACCCGTAGCAAACCCCGTTGTAACGAGTGTCCAGTAGGCAAAGAGTGCGAGGCTTTTCGACTGGGAAGAATCGCTGAATTCCCTGGCAAGAAACCACGCAAGGCATTACCGGTGAAAGATGTGTGGATGTCGGTAGTGGTTAATCGGAAAGGTGAGGTGTTGTTGCGGAAACGGCCTCCTACAGGGATATGGGGAGGACTTTGGTCGTTACCAGAATTTACCGACCAAAATGCTCTATCGAGCTGGTATGAAAAATATGCCATCACTTCTTCCCGGCAAAAAGTTTTGGAGCCTGTTCGTCATACCTTCACCCATTTTCAGTTAGTGATACATCCCTGCATTGGTGAGGCGCAAGAGAATGCATCTATCGTTGCGGATACTGGATCAGAATCGTGGCATTCACTCAGTCAGTTGAGCGAGCTGGGTTTGCCAACACCTGTCAGGCGTATTTTGCAGAATTTGAATCGATGAAATAAAAAAGCCGGTATTGCTACCGGCTTTTTTTGTAATGGCTGATGCCGAATTACAGTGATGACCATGCTACGGTGGTGTTGCTTTCATATACGCCATCTACAGGGACGATGTCGTATTCAACGTAAACATTTGTGCCATCAGGTTGAGCTGTAAGACGAATCTTGGCACCACCTGCTCCAGTGACAACCATTTGACCTGAGGTGGGGTAAGTGTTGGCTGCAGGAACCACGAAAGGCGTTACCGTATTCACATTGACCGAGCCGCCTAAATCAGTGCTGGCGAAGGTGAAGTCATGATCCATACTCCAGTCGCCACTCGCATATGTGTATGTGTCGACATAGGAAAAGTTGCTCAGAAGTGCTTGCCCTGTTGTGCCACTGATGGATGCTTCAAAATAGAGTGAAGTACCAGTGAGCGAAGCCTCAAACAGCGTCGAACTGTCGCTGATACTGGCGGTATAGTCGCCATGAATCATGCTGTAATCGCCGGTTGAGATAAGAGTGGTTTTGAGTTGATTGAATGTGTAAGTGGCTGAAAAGGCTGAACCACTGGTATAGGTGTTCACAGTGAGCTTCATACTTCCGGAAAGCATAATGTTTGATTCGACACAACTGTTAAATGCGAAAGTTACTGAATCACCAGATGAAGGGTAGGTTGCAGCGGAGGCAGCTTCATAGGTAACGGTGATGTTTCCACTGGTTGTACAGGCCTGCGTCTGCGATGAGGAGACACCTGTAGGTAGTAGAGTGGTGCCAGAGATATCCACCTTAAATGCCATATTGGCGTATTTCTGCGCAAGTGTGCCGAGGGATTGGAGGTTGAGCATACCGTCGTTGGCGGTGAAAGGTGTGTAAGTGCCAGACAGGCTAGACATACTGCTACTAAGCGCCTGGGAGGCAGCAAAACCGGCAACGGTATTAGCTTCAGTGGTTGAGGTTACAGTTACAGCTCCGGTCGGACCGCTGTAGCTAGGTGAGCTGCTGCTATCTCCGCCACCACAGCCTGTTAAAATTAATGTGGCCGCTATCAGGCCAATTGCAGTTCGCTTAAACATGGTTCTCTCCTTGTATTTCATTATTTAAGGGATATCACAGAGCTAATACCCAAATCACCCACTTTCCGCAGTATATATTGTAAGCACTGTTGAGGGAAAACTGGCGATGAGACCCGGTGGCTGTGATTGGAATGAGGGTCACAATTTGGTATAAATCCGACTCTTCTTCTCAGGACCTTCTATTGGTGCCCGAGAAACGAATTCCGACAACAGGAGTAAACGATGACTCGCATGGTTCAATGCGCAAAGCTGGGTACAGAGGCCGAAGGCCTGGAACGTCAACCCTATCCCGGTGAGCTGGGTAAACGTATTTTCGAAAACATCTCCAAAGAAGCATGGCAGATGTGGCTGCGCCAGCAGACCATGATGATCAACGAGTATCGTCTAACCCCTATCGATCCTAACCACCGCAAGATGCTGGAAAACGCGATGGTTGCTTTCCTCTTTGGTGAAGGTGAGGGCGAAAGCGCGCCGGAAGGTTATACCCCGCCAAAGTCCTGAACCCGTTTCGAGCGGGTTCTTCCCGATAACGTCTTGACTTCCGAGGCCGCAAACGCTTAAATGAGCGGCCTTTCAGGGCCAGGTATGGCCCAATGACATAAAAAGGCCGGGTAGCTCAGTTGGTAGAGCAGGGGATTGAAAATCCCCGTGTCGGCGGTTCGATTCCGTCCCCGGCCACCATTCATTTCCCGATTCCAAGTATCCAGCCATGAATAGCGAGCAGCTCAGCCAGTGCATCGACGCCCTCTGCCAATGCGGTTGTGACGCAGTACGCGCCACGATTACCGCGATGGAGAACGGGGTGGTGGTACCCCAGGTCGAGACCCTCAGCGAGGAAGAGCGGCAGATGGTGTTGGAGGAGTTGAAGGCGGTTATGGCCGTTTATGATAGAAAGAGTTGATCCTCCCCACGAGTAGTTAAAGTCGCCTCACGGCGCACCACTTCGTTACAATACCCGCCACAACACTAATCCAAACAAGGCAGGTTCCCATGCGCCCCAGCGGCAGGCAGCCCGATGAGCTGCGTTCTATCCGTATTTCCCGTCACTACACCAAACACGCCGAGGGCTCTGTGCTGGTCGAGTTCGGCGATACCAAAGTGCTGTGCAATGCCACCGTGGAAGAGCGGGTGCCGCGTTTTCTCAAGGGTAAGGATCAGGGCTGGGTGACCGCCGAGTACGGCATGCTGCCGCGTGCTACCGGCAATCGAATGGGCCGCGAAGCAGCGCAGGGCAAGCAGGGCGGTCGTACTATGGAGATCCAGCGGTTGATCGGTCGTTCGTTGCGAGCCGTGGTCGATCTGGGGGCTCTGGGCGAGCGCACCATTACCCTCGACTGTGACGTGATCCAGGCCGACGGTGGTACCCGCACCGCCTCGATTACCGGTGCCTATGTAGCGCTGGCCGATGCGGTGGCGCACCTCAAGGCAAAGAAACTGATCAAGAAAGATCCGCTGCATGGTCATCTCGCCTCGGTATCGGTGGGGATCTACAACGGTACCCCGGTGCTCGATCTCGATTATGCCGAAGACTCTAACGCGGAGACCGACATGAACGTGGTGATGAACGACGGTGGTGCCTTCATCGAAGTGCAGGGAACCGCCGAGGGTCACGCATTCCGTCGCGAGGAGATGGATGCGATGCTCGATCTGGCGCAGAAGGGCATTGCGGAATTGATCGAACATCAGCGTGAGGCACTAAAGGATTAATCATGAAAAAGATTGTTCTGGCCAGCGGCAACAAGGGCAAGGTGCGTGAGATCAACCAGATCCTCGCCGGACTGGATATCGAGGTGGTACCGCAGAGTGATTTTGATGTGCCAGAGATCGAGGAGACCGGGCTGACCTTTGTCGAGAACGCGATCCTCAAGGCGCGTAATGCGGCGAAATGTACCGGGCTGCCTGCTATCGCTGACGACTCAGGTCTGGAAGTGGATGCCCTACGTGGCGCGCCGGGCATCTATTCTGCCCGTTATGCCGGACCGGGCGCGGACGATACGAAGAATCTGCAAAAGCTGTTGCAGGAGCTTCAGGATGTAGGCGAAGAAGAGCGTAGCGCACGCTTTCAATGCCTGATGGTCTACATGGAGCACGACCTCGATCCGACCCCGATCATCTGCCAGGGCACCTGGGAAGGTCGTATCACCCACGAACCGGTCGGAGACAACGGCTTTGGTTACGACCCGGTCTTTTTCGTGCCCGATCACGGTTGCACCTCTGCCCAACTCAGCCCGGAAGAGAAGAATCGCCTCAGCCATCGCGGACAGGCGTTGCAGAATTTACTCTATGCATTGAGCTGAACCTACCGTTGTGTTGCTGAACTTCACTGCGCCGCTGCCCTTATCGCTCTACATCCATTTTCCCTGGTGCGTGCGCAAGTGTCCCTACTGCGACTTCAACTCCCATGAGGTGCGTGGGGAAATTCCCGAGGCGGCCTATATCGATGCGCTGTTGGCCGACCTGCAGCAGGATCTGCCGCTGGTCTGGGGGCGCCCCATCGAATCGGTGTTCATTGGCGGCGGCACCCCGAGCCTGATCAGTGCCGAGGGGCTGGAGCGACTGCTCTCCTCGCTGCGTGCTTTGTTGGGGCTGACCCCCGCCTGCGAAATTACCCTGGAAGCCAATCCCGGCACCGTGGAGCAGGGGCGCTTTGCCGAATATCGCGATGCCGGTATCAATCGCCTCTCCATCGGCGTGCAGAGCTTCGATGACGTTAAATTGGAAGCCCTCGGCCGCATCCACCGCCGCGACGAAGCGCTACGTGCTGCCGAGGCCGCCCACGCCGCCGGAATAGATAACTTCAATCTCGACCTGATGTTCGGCCTGCCCGGTCAGGATGAGGCGCAGGCCGAGGCCGATCTGCAGCAGGCCATCGCCCTCTCTCCTGCGCATATCTCTTGGTATCAGCTCACCCTCGAACCCAATACCGCCTTTGCTCATCAGCCGCCTGTGCTGCCTGATGACGATCTACTCTGGTCAATGCAGCAGCGTGGACAGGAAACCCTGGCCGCGGCGGGCTATGGTCAATATGAGGTCTCCGCCTATGCGCGGGAAGGACAGCGCTGCCGCCATAACCTCAACTACTGGTACTTCGGTGATTATCTGGGGATCGGGCCTGGTGCCCACGCCAAGATCACCCACCCCGCTGAAGGGCGGGTGGAGAGGCTGTGGAAGCAGCGTCAGCCGCAGGCCTGGCTGGCGCAGGCGGCAACCCCGGCGGTGATCGCAGGACGGCGCGACCTGAATCGCGGCGACCTGGCCCTGGAATTTATGATGAACGCGCTGCGTCTGGTGGAAGGATTTGCCAGTGGGTTATTTCAGGAACACACTGGATTGCCGATAACGGTGCTGGAGGAGTCCCTGCGCGAGGCACAACGGCGCGGGTTGCTCGATTGGCAGCTTCAGCACATTGTCCCCACGGAACGCGGACGCAACCACCTGAACGAGCTGTTACAGCTCTTCATGCCGGAGGAGGAAGCACCATGAGTGACGATGACAACTACACCCCAATCGATTGTGGCGTCTATTCCGAATACGAAGTGGCGATCATGCATCGCCGCCGCCTGCGCTTGCACTGGCAGGATGAGAGCGGTACCGATCATATCGAGAGTGTGATGCCACAGGATCTGGAAACCCGCGATAAATGCGAATACCTCATCGCCCAACGACAGGACGGTTCGACGCTGCAACTGCGGCTGGATCGGATTCTGCGTGCGGCGGTGGCGGACAAGACGGAGGCGTAATGACCATCAGTACCGGCGAACTACTTTCTATCTTCATCAACCTGGCAGTGGGGATCTATTTTGCCGTCTACTATCCGCGTAGCGTGCACAAACGATTCAGTTCCCACACCATGCCTCGCGCTTTCATTATGTTGGTGAAGGTGGTGCCGGCAGTGGGTTACCTGATTATCGGCCTGACGGTCATTTACACGGTCGCCATGCTTACCGGTATGGGGCCGGAGAACTAACCTCCATGAGCATGGGGATGGGGCGGAGCAGCAGTGATGAGATCGACTTTCGTGCGATCAAGCATCGCTTCATGCTGCTTAACAAGGCGCGGCTGAAGAAGGCCTATAGCGCACTGAACGAAAAGCAGGGCGACTTGCTGACCCTGCTGCCGCTGCTGTTCCACGCCAATCATCCTTTGTTGCCCGGTTATGTTAGCCGCGACACGCCTGTCGGTGTCTGGGGCTTCGAACCTGACAGCGTCGTGCTCAACCTGGCACGGGCTATGACCCGCAGCTTCAGTTACCGCAAGTCGACACGCAAGCATTACGCGGTGCATGCCATCTACTTCATGGGTAGTACTGGTACGGTGGCGCATAGCGAGGGTAGCGATTTCGATTTCTGGCTCTGTTATGACCCCGAACTGGATAGGGAACAGCTGGAAAAGCTGCAACAGAAGGCTGAGGGCATTTCCCGTTGGGCCAGTAATCTCGGACTCGATATTCACTTCTTTTTCGTCAATCCGCAGGAGTATCGCCAGGGCAAGCACCATCGTCTTACCAGCGAAGATAGCGGCAGTACCCAGCACAACCTTCTGCTCGATGAGTTTTACCGCACCAGCGTGTTGCTGGCCGGGCAATTTCCCCTCTGGTGGCTGGTGCCACCGGAATATGAAGACTCCTACGAAGGTTATGTCGCCGAGATGCGCCGCAAGCGTTTTCTCTATGCCCGCGATTGCATCGACTTCGGCGGTATCAGTTATATTCCGGCGGAGGAGTTTTTCGGTGCCGCGTTGTGGCAGATATCCAAAGGTGTTGACGCACCCTACAAGTCGATCCTCAAACTGCTTTTGATTGAAGCCTACGCCAGCGAATTCCCGGCGATGGATCTGCTGAGCAAGCAGATGAAAATGGCGGTTTACGAAAATCGTGCCGATCCCGAACGGCTCGATCCTTATATGTTGATGCTGGATAAGGTGAGTAACTACCTTGCAAGTGCCGAGGAGAAGCAACGCCTGCAGGTGGTGCGACGCTGTTTCTACTACAAGGCAGGGATACGACTTAGCGACAAGGTAAAAAATGCCGATTGGCGGCGTGAATTATTGCTCAAACTGGTTGATTCCTGGGGCTGGGAACATGCCGACCTGCTGCTGCTTGATGCCGCCCATACCTGGAAAGTGGATCGGGTACTGGAAGAGCGGCAGATGCTCTACGATGCGCTGATTGCCAGCTATCAGTTTCTCTCTGATTTTGTTCGCCGTAATGCCGGGCTGGCGATGATCAGTCAGCGTGACCTGAATACCCTCGGCCGCAAACTCTATACCGCCTTTGAGCGCAAGGCGGGCAAGGTGGATCTGATTAACCGTGGTATCGATGCCAACCTGCACGAGGATCATGTAACCCTGCATGAGGTGTGCAATCCGGCGGGTGAGGCGATCGGATGGCATGTCTATCGCGGTGCATTGAAGCTTCGCGATCTGACAACAGAAGCGCCACTTAAACGCAAACGTGGGTTGGTGGAACTGCTTGCCTGGTGTTATCTCAACAAGGTAGTGGATGGACGGACGGTGTTCGGTGTGCATAGCAGTTACAGTCGACATACTCCGCGCGATATTCGCCACCTGTTACAGAACATGATGACTCAGTTGCCGCTGCAACTGTTCGACAGCACCGAGATGGATGATTTTGCTACCTCGGCACAACTACTGGTGAATGTGCTCTATCTCAACGCAGGGGTGCGCACTACCGAAAGTATGATGACCACACGCAACCTGGCGGCAATGGGTCAAACCGATCCGTTCAGTCATGGCCATCAGCAAAATAATCTGGTGTTGTCACTGGATCACCTTGAGGTGAATAGCTGGCGCGAAGTGCTGGTGCAGCGTTATGCAAATAACAACGCAGTGCTTGAGTGTCTGTGCAACTATCTCAAGTGGTTTCCGCGTTCTGCTGGTGTCGTGCCGCAGGCGCCGGTGGTCTTCGCCACCGATGCGGCCATGGGTAGTGCGGTTGGGCAAAGGGTTGAGGCGCTATTTCGTGAGGTGATTGGGCTCTTCTACGATAATAAGCACGGTCCAGCGACACGTTATGTTGTTACTATTGGTCGTTCGCACTACCTGATCGAAATGCAGGATGATGTGCCGCGCTATGTGGAACACAGCAGTTTGCAATCGCTGGTGCAATATCTCGGGCATACGGGCGAACATTTTCATCGCATGGTGTTCGACGAGCGTTCACTCAAGGAGAGTTTCCTTCCACTCATCTACAGCTATAACAAACTGGGGATTGTGCAATTCTTCTATCATCGCGGTGCCGGTGGTACAGACGTCTTTGTGCTGGACGAAAAGGGCGCGCTTTACAATCAGCGATATGCACTGGGCGATAGCGAGGTGCTGCTCGCACACTTTATGCGTTTCTTCGCTGCAGTGGGCAAAAGGATGAATTTTATGCGCCTGGGCGAGGTGGAGGATAACCGCATCAGTGGGGAAGAGTATTACGAGCTTTCCACCGATGCGTTGGGTCGACATACTATGGAGTTTGTTGATACCAGTCGCTGTCGCCCCGGCAAGCAGTTCTACAGTTTGCAGGTGCTGGTGGAACAGAATGAGCAGGGTGAATCAGTATTTACCCTTTACGGCGATGGCAGAGAGTTTTCCACCCTGGAATACGGAACCGATCTATTCCGTCGGGTGGTGGCGCATGTGCTGGAGCAGCGTCGGGATCAGGCGCACTACCCGATCTACATTACCGATATCAGTCTGGACCGTGCAGCGATCGGCGATGAGCGGGCAGATACCTTACAGACAGTGCATTACCTCGACTATAAACGGCGGATTGAGGAGCAGATTAACCGCTATCTTTAGTGAGTATCTGGATCAGTACTCGCGCATCTCATCCATAATAGACAGTATGTCATTACGCCAGCGCTGGACGATGTACTGAAATTCCTCATCCCTTACCACGTCACTCAGCATCGCCGGGTCGAGTGCCACTAGCAGGGTCTCGTCCTGCTCGGCGAAGATGGTCATCTTCAGTGGCAGGTAGGGTATTAGCTGCGGAAAACGGTTGCTCAGTTTGCGGATCTCTTCGGGCTTGCCGTAGAAGACGATGCGATATTTGTCGGTCTGGAAACCGCTGGAGGTTAGGCCAATGTCGACCCGCTGTACCCGGGAGATGGTGTAGCCGTATTCCCCCAGGTGTTTCTGTAATGCAAGCATGGTTTCCGGGAAAGACTGGGTGGAGCGCATCATCAGCATGCTCTCTTCCACGGCACCGGCGTTGGCGGAAAAGAGTAATAGCAGGAGGCAGAGAAGTTTCTTCATAGTGTGGCCTCCTCCATGATCGCGGTGTAGATGTCGTGCATGCGCGAGCACGATTCGTCCAGCTCGGCATTATTGAAGACACCGCTCATGTAACGTGGATTGACCGCCATGATCTCTACCGTACCATCTTCGTGTTCGATCGCGGTGATCCGGCAGGGCATAAACAGGCCGACCCGTGGATCGAGACTAAGGGCATTGTTGATAAAGTTAAAATTACAGAAGTAGACAATGATCTGTTTCTGATCGACCTGTCCTTCGTCGAACAGGCCATCTTCTAGATGTTGCACGCGGATTATGCGGAAGTTCCTGCCGACCGCCGCACGCTTGATGTTTTCCACCGTGGTTTCCAGGTCGTAGGAGGACTCCATCCGAATGGAGGGCATCCTTTCCTGTTTGTGTTTCCAGTGCAGTGGATGATTGGTGAAGCTGCGCACGTAGCTGACGATGTCGTCGATGTCCTGCTCTTTCAGGCCCATCTTGAGGAAAGAGATCATCGGTGTGCCTTCACGCCCTTCCATCAGGGTGCGTTTGATCATGGCGTCGTCAGCGGCGGCAAGGAAGCCTGGGTTGTTCAGGGCCGGAGGCATGATCGGCAGGTCCCGTGGACGGGAGAATGTTACCCCGGTGCCGTGCCCTCCCTCACCGTTGGCGCCGTGGCAGTGGGCGCAATATTTGGCAAACAGCTTTTTGCCCCGTTCGGCATTGCCATAGCCGGGCTTGAGCTGTGTCGGTTCCACCGGTTTTGCCTGTTTCGGTGCCCAGCTACGCAGGTGGCCGATGATGGCGCGTACCTGAGCGTCGCTGAGGGTTTTAAAAGCGGGCATGACCCGACCGGGGCGGCCGTGGCGAATGGTGGTGAAGAGGAAATCGTCGCTGACCGCAGCCTGAAAGCTGGCCAGCGCCAGGGGAATACCGACGCCGCCCTGACCATCGAGACCGTGACAGGCAGAGCAGTGGCGTTCATAAAGGCGTGCACCGTCGGGTGCCGCCATTGCGGTCATAGAGAACATCAGGCCGCAGAGCAGGGGGAGTAGCTTGCGCAGCATGTGACCTTCCAGCAGTTTATTTCAGCGGGGAGTTTCCCCAATGGGTGCTGAGCTAATCCTACACATAGTGAGGGCGGAGTTACAATCCGTTAACGGCTCCACAATAAATAGAGTTGTACGACGATAACGATAAACATCGCCGTGACCACGACGACAAAGGTGGAGTTGCTTTGTACCAGGCGGCGGCGGTAGACCTGCAACTGCTGGCGTGCGTGTACCACGTAGCCCTGTAGCTCACTGTCCTGATTGCGCAATTGACGCACGCGCTCTTCCAGCTGTTCACGTTGCGCCATCAGGCTCTCTACCGAGGCACGACAGTCGCTCAATTCGGTGGCGGAAGCGGATGTGTTTTGCGGCTTACTGTCAGTCTTGATGTCACTGAGGATAACCAGACCGGGTTCCTCACCCTTGGTGACGTATTTCAGGGCGTCCTGTAAGCCACGCAGCTCGGCCACCAATTTGGGATCGGATTCGTTTTCGTCCCAATACTGTTTTTCCAGACGCTCGAGGCTTTCCGACAGAATAGCGGCACTCTTGAGGATACTTTTGCGATAGGTATCCACATAAATGAAGGCGTCTTCTGCCTGGAACTGGCTGCTTTCGTTGCTCATGTGATTTCGAGTGACCGTTAAAAACGGAGTACGGTTTACTCTTTTCGGCAGGCAGGGGCAGATACTTGAGTGAAGCAGGCACAAAAAAGGGCGCCGGAGCGCCCTTTGGCTAGCTAGGGACCGTTACTTCATGTGGTAGACGAAGTTAACCTGTAGTGAATTGACATGCTGGCGCTTGACGTACTCTCCACGCAGGGCCATCTGTGGATTGAGGCTGTAATCGACACCCACGCCGAACATCAAGCCGTCATCATCACCGAAGTCCAGACCTATACGGCCGATACCACTTACTTCCTTATTGAACTTGTAGCTGGCGACGTAGGTGGACCAGAGACCTTTGGCGGCGCCATTACCGCAGACTCGACCCACCGGAAATGGCAATGTCACACACTCTTCCATTTTTCCGGTATCCATGTAGCCAACTTCAACGGCGGAGTCGATCTTGCTGAGCTTGATCATGTCGAGTTGGTAACCGGCAAAGAACTGGTAGCCGGTGCCGTTATCCAGACCACTGGCGGAGTTACTGCTGAGACCAGCACCGAAGTAGAGATTCTCCTCCTTGAAACCATTATCTGCGGCCTGGGTTGCGCTGCTAACAAAGAGAATAGCCAAACCTAGTGTGATGATTTTTTTCATTTTTCTCCCCTTAGTTTTTATTTGTGTTTGGTGCCACGCTATTCTCAGCGAGATGGCGCAAATAAAACGGGAGTCTTCTCACACTTCGGTTTTACTCATTCTTCGAAATAGGTATATCCCTCCAATCCTGTGGCGAGGGTCTCAAGATACTCCAGTTGCTGGCTTTCGCTCAGGCCGCTGGCCGCCACTTTATTGCGGTAGGCCTGCATCAGATCTTCCGGATTGAAATGGACGTAGCGCAGCAGATCACCGACGGTGTCGCCGCGTTCGGCCCCCTCCAGGCGGTAGCTGCCGTCCGCTTCCTGTACCACGTTGACCGAGTCGGTGTCGCCGAACAGGTTGTGCATGTCGCCGAGGATCTCCTGATAGGCGCCGACCAGGAAGAAGCCGAGCAGGTAGGGCTCGCCTGTTCTGAGTTCGTGCACGCGCAGGCTGCTCTCCACCCCTTCGCTGTCGACATAGCGATCGATTCGACCGTCAGAGTCGCAGGTCAGGTCCTGCAGGATGGCTCGGCGCTGTGGCTCCTGGTCGAGCCGTTGCAGTGGCACGATGGGGAAGATCTGATCAATACCCCAGACGTCGGGCAGCGACTGGAACAGGGAGAAGTTGCAGAAGTATTTGTCGGCCAGCTTTTCGTGCAGTTCGTCGATCGCCTCGCGATGAGCACGCAAACCCGGCTGCAGCAGTCCCAGCACTCGGCGGCAGATGGCGAAGTAATACTCTTCCGCTCGAGCGCGCTGTGCCAGGCTGAGTACCCCGTGGGTGTACATCGCCTGAGCCTCGCTCAGCCAGTGCACCGCGTCGTGGTAGACCTCCAGTGCCGAGCGGCGGTTCACGCTCTGCAGGCCTTGCCACAGGTCGTTCAGGATGTGCGGGTCGCTCTCCTCCGGCGGATTTTCATGGCCGCTGTCGGGTGCCCGTTCCACTTCAGTGACGTTGGTGACTAGCACGGCATGGTGAGCGGTGAGGGCGCGGCCCGATTCGGAGAACAGATCGGGATGGGGCAGGTCGTATTCGCTGCACACCTCCCACAGCGTATGCACGATGTTGTTGGCGTACTCCGCCACGCTGTAGTTCATTGAGCATTCACTACGCGAGCGGGTGCCCTCGTAGTCGATGGCGAGGCCGCCGCCCACATCGATCAGCGACAGCGGTACATCGAGTTGACGCAGCTCGGCGTAGAAGCGGGCCACTTCACGTGCACCGCGCTGGATGTCGCGGATGTTGGCCACCTGCGAACCGAGGTGGAAATGGAGCATTTGGAAGCTGTCGAGCATTCCGTTGTCGCGCAGCCACTCTACGGCGTACAACACCTGTGCTGCGGAGAGACCGAACTTCGATTTCTCGCCGCCGCTGTTCTGCCATTTGCCGCTGCCGAGGGAGGCGAGGCGTACCCGCAGTCCGAGCAGTGGCGCGACACCGAGTGCCTTCGACTCTTCCAGTACCAGTTTCAGCTCGGAGAGTTTTTCGATCACGATGCAGACCCGGTGGCCGAGGGCGTTGCCGATTAGCGCCAGGCGGATGTACTCGCGATCCTTGTAGCCGTTGCAGACGATCATGCTGCCAGGGCGGCTCATGCCCAGCACCGCCATCAGCTCAGGCTTACTGCCCGCCTCCAGGCCGATACGTTCGTCACCGCGATGCAGTAGCTCTTCCACCACGCTGCGTTGCTGATTGACCTTGATTGGATAGACTGCGGTGTAACGGCCTTGGTAGTCGTCGGCCTGCATCGCATGGGTGAAGGCGTTAATCAGGTTGTCGACCCGATTGTGGAGAATACCGTTGAAGCGCAGCAGCACCGGCAGGCTCAGACCATCCTGATGCACGCGATCGATGACCTGATTGAGGTCGATGCCGTTATTGCCGTCTCGCTGAGGGAAGACGCAGAGGCGTCCCTGCGCGTCGATGTCGTAGTAGCCTTCGCCCCAGTGGGCGATGTTGTAGCTGGCACGTGCCTGTTCGATGTTCCAGTTGCTACTCATGGCCTTACCTTTGATGTGACTTGCGCCGATTATCGGGTATTCGGCATATCATTGGAATGGTAGTTGCGATAGCGCAGGGCGCAGAGTATCTTTTGCGCTTTTCCACCCCGGCGGAGATCTCCTCATGTTACCTAGCGACAAACCCTGGTACAGCGAAGCAAGCACCGAGCTTGGCGCGGCCTTTTCCCTGAGCCTGACCGCCAAGGGCAAATTGCATGAGGAGCAGACGCCGTTCCAGAAGATCGAGGTTTATGAGACCGAGACCTTCGGTAATCTGATGACCATCGATGGCCTGGTGATGCTCACCACCCGCGACAACTTCCTCTACCATGAGATGATGTCGCATCCGGTGCTGTTCACCCATCCGAACCCGAAGCGGGTTTTGATCATCGGCGGCGGTGATTGCGGCACACTGCGTGAAGTATTGCGTCATCCCGGTGTTGAACTGGCGCAGCAGGTGGATATCGACGAAGGGGTGACCCGTGCGTCGGAGAAGTATTTCCCCGAACTGTGCGAATCGAATAGCGACCCGCGTGCTGAGCTCTATTTCGACGATGGTCTGAAGTGGGTGAAAGAGGCGGCCGATGGCTACTACGACATCATCATTGTCGATTCCACCGATCCCATCGGTCCTGCAGAGGGGCTATTTGGCGAAGCCTTCTTCCGTGACTGTGTCCGTGCACTGAGTGACGAAGGCATCCTGGTGCAGCAGAGCGAATCGCCGCTCTATCACATGGAACTGCTCAAGGACATTCACCGCTACATGCGTCGTGCCGGGTTTAACCACAGCCAGACCCTGCACTTCCCACAGCCGGTCTATCCCTCCGGCTGGTGGAGCTGCACCATGGCCTCGAAGAGTGCCTTTAATGGTTTCCGTGAAGGCGATAGCGCTGGTCGTTCTTTCAACACACGCTACTACTCACCGGAAGTGCACAAGGGTGCATTGGCGCTGCCGCCGTTTATGCAGGAAGCACTGGCTGATTTGTAACCAGTGATTGGAGCGATGTTTCAGTAGTCGCCGGTCATAACTTCCAGTTCAAACAGATTGCGCAGTGCCTCTGCGCGGTCTTCGCCGCAGGTTTCCATATTGGCGGCAAAACGGGCGCAGATTTCAGGGCGGGAAGGGTTGTCGAACAGGCGACAGCGCAACTCGTCGTCGAGCTGTACGCAGTGATCTCCGGCGGGTTTGCCCTGCGGCATACCGGGAATGGGGGAACTGATCGAAGGAGCGATGCAGCAGGCACCGCAACCGGAACGGCACTCCATCAGACTAACCAGCGTAAAAGATAATAAAGCATGAATCCCTCCGAGGATCTCGACGGGCCGACTACTTTGGCGGCGAAGAGATTCTTTTCCGTGTCGGCGGCCTGCAACGCAGCATCCGCGCTTTCATAAACCGTAACGCAATTTTCCGGGAAACGGTTGCGGCTTTTGCCCGGTGCGTAGATCACCGCGTAGTGCTCCTGAACTAGATCACTCTGATCGTCGCGGGTCGGTAATGGCATTAGACCTAATCCCTTTGTGTCTGCGTATGCGTTAGCGGCTGCTTTTAGGCAACCCCATACTGCTCACGGTAGGCGGCGATAGCGTCGAGATGTTCTGCCATTGCTGAGTCGTCCTTGAGGTAGGCCATCAGGTCGGCAAGGGTGATGATGCTCGCGACCTTAAGGCCGAAGTTCTGCTCCACTTCCTGTATGGCGGAGAGTTCACCCTTGCCCTTTTCCTGCCGATCCAGGGCGATCACCACACCGGCGGCCTGGGCACCGGCGTCGTCGATGATCTCCAGCGCCTCGCGGATCGCGGTGCCGGCGGTGATCACGTCGTCGATGATCAGGATCTTGCCTGCCAGCGGTGCACCGACAATGTTGCCGCCTTCGCCGTGGTCCTTCGCCTCTTTGCGGTTAAAGCAGTAGGGAATGCTGCGCTGATGTTGGTCATGCAGGGCTACCGCGGTGATTGCAGCCAGCGGAATCCCTTTGTAGGCAGGGCCGAACAGGGTGTCGAAATCGATGCCGGAGTCCTGGATCGCCGCGGCGTAGAAACGACCCAGGCGGCTCAGGTGCTCTCCGGTGTTGAACAGGCCAGCGTTGAAGAAATAGGGGCTAACCCGCCCGGACTTTAGCGTGAAGCTGCCGAAACGCAGTACCTGGTTTTGAATGGCAAAGTCGATGAAGTCGCGCTTGTAGTCCTGCATAAGTCTGCTCCGCTCAGCTGGTTGGCAAGGACGCGCATTGTAACAGCGATGCCCTATGCATGCCCGCCTGTTATCATGCCGTAACGATATTTGACACGGGATCGCTATGCGTATCATCACTGCCAACCTGAACGGTATCCGTTCGGCGGCAAACAAGGGTTTCTTCGAATGGCTGGTGCAGCAGAAGGCCGATGTGCTCTGCGTGCAGGAGACCAAGGCGCAGGAGCACCAGCTCGAAGCGGAGAAACACTATCCCGACGGTTTTCACGCCTATTTCTGTGATGCGCAAAAGAAGGGTTACTCCGGGGTGGCGATCTACAGCCGCCGCGAACCGGACAAGGTGACCGTCGGTCTGGGCGAGGGCTTTGAGGATATGGATGCGGAGGGGCGCTTTATTCAGGCGGACTTTGGCAAACTCTCGGTGATCTCGCTCTATCTCCCTTCCGGCAGTTCCGGTGATGAACGGCAGCAGGTGAAGTTCAGCTTTATGGATCGCTTCGAGGAGCGGTTGAAAAAGATGCGGCGGCAGCGTCGTGAGTTCATCATCTGCGGCGACTGGAACATCGTGCACAAAGAGATCGATATCAAGAACTTCAAATCCAATCAGAAGAACTCCGGCTGCCTGCCGGAAGAGCGCGCCTGGCTGGACAAGCTGTTCGGCCCGATGGGCTATGTCGATGCTTTCCGTGAAGTCGAGCCGCGGCCGGAGCAGTACACCTGGTGGTCGAATCGCGGCAATGCACGGGCCAACAACGTCGGGTGGCGTATCGACTATCAGGTGATCACGCCGGGGCTTCGCGATGCAGTGAAACGGGCGTCGATCTATCGTGAGAAGTTCTTCTCCGATCACGCGCCACTGACCATTGACTACGAGGGGATATAGTCGATGCGTAGCACCACCCGTGCCTTTCTTCGACATGTCTTTAACTGGCGTATGTTGGTGGCCTTTTTCATGGGCTTTGCCAGTGGCATGCCGTTGCTGTTGACCGGTTCGGTGTTGCAGGCGTGGATGACCAAAGAGGGGGTCGATCTTTCTACTATCGGACTCTTCGCCCTGGTGGGACTGCCCTATACATTGAAGTTTCTCTGGGCGCCGTTGCTGGATCGTTTCACCCTGCCTTTTCTCGGTCGACGCCGTGGCTGGTTACTTTTGATTCAGTGTGCCCTGGCCGCTTCGATCGCCTGGTTGGGGCTGAGCAATCCAGCACAACATATCTGGCTATTGGCGATCGCCGCGTTTCTGGTGACCTTTTTCTCTGCTTCGCAGGACATCGTCATCGATGCCTATCGTCGTGAGGATTTAAGCGATGAGGAGCTGGGGCTCGGTTCCTCCCTCTACGTCAACGGTTACCGTCTCGGTATGTTGCTGGCGGGTAGTGGCGGCCTGATTCTGGCCGATTTTGTCTCCTTCCGTACGGTCTATCTATTGCTCGCACTGACCATGCTGGTGGGAATCATCACCACCTTGCTGGCGCGTGAACCGGCTGAGCCGGAGGGTGCGCCAAAGTCACTTAGCGAGGCAGTGGTGCAACCGTTTGTCGAATTTTTTTCCCGTCGCGGTGCCTGGCTGTTCCTCGGTTTTATCCTCTTCTACAAAATCGGCGACGCCATGGCCCAGGCGATGACCACGCCGTTCTATCTTTCTATCGGTTTCTCCACCAGTGAGATCGGTGCCATCGCCAAGCTGTTCGGTTTCTGGGCGACCATCATCGGTGGTTTGCTGGGTGGGTTGTGGATCATTCGTCTGGGGATTAACCGTGCGCTATGGATCTTCGGCATTCTGCAGGGGCTCTCGGCGGCCGCCTTCGCAGTGCTGGTGTGGACCGGGCACGACCTGATCTGGCTGGCGGCGGTGATCGCTTTTGAGAATCTCTCCGGCGGTATGGGGACCTCCGCCTATGTTGCGTTCATGGCCAGCCTGACCAACAAGCGCTTTACCGCGACCCAATACGCGCTACTTTCCAGCCTGATGGGAGTCCCGCGGGTACTGGCGGCGGCACCCACCGGCTACATGGCGGAGCAGATGGGTTGGGCCGCTTTCTTCATTAGTTGTGGGCTAATGGCGATCCCAGGCCTGCTACTATTGCAGCGCTTTGCGCCGTGGCGTAGTCTGCAACCGGCAACCAAATCGGTATAGGGAACACGATGATCGAAGTGAGTTATTTTGCGGCCTTCCTGGTCGGTCTGCTCGGCGGGGTCCACTGCGTGGGCATGTGCGGCGGCATCGTCGGCGCCCTCAGTTTTGGTCTGCCGGAGCACGCACGCGGTCGTTTCTCGGCGTTGCTTCCCTATTTGATTAACTACAATCTCGGACGTCTGTTCAGCTATACCGTAGCGGGAGCCCTGCTCGGCGGTGTCGGTGCCCTGGCGGCCAATCTGGTGGCGCTGCATCAGGCGCAATCGGTGCTGCAGGTGATCGCGGGACTGTTCATGATTGCCATGGGTCTCTACCTGGGCGGCTGGTGGTTCGGCATGAACAAGCTGGAGCGGCTGGGCGGTAAGCTGTGGCGTTATATCGAGCCGGTCGGACGTCGCCTGTTGCCGGTGCAGAAACCCTCCCAGGCGCTGGTGATGGGGCTGGTGTGGGGCTGGCTGCCCTGTGGTCTGGTCTATAGCGCACTGATCTGGGCGATCTCCGCGGGCAGTGCGGTGAAAGGCGGGCTGCTGCTGCTCTGTTTCGGTCTGGGCACCCTGCCCAACCTGCTGGCGATGGGGATCTTCGCCGGTAAGCTGACCGCGCTGCTACGCCGCCCCGGCGTGATGCATCTGGCCGGGGTGCTGGTGATTCTGATCGGCGTCTTTACTATCGTGCGTCCCTACATCACTTGACGAAGAACTGTTGCGCGAACTTCAGTGTGTAGGCTCGTTTACTATCCATCGGTGAGATCTGTAGATCGAAGTTCAGCTTCTGCCCATCGGTGATCGGCATCTCCGCCAGATAGTAGATCGCATTACCCTCAACAACCTCTTTCACCTTCAGTTTGGTGAGCTTGCTGTAGATGTCGCTGGCCTGGCCTTTTACCTTGGCCTTGACCGGGGCGTAACTGCCCATGGCGTTTTTCTTCTGTACCGTGATATTGACGATCGCTTCATAGCTGCTGCGACTGAGGCCGTGGGCCTTGGCCACTTCCGGTGCCAGCACATCGGAGTTGAAGGCGTTGTAGTGGACACGGTAGTCACCGAAATCCTGGAACTGCTCGGCCTGTAGCGGCAGGCTCGCCAGCAGCAGGGTCAGGGGAAACAACAGACTGCGGAAAGACATGGCACCCTCCTTTGTTATTCGTATCGGTAGACACAACTATAGACCACCCATAGCCAGACTATGGGGGCGGCCGCGGCTATCTCAAAACCGGGTTTAGCTCTTCTGGAAGCGATACAGCGCGATCTCACCCAGCAGATTGGGCAGCAGGCGCATACCGAATTTGCTGCGGTGGGCGGTGTCGACCACGTTACGCTGCAGGATCTGGATATCGAGACGGCGGCAAAGCTGCTCGAAATCCTTGAGGGTGCAGAGGTGGATGTTGGGGGTGTCGTACCACTCATTGGGCAGGGCGCGGGAGAGCGGCATGTGGCCACCCAGAGCCAACTGGGCACGGCTGCGCCAGTGGCCGAAGTTGGGGAAGGTGACGATACCCTGGCGACCGACCCGCAGCATTTCACTGAGTAGTCGTGAAGGGTAGTACATCGCCTGCAAGGTCTGGGTCATCACCACGTAGTCGAAGGAGTTGTCGTCGAAGTAGTCGCTGAGGCCGGCGTCGAGGTCGCTCTGAATAACGTTCACACCTCGGCCGATACAGGCAACGATGTTATTCGGGTCGATCTCAAGGCCGTAACCATCCACGTTACGTTCACGCTTCAGGTATTCGAGCAGGGTACCGTCACCGCAGCCCAGATCGAGCACCCGGCTACCCGGTTCGATCCACTCGCTGATGATCGCCAGATCGGGGCGTAGTTCGCTCATGCGCTCACCTCCGTGGCAACCCGCTCCATATAACTACGGAAGACATCGAAGTAGTGCGGTATCGGGATCAGGAAGGCGTCGTGACCGTGGTGCGCCTCCACTTCGGTGTAGCTGACTGTCTTGTCACCATCGAGCAGCGCCTTGACGATCTCCCGTGAGCGTTCCGGTGAGAAACGCCAGTCGCTGGTGAAGGAGACCACCAGAAATTTGGCTGTGACCTTGGCCAGTGCTGCCGAAAGATCGCCACCGTGTTCCGACGCCGGGTCGAAGTAATCCAGAGCCTTGGTCATCAGCAGATAGGTATTGGCGTCGAAGCGTTCGACGAAGCTCTCGCCCTGGTAGCGCAGATAGCTCTCCACCTGAAACTCCACATCGAAGCCGAAGCTGATCTTCCCTTCGCGCAGTTCGCGGCCGAATTTCTTGCGCATCGCATCGTCGGAGAGGTAGGTGATGTGACCCAGCATACGGGCGATCTTTAGCCCCTGTGCCGGGACGGTGTTGTGTTCGTAGTAGCGACCATGGTGGAAATCGGGATCGGAGCGCAGCGCCTGACGCACCACCTCATTGAAGGCGATATTTTGCGCGGTGAGGTTGGGAGCCGCGGCGATCACCACCGCATGACGCAGGCGATCCGGATAGTCGATGGCCCACTGTAGTACCTGCATGCCGCCGAGGGAGCCGCCGATCACCGCCGCCCATTGCTGGATGCCAAGCTGATCGGCGAGGCGTGCCTGGCTGTTAACCCAGTCGCGCACGGTGACGATAGGGAAGTCCGGTCCCCAGGGTTTACCGGTTGCCGCATTGAGCGTGCCTGGGCCACTGGAGCCACGGCAGCCACCCAGGTTGTTCAGTGAGACGACAAAGAAGCGATTGGTATCGATGGGTTTGCCGGGGCCGATGGCCGAGTCCCACCAGCCCGGTTTTTTATCACCCTCATAGAATCCTGCCGCATGGTGATCGCCAGAGAGGGCGTGACAGATGAGTATGGCGTTGGTCTTGGCCTGATTGAGTTCGCCGTAGGTTTCGACGATCAGGTCGTATTGCGCCAGCGTCTGGCCGCAGTCGAGATCGAGCGGCGTATCGAAGTGCAGGGTCTGGTTACTGACCAGGCCGACGGAGTCGGCCGGGATCGATTCGGGCATTGACGCTACTTTCTGCTGGTTTGGATGATGGCAAGCAGTCTAAACAGCGCCATTTCTTCGCGCAAGATCAACTGGCCTTGGCTCGAGGTTCCGCAGGTGCTGCATCAACATCCAGAGGACGGTTGATCACCTTGAGGATGTTATTCAACTCGTCGTACTGCTGCTTCAATACTGCGGCATTTTTCTTCAGCTCGGCCATGCGGCTTTCCAGGGTATCGCGCGACTCATTGATGCGGCGCAGGTTCTCCAGTCGCTTGTCCATCTGCGACTTGTGCTCCTTGATCTGACGTACCAGCGGCGACATGACCGCCTTGCTCCAGCTTTCGGCGTCGCGGTGCGCCTTGAAGAAGACGTTACGCGCGTGGCTCACCAGGGAGATGAAGAATTTCTTGATTACGTAGTGCTGCTCAGTGAGAACGGTGACCGGGCTGTTACGGAAGGCTTCAGCTTCTTCATACAGTCGATCCATATCCTTGACGTATTTGTCGATATCGTAGAGTACCGGTTCGATACCCTGCAGACCGTGCTCAGACTGGAACTTGTGGTAGACGGTGGTGATCAGGCGATTGAGCTGATCGGAGTAGTCGTCCACCTCTTTGAGCATGGCGCTGATGCCGTCGAAGAAGGTCTTCATCCCGCCCTTGAGGCCGTGGGTAGTCCAGGTGCCGGTCATCGAGTCGCGGCTCTTGGAGACCAGTTTGTCCAGCTCGGTGAGGCTGAGCATGGCAAGTAGTTTCTTGCTCTGTTCGGAGAGGATCTTCTTGTTAGCGTTAAAGCTTTCTACGTTCTTGTGATAGGCCACCTGCTCTTCGCGGGTCTTCTGCATCAGGTGTTCAATCACTTCGTTGTTCTTGCCGCTGAGGCCGTTCAGCTCTTCCAGCTGACTTTTGATCGATTGGAAGCGCGAGGCGAGCAGATCGCGGGAGTCCTGGATCATGGCGCCAACGTCAGCTTTGACGTGTTCGCGTACGATCTCCTGCTGGTAAGGCAGGATTTCATTGGCCAGAATCGATTCCAGCTCAAGGATATTGCTGCGCTGAAGCAGTTCATGGTCGTGGCGAATCTTCGCCAGCAGACCTTTTTGTGCCGAGACTGGGTGCACCAGGCGGGTATCGATGCCGAGGGTCTGCGCGGCACGCTTGCACTGCTCACCGATGATGCGGGTAATGTCATCGTTGCTTTTCAGATCGTCCCACAGGGTATCGATCTTGTTGAGGATGACCACGGTGCCCTTTTCCCGGCCACTACGCAGCGGTTTGACGTTGTGCACCCACATATCCAGATCGGACTTGGTCACACCGGTATCGGCGGACATGATAAACATCACCGCCTGGGCATTGGGCAGCATGTTGAGGGTCAACTCAGGCTCACTGCCGAGGGCGTTAAGTCCAGGGGTATCGAGGATCGTCAGCCCCTGCTTGAGCAGCGGATGAGGGAAACTGATCAGGGCATGACGCCACAGCGGTACGTCAACTTCATCCGGCGGTGAACCGTCCGGTTTGTTGAGGTGGGTGTCTGCTTCGGAGTAGAGGCCCAGCTTTTGTGCCTCATCACGGGGGACGCTTTTGGTCTTGACGATTTCACGGAACGCCTCGGCCATGTTGTCGGCATTGTTCAGGTCGAGATCGATGTGGCTCCAGTGAATCGGTTCGTTACGGTACTCGGAGACGCTGATGTCTTTCAGCCGGGTCTCGATCGGCAGCAGGCGGATATATGCCTGTTCATGCTCTGAGTCGTAGAACAGCTCGGTGGGGCACATGGTGGTGCGGCCGGCCTCTGAGGGCAGCAGGCGGCGATCGTATTCGGAGAAGAAGATAGCGTTAATCAGCTCGGTCTTGCCGCGAGCGAATTCAGCAACGAAGGCGATGGTCAGTTTGTCCGAGCGCAGGGAGTTAACGCTCTCGAAAATGCGCAGCTCATCCTCCGGGCTGCCCATCTCGTTGGCGTTCAGCCACTGCTGGTAATCGTTAACACCGGCGATGAGGTCGTTTTTCCACTCACCGTAGGCATGCATTTGTTCGGTAAAGCGCCGGTTTACCATGTATTCACTTACTCCGCTTTCTATTATCTTTTTCTACCCCAATAGCGGGTTATTTCACATTTACCCGACGGCATCCACTCTGACTCTCCATTTTGTGAAAGAGTG
Organism: Thiohalomonadaceae bacterium; assembly: GCA_050302275.1. GTDB lineage: Bacteria > Pseudomonadota > Gammaproteobacteria > Thiohalomonadales > Thiohalomonadaceae > JAPHTQ01. The sequence goes on along the minus strand of JBNLAT010000014.1, from coordinate 29,766 downwards.
CAAATTGCACCCCTAGCTCCTATTGCCAGATGCACGGGTCGAATAGTTCGATGATAGCACGGGTTTTCCCTTTCAGGTCATTGCCTTTGGGGGATGGCGGCGGATTCGGGTAGCTGTTTGGGGGAGTCGATGGCAAAGCGTTTGTCGCGGCCACTATCGCCCTTGAGCAGGGTGACCTGGCTTTTGGCTACGCCGAAGGCCTTGGCGAGAAATTTGATCAGGTGCTGGTTGGCCTTGCCGTCGACCGGTGGCGCGGTGATCCGAACCTTGAGGGCGTCTTCGCCGTGGGGGCCGACGATTTCATCACAGCTGGCGCGGGGCTGAACTCGCAGGGTGAGCAGTAACGTGTCTCCCCGCCATTGATACCACCCGCTCATCTCAGCCGAGCAACAGGCCGACCAGCAGCATCTTTACTACCTGCAGTCCCAGCAATACCAGAATTGGCGACAGATCCAGACCCGAGATGGGCGGTAACAGGCTGCGTGCCGGGCGTAATAGCGGTTCGGTCAGTGCGTAAAGCAGGGCCAGGGCAGGGTTGTAGCTACCCGGGCTGATCCAGCTGGCAATTGCCTGGATGATGATGGCGATCAGGTAGAGGCTGATGATCAGGGTGAGCATGTCCACCAGCGAGACCAGCAGCAGGCTGACCGGACCCATCATCTGTCCGTCCAGCAGGCCGAGGAAGTTGTACGGTGCGATATGCGCGCCGACCAGTGCCACCTGGGCCATGGTGATCAGGTAGGCCAGTAGCAGGCAGGCGATATCCAAACCACCCCAGCCGGGGATAATGCGACGCAGTGGTCGCAGCAGCGGGCTGGTGACCTTGACGATGAACTGCGACAGGGGATTGTAGAAGTCGGCCCTGACCCACTGCAGCAGGAAACGCAGCAGGATCAGCGCGATATAGAGCTGGAACAGGGTGGAGAGGAGGAAGTCGGCGACCTGTAGCAGGGTACTCATCCGTTACTCTCCTCCCAGTTGATCGGCCAGTTCCGCAGCGCGGTCCCGGGCGCCGCTCAGCGCCTTGTCGAGTAGTTCGCGAATACCGCCCTGTTCAAGGATGCCGATGGCCCGTTCGGTGGTGCCGCCGGGCGAGGTGACACGGCGGCGCAGTTCAGCCGGATCATCCGGGCTCTCCAGCGCCATTTTGGCCGCGCCGAAGGCGGTTTGTAGCGCCAGCAGCCGGGCGCTCTCTTCAGGTAGCCCCAGTTTGACGCCACTCTGCTGCATCATTTCGATGAGCAGGAAGAAGTAGGCCGGGCCGCTACCGGAGAGGGCGGTGACCGCATCCAGTTGTGTCTCGTCATCGACCCACAGGGTGAGCCCCACCGCACGCATAATGCCTTCCGCCAGTTCACGTTGTGAATTACTGACTCGCTGATTGGCGAACAGGGCGGTGGCGCCGCTTTTCACTAGCGAAGGGGTGTTGGGCATGCTGCGGACAATGGCGCAGTCGCCACCCAGCCAGCGATCGATATCGCTGCCGCGAATCCCGGCGGCGATAGAGAGTAGCAGTGGCGCACAGTCTTTGAGTGATTCGGCGATACCAGTACAGACCTCGCGCAGCACCTGCGGCTTGACCGCCAGCACCACCACATCGACGCTAGCGGCCAGCTCACTGTTGTCTGCAGTGGTATTTACGCCGAATTGGTCGACCAGTTCAGTGCGCCTTGCCTCGGTCGGTTCCGCGACGGTGATATTGGCGGCGGCGAAACCGTCGCTGACCAGACCCCCGATGAGACTGGCGGCCATGTTGCCGCCACCAATGAAGCCGATTTTGCTCTTTTTCATACTCCTGCCTGTCCTGTCTCGATTACTGACGGGTTGTGTGTTGCGTATAACAGAACGCACCTTAACGTATCACGCAGAATACTACACTGTTACTGCTTTTGCGGACGTGGTCCAAATAGCGCGGTGCCGATACGGACGATGGTTGCCCCTTCGGCAATCGCCGCCTCCAGGTCATCGGACATACCCATCGACAGGGTGTCGAGTTGCAGTCCCTCATGGTTGAGTTGTTCCAGCGCCTGACGTAGTCGGCGCAGCGGTGCGCGTTGTGTCTCGAAATCATCTGCCGGGGCGGGTATCGCCATTAGCCCACGCAGTCGCAGGTTGGGCAGTTTCTCCACCTGGCGGGCCAGCTCGGGGAGTTCGGCGAAGCTGACACCCGACTTGCTCTCCTCGCCGCTGACATTGACCTGCAGGCAGACGTTGAGCGGCGGTAACTCAGGCGGGCGCTGTTCGCTGAGGCGGTGAGCCAGCTTGAGGCGATCGACACTGTGGACCCAGGCAAAGTTCTCGGCCACGGGTTTACTTTTGTTGGACTGGAGCGGGCCGATGAAGTGCCATTCGAGATCGAGATCCTTCAGTGCCTCGATTTTGCTGAGCGCCTCCTGCAGGTAGTTTTCGCCGAAACGGCGCAGACCGAGGTCCGCCATGGTACGCAGTTCGTCGCTGTCGCGGGTCTTACTTACCGCCAGCAGGCTGACACTGTCGGTAGGGCGACTATATTCGTGGCAGGCCGATTCCAGGCGCTGCTGGACGGCAAGGAGGCGTTCATTGGGTGAAAGGAAGTTGTCTGTCATGGCGCTACGGTATACTTTAGGTCGATAAGTTTGCGAATAAATCAAAAATAGCTGTTGAGGCCATTCTAATGGATATTACCGAATTGCTAGCCTTTGCCGTCAAGAACGGCGCCTCGGATTTGCACCTCTCCTCAGGGCTGCCGCCGATGATTCGTGTCGACGGCGACGTGCGCCGCATCAATGTGCCGCCGATGGCGCACAAGGATGTTCACCGCCTTGTCTATGACATCATGAACGACAAGCAGCGCAAAGATTACGAGGAGTATCTGGAGACTGACTTCTCCTTTGAAATCAAGGGCCTCTCTCGCTTCCGTGTCAACGCCTTCAACCACAATCGCGGTGCTGGTGCGGTGTTCCGTGCCATCCCCAGCAAGATTCTGACTCTGGAAGACCTCAACTGTCCGGCGATTTTCAAGGATATTTCCGATACCCCACGTGGTCTGGCGCTGGTGACCGGGCCGACCGGTTCCGGTAAGTCCACCACCCTGGCGGCGATGATCGACTACGTCAACGAACGCCATCACGGCCACATCCTGACCCTGGAGGACCCGATCGAATTCGTGCACGAATCTAAGAAGTGTCTGGTCAACCAGCGTGAGATCCACCGCGATACCCTGGGCTTCAACGAGGCGCTGCGTTCGGCTCTGCGTGAAGACCCGGACGTCATTCTGGTGGGCGAGATGCGTGACCTGGAGACCATCCGTCTGGCGCTGGAGGCAGCGGAAACCGGCCACATGGTATTCGGTACCCTGCACACCAGTTCCGCGGCCAAGACCATCGACCGTATCATCGACGTATTCCCCGCGGCGGAGAAGGACATGGTGCGTTCCATGCTCTCTGAATCCCTGCGCGCGGTTATCTGTCAGACCCTGCTGAAAAAGGTCGGCGGTGGGCGTATTGCGGCGCACGAGATCATGATCGGTATCCCGGCGATTCGTAACCTGATCCGCGAAAACAAGGTGGCGCAGATGTACTCGGCGATCCAGACTGGACAGCAGTACGGCATGCAGACCCTCGACCAGAACCTCAAGCAACTGGTGGAGAAGGGTGTGGTCAGCAAGCAGGAAGCGCGCGCCAAGGCAGCGAACAAAGACAGCGTTTAAGGTGAGGATGCACGATGGATTTTGATCAACTGCTCAAACTGATGGTGCATAAAAATGCCTCGGACCTGTTTATCACCGCGGGCGTGCCGCCGAGCATCAAGGTCAACGGCAAGATCAGCCCTGTTTCCAAGGCCAGCCTGACACCTGATCAGGCGCACCAGATCGTCTACGGTGTGATGAACGAGGAGCAGAAGGCCGATTTCGAGTATTCCCACGAATGTAACTTTGCCCTCAGCCGCTCCGGTATAGGGCGCTTCCGGGTCAACGTTTTCCAGCAGCGTAATCAGGTGGGGATGGTGCTACGTAAGATCGAAGTACATATTCCGACTTTCGATGATCTGAAGTTGCCCGCCACCCTGCAGGACCTGGCGCTGACCAAGCGCGGCATTATTCTCTTCGTCGGCGGTACCGGTACCGGTAAATCCACCTCGTTGGCATCGATGGTCGATTACCGCAACCGCAACAGCCAGGGTCATATCATCACCATTGAGGACCCGATCGAATACGTGCACCAGCATAAGGGCTGTATCGTTACCCAGCGTGAGGTGGGGATCGATACCAACACCTTCGAGGACGCGCTGGTGAACACCCTGCGCCAGGCGCCAGACGTCATCCTCATCGGTGAGATTCGTCACCGCGAGACGATGGAACATGCTATCGCCTTCGCCGAGACCGGTCACCTCTGCCTCGCTACCTTGCACGCCAACAACTCCAACCAGGCGATGGACCGAATTATCAACTTCTTCCCTGAAGACCGTCGCCCGCAATTGTTGATGGATCTCTCCCTCAACCTCAAGGCGGTGGTTTCACAACGTCTGATCCCGACCGCCGATGGTCAGGGCCGTCGCGCCGCGGTGGAGATCATGATCAATACGCCGCTGATGGCGGACCTGATCCTCAAGGGCGAGATCCACGAAATGAAGGATCTGATGAAGAAGTCCGGCGAACACGGCATGAAGACTTTCGACCAGGCCCTCTACGAACTTTATCGCGAGGGTATCATCACCGAGGAAGAGGCGTTGCGTAATGCCGATTCGCACAACGAGGTGCGCCTGATGATCAAGCTGGAAGAGCAGGCGGGTCATCCGGAAGATCTGGGTTCCTCGCTGGATGGTTTGACCCTGGAGGGGGGAGACGATCCACGTCTATTACGATAACAAGCAGGCGTATAGGCAAAAAAACAGGGAGCTTTGCTCCCTGTTTTTGTTTGGGTGTTTTCTTTGAGCTAGAAAACGGTGCGTGCGTCGAATACCGGCCCGTCGACACAGACCCGCTTCATCGCCGGGCCCTTGTCGGTCTGCACTTCGACCACACAACCGGCGCAACCGCCGACGCCACAGGCCATAAACTCCTCCAGCGAAACCTGGCAGGGCAGGTGATACTCCGCCGCCAGTTTTGCCACCGCCGCCAGCATCGGGTGCGGACCGCAACTGAATACTTCTACTTCCTTACGCTGCTCGTCGCTCAGTGCGTCGAGCCAGCGCCGCGCCAGATCTGTGACATAGCCTTCGAAGCAGCCGGCATAACCCTGCAGGCTGGCGAGGCGTGAGGCGATACCCCAGTCCTCCAGCAGCGGCATCGATGCGATCACTTCATCTGGCATACCGGGCACCATGATCTTCGACGGTGCAGCCTTGAATGGAAACGGTACTTCGGAACCGAGGATCACCAGCGGGCTATAGGCACCTTTGATTTCGCGCAGGCGGTCGGCGAGGAACACCATCGGCGGCATGCCGACACCACCTCCGATCAATAACGGGCGTGGACGTTCCATGTGCGGTTTGAATGGGTTGCCGATAGGGCCGATGAGATCGAGTTTTTCCCCAACCTCTCTTTTTGTCAGCAGTGCAGTGCCTTCGCCGAAAACCTTGTAGAGCAGGTCGATGGTGCCACTCTTTGGATCGGCACGCATGATCGAAATGGGGCGACGCAACGGACGCTGCGCATTGACCTGCAGGTGGACGAAACTGCCTGGCTCCGCCTTGGCCGCGATTTCCGGCGCACGTAGGTGCAGAAAGTGTTGCGCACCATCGTAGTGTTCGTGTTGCAGGATCTCCGTCTGTTCGACGAAGAGGGTATCGCGATGGGATTTCTTCATGGGTTTTCTGTGTGGATGCTTTGTTCGGTTAGTCGGCGGCGTAGACGGTATTGCCGTTGAGCAGGGTACGTACTACCCGACCCTTCATCTCCCAGCCGATGAACGGGGTGTTTTTACCCGCCGAGTGTAGTGACTCTTCGCTAACACTCCAGTGCTGTTGCGGGTCGAAGAGGCAGATATCGGCGATGGCCCCTTCGCCTAACTGACCTCGGTCGAGGCCGAGAATCGCTGCCGGTTCACTGGTCAGGCGGGCGATGGCATCGCTCAATTCGAGCAGGCCTTCATCCACCAGTCGCAGGGTTAACGGCAGCAGGGTTTCGATGGCACTGATGCCCGGTTCGGTGGCGGCAAACGGCGCTAGTTTGGCGTCGCGATCGTGGGGTTGGTGGTCGGAACAGATGGCGCTGATTGTGCCATCGCGCAGTGCGGCACGCAGGCCGTCCCGGTCGCGCTGGCTGCGTAGTGGCGGGCGCACATGACAGAGGCTGTTGAAGTCACTGACGTCTATTTCAGTCAGATAAAGTTGGTGGGCGCTGACATCAGCGCTGACCGAGAGTCCCTTGGCTCGTGCCTCGGCGATCATCTCTGCAGCGCGCACCGTAGATAGCTGGCCGAAGTGAGCGCGTACTCCGGTTTGTTCGATGAGCATCAGGTCGCGACCGACGCTGATCACCTCGGCGCACTCGGGAATGCCTGCCAGGCCAAGACGGGTGCTGACCGGCCCTTCATGGACGCAGCCATCTGCACCGAGCCACGGGTCCTCGGCGTTGATGAATACGGTCAGCCCCAGGGTAGCGGCATATTCCAGGGCGCGGCGCTGTACCCGGGTGGAGACGATGGTGTGGCGGGCGTTGCCCATCACCACACAGCCGGCGTTTTTCAGCGCCTGCATCGAGGCCAGTTGCTCACCGGCGAGTCCCTGGGTCAGGGCGCCGATGGGCAAAACGTTGGCCTTGCCTGCCGAGGTGGCACGATGGCAGATCTGTTCCGCCACTGCCGGGTTGTCGATCACCGGCTTGGTGTCGGGCGGGCAGCAGAGGGTGGTAACACCGCCAGCGGCAGCGGCGGCGGTTTCTGAGGCGATGGTGCCCTTGTGCTTCTGACCCGGCTCGCGCAGTCGCGCCTGCAGATCGATGAGGCCAGGGGTAACGATGAGTCCTTTGGCATCGATGGCTTCGTCTTCGCTGAAACCTTTCGGCTTTTTACCGATGGTGGCGATGCGACCGGCGTCGATAAAGATATCGGTAATCTCGTCACGCTGGTTGGCCGGATCGATGAGGCGTCCGCCGCGGATCACGATACCCATATTACTGGCCCTCCCCGGTGCTATCGGCATCGCGGCCGCGGCCCAGCACCATACTCATTACCGCCATGCGAACCGCCAGGCCATTGCTCACCTGTTCCAGAATCACCGACTGCGGGCCGTCGGCGACGCTGGAGGCGATCTCCACCCCGCGGTTGATTGGGCCAGGGTGCATGACGATGGCATCGGGCGCAGCCAGTTTCAGTTTTGCTTCGGTCAGGCCGTAGCGCTGGAAGTATTCGTTCTCACTGGGGAGTAGTGCGCCCTGCATCCGCTCTTTCTGCAGGCGCAACATAATCACCACGTCGACACCATCCAGCCCCTGTTCCATATCGTGGAAGATATGCGCGCCCATGTTGCCGAAGGCGGCCGGGATCAGAGTTTTGGGACCAATGACCCGCAGCTCGCCGACACCGAGGGTGTTAAGGGCGTGGATCTCGGAGCGCGCCACCCGCGAGTGCAGGATGTCGCCGACGATGGCCACGCGCAGGTTGTGGAACTCGCCCTTGTGGCGGCGGATGGTGAACATGTCGAGCATCGCCTGGGTCGGGTGGGCGTGGCGGCCGTCACCGGCATTAATCACACTGACATGGGGAGCCACATGTTTGGCGATGAAGTGTGCCGCGCCGCTTTCGTTGTGGCGTACCACGAACATGTCGCAGTGCATCGCCTCTAGGTTGTGCAGCATATCGAGCAGGCTCTCTCCCTTGCTGGTGGAGGAGGTGGCGATGTTAATGCTCTGCACGTCGGCGGAGAGTCGGCTTGCCGCCAGTTCGAAGGTGGTGCGTGTGCGTGTGCTGGTTTCGAAGAAGAGATTAATGATGGTCTTGCCGCGGAGCAGCGGGACCTTTTTGACACTCTTGCCGCCGACGGTGGCAAAGGATTCGGCGAGGTCGAGAATGTCGGTTAAATGATATTTTTTCAGCCCCTCGATAGTGAGGAAGTGTTTCAGGTTGCCGTTGCTGTCCAGTTGCGGGTTAGTCATGGCCTTCCTGCAGGCTGAGGCTAAGGGGTTCAGGTCCGGTTAGTTTAATCTGTTCCTGCGGTCCAAGCGAGAGGTGGATGCCGGTGATATCGGGTTGCATCGGCAATTCGCGACCGCTTCGCTCCACCAGTACGGCGAGGATCACGCGGGCCGGACGGCCGTAATCGAAAATTTCATTCAACGCGGCGCGGATGGTGCGGCCGGTCTGTAACACATCATCGACCAGGATAATGGTGCGATCTTCCACTTCGAAGGGGAGATGGGAAGGTGTGACCTGCGGGTGCATACCGATGCGTGAGAAGTCGTCGCGATAGAAGCTGATGTTGAGGCTGCCCAGCGGCTCGGCAATAGCCAGGCGACGATGCAGTCCTTCGGCCACCCAGGCACCGCCGGTGTGGATGCCGATCATGCAGGGGTTGTCGATGCCCTGTTGCTTCAGCAATTCACCGAGCTGCTCCGCCATCTCATCGATGAGGCCTTCGATATTGTCCGGAATCTTATGGGTCATCACTTATTTTCCGCTTGCTGCGCTAACCAGCTTTCCAGGATGATTTGCGCCGCCAGTTTGTCCACCTCTTCCTTGTCGAAGTGACCCTGTTCGCCGAGCAGGCGTTCCGCTTCCACGGAGCTAAGTCGTTCGTCGATGGTGAATACGGGCAGATTGTACCTGCCTGTCAGGCGATTACCAAAACGACGCGCCAAACGGGTGGTTTCGTGTTCGCTGCCGTCGAGGTTAAACGGCAGCCCAAGCACCAGTGCATCCGGCTGCCACGCTTCGATGAGTCGGCTGATGCCGTTCCAGTCGGGGCCGCCGTCGGGGCAGTTGAGGGTTTCCAGCGCAGTGGCGGTGCCGGTCAGCTCCTGGCCGACGGCGACGCCGATACGTTTGCTGCCGAAGTCGAAGCCGAGCAGGACTCTGGGTTTGCTCACGCGTGACCGACGTCGCTGGAGAGGAGGTTGAGGTCGACGCCGAGCAGTTTCGCCGCCGCCTCCCAGCGCTGCTCCAGTGGTAGTTCAAACAGGATGCGCTGATCCGCCGGACCGCTGAGCCAGGCGTTCTGCGCCATCTCCTCTTCCAGCTGCCCCGCGCCCCATCCCGCGTAGCCGAGGGCGATGAGGTGATGGGCCGGTCCTTCGTTGTGGCCGATGGCCGCAAGGATGTCGCGGGAGGTGGTGAGGGCGATGTCGTCGCTGATCTGCAGGCTCGACTCCCAGGCACCGACGGGGCTGTGAATGACGAAGCCGTGTCCAGGTTGGACCGGGCCACCGTCGTTAACCATCACCGAGGTGTCGAGGGTTTTGCTCGGTTCGATCTCCATCTGTTCCAGCACTTCACTCAGTGGAATATCCAGTGGGCGATTGATGACGATGCCCATGGCACCCTCGTCGTTGTGCTCGCAGATATAGGTGACCGTGTGGCTGAAATTGGGATCGGCCAGTGCAGGCATGGCGATTAAAAAGTGGTCGCGCAGACTGGTGCTTTCATTCATGCGGTGAAGTATGGGCAGGGGCCTTCAGCGATGCAAGGATCATCGACTCTGCAGGAAGCTGTCGTTCTGGAATTGCCAAACCCGCACGATCCGCAGGATGTCTGTCTCCTTGCGCATCTCCGGTGGAAACTCGCTGAACGGTGCGGCCATTTTGACGATACGAATGGCGCCATCGTCGAGAACCTGCTGCCCGGAGGATTCCAGGATTTCGATTTTGTTGACCTTGCCGTTCGCCTTGAGCTCGACGCTCAGGGTCAGGTGGCCGCTGAGTCTGCGGCGTTTGGCCTCGTCCGGGTAGTTGAGGTTGCCAATGCGTTCCACCTTTTGTCGCCAGGCATCCATATAGGCGGCGTAGCGATATTCCCTGGTGGCGGCGGTGAGGGTCTTGACCCGTTTACGCTGGGCGTAATTCTGTTTGCGCTGTTCGATGTTGGCGCTGATGCGGGCGATGGCGCGGCTGTGCATCAGCAGGTCGGCGGCCACCGGGGTATCCGGCATCTCTTCCTGCGGTGATTCCTGCGGCTGCTGCACTTGATTATCACTAGCGACGTTGGCGGTCATCACCGTGGTGTCGTTTCGCTGGGGTTGGGGATCGGGTGCTGCCAGCGGTACGCTCTGCTCGGCGTCGCCACGGTCATTGTTGGTGCGTGGATTAAATGCCGGGCTGGAGGGAAGCATCTTCTCCTCCACATTACCGCCGCCCGCCTGATTGGCCTGCGCCAGGTAGTCGGCGTCATCGGGTTTATCCTTGTCGCTACTGTGGACCAGGGTGATCTCCAGCGACAGGGGGATATCTTTGGCGCGGAATTTTTCCAGATCGAAGGTGACGCCGAGGATGATCAGGGCGTGCAGTGCGGCGGCAAAGAACAGTGTCAGACCGAGGCGGTCCGAGGGTGTTACCTGATGTGCGAGAAGGTTGCCGGTCACTACGCTGTTTTAATCCTGATTGAAGTGGCGCCAGTATAACGATGATGGATAGTTACTGCACCGTGCTGAGTCGATGTTTAAGTCCCTCACTGAGGATGGTTTGTCCGTCATCGGTCACCACCAGTGCATATTCAACGGGTATGACCTGCAACAGCTCGGCAAGTTTCTCCTTGCCGCCACACAGTAGTGCCTGGGCGAAGGCGCCTGCCTCGGCAGCGTTGCGCTGCAGGACGCTGATACGGCGGATGCCAGTCGATGGGTAACCGCTGAACGGATCGAGATAGGGGTGGTAGCTTTTGCCGTCAGCAGTGAAGGCATATTCGTCCCGCTGCAGGGTAACCAGTGCTTCACCGTTTTGCAGGGTAATCGTTCGACCATCCGCCAGTTGAGCGTTCCAGCCATCACCGAGCACCGCAGTGGTGTTGTCGTTGATCAGGCGGGCATGGGTAATGCCCGATTCCTGCAGACGCTGCCGCGCAACATCGAGTCCATAACCCCGGGCCATGGCACCAAAGTCGATGCGCACCCTGGGATTGCTGTTGTCGATGAGAATACCCCTGACCTCTACGTCGGCCATTTTGGGTTTGGCGGCGAGCAGTTCGGCGATGGCCGTTTTCTCCGGCACCGGCCCGTCGGGGAGTTCGTTATGGAAGCCCCATAGATGCTGCAGGCCACCGAGGGCCGGGGCGTAGTAGCCGTGGGTCTGCTGTTCCAGCCGTTTGGCGGCGGCGATCAACGGCAGCACCGAGGGATTGGCGGAAAACTCCGCCGCCATGGCGAGCAACTGGTTGGTGCGTCCCAGAGAACCGGCGTTCCAGGGATGGGAGGCGTCGGAGATATAGTGCAGGTCGGCGAATAGCTCCTCCGCTACCGCCTGTGCGCGGGCTTCGGGTATGCCGCTAATCTCCAGGCGCAGTGGCTGGTCGAAGGCGGTGCTCTGGCTGGTGAAAGGTTGGTTGTCGCTGCAACCGCTCAGGATTAGCAGCAGAATTACGGGGAACAGTCGTCTAGGCATTGGTGGTCAGTTTTTGTTCTATGGCGTCCATCAGCTGGCCGCCGATATCGAGTCCGTATTGTTTGTCCAGCTCGCGGATACAGGTGGGGCTGGTGACGTTGATCTCGGTGAGATAGTCGCCGATCACATCAAGACCGACAAAGAGTAACCCCATCTCACGCAGGGTGTCGGCGACCTGTTCGCAGATCCAGTAATCCCGCTCAGTCAGTTCCACGCCAACACCGGTGCCACCGGCGGCCAGGTTGCCACGCAGTTCTCCCTTGGCGGGAATGCGTGCCAGGGCGTAGGGGACCGGTGTGCCATCGACCAGCAGGATGCGTTTGTCACCGGCGCTGATCTCGGGGATGAAACGCTGTGCCATGGCAAAGCGGTGGCCGTGGTCGGTGAGGGTTTCGATGATCACGCTGGTGTTGGGATCGTTGGGTGCGGTTTTGAAGATGGATGCACCACCCATTCCTTCCAATGGTTTGAGGATGGTCTCCCCATGTGTGTTGATGAAGCTCCTGATCTGTGCGGCATCGCGGCTGATCAGGGTAGGCGGGGTGCATTGGGGGAAACGGGCAGTGAAGACCTTTTCGTTGGCATCGCGCAGGCTTTGTGGGCGGTTGATCACCAATGCGCCTGCTCTTTCCGCCTGCTCCAGGATATAGGTGGCGTAGATGTACTCCATGTCGAAAGGCGGATCCTTGCGCATCAGGATCGCATCCAGCTGATGCAGCGGTTTTGTCGTTGCCTCGCCCAGTTCGAACCAGCGCTGCTCGTCTTCAAACACCTGCAAGGGACGCATGTGGGCGCAGGCTTCGCCCTGTTCCAGGTAGAGGTCATCCATCTCCAGATAGAAGAGCGTCCAGCCACGCCGGGCAGCGGCCAGCAACATGGCAAGGGTGCTGTCCTTGTGGTATTTAATCGACCCGATGGGGTCCATAATCACGCCGATAGTTGTCATCGTGGTCGTTCCTGAGGGTGTGATAGCGTTCTCAAATGCTGTGCTTGGACGTCAACTGCGGTACTCTAGCAGAAATTGATCTTGCTCAGGGCGGTTTAGCACACCGATGAGGGAATATCCGTGAAGAATAGTCCCTTATTTACCATAAGCTTATGGATTAAAGTTAATGTTTGTGTTAAATATCGCTGGCAGTTATATGCTTTAGTAGTGAGTAGATGTTAACCGTGGTTAAACGATGAGGGCGGGGATTACGTGACTAACGACGCGGCAGCAGGCGTGCAAGGCCTCAAGGTCATGGTGATTGACGACAGCAAGACCATTCGGCGGACAGCAGAAACCCTGTTGAAGAAAGAGGGCTGCGATGTGATTACCGCCAATGATGGCTATGAGGCGTTGGCAAAGATTGCCGATACCAAGCCAGATATCATCTTCGTGGATATCATGATGCCGCGGCTGGACGGTTACCAGACCTGCGCACTGATCAAGCACAACCAGAAATTCCGCAATACTCCCGTGATTATGCTTTCGAGTAAGGATGGCCTGTTCGATCGGGCCAGGGGCCGTATTGTCGGTTCCGAGCAGTATCTGACCAAGCCGTTCACCAAGGAGGAGTTGCTGGACGCGATTGAGCAGCACACTCAGCGTAACGCATCCTGAGCTGTGGGAAGATGTAGATAAAGGGGAGACACCATCCCTGAACGTTAACGATAAAGATTCGCAGGAGATTCAAAAATGGCGCAAGTCTTGATTGTGGATGATTCGCCGACCGAGGTGCATATCCTTTCTTCCATGCTGGAAAAAGGCGGGCACACGGTGCTTACTGCGTCGAATGGCGAAGAGGGTATCGCCCAGGCCAAGTCGGCAAAACCGGATCTCATCCTGATGGATGTAGTGATGCCGGGTATGAACGGTTTTCAGGCTACGCGTCAGTTGACCAAGGATCCAGAAACCGCCGCTATTCCGATCATTATTGTCACCACCAAGGATCAGGAAACCGACCGGGTGTGGGGATTGCGTCAGGGCGCAAAGGACTATGTCACCAAGCCGATCGACGAAGCGACGCTGATTGAAAAAATTAACACGCTTCTCTGACTTAATCGGGGATTGATAAAGAAGTGAGCAGTGAGAACCAGCAACCGCCTATCCTGATCCTTTACCAACTGGATCAGCGTAGTAAGGCGTATGCGCACAATCTGCCGCAGCAGCTAGAGATTAAGTCCACCTGGGATGGTATCGCCTTCAAATTGGGGGAGTTTACCGTACTGGCTCCGATGGAGCAGGTGGGGGAGATACTGACGATTGCCAGCATTAGTCGCATCCCCGGCGCAAAGGAGTGGGTCAGGGGAATCGCCAACGTGCGCGGTAACCTTTTGCCTATCCTCGATCTGCCTGGTTTTGTCTTTGGCAAGGTCAGCAAAATGACCCGCAAGAGTCGGGTATTGGTGATGGAGCATCAGGGGATTTCTGCCGGGTTGATGGTGGACGAAGTCTTCGGTATGCGTCACTTCCTTGAGGAAGAGTTCAGTGAGGATGTCGCCCCGCTGGACAAATTGATTCAGCCGTTTTTGACCGGCTCGCTGCGTCAGCGCGGTGAAGTGTGGGGCGTGTTTGATATCCACCAACTGGTGGACAGACCGGAATTTATGCAGGTAGCCGCCTGAACCAGTGCGATGGTAAAGGGCGGTTATCCATTTTCAGAACAAGTAGGGAATTGAGTCAGGAGACGAGAAGATGAAGTTACCGTTAGTCTCAGCAAAAGGCGCACCTGCGAAGGGCGCGGCCAAAGGCAAAGGCCCTTCAGGCGAAGGCAGTCGTTGGCTGGGTGTGGTGATCTTCCTGCTACTGAGCGCCATGGTGATGACCTTCATCATCTACGCCATGGTTGCCATTCAGGCCGGTTACGACAAAGAGTATCTCGGTCTGGTGGGTGAGCAGCGAGTACTGTCACAGCGAATATCCAAATTCGCCGGTCAGGCGAACCGCGGGCAGCCTGCGACCTTCGACCAGTTGAAGAAATACCGTGATGAATTTGACCACAACCTGCGTCTGTTGCGTGCCGGTAACCCGGATACCGGGATGCCACCATCGGGCGATGCTGAGGTACTGGAACAACTCTCTACCGTGGTGCGGCACTGGAAGCACTACAACGATAACGTCACTATTATCGTCAACGCGCGTGACGTGGTTATTACACTGCGCGAAATTGTTCGCCTGATTAACGAAAACTCTCCGCAACTGCTGGCACTCACCGACGAAGTGGCAACCTTGATGGCACAGAAGGGCTCCAAGGCGGATCAGGTCTACATCGCCAGTCGTCAGTTGATGCTCAGTCAACGCATTATTAACAACGTAAACCGGGTACTTGAGGGCGGTGAAGGCGCGGTAACCGCGGCTGACCGTTTTGGTCGTGATGCGGCCCTTTATGGACGCGTGCTGCGCGGTTTCCTTAACGGCGATAAAACCCTCAAGATCGATCGCGTATACGACAAGCAGGTACTGGGACGTATCGCCGAGGCCAGCGACCTGTTCGACATGATCGGTAAACAGGTGAGCGGCATCCTCGAGCGTAGCCCGGAGATGTTCCAGGTGTCCGAGGCGGTGCAGCGGGTACTGGACGATTCAGATGCCCTGCTTAATTCGCTGACGGAATATGAGTTGTCCTATCAGCGTGAAATCGAGGGACGCTGGTTTACCTCAATGATCGGTAACCTGTTCGCGCTGGCATCGGTTGGCCTGTTGCTCGGCCTCGGTTTCACCCTGCGTGGCGAAGGTGAGAAACGTCTTGCCAGCATCGAGTCGCAGCGTCTGGCTACGGAAGAGCAGAACCGTCGTAGTCAGCAGGCGATCATGCGACTGCTTGACGAGATGGGTGACCTCGCCGACGGTGACCTTACCGTGAACGCGACAGTAACCGAGGACATTACCGGCGCGATTGCCGACTCTATGAACTTTACTATTGACGCGTTGCGTAGCCTGGTAACAGCGATTAACGATACCGCCAGCCAGGTAACTTCGGCGGCGGAAAAAACCCAGGCTACGGCTAACCATCTGGCCGAGGCGAGTAACCACCAGGCGGAACAGATCTCTTCAGCCAGTACCGCGGTGAATGAAATGGCGAACTCCATCGAAGGGGTATCACGCAACGCGGACCAGCTTGCGGAAGAGTCCGAACGCTCGGTTAGCATCGCCAAAAAAGGCGCCGAGGCGGTACAGAAAACCATCAACGGTATGGATGTTATCCGCCAACAGATTCAGGAAACCTCCAAACGTATTAAGCGACTGGGTGAATCCTCCCAGGAGATCGGTGACATCGTTGAGTTGATTAACGACATCGCCGAACAGACCAACGTACTGGCGTTGAACGCCTCCATTCAGGCGGCGATGGCCGGTGAAGCGGGCCGCGGTTTCGCGGTGGTTGCGGATGAGGTAACCCGCCTGGCGGAACGTTCCTCCGACGCGACCAAGCAGATTGAGGCACTGGTAAAAACCATCCAGACCGACACTAACGAGGCGGTTATCTCGATGGAACAAAGTACTTCCGGGGTAGTTGCCGGGGCACGTCTGGCCGAGGATGCGGGTTCCGCGCTTGGCGAGATCGAGCACGTGGCGGCCAACCTGGCGGAACTGGTACAGAGCATCACCAACGCCACCCGTCAGCAGGCAACGGCGGCGGCCGGCATCTCCGACACCATGAACGTTATCCAGGAGATCACCACACAGACATCGGAGGGTACCAAACAGACCGCTTCATCCATCGGTAACCTGGCTGAACTAGCCAATGAACTGAAGCTTTCTGTATCCGGTTTCAAACTGCCCGGCTAACTGGTTGCACGGAACACTATGTTGCTAACGATGGAAGCGTCTCCGGTAGATCGATACAGCGATGTCGCAGGAATGCTGAAGGACGAAAGGCGCATTTGATATGCAGATTGCCGATCAGTTTGATATCAGCACACTTGCCTGGATAAAGGGTGAGATTGACGAGACGCTCAAGCAGGCGCGTAGCGAGCTTGAGGCCTTTGTCGACGATCCTCAGGACGATTCGCATATTCAGTCCTGTGTCGAACAGATCCACCAGGTTTACGGTACTCTGCAGATGGTCGAGCTCTACGGCGCGGCCATGTTCGCTGGTGAAATGGAGACCTTCGCCGAATCACTAAAAGGCGGTGAAAGCGACGAACAGAGCTACGAAATGTTGATGCGGGCAATTCTGCAATTGCCCGATTATCTGGAAAGTCTGCTTGCCGGTAAGGCTGACAATCCTGCGATTCTTCTGCCTGTTCTTAATGAGCTGCGTCAGCACCGGGGTGATACCGAGCTGAACAGTGCCGAGTTCTTCCATCCCAATCTTTCTATTACCCCGCCGCCGCGGCTGATGGATCCGCCCACTGGCATTGACAGTGTTTATGCTGCCAACAGGCTGCATCGTTTCTTCATGAGTTCGCTGGTCAAAATACTGAAAGCGATCGGGGTACCCGGTGGTTATCTCGGTATTCTGGAAAAGGCGGTCAGCAAACTTTACGACATTGCAGAAGGTGATGCCTGGCGGCGTCTTACCTGGGTAGCCAGCGCATTTGTCGAAGCGCTGGGCGATAAGAGCGTACCCCTCGATAAAGAGAGTAAACCTTTATTGGGGAAACTGGAGCAACAGGTAAAACGGGTTGCTTCAGAAGGTGAGGCAGGTCTCGATGAAGAAGCCGCCGAGGCGTTGCTACGGAAAATGCTTTACCTGTTGGCACACTCCGGCTCCAACGGCAGGCGTGTGGCGCAGGTGCGTCTGGCCTTTGATCTCGATCGTTACATCCCAGGTAATGAGTCCGATGTTGGCGGCCTGAATGCTGAGCTGAAACGGACTGTTGCCGCGGACATCATGGAAGAGCTGAGTCAGGTCAAGGACGCCTTCGATGTCTTCGTGCGCAGTGATCGTAGCAATGTGCAAAGTCTGGAACCGCTGGCAGAGAGTGTCGAGCGCATCGGTGAAACCCTGAGCTTGTTGCAGCAGGATTCTCTGCGCGAATCGTTGCGCACGCAGCTGGAAACGCTTCGTCAGTTGCTGGCCGGTGAGATCGAGGCCAGTGACGATACCCTGATGGGGATCGCCGGGTCCATTATCGCGGTCGAGTCAGCGCTCGGTGACTGGGGCACCTCAATGCCAGTGGTCAAGGCCGATGCCGATGACCAGGTCGAAGGTGAAGCCAGCACCCCGGAAGCTGAAGCCGAGCATCAACGTGTCACCCGCCAGGTAATGAAAGAGTCGAAAGACGACCTGGTTCGTGTGCGCGAGGCGATTAACGCCTATCTCGAAAATCCTCAGGATAAAGGGCTGCTGAAACACCTGCCGCAGATGCTGCACTTGATCGTCGGCAGTCTCACCATGCTCTCATACAAGCGGGTGGCCCAGGTACTGCTGTCTACTCGTGCTTATATTGAAAGCGAATTAATCGGCAAGGAAGGTGTGCCGGCACAGGATAAGCTGGATGCGCTCGCCGATGCGATCATGAGTGTCGAGTATTATCTGGAAGCGTTCGTTAACAGTCGAGTTCATCCCAGTTCAGTACTTGATGTGGCAGAAAACGCAGTGGCGCTGCTCGGTTATCCTATCGGTACGGTAACAGACGCGGTTACCAGTGAAGAACATGAAGCGACGCCCGAGCTCGGTGGTATTGAGGTTGTTGAGAACGACAATTCTGCGGTAGTGGATGAGTTAGGCGATCTCGACCTCGGTGAGCTGGAGACACCTGCTATGGAAGCGCCGTTAGCGCCGACCCCACCACCTGCGGTGGATGCGACAACTGGTGGTGAGGTGGATGAAGAGATCCTGGAAATCTTCATCGAAGAGGCGCAAGAGGAACTGGAAAATATCCGCCAGCTACTTCCTGCCTGGATGGAAAACCCGGCCGACGAGGAAACGCTGAAGAATCTGCGCCGCTCCTTCCATACTTTGAAGGGCAGTGGCCGCTTGGTCGGTGCACTCAATCTGGGTGAATTTGCCTGGGCCTATGAAAATATGCTCAATCGGGTGATCGACGATACGGTTAACCACGGTGCCGCAATGTTCGATCTGTTGCAGCAGGGTACCGAGGCACTGCCGGAATTGATTGAACAATTTCGCAGTGGTACCGAGCCGCAAAGCGATATCGAAATGCTGCGTGAAATGGCTGCTGAATTGGCAGAGCCTGGTTCCGCAGTAGCTGCGGCTCCGCCGCCGCCACCAGCTCCTACTATTACCGTCTCCGAGTTACCGCAAATGGAGCCTGCCCTGCTGGAGGTTTATTCCAAGGAGGCGGAAGGGCATCTGCAGGCGATCACCGATTACATCGATGAGTGGCGTAGCGGTGGCACCCATAAACCCTCGGAACCGTTGCTGCGTGCGTTGCACACGCTTAAGGGTAGTTCGCGCATGGCCGGTGTGATGGATACCGCCGAAGTGTGCGAGCTGCTGGAGAAATATGGCAAGACGCTGCAGGCCAATCATCAGAATGTTGATGAGGACGGTATCGCAGCGCTGGAAGCAGCCGAGCACTATGTCCGTAAAATTTTAGCCTGTCTGCTGGCGGGTGAGCATACCGAGGCACCCCCGGTAAAACCGGTACTGGAGTTGGCTAAAAAAGCCTTCGCCGGGGTGCAGCATCTGGAAGAGTTCGCCAATCAACAGCCGGAAGTCGGGCTGGCCGCTGTCGAAGAGAACAATGAAGTCGAAGAACAGTTGCCACTGGAGTCGGCTGAAACAGAAGAACTGGAACTCGAAGGGGCTGGTGAAACGTTAGAGCTGGGGGCGTTGTCTGAAGTTGAAGAGCAGCCCACTGCTCAGGCAGACGAAACGATTACCCTCGATTCGCTGGAAGGCATCGATCTGGGCGACTGGCAACTGGACGAAGCCTTTGCCCCCAAAGAGGCGCCTCAAGCTGAAGCTGTTGAGGATGAATACGATCCGGAGTTGCTGGAGATCTTCCTCGAGGAAGGTTCCGACATTCTTGACAGCAGTGAAGAGACTTTGCAGGCGTGGGTGGAAAATCCCGATGACCAGAGTCTGGTGGAGAGTTTGCAACGTCAACTGCACACCCTGAAAGGGGGCGCGCGCATGGCGGGCATCTCGCCCATTGGCGATCTTAGCCACAGTCTTGAGTCGACCTTCGAAGCGGTCGTCGAAGGACAGTTGCAACGTACACCAGAGATGATGGATCTGTTGCAGCTCTCTCATGACCGGCTGGTGACCATGCTGGATCAGGTTCGTAATCACCAGACAGTTACTCCCGCGGATGATTTGATCGAAAAAGTTGCGGTGCTGTCACAGGATGGTGTGACGGATGGAGATAGCGGTGCACTCGAAGTAGAGCTCGATGAGAGCACTACAGAAGAGCCGGTAGCTGAGGTTACTGCCGATAGCGGAATCGATTCTGCGCTGGAACTGGCGATTACCGAGGTTGAGCTGAGTCACGGTAACTGGTTGCGTGATATTGATGATCGCGCTGCTTTCGACGAGTTGTATCGCAGTGCGATGGCGCTGGTCACACTGTGTAACGAGACGCCGCCTGAGGAGTTGATGAGTATCGCCGGGACGTTAGAGCGTCTGCTGGCATCGATTATGGACGGTCATGTTCCCGTCTCGAAACAGGCCAGTGACATTATCAGCCGTATTCTCGAGCTGATGCGCCGCATGGCCACGCAACATCAGCAGGGGTTGCCGATCGACGATGATGGCAGCCTGATCATGGAAGTCGATGAGCTGATCACCCGGAGTCTGGCAGAAGAGACGCTGGAGGCGGGTGATATTGCCGCGACCGAAGAAGCAGCTACCACGGCATTGGCTGCCGAGCAGGAAACCGTCGAAGACGAGGTTAAGTGGAAACGTGTTACGGCAGCTGATGAAGGTGCTGACAAACGTCAGGCACCGCGTATCCAGCATGAAATGGTCCGTGTACGCTCCGACCTGCTTGATAACCTGGTTAACTATGCCGGTGAGGTAAGTATCTACCGTTCGCGGGTGGAGCAGCAGATTGGTTCCTTCCGCTCGAATATCGGTGAGATGGACCGAACCGTAGAGCGCCTGCACGATCAGGTGCGTCAGTTCGAGATCGAAAACGAGGCGCAGATCGAATCACGACGGGAAGAGGCGATGAAGACCCAGGAGGATTTCGATCCGCTGGAGCTCGACCGCTTTACCCATATGCAACAACTTTCGCGTTCCATGTCGGAAAGTCTCAATGACCTGTTGAGTATTGAGGACATGCTTTCCGGCCTGGTGCGTGAGAGCGAAACTCTGCTGCTGCAGCAGTCCCGGGTCAGTACCGAACTGCAGGAAAACCTGATGCACACCCGCATGGTGCCATTGGTCGACAATGCACCGCGTCTGCGTCGAATTGTGCGGCAAACGGCTTCGGAGTTGGGTAAGCGTGTTTCACTCAAGTTCGAAGGCGCCGATGTGGAAATGGACCGTAACGTGGTCGAGCGGATGATGGCGCCATTGGAGCATATGATTCGTAACTCCATCGCCCACGGCATTGAAGATGCCAAGGGACGAAAGAAAGCGGATAAGCCTGAAGAGGGCAACATTACCATCGCCCTGGCGCGTGAAGGTTCAGAGATTGTCATCCGTGTTGCCGACGACGGTGCCGGTATTGATGCCGATGCGGTGCGCAAAAAGGCGGTCGCCCGCGGCATGATGGCTGAAGATGCGGTACTCACTGATAAAGAGGTACTGCGCTTTATCCTTGAGTCCGGTTTCTCTACTGCCCAGTCGCTAAGCCAGATCGCCGGTCGCGGTGTCGGCATGGACGTGGTCAATAGTGAGATTAAACAGCTCGGTGGTGTGTTGGAGATCGACAGTACACCGGGCAAAGGGGCCGTCTTTACCATGCGTATTCCGCTGACCCTCTCGGTCAGTCGTGCGTTGTTGGTGCATGTGGGTGAAGATACCTATGCGATTCCACTGCTCAGTGTTAGCGGTATCGAACGAATGGAGACTGGCGAACTGGAACGGTTGTTGGCCAGCGATGAACCGACTCTCACCTGGGTGGGTGAAGAGTACGATCTGATGCACCTGACCAACGTGCTGGGTATCGGTCAGGGCATCATCAACAAGGAATTGCCACGGCAGCCACTGTTGATGGCACGTAGTGGCCAGCACCGTATCGCTTTCGCGGTTGATCACCTGCTGGGTAGTCGTGAGATCGTGATTAAATCACTGGGCACCCAGCTAAGCGCATTGCAGGACATTGCCGGGGCCACTATTCTTGCTGACGGTAGCGTGGCACTGATTATCGACATGCCGTCGTTGATCCGGCGCGGTGTGGCGCACAAGAGCCGGGGTGAGGTGGTTGCCGTTGCGGAAGCTGCGACAGAGGCCAAAGAACCGCTTATTATGGTGGTGGACGACTCCATTACTGTGCGCAAGGTTACAGAACGCCTGCTGAAACGGCATAACATGCGTTGTGTTGCAGCACGCGATGGTGTCGATGCCCTGGCGATGCTGGAGGAGTATATTCCAGACGTAATGCTGTTGGATATTGAGATGCCGCGTATGGATGGTTTCGAACTGGCTACCCACATGCGCAACTCGGATCGTTTCCGTGAGATACCGATTATCATGATCACTTCGCGCACTGGTGACAAACACCGCCAGCGGGCGATGGATATCGGCGTTAACCTCTATATGGGTAAACCGTATACAGAGGTGGACCTGCTGGAGAATATTGAAAGCCTGACAGGTAAATCCTGAACAGAGTAAAGTGGAACTGAATGACGATGGCACAGGCAGCAGACAATAAAATTACCGCGGAACAGGTCAACGATCTGGTTGTGCGTTGTCTGGTGTTGCCATTGAACAATGTTTCGCTGCTGGTGCCGAATACGCTGGTCGCTGAGGTTATCGACTACAGGCCGTCGGAAGCGGCGGGTCAGATGCCAGACTGGTTGACCGGGATACTGCCGTGGCGGGGACGTAATCTGCCGGTGATTTCGTTCGAACGCCTGATCGGACGGCAGACCGCGTTACTGAATGAGGGAAGACGTTACGTAGTCTGTAACACGGTGAACCCGAATTCGCATATTCCGTTTATCGCACTGGAGGTGCAGGGTATCCCGCATCTGGTGATGGTAAAGAATGAGATGCTTGAGCATGATGGCAAAAGCAATCAGGCCGAGCCTGCAGTATTGGCTCACTTACGCTTGAATGAGGAAAGCGTGATCGTGCCGAACATGGAAATCCTGGAGAAGATGCTGGTGCATCTCGGGATGGCCACCAACAGTTAGCGGATTGGGGGGTAATGTTGTGTTAAAGAAAATGGTTATTGCGCGTGTTGCCATTGCTGGCTGTTCGGGTCTTCTGCTGCTCGCTGCATCGACATTGCAGGCAGCCGGGACGGGTGGTCAATTCAGCGAACGTGATCGCTTGATGGCAGAAATCGAAAAGGAAATTCATAACGAAGAGATGCGTCAGGCAGCGATTGCCGCGGGCAAGGAGCGCACCGTACTGTGCAGTAACTGCCACGGTGTTGATGGCAACAGTGTTCAGGGCGATATCCCCAACCTTGCGGGGCAGAACCCGGCCTACATTATCGAGCAGTTCGACAAGTTCATGACCGGTGAACGTAAGAATTTTGTTATGCAAACACTGGCAAAAGCCTTTACCTTCAAAGACAAGGTAAACCTTTCCATCTATTACAATTCTCGTACCGTTCAACCGCGGCCATATGACAAGGCGTTGGCGGAAAAGGGGCGGACGATCTACAAGAGTGTCTGCTTCCGTTGCCACGGCGAAAACGGGAAGGGCGAAGAGGGTTACGCTCGACTTGCGGGTCAGCGGATCGAGTATGTGAAGATGACTCTGAAACGCTTCCGCGCGATCGCCACCAAGACCGCAGATGAGTACGATATCAAGCGTTCTAATACCAACATGGAACAGGTTACAGTCTTTTTAACCGACGATGATATCGATAGCCTGGCTAACTACATTACCAGTCTGAAATAATCCGATTAACGCAGGTCGCCCCAGCGGGATTGCAGGGCGGCCAGTGCGGTGAGGGCAGCCGTCTCGGTGCGTAGTACACGCGGCCCAAGGCGCATTCCCTGGTAACCTGCGGCGTAGGCCCGCTCCCTTTCCTGTTCTGACAGTCCTCCTTCCGGTCCGATCAACAGTGTGACAGCATCTGTCTCCGGGATTGAACCCACCGTCAGTTTGGCACGATGATCCAGTAGCAGGCCGCTTCCCTGGACAGGGTTTTGCAACCAGCGATCGAAGCTCTGTAACGGGAACAGTTCAGGCAAGGTGTTACGTCCGCATTGTTCGCAGGCACTGATAATAACCCCGTGCCAGTGGTTCAGTTTTTTCTCCAGCCTGTCCCCTTTCAGGTTGACCACCGAACGTTCTGTATCGATTGGTGCAATGCGGCTGACACCGAGCTCTACCGCTTTCTGGATGGTGTAGTCCATGCGATCACCCTTCGATACACCCTGAGCCAGAGTGACCTGCAAAGGGGATTCGATGTCGCGATTCTGCACTGCGCCAAGCTCGACCAGAAGCTGGCGTTTGCCTGCGTCGACAATCGTGGCAGGATATTCACCTCCATAACCATCGAACAGAGTGAGTTCCGCGCCGACTCCCAGGCGGAGTACCTTGGCGACATGACGTGCCGCGTTGTCATCCAGTGCCAGCTGAGTGTTTGCGGCCAGCGGTTGCGGATGGAATATACGCGGCACGCGCATGGTATTGCTATGCGCCCTTGAGACCCAGATTGGTCCAGATGATACGGGTCGGCTCCACCTGATTCATGCTGTAGAAGTGCAGTCCAGGCGCTCCAGCTTCCAGCAGGCGACGACAGAGTTCTGTTGTTACCTCAAGACCAAAGGCTTTAAGTGAACGCATGTCTTCACCATAGGCTTCCAGTCGCAGTTTCAACCAGCGCGGGATCTCGGCACCGCACATGGAAGAAAAACGAGCTAGCTGCTTGATGTTGGTGATCGGCATAATGCCCGGCACGATAGGGATATCGACGTTGCGTTTTTCACACTCTTCAACGAAACGTAGATAGGCATCAAGATTGTAAAAGTACTGGGTGATTGCACTGTTGGCACCAGCCGCTACTTTGTTAGCGAAATTATCCAGATCCGCTGCGGCATTTTCTGCCTGCGGATGAAATTCAGGATAGGCAGCGACTTCAATGTGAAAGTGATTGCTGGTCTCGCGACGAATGAACTCCACCAGCTCATTGGCATAGAGGAATTCGCCAGCCTCACGCATGCCCGAGGGCATGTCACCACGCAGCGCGACAATGCGTTTTACACCCATCGCGATGTACTGTTGTAACAGGTTACTGATGCTTTCTTTGGTACTACCGATGCAGGAGAGGTGCGGTGCTGCATCGAGACCGGCTGCGAGCATCTCGCGGATCGTGTCGACAGTACCCGCCTGGGTCGAACCACCGGCACCAAAGGTGACTGAAACATATTTCGGTCCCAGCTTTGCCAGTTCATCACGACAGGCGCGTAGCTTCTCGGCCCCTTCATCGGATTTTGGCGGAAAGAATTCGAAACTAAATTGTTGCGGAAATTGTTTTTGTGATTCCATCACTATCTCCTCAGATGAGAAGAATTGACCATGAAGTAGCTGAAGCCCTGTATCAATACAGTATTTCTTCAGCTACTCCACGATCAGTTTCTTTTAATAACGATAGTGGTCCGGCTTGTATGGGCCATTAACCGGTACGTCGATGTAGTCCGCCTGTTCCTTGGTTAGAGTGGTCAGGTTGGCACCGATCTTCTGCAGGTGCAGACGGGCAACCTTCTCGTCCAGGAATTTAGGCAGCACGTAGACTTTACTCTCGTATTGTTCACCCTTGGTGAAGAACTCGATCTGTGCCAGCACCTGATTGGTGAAGGAGGCGGACATGACGAAGCTCGGGTGGCCGGTGGCGCAACCGAGGTTCACCAGGCGGCCTTCAGCAAGGATGATGATGCGCTTGCCATCAGGGAAGATCACATGGTCTACCTGCGGCTTGATGTTTTCCCAGGTGTATTTGCGCAGTGAGGCAATATTGATCTCGGAATCGAAGTGGCCGATGTTGCAGACAATGGCCTGGTCTTTCATCGCGACCATGTGGTCGTGATCGATAACATTAACGTTACCGGTAGTGGTAACAAAGATATCGCCAAGCTTGCATGCCTCCTCCATGGTGACGACACGGTAGCCTTCCATGGTGGCCTGCAGGGCACAGATCGGATCGATCTCGGTAACCAGCACGGTGGCGCCCATACCGCGGAAGGCCTGGGCACAGCCCTTGCCTACGTCGCCGTAACCGAGCACCACGGCAATCTTGCCAGCAACCATGACGTCGGTAGCGCGCTTGATACCGTCAAGCAGGGATTCGCGGCAGCCGTAGAGGTTGTCGAACTTGGATTTGGTGACTGAGTCGTTGACGTTCATCGCCGGGAACAGCAGTGAGCCGTCTTTCTCCATATGGTAGAGACGATGTACACCGGTGGTGGTCTCTTCGGTCACACCACGGATGCCTTTGGCCATCTCGGTCCACATACCCGGATGTTTTTCCAGGTTGCGCTTGAGTACGTCAAGGATGGCAACCCACTCCTCGTTATCGCCCTCTTTCGCAGCAGGTACTGCGCCGGCCTTTTCGAATTCAACACCTTTATGCAGCAGCAGGGTAGCGTCACCGCCGTCGTCGAGGATCATGTTGGGACCCTTGCCGTCCGGCCAGGTGAAGGCCTGTTCGGTACACCACCAGTACTCTTCGATGGATTCGCCTTTCCAGGCGTAAACCGGAATACCTTCGGCAGCGATCGCAGCAGCGGCATGGTCCTGAGTGGAGAAGATGTTGCACGAAACCCAGCGTACTTCGGCACCCAGTTCAACCAGGGTCTCGATCAGTACAGCGGTCTGGATAGTCATGTGCAGGGAACCCATGATGCGGGCACCCTTGAGCGGTTTAGCAGCACCGAACTCCTCACGCAGAGCCATCAGGCCCGGCATTTCGGTCTCGGCAATCGCGATCTCCTTACGGCCCCAATCGGCCAGGGAGATATCGGCGACTTTAAAGTCTTTGAACGCAGCGTCCATTTCTCTCTCCTAGTTTTTTGGGAGCGTCGTTGATCGATACATCTTTCCCGAGCCTGGCAGGAGAACCCTGTCGCAACGCTCCTCGAGAAGATGGCCGCCCGGCAATGCAGGCGGCGGGGAAGTGGTCTTACAGTTTAGCTTCTTTACGTAACATCTCAGCTTTATCGGTGCGTTCCCACGGCAGATCCAGATCTTCGCGACCGAAGTGGCCGTAGGAAGCGGTGTCGCGATACATCGGCTTGAGTAGATCCAGCATGGTGGTGATACCGTAGGGACGCAGATCAAAGTGAGCGCGTACCAGTTCGACAATACTTTCTTCGGCGATGTTGGCGGTGCCGAAGGTATTCACGCTGATCGAGGTCGGTTCGGCGACACCGATGGCGTAGGAGACCTGGATCTCGCAGCGCTCGGCCAGACCGGCGGCGACAATGTTCTTGGCCACATAACGACCGGCGTAAGCGGCTGAACGGTCAACCTTGGACGGGTCCTTACCGGAGAAGGCGCCACCACCGTGACGTGCCATACCACCATAGGTGTCGACGATAATCTTGCGTCCGGTCAAACCGGCGTCACCAACCGGACCACCGATGATGAACTGGCCGGTGGGGTTGATATGAAACTGAGTGTTACTGTCGATCCACTCTTCAGGCAGCACCGGCTTGATGATCAGATCCATCACCGCGTCACGCAGTTTATCCTGACTGATCTCTGGTGAATGCTGGGTGGAGAGGACTACCGCGTCGATACCGACGGGTTTGTGTCCGTTGTAACGGAAGGTGACCTGGCTCTTGGCATCGGGACGAAGCCACGGCAGCTCTCCGCTCTTGCGTACTTCGGCTTGACGGCGTACCAGGCGGTGGGCATAGGTGATCGGCGCGGGCATCAACACATCGGTTTCGTTGCTGGCATAACCAAACATCAGGCCCTGGTCACCGGCGCCCTGATTTTCTTTCTCTGCACGGTCGACACCCATAGCAATGTCCGGAGACTGTTTGCCCAGGCCATTCAGTACCGCACAGGTATCACCGTCAAAGCCGACATCAGAACTGTTGTAGCCAATGTCGTTCACTACTTCACGTACGATGGCCTCGTAATCGATCTCGGCGTGAGTGGTGATCTCACCGGCAAGGACAACCATACCCGTCTTGGTCAGGGTCTCACAGGCAACGCGGGCCTCAGTGTCTTTTTCCAGAATGGCGTCAAGGATGGCGTCCGAAATCTGGTCGGCCATTTTGTCCGGGTGGCCTTCGGATACGGATTCGGAAGTGAAAAGATGCTTGTGCGACATGCGATTCCCTCTTGCGGCGACCCACGAGGCGCCAAGGTGTTTGTAAATCGCGCATTGTAGCGGCTAGTGGAGGAAATTTCCCGAAAAAATTTTGCCTAAAATGAAAACGCCGGACCGCCCTTTCGGGTAGTCCGGCGTCTATCGGTTGGGTGCTGGAGGTCAGTAACCCCAGGTATTGGCCAACAGCTGCTCCTGTCCGTGGTAGAGACGGTTATCGGCGGCCTCAAAGGCGGGCAGGTTAACCGCCTTGAGCATCGCCTTACCCTGATCGGTGCGGGTCGCCTCCACCATCGCCTGACGAATTTTCGCCTGTACCTCGGGGCGCAGGGTCGGTGCTACCGAGATCGCCGGCGCGGGCACCGGTTTGGTGGTCACTACGGGGACCAGTGCCGGATACAGGCTCAGCAGGCGGGTGGGGATCATGGCTGCATCGGCCTTGCCGCTGAGGACCTTGCGTGCGGCATCATCGGCGTCCTCGGCCTGGATCAGCTCCGGTTGGCGCATCGGATTATCGAATATCTCCTGCAGACGAACCGCGCCGAGTCCCGGTGAAGGCAGGGTGGCGATACGCTTCCCGATTAGCTCATTGGCTTCAAGAATCATCAGGTCCGGATTGGCCGCCAGGGTGTAGCTAACGGTATCGGGTAGCTTGGCGATGACCTTGTAGCCGGTCTTGTCGTTGCGGTAATCGGTAAAATGCGCCGCATCGAGGACCAGATCCCATTTGTTACGCTTCATCAACTCCCAGTAGACCAGAAAGTTGGGCGTGGTCACCAGTTTTACCGGTTCACCGGTTACCTGGCGCAAATAATCGGCCAGCGGTTGATAGGCCTGGCGGGTTTGAGTTTCCGGCATGATCGGCTGGACCGCCAGGACGATGCCTGAGGCCAGGGATACTGCTGGAGCCAGCAGGATGCCGGTCAGTAGCAGGCGCACAAGGCGCCCTATCAGTGTGGTGTGGTGCATGGTTAATCCCTCTTGTTTCCTGGGGGGGGCAGTACTTCCACCGGGTATGTTCCCGGTTCTATTACGGAGTGCTGTGGTATCCACTTGTTTATGCTGGCTCGGTCCTTATAACGGACGCACCAACGTACCACATAAGTAGTAGTCCACGTTTTTGCCAATTTATGTGAACCAGTCCAAATAATCGAAATATCGGTTTTTTGCCGCCAACAGCTGGCCGAAGGAAAGGATTTCGTCGGTTTTTGGACATTTTTGGCCAAAGCGTGGATTCTCCTGACTAAGCGATTGATTTTATGTCGGTATTCAAGTTTTGATGGGGGCGGCCTATTGCCCCCGTGCCGGATATAGGTGAAAATCCGCGGTTCCATGCCGTTCAGGACTGTGTGTCGTGGCGGCTAGAGGGTAAACAAGCAGGGCTCGTAGAAGCTCATGCGAACGGGAAAACGACCGCGTATATAGATGTCGCGGCAAGAAGAATTTACCAGGATGGGGAGATGCTGCTCCGCTTCCTGATGAAGTTGAGGGTTTCAGATCGGTGGGGCACTCGGGAAAGTGAAGGGGTAACGGTTTCACTTACCGCCGTGCTGTGCTGTCTCAGGATTTAAAGAATAACCAAGCAAATTTTCAAACATTTCGAAGGAGAATCAGATGCCAAGCCGTAGAGACTTAGCAAACGCCATCCGTGCTTTGAGCATGGACGCGGTGCAAAAGGCGAATTCCGGCCACCCGGGCGCCCCCATGGGTATGGCGGACATCGCCGAGGTACTGTGGAACGGTCACATGAAACACAACCCGGCCAATCCGGAGTGGTTCGATCGCGACCGTTTCATTCTTTCCAACGGTCACGGCTCCATGCTGATCTACTCCCTGCTGCACCTGACCGGCTACGATCTCGGTATCGAAGATCTGAAAAACTTCCGCCAGCTGCACTCTCGCACCCCGGGTCATCCGGAGTACGGTTATGCACCGGGTATTGAGACCACCACCGGTCCGCT
>JBNLAT010000013.1:0-69134 GCA_050302275.1 Thiohalomonadaceae bacterium | reverse complement strand
CCATCGTCGAGTGCGGTGACGGACACCACGCCGTTTATCTGCTGTAGTACGGCAGCATCCGGAGCATGGCGCAGTCCCAGCAGCAGACTGGAGCTCTGCATTCGTTGGCTTAGGCCGTCGATGGTGTCGTTCAACACCAGCTGTCCTTTATTGATGATCTGCACCCGGTCGCAGGTAGCCTGCACCTCGGGGAGGATATGGGTAGAGAGAATGACGCTGTGCTCGCCGCCCAGTTCGCGGATCAGCTTGCGGATTTCGCGGATCTGGATCGGGTCGAGACCAACGGTCGGCTCATCGAGGATCACCACCTCTGGCGAATGGATGATCGCCTGGGCGATACCGACCCGCTGCTGGTAACCCTTGGAGAGATTGTTGATCAGACGTTTGCCCACTTCAGTGAGGCCGCAGCGCTGTTTGGCGTAATCGACCGCAGCGGATTGTTTGTCTCGCGGGATGCGGTTGAGGCGGGTGCAGAATTGCAGGAATTCGTCGACGCTCAGTTCACGGTAGAGCGGTGGCTGTTCCGGCAGGAAACCGAGGGCCTGTTTGGCCTCTTTCGGATTTTCCAGAATATCGATGCCGTTGATGCGAATGCTGCCGGTGGTCGGCGCGAGATTGCCGGTAAGCATCTGCATGGTGGTCGACTTACCTGCGCCGTTGGGGCCGAGAAAGCCGAGCACTTCACCGCGGCGCACTTCGAAGCTGACATCGTTGACCGCCAGATTGTCGCCGTAGCGACGCGATAAGTGTTCAACCTGGATCAGACTGTTGTTTTCCATGTCACTCTTTATCTTCTTGTTACAGAGGAATACCGGTTTGGCTTCCGGTATCATACCGCGCTCAACATAGGCATGAAATGTCGTGTTTGAAGGGTTGTTGTGATGAAAGTTCCATCAAACGGAATTTTCGTTTCTCATGGGGAAAATGATGCTGTTAGGGGTAGACACCGGAGGCACCTTTACCGATTTCGTCCTTTATGACGGCGAGCGGTTGCGCGTACACAAAGTGCTCTCTACCCCCGATGCGCCGGAGCGGGCGATCCTGCAGGGTGTGCAGGAGCTGGGGATTGCGGATGCACTGATGCAGCAGTTGCGTATGGTGCACGGCTCTACCGTGGCGACCAATGCGGCACTGGAAGGCAAGGGCGTGCGCACCGTTTTCATTACTAACCATGGCCTCGGCGATATGTTGACCATCGGTCGCCAGGCGCGGGCCGAGCTCTACAACCTGCAACCACAACCTATAGAACCGCCAGTATCAGCGGAGTTATGTCTGGAAACCGGCGGCCGTCTCGGTGCTGACGGCGGTGTGGTCGAGCCGCTGAGCGACGACGATCTCGCTGAATTGCGCCAACGGATCACCGAACTCAAACCACAGGCGGTGGCGATTAACCTGCTCTTCTCCTTCCTCGACGACCGTTTCGAAAAAACCATCGAGGCGATCGTCCCTGAGGGGATCTTCGTCTCCCGTTCCTCTGCCGTATTGCCCGAATATCGCGAATACGAGCGTGGCATTGCCACTTGGCTCAACGCCTGGGTCGGGCCGTTGGTGGAGGGTTACCTGGCGCGGCTGGAGACTGACCTACCCGGTGTATCCATCTCCGTGATGCAGAGTTCCGGCAACACCATTGCTGCCGGTCTGGCAGGAAAACAGGCGGTGCAGATGCTGCTCTCCGGTCCGGCAGGCGGGCTCGCTGCGGCACGTCGGGTCGGGCAACTGGCCGGACGCGAACAACTGCTGACCTTCGATATGGGCGGCACCTCCACCGACGTGGCGCTGATCGATGGCGAACTGCAACTGACCAGCGAAGGACGCATCGGTCGCTATCCGGTCTCCGTGCCGATGGTCGATATGCACACCATCGGCGCGGGCGGTGGTTCCATCGCCCGGGTCGACGCGGGTGGCTTGCTGCAGGTGGGGCCGGAGTCGGCCGGGGCGGCGCCGGGGCCAGCCTGTTACGGCAAGGGCGGTCATGAACCAACGGTTACCGATGCCAATCTGGTGCTGGGCCGTCTACGCCGGGATGCCTTTCTTGGCGGTGGTATGACCCTGGATGTGGCAGCGGCGGAGCGGGCGGTTGGCGCTATTGCCAGCAAGCTCGATGTCGGTCTGCACGAGGCGGCGGCGGGGATCATCCGCATCGCCAATGAACATATGGCCCGTGCCCTGCGGGTGATCTCGGTGCAGCGCGGTATCGATCCGCGGCCGATGACTCTGGTCTCCTTTGGCGGTGCAGGTGGTTTACACGTCTGCGCCCTGGCCGAAGCGCTGGGGATGCGTCAGGCGATGGTGCCAATCCACGGCGGCGTGCTTTCTGCGTTGGGGATGCTGACCGCGCCACGTGGACGGCAACTCTCGCGTACCCATCGACAGTTGCTGGCGGAAACCGAAGCGGATGAGATTGAATCGCTGTTTGCTGAACTGCGACATGAGGGCGAGCAGTCGTTGAGACAGGAGTTGCCTGAAGGCGAGATCGCGGTACGCACATCGCTTGATCTGCGTTACCAGGGTCAGTCCTATACCCTCAATGTGCCGTGGCAATCGGATCGCGAAGCCAGTGCCGAGGCGTTCCATCAACTGCACCAGGAGCGCTACGGCCATCGTTTGGAGTTGCCGGTAGAGCTGGTCAATCTGCGTTTGCAGTTGCTGGGACCAACGCCGCAACTGCCCATTAGTACCGTAAGCGATTCAACGCTCGAAGCCTATGCAGGCCTGGCGGAAATTTACGGGATTGAAGCTGAAGCAGAGGTGTGGAATCGGGCGGGATTACGTCAGGGCGATGAGATCAAAGGACCGGCGTTGATCACCGAAACCGTGGCGACTACCTGGCTGGCATCAGGCTGGCTCTGCCGGGTCGATGCGCACGGCAATCTGTTATTGGAAAAAATCTGATCGGGTTTTCAAGAAGCCTCTCAAAATTTGGATTCGCGTACGGAGACAAGGCGCAGGGCCTTCGAGGAGCGCAGTTTACCCGGGTAGTAAATGAGCACCGGAGAAGGCACTGCAACACAGGATCAGGGCGCGAAGACCATTTTGAGTGGCTTCTATTCTTTCACTAGCCCTTTCATAACCATCATCGTGCCAATATGCTTCGCTTGCGCCGCCCAGCTTGCGGCGATGTCGCGATCCAACTCCTGGTATAGCGTCTGTTCAAACAGCTCCAGCCAGCGTTGCAGATCCGCCTGACCAAGCACTAGATCGCGATGCCCCTCTTCCATCGCATTGGGTCGAGGGCTTTCTACCTGACCACCAAGCATTCCCCACCAGAAGTTGCTGATGTGTCGCTCGTGTTCCGGCCAGTCGCTGACGTGGCGAAAGTGCGGTATCAATGAGTCGTCGGCAAGCACCGCCTCGTAGAAGCGGTGGACGATCTGTTCGACCTGCTGATAGGTGATGCGCTGGCTGAGTGGTTGATATTCCATTTGCCCAGTTTAACCTTGCAAGACAGTGTGAACCATAGTGGTTTAAGATGCCGGTCATGGATCTTTGGCAGACAATTTCACGGGCAATCAGTGACGCTACCGGTGAACCTTTCCACGCGGGACAGCAGCAGAGTGTCGGCGGTGGCTGCATCAATAGTGCGGCAAAGGTC
Organism: Thiohalomonadaceae bacterium; assembly: GCA_050302275.1. Lineage (GTDB taxonomy): Bacteria > Pseudomonadota > Gammaproteobacteria > Thiohalomonadales > Thiohalomonadaceae > JAPHTQ01. Next base: position 65,542 of record JBNLAT010000013.1, on the reverse strand, counting down.
AGCGACGGCACTCGCAGTTACTTCGTCAAACTCAACAGCGCATCATCGCTGCCGATGTTCGAGGCGGAGGCAGACGGCCTGCGTGAACTGCGTGTGCCGGGCGCGATTGCTGTGCCTGAGCCACTGGCAACCGGCACGGCCGAGGGCCAGGCATTTATCGTGATGGAAAATCTGTTTCTGGGCAGTAGCGGTAGTAGTGAACAATTGGGTCGAGAACTGGCGCAGCTACATCGAACCACCCAGGAACGTTTCGGCTGGTTTCGTGATAACACCATCGGTTCGATACCGCAGTACAACGATGAGCATCATGACTGGATCGTTTTCTGGCGCGAACAGCGTCTGGGCAAACAGCTGGAGATGGCAGCACGCAAAGGGGCGGGTGGTTCGTTGCAGCGCAAGGGTGCTGAGCTGATGGATAACATTGCCGCTTTTTTCAGCGACTACATGCCTGTGCCCTCGTTATTGCATGGCGATCTCTGGTCGGGCAATTATGCTTTTGCTGGTGACGGTGCGCCGGTGATTTTCGATCCGGCGGTCTATTACGGTGATCGTGAAGCGGATATCGCCATGACCGAACTATTCGGTGGTTTCAGTAGTGATTTTTACGCGGCCTATAATGAAACCTGGCCGCTCGATGCAGGGTATAAAGTGCGCAAGACTTTTTATAATCTTTACCACATCCTCAACCACTTCAATCTCTTTGGCAGTGGCTATGCTTCGCAGGCGGAAGGGATGATCGATCGTCTGCTGGCCGAGTTACGTTAATGGAAAAAAATAGCGAGTCGACATACCCGGGACCTTTTCAGTGGCAGTGGTTGGGTCCACGCTTCTGGCTGGTGTGGCTGGGACTGGGACTGTTTCGTCTCTTTTCATTAATGCCCGGAAGCGTGCGCCGTGCTGTCGGTGCCTGGATAGGTGACCTGGCCTACCAGCGTCAGCCAAAGCGCCGTGAAATTATTCATACCAATCTCAGTTGGTGTTTTCCCGAAGCGAGCGAGACACAGAAAGAGCAGATAGCGCGGGAGTACTTCCGTACCCTTAGCCAGACCTTTCTCGATTACGGTTTGCTCTGGTGGGGTTCCCGCCGTTCTCTCGATTGTATCCTGACCCTCGAAGGTGGTGAGCATCTACAGCAGGCGCTAGACAAGGGTGGCAAAGTTATTCTGCTTACCAGTCACAATGTGGCGCTCGATTTCGGTGCCGCAGCGTTAACCCGTTTCTATCCTTCGGTCGGTCTGATTAAGCCTGCCCGTAACTCACTTATCGACTGGTTCATGGCTCGGGGTCGCACACGTTTTAACGGCGTTCTTTTTCTACGCGACAAAGGTATGCGTCCCATCGTTAAGTCGATCAAAAGTGGTCGGGCATTTTACTATCTGCCGGATGAGGACCTGGGACCGGAGTACTCGGTCTTTGTACCCTTCTTCGGTTTGAAGACCGCGACATTGACCGCGTTGTCGAAACTGAGTCGTATGACCGATGCGACGGTGCTGCCGTTTGCCACGGTCTACAATGCGCAAAACGGCCACTACCGGGCAACGATTCTACCGCCGCTTGAGAATTTTCCGACCGACGACGAAGTCGCCGATGCGGCACGCATGAATCGGGAGTTGGAGAAGTTGATTGCCCTGGCACCAAGCCAGTATATGTGGTCGATGCGTATCTTCCAGAGTCGACCGGATGGATCGCCGCCGCCCTACAAGATGAAAGGTAAGCCCGGTTCAGGGCATCGCGAGCGACCGCAGGAGTAAAGCGAGGAGTTACTTCTTTTTCTTGAAACGTTTATCCCACTTCTTGAAACGTTTCCTGCAGTAAGTCAGCAGGCTGTCGTAGTCGGGGAAGAAAAGATCGAAGCCGCTCTCTGCGGTGGTGTCATACTCGCAGTAGTCGTTGGTGTGATCGCGACAGATCTGAGGACGGGTTTCGTAGATACCGCAGCCGCCACCTTCCAGCAGATGGGTACAGCGATTGTTCACCAGCAAAAACCAGCCATCCTCATCCTTGTAAGCCTGTACGTCCCGGTGCGCCAGTTGCCACAACAGTACGTCGAACTCATCGATGGAGCGCGGCGTATCGATCTGCTGGGTGAAGTAGGTACAGCACTTGGAGTCGTGGCAGAGGCTACATTTCTCTTCCGCGGAGATCTTGATCTTCTTTTTCTTGGCCATCTCTTCTACTGCGCTTACGTGAAATTAATTTTAACTGCCGCTGCGATGGCGCGAACGGCCACCACCACTACGACGTTTACCACCGTTGCCGCCACCACGATTATTGCCGTGAGGGCGGGGTTTGCGCTCCATGCGTACCGGGGGTTGCGGTTCGATCAGTAATTCGCTGCTAATCGACTCCATCGGGATCTTCTGTTCAATGTACTCTTCCACCTCGGCGAGGGAGAAGGCGTACTCCTCGCAGGCGAAGCTGATCGCCTTGCCGCTGGCACCGGCACGGGCAGTACGTCCGATGCGGTGGACATAATCTTCCGCATCCTGCGGCAGATCATAATTGAAGACGTGACTGACGTCAGGGATATGCAGGCCGCGGGCGGCGACGTCGGTGGCAACCAGCACTGGGTATTCACCACTCTCGAATTCCAGAAGCAGGCGCTGACGCTTTTTTTGCGGCACATCACCGGAGAGCACGCCGCACTTGATGCCGTTACCTTCCAGATAACCCCATACTCTTTCACCGGCGCGCTTGGTGTTGACGAAGACGATAGCCCGTTGTGGCTGTTCCTGTTTTAACAGACCGAGGAGTAACGGGATTTTCTCGTCCATCGCCGGGTAGTAGACGCTCTGATTCACTCGATCGGCAGTGACCTGTTCCGCCTCGACTTCTACCGCGACCGGATTGTTCATGTGCTCATAGGCCAGCTCGCTCACCCGGTGCGACAGGGTGGCAGAGAAGAGCATGCTCAGACGCTGTTCCGGTTTCGGCATGCGACGTAGCAGAAAACGGATGTCCTTGATGAAACCGAGATCGAACATACGGTCCGCTTCATCCAGCACCATCACCTGCAACAGGCGCATGTCAAAGACGTGCTGCTTGAAGTAATCGATGATTCGCCCCGGTGTGCCGATCAGGATATCGACACCCTCGGTGAGGGTGTTGCGTTGTTGTTCGTAGCCGGTGCCGCCGTAAGCCAGTCCCAGCTTCAGTCCGGTATGACGCCCGAGCACCTCGGCGTCCTTGTGGATCTGGATCGCCAGCTCGCGGGTGGGGGCGAGGATCAGGGCGCGGATCTGGTTGGGTTTGCGTTGCGGGTCTGTGGGGCGGGTCAGTAGATTATTGAAGGTGGCAACCAGGAATGCGGCGGTCTTACCGGTCCCTGTCTGCGCCTGACCGGCAACATCCTGTCCCTCCAGGGCGATGGGCAGGCTCTCTGCCTGTATCGGGGTGCAGTAGGAAAAGCCTGTTTCTTCAATGCCTTGCAATAACTCTGCAGGCAGTTTGAAGTCCTGGAAGCGGGTAGTGGATAAATGTTTTTCACTCATGGTCGGCTAGAATACCAAAATGTGCGGAGTTTTGGGCTTGAAATAGCAGGCGTATTGGGCTCAAATGTTTGCCATGAGATTCACAGGCCCATGGAGCGGTATCACCATGGAATCGATCGATTATCTGGAGGCACAACCTTGAGCGACAAAATTGTATACGTAACCGACGACACCTTTGAGGCAGAAGTCATCAAAGCCGAAGGTACCGTTCTGGTAGATTACTGGGCGGACTGGTGCGGTCCCTGCAAAATGATCGCCCCGATCCTGGACGAGATCGCTGAGGATTACGCTGATAAGCTGAAAGTGGTCAAACTGAACATCGACGATAACCCGAATACCCCGCCGAAATACGGTATCCGTGGTATTCCGACCCTGATGCTGTTCAAGGGTGGCAATGTCGAAGCGACCAAGGTTGGCGCCGTCTCCAAGTCGCAACTGACCGCATTTATCGACAGCAACCTGTAAGTTTTTATCGTGGGCGTCTGCCCCCTCTGCTGGGGGTGGACGGTCCCGGCGACTGGTGTTAGACTTTCGCCTGCTTATAAACATACAAGATTAACCAACCACTTCGTTTTTCCCCTTTTTTCCGCCTGAGGATTTCTGCAATCCTTCCGGGCAAAAACCAATCCAAACCTGAAAATCATTCCATCCAAAACACATTCCGTAGACGGCAACCGCAATATGAATCTAACTGAACTCAAAAGAAAACCTGCGTCTGAAGTATTAAAAATGGCCGAAGAGATGGGCATCGAAAATGTTGCCCGTTCACGCAAAGAGGCCGTCATTTTTTCCGTGCTTAAGGCCCACGCCAAGAATGGCGAGGATATCTACGGCGATGGTGTACTGGAGATTTTGCAGGACGGCTTTGGTTTCCTCCGTTCCGCTGACAGCTCCTATCTCGCCGGGCCTGATGACATCTATGTCTCGCCCAGCCAGATCCGACGCTTTAATCTGCACACCGGCGACACCGTTTCCGGCAAGATTCGCCCGCCGAAAGAGGGTGAGCGTTACTTTGCCCTGCTCAAGGTTGACCAGATCAACTATGAGCCACCGGAGAACGCCAAGAACAAGGTACTGTTCGAGAACCTCACTCCACTGCATGCCAATGAGCGTATGACGCTGGAGATGGGTAACGGCAGCACTGAAGACGTCACTGCACGGATCATCGACCTCACCGCACCTATCGGTAAAGGTCAACGTGGTCTGATCGTCGCGCCGCCTAAAACCGGTAAGACGATGATGCTGCAGAACATCGCCCAGTCGATCACCAGCAAGCATCCCGAGTGTTACCTGATTGTGCTGCTTATCGACGAACGTCCGGAAGAGGTGACCGAGATGGCCCGCTCCGTACGCGGTGAAGTGGTTTCCTCCACCTTCGACGAACCGGCCAGCCGTCACGTACAGGTGGCCGAAATGGTTATCGAAAAGGCCAAGCGCCTGGTGGAGCATAAACACGACGTGGTGATCCTGCTCGACTCCATCACCCGTCTGGCTCGTGCCTACAACACCGTGATTCCTTCATCAGGTAAGGTCCTGACCGGTGGTGTCGACGCCAACGCTCTGCACCGTCCCAAGCGTTTCTTTGGTGCCGCACGTAATATCGAGGAAGGTGGTTCACTGACCATCCTCGCTACTGCGCTGATCGATACCGGCTCGCGTATGGATGATGTGATCTACGAAGAGTTCAAAGGCACCGGTAACATGGAGATCCACCTGGAACGCCGGATTGCCGAGAAGCGCATCTATCCTTCGATCAACATCAACCGTTCCGGCACCCGCCGTGAAGAGTTGCTGACCAATGCCGAAGAGCTGCAGAAGATCTGGATCCTGCGCAAGCTGGTTCACGAGATGGACGAAGTCGCGGCGATGGAGTTCCTGCAGGACAAGATCAAGGCGACCAAGACCAACGCCGAGTTCTTCGACTCAATGAAGCGTTGATTGAGAGTTAGTATGAAAACAAAAAGGGCGCCAATGGCGCCCTTTTTGTTATGCGATCACTATGAGTGATTGTGACTATGGTTGACCGGTTTGACGCCCCAGATCTGTTCGGCATATTCACGTATCGTTCGGTCGGAAGAGAAGTGACCGACCTGGGCGAAATTGAGAATCGCCTTGCGATCCCACTCCTCGGGATTCTGGTAGAGCAGGTCGACCTTGTCCTGGGTAGCGATGTAGTCGGCGTAGTCGGCCAGTAACAGATAGGGATCCTGCCCTAACAGATTTTCTACCAGCCCTTTATATCGACCTTTATCTTCCGGCGAGAAAAAGCCGGAGTCGATCATGTCGATGGCACGCTTCAGCTCTCCGTTGCTTTCATAGTAATCCCGTGGTCGATAACCGTTGCGGCGTAGCTCGGCAACCTCTTCTACGGTGTTGCCGAAGATGAAGATATTTTCGGCACCGACTTCCTGATGTATCTCCACGTTCGCGCCATCCAGGGTGCCGATAGTCAGCGCACCGTTGAGTGACAACTTCATGTTGCCGGTACCCGATGCCTCGGTCCCGGCAGTGGAGATTTGCTGCGACAGATCGGCAGCGGGGATGATGTCGGTGGCGGTGGTGACATCGTAGTTGGGGATGAATACCACCTTGAGCCGGTTATTGATGTGCGGGTCGTAGTTGACGATCCCGGCGACATCGACGATTAGATGGATAATCTGTTTTGCCATCCAGTATCCGGGTGCCGCCTTGCCGCCAAAGATCACGGTGCGATCCACCATCGGAATATCGCTGCCGTCACGCAGACGGTTATAGCGGGTGATGATGTGTAGCACGTTGAGCAGTTGCCGTTTGTATTCGTGAATACGTTTGATCTGCACATCGAACAGGCTTTGTGGATCGATCTTGAGACCTAGACGCTTTTCGATCTTGTCCGCCAGCAACTGTTTGTTGGTCTGTTTGACCTGGCGGAATTCATGGCGGAAGACGGCATCGTCGGCCAGCGGTACCAGTTCGCGAAGTCGATCCAGATGCGTTAGCCAGCCACGGCCGATCTGTTTGCTGATCAGTTCGGTCAGGGTTGGGTTGGATTGATTAAGCCAGAGTCGTGGCGTAATGCCGTTGGTAATGTTAATGAATTTGTCTGGATAGAATTCGCTGAAGTCACGGAACATCTGATTTTTCAGTAGCTCGGTATGCAGCGCCGCAACACCGTTGACCTTGTGGCTGCCGACGATAGCCAGGTGCGCCATACGCACATAGCGCTCTCCATGTTCATCGATTAGCGACATGCGTGCCATGCGTTCGGTATCACCCGGGTGACGGTGGATGACCTCCTTGAGCAGGAAGTGGTTGATGTCATAAATAATTTGCAGGTGACGCGGCAACATGCGCTCGAACAGCGGCACCGGCCAGACTTCAAGTGCCTCGGGTAGCAGGGTGTGGTTGGTGTAGGCGAAGGTGCGGGTGGTGATGTCCCACGCCTCGTTCCATTCAATGTGGTGAATATCCACCAGCAATCGCATTAGCTCAGCGACGGCGATGGCAGGATGGGTGTCATTCAACTGGATCGCCACTTTGTCCGGGAGCAGGGAGTAGTCGTCATACTGGCGATCGAAGCGGGAGAGGATGTCCTGCAACGAAGCGCTGACGAAGAAGAACTGCTGTTTCAGTCGCAGCTCCTTGCCCATCTCGGTCACGTCGTTGGGGTAAAGTACCTTGGAAAGGTTTTCCGAGGAGTTTTTGTCCTCCACCGCTTTGGTGTAGTTGCCCTCATTGAAGTACTTCAGGTCAAAATCACGGGTCGCCTTGGCCGCCCACAGACGGGTGTTGTTGACTGTGTCGACCCCGTAGCCGGGGATAGGAATGTCGTAGGCCATCGCCATCACATCCTCGGTTTCGACCCAGTGGTGGCGCAGATTGCCGTCGTCGTCGCGGTAGTCCACCACCTGGCCGCCGAACTTGACCGGGAACAGCACCTCTGGACGGGAGAACTCCCAGGGATTGCCGTAGCGGAGCCAGTTATCCGGGTGTTCCACCTGGGCGCCGTGCTCAATGGCCTGGCGGAACATGCCGTATTCGTAGCGGATGCCGTAGCCGTAACCGGGCATGCGCAGGGTGGCGAGGGAGTCTAGGAAACAGGCGGCCAGGCGGCCCAGGCCACCGTTGCCGAGTGCGGCGTCGAATTCCAGGTCTGAGATCTCTTCGATATCCAGTTCCAGATCCTGCAGTACCGCCTTCACCTCTTCGAAGAAACCGAGGTTGAGCACACTGTTGATCAGGGAGCGGCCGAGCAGAAATTCCATCGACAGGTAATAGACCCGTTTGGTATCGCTCTGGTAGTAGCTGCGCATGGTTTCCATCCAGCGCTCGGTGAGGCGGTCGCGCACCATATAGGCGACTGCGTGGAACCAGTCGCGATCGGTGGCGGTGAGACTATCCTTGCCCACCGTATAGGTCATACGGTTGGCGAGGGAGTGCTTGATTGACGCCTCGTCTAGCCCCTCATAATCGTACTTGAGGCGGGGCGGATGTTTTTTTGGATCCATGATGTTGTCCAGCCAGAGTCGTTACTAGATCATAGTAGAAGCCAATCGGTCTGGTGACTCAAGCACCTATAAGGTGTTACTACTTGCCAAGTACTCTCCAGATCCGTAAGATCGCCTGCTCTTTAAAAGGCTGACGCGGTGCCTGTCGCGGAGACAGGGAGCGGCGTATCACCACTCGACGAGGTTTGACATGAAAGCGGATATCCATCCCGAATACAACGAGATTACCGTTAACTGCAGTTGCGGTAACTCTTTCAAGACCCGCTCTACCGCGGGCCACGACCTGAACCTGGAGGTTTGCTCCGCCTGCCACCCGTTCTATACCGGTAAGCAGAAGATGGTGGACACCGGTGGTCGCGTCGACAAATTCCGCCAGAAGTACGGCCGCAAGTAAGTCCGTGGCCGGATGGCGGCAGCGCAAAAGGGCGTCCCGATGGGGCGCCCTTTTTGCGTTGGGGTTGGCGGTTTCGCCGCTTGGCGCCTGCCCGCTGGATCGGGCCGACGAGACGGTCGGGGTCGCCTACGTCTACGATGGTGATACGGTGCGCCTGGAGGATGGGCGTAAGGTACGCTTCGCCGGGATCAACACCCCCGAGATCGATCATAAGTATGGTCGTTCCGAACCCTACGCCGAGGCGGCCAGAAAGCGGGTTCGGGAACTGATCGGTGACGGCCAGCTGCGGTTACGCTTCGCCGCAGAGCGCAAGGATCGCTACGGGCGTTTGCTGGCTCATCCCTATCTGTCCGACGGACGCAGCCTGAGCGCCCTGCTGCTGGATGAGGGGTTGGCCGCCGCGGTTTCCATACCGCCGAGCCTGTGGCAGAACCCCTGCTACTATGCGCATGAGAAAACCGCGCGGGATGCCGAGCGCGGAATCTGGTCGGGACGCAGCCTGTTCAAGCAGAGCAAAGTGCTACAAAAGGGAGACGAGGGTTTTGCCCTGTTGTCGGCCAGGGTTGAAAAAGTGGCTGAGAGTCGGAACAGTCTCTGGCTGGAACTGGACGGCGATGCTGCACTGCAGATCCCGCGACGTGATCTGCACTATTTCAGCGATATCAATTTGCACACGTTGGTCGGGCAGAAGATAGAGGCCCGTGGCTGGTTGACCTACCATAAGGGCAAGTGGCGTATGCGGGTGGCCCATCCAGCCGCATTGGTCGTTAAGGATTAGAGGGATAACAGGTTAAAGCGATGAGCGACAAATCCACACTGGGCCCGCACGAGCAGGCCTCACTCGAATACCACGCCAACCCGGTTCCCGGGAAAATCGCCACGGCTATTACCAAGGTTTGCGAGACCCAGCAGCAACTGGCGATGGCCTATACCCCTGGTGTCGCGGTGCCGGTACAGGCGATCCATGAGGATCCTGCCGATGCCTATCTCTATACCGGTAAGGGCAATCTGGTCGGAGTCATTAGCGATGGTACCGCGGTGCTGGGTTTGGGCAATGTCGGTGCCCTGGCGGGTAAGCCGGTAATGGAGGGCAAGGCGGTGTTGTTCAAACGTTTCGCCGATATCAACGTCTTCGACATTGAGGTGCAGGCGGAGAGTCCGGAGGCCTTTGTCGAGGCGGTGGCGGCCATCGCCCCCACCTTCGGCGGCATCAATCTGGAGGATATTGCCGCGCCCCACTGCTTCGAGGTGGAGCGACAACTACAGCAGCGGCTCGATATCCCGGTTTTCCACGATGACCAGCACGGCACCGCGATTATTATCGCCGCCGGCTTGCTCAATGCACTGGAACTACAGGGCAAGGATCTGGCGCAGGCACGTATCGTCTGCCTCGGCGCCGGTGCGGCGGGACTGGCGGCGATGCACCTGCTGCTCTCGCTAGGGGCAAAACAGGAAAACATGCTGTTGGTGGATCGACATGGGGTGGTCTACCTTGGGCGTGACGGAGTAAATCAGTACAAGGCTCCCTTCGCCGTGGAGACCGAGCGGCGTACCCTTGCCGATGCGATGGCGGGCGCCGATGTCTTTATCGGTGTTTCCGGCGCAAATCTGGTCAGCGAGGCGATGCTGGCCTCGATGGCGCCGAAACCGGTGTTGTTTGCCCTGGCCAATCCCAATCCGGAGATCCGTCCCGAGGTGGCCCACACCGTGCGCGATGATCTGATCATGGCTACTGGTCGGACCGACTATCCGAACCAGGTGAACAATGTGTTGGGTTTTCCCTTTATCTTCCGCGGCGCACTCGACGTGCGCGCCAGCTGCATCAACGAGGCGATGAAGATCGCGATGGTGGAAGCGCTTCGCGATCTAACCCGAGAGCCGGTACCGGCGGTAGTGCTGCAGGCCTACGGTGTTGAGTCGCTGGAGTTCGGGCCGGATTACATTATCCCCAAGCCTTTTGATCCGCGTCTGATCGAGCGCTTACCGCCGCTGGTGGCGAAGGCTGCGATCGATAGCGGCGTAGCGCGAGCACCGTGGCCAGAACATTATCCCGCTATTTAATCTTCTAACAGAATTTTTTCCAGTTGCGCGCGTTCTGCGCGTTGCATTGGTTTGCCATCCACTGGACTAAGCGGTGCGCGTTTGCGCTCCTGTGGCGAGAAAACCGTTAGCTGGATCTCGTGCTCCCCGGCGATGAAGCTGAACTTGGGCCGTAGCTCGATCTTGCCGTTACCGTAACGAACCCGTCGTTCTCCCTGCTCGAACGGTATCTCCTTATCCATTAAAAAGATCAGCACCTCCTCCGCGGTATCGGCGAAGAGATGGAGATAGACAGGGGTGTGTTCGTCGGCCGTGCCGTTGAGGATCGGGCCGACCAGGCAGGGACGAAAATCGGTCAGCAGGTCCATCGCCTGCAGGGCGGTTTGTCGCAGGCTGAGGAGATGGCGAGGCTGGCTATTACCGCGAAACAGGCGCTGTTGCTCCTGCAGCGCTAGCTCGATTTCCGTGTGGTCCGGCAGGCTGCGTTGGTCGCTAACGCCATGTTGCGCGGCGGTCTTGCGCAGTGCGGTGGCGAAGTCCCGTTGTCCGTCCTCAAGCAGAAATCGGGCGGCACTCTGCGCCAGCAGGCGGCGCAGACGAGGGTCCGGTGACGCCGGGCGGCGTTTGCCCATATGCCCTAGAACAGCTGCTCGGTGATCGCCGAACCGCCACTACCGTTACCGCCGTTTTCACCGTTCTCACCATCAGGGAGGACGGGCTGTGCCGTACCAGGTTGCGGCGCGTTTTCGACCCGGAACAGTTCGAAGATCGCATCCGGGTTGTCGGCGGCGGTGTACTGGCCGGTCTGGGCGTCGATGCGTACTGAGACCATCCCTTCGGGTTGCGACATATTGTGCTCAGGGCGATCACGCAGCGCTTCGCGCATGTAGTCGATCCACATCGGCAGAGCGGCGCCTGCGCCGGTTTCTCGGTTACCGAGGGGACGCGGATTATCGAAGCCGACCCAGACAGTGGTAACCACGTCGTTGTTGTAGCCGGAGAACCAGGCGTCACGCTGGTCATTGGTGGTGCCGGTTTTACCGGCCAGATCGTGGCGACGTAGTTGCAGTGCGCGACGACCCGTACCGCGTTTGATGACGTCCTGCATGATCGATCGGATCAGGTAAACATTACGCGGGTCGACGGTTTGCGGCGCAAACAGTTCACCATTTTCCTCTATCGGTGACAGCGGATCACGCTGTTGTTCACCTTCCATCATCTCGCTGACCGGGGTGTCGACGGTGGCGTTGGCCGCTGCTTCTTCGGTCGTGGTTGTCTGTTCCGGTTGCTCTGCAGGTACTTCAGGAGTGGTTTGTCCCAAAGCAACTGCCATCTGTGCTGCCAGTTCCCGTTCCCGCTCCAGCTGTTTATGGCACTCATCGTCGCAAGCGCGGGGTGGTTTCGCCTCGAACAGGATCTTGCCATCGCTGTCTTCGATGCGCTGGATGAAGAAGGGATCGATGAGGAAGCCGCCGTTGGCGAAAGTAGCATAGCCGCGTACGATCTCGTAAGGCGTGAGCGCAGCGCTACCCAGAGCCAGGGATAGATCGCGTGGCAGACGTTCCGGGCTGAAACCGAACTTGCTCACATAGCGGATGGCAGTGCTGATGCCGATGCTGTTGAGCAGGCGGATAGAGACCAGATTACGTGAGTTGACCAGCGCTTCGCGCAGGCGGGTTGGGCCGTAGAACTTACCGCTGTAATTCTCTGGGCGCCATTCACTCTCCAGGGCGCTGTCTTCGAAGACCACCGGGGCGTCGTTAATAATGCTGGCGGCGGTGAAACCATTGTCCAGCGCGGCAGAATAGACGAACGGTTTGAAGTTGGAACCGGGCTGGCGTTCCGCCTGGGTGACACGGTTGAACTTGCTGGCAAAGAAGTCGAAACCCCCGGTCAATGCCTGTACGGCGCCGTTATTCGGATCAAGGGAGACCAGCGCGCCGGCGACTTCGGGCACCTGGGAGAGTTGCCATTCGCCCTTGGTGTTTTGTTCAACCCGAATCACGTCGCCTATGGCGAGGATTTCTGCGGCGGTAGTCGGTTCAGCGCCCATGCTGTTGTCATCGATATAGCGGCGCGCCCATTGCATGCCGGTCCAGGGCAGGACATGCAGGCTGGCATCGGAGAGGGCGATGACTGCCTCGGTCTCAGACAGGGCAACCACCACGGCCGGTTGCAGGCCACCAATGGTGGAGCGGTCTTCCAATGCCTGGAGCCACTCGGTCGAACCGGCGTCTTCGCTCAGTTCAACGTGTTTTTCCGGACCACGAAAACCGTGGCGGTGTTCGTAACCGATGAGATTTTTGTGGATCGCGTGGTTTGCCGCACGCTGCAGGTTACTGCCGATGGTGGTGAAGACGTTGTAGCCGTAGCTGTACGCCTCTTTGCCATAGCGCTCGACCATCTCCGCCCGCACCATTTCTGCCAGATAAGGGGCATCCAGTTCGGTGCCGAAGGAGTGTTCCTCCGCAGTGACCTCGGCGGCGAGTCCATCCTGATACTGGGTATCGGTGATGTAATCCAGCTCTTTCATGCGGCGCAGGACATAGTTGCGGCGCAACACGGCACGTTCGGGATTGACGATGGGGTTATAGGTGGAAGGGGCCTTGGGCAGACCGGCGATCATGGCCAGTTGCGGCAGCGTCAGATCGGCCAGTTCCTTGCCATAGTAGATTTGGGCGGCGGCGGCGAAGCCGTAGGCACGCTTGCCCAGATAGATCTTGTTCAGATAGAGCTCAAGGATCTCCTCTTTGCTCAATTCGTTCTCGATCTTGAGTGACAGGAGGATCTCATTGATTTTGCGGGAGTAGGTCTTCTCCCGGCTGAGGAAGAAGTTACGCGCCACCTGCATGGTGATGGTACTACCGCCCTGACCGCGCTCGCCGGTTTGTACCAGATGGATAAAAGCGCGTATAAGTCCTTGATAATCAACGCCAGGATGCTCGAAGAAGCGGTTATCCTCGGCGGCCAGCACGGCGTGGATCAACTGGGGTGGGAATTGGTCGTAGCGCAGGGGCACACGCTTCATTTCACCGTATTCAGCGATCAGCAGGCCGTCGCGACTGAATACCCGCAGGGGTACCTGCAGGCGAACGTCTTTAAGGGCCTCGATGTCGGGCAGCTTGGGGGCCAGATAGAGGTAGATGGCGGTGAGGCCGATAAAACCGGCCAGGGAAATCACCAGGGTGGCGCGGAGCACCTGGCGCCTGTCAGGGAGGCGAAATTTCATTGTGGTATGGCTGCTTAGAGTCGCTCAGAGATGAATTAAGCGCCCGAGTATAAAGCTTTTTTGTGGCGTTCTCTAACGCCGAGTCGACAAATAATAGGTTGACCCACACTTGACTCTGGTATTTAATGTTGTTAAACAGGTAATTCATGTAACCTTGGATATATAAAGGAAAAACGCCTAGATGTTCACGCTCCTCGGAAGGAACAAACCGGCCATTCTGGGGCTCGACATCAGCACAACCGCGGTCAAGCTGCTGGAGCTGAGCAAAAGCGGCAACCGCTATCGTGTTGAGAGCTATGCGGTTGAGCCGTTGCCGCCGAACTCGGTCATCGAGAAAAACATCTCTGATGAGAATGCCGTTGGCGAGGCGATCAAACGCGCGGTGAAGCGTTCTGGCACCAAAATTAAGGATGCGGCGGCAGCGGTAGCCGGTTCCGCGGTTATCACCAAGGTTATCTCCATGCCCGCTTCCCTGTCCGACGATGACATGGAAGGGCAAATTCAGCTTGAAGCCGATCAATACATTCCCTATCCCCTGGAAGAGGTCAACCTCGATTTCGAGGTGATTGGCCCCACCGAACATGATCCCGAGCGCGTCGATGTCCTGCTGGCCGCATCACGTAGTGAAAATGTGGACACCAGGGTCTATGCGATTGAACTGGCCGGGTTGCATGCCAAGGTAATTGACGTCGAAGCCTATGCGATGGAAAACGCCTTCACCCTGTTGAAGGAACAAATGCCGGATCATGGCCTGGACAAAACTATTGCCGTGGTTGATATCGGCGCCACCATGACCACTCTTAACGTATTGCACGATCTAAAAACCATCTATACCCGAGAGCAGGTTTTCGGCGGTAAGCAACTTACCGAAGAGATTCAACGTCGCTACGGTCTTTCTTATGAAGAGGCTGGTATGGCTAAGCGCCAGGGTGGTCTGCCCGATAACTATGGACCAGAGGTGCTCGAGCCTTTTAAAGAGGCGATGGCACAACAGGTGAGCCGTTCGCTACAGTTTTTCTTCTCCTCCAGTCAGTACAACAGTGTGGACCATATTGTCTTGGCTGGTGGTAGCTCCTCCATTGTCGGTATCGACGAGCTGATTGAACAAAATCAGGGTGTCCCGACAACGGTAGCAAATCCATTCTCCAATATGATTATCTCGCCCAAGATTAAGGCGCAGGTGCTGAGTAATGATGCACCTGCTCTGATGATCGCCTGTGGGCTTGCGCTGAGGAGTTTCGACTAATGGCGCATATCAACTTACTCCCCTGGCGTGAAGAGCTTCGTCAACAGAAAAAGAAAGAATTTTTTACTGTAGTCGGAGGAATGGCAATCGTTGCCGCCGGTTTAGTTGTTGTAGCGCATGTCTATGTAGGGCTACTGATCGGCGCACAGGAAACGCGCAATAACATCCTAAAACAGGAAATTAAACGTGTAGAAGACAAAATCAAGGAAATTAGCGAGCTGGAAAAGAAAAAAGAGCAGCTTGTTGCGCGTATGCGTGTTATCGAGCAGCTTCAAAGTAATCGTCCTGAAGTGGTACATCTTTTTGATGAAATCGCTCGTGCAGTGCCGGATGGTTTGTATTTGATCTCACTGACACAGAAAGGACGTAACGTAACAATTCAAGGGATGGCGCAATCCAACGCACGAGTATCAGCGTTTATGCGAAGTTTGGAAGCATCACCATGGTTTAGTGAACCTAAACTTACGGTAATTTCAGCTAGTAAGGCTAATAAAGGTGATGTTGAAAAATCGCGTGCCTTTACTTTGCAGGTGGCCCAAGCGGCTGGCAAAGGTATTACAAAATGAATATCAATGAATTTGTTGAGCAGTTGCAGGGGCTGGACCCAAACAATATTGGTAACTGGCCGTTGCCGATACGAATGATCATAGTCGCTATTGTTTTTACTGCTGTGTTGATTGCCGGTTACTACTTTGATACTCAACAGCAACAATTAAATCTCGAACAAATACAGAGACTAGAAACCTCACTTAGAAGTGACTTTGAACACAAACAGGCAAAAGCTGTAAATCTTGATGGATACAAAGCTCAAATGGTCGAAATGGAAGAGTCTTTTGGCACTATGCTAAGGCAACTTCCAAGCAAAACAGAAGTTGCTGATATGTTGGTTGACATAACACAAACAGGGTTAGCAAGTGGGTTAGAGTTTGAATTATTTAAGCCACTATCCGAGGTAAGAAAAGAATTTTATGCTGAATTACCAATATCCATAAAAGTAAATGGTAATTACCATAATCTCGGAAAATTTGTCAGCGGCATGGCTGCGCTTCCTAGGATTGTTACGTTGCACAATATAGATATAAAGTCTGATGCAAAATCAGGTGTATTAAGTATGTCTGCGACAGGAAAGACATATCGGTACTTAGATGAAGATGAAATTGCGGCAGGTAAGAAAAAGAAGACGAAACGTCGCCGTAGATAACAGAACGTCCAAAAGCTGATAAGAGATGTAGCATAAATGGATAAATATCAAATGAATCTGGCAGGTAGACAGAATTATACTTCTCTATGGAGTGTTTTTGTGGCTATTGCTTTGCTGCTTATTGGTTGTAGCAGTGATAATACAGACCTTCAGACGTATATTCGTGAAGTAAAGTCAAGACCGGCAGGGAAAATTTCGTCGGTTCCTGAGTTTAAACCGTATGAAACATTTGCTTTCAATGATGCTGATATTAGGGATCCATTTAGCATAGTTATGAATGATACTGATAACGCAAATGCTAATCTTGATTTCGCACTTATACCTGATATTAATCGCAACAAGGAAGCGCTGGAAGAATATCCATTGGATACATTACATTTTGTAGGACATTTAGAAAAAGATGGTGAGCGTTGGGCGATTATTACTTCACCTGACCATTTGGTATACCGAGTTCGTGTGGGAAATCACCTTGGTACCAACTATGGTGAGATCGTTGCTATCAACGAGACTCAAATTGACATCAAAGAAATCATCCAGGATGGTTTGGGTGGTTGGATTGAACGTGAGGCAGCACTAAGCTTGGCTGAGTGACAGTGTTGGTGCAGAGGGTATCAAAATGACACATTTGAGAAAGTTTTTTAGGAACATAACTTATGTTAAAAGCCGTGTCGGAGATACGCCGCTGCTTGAATGGTTGGTGCTGGTTTTCTTGTTGTTTGCGACGGAATCAGTCTCTGCAACGGTGACAGTAGATAGTATTGATTACACAGTTCAGTCAGCAAAAAATGCACAAATTTTAGTGACGTTGTCATCCCCTATAGAGAAAGAGTTATACAGCTTTACTATTGATAATCCTTCACGTCTTGCTGTAGATATTCCTGATGTGAGTCTGAATATAAAAAGCCGAAACATACCAGTCGATTCAGGTTTGATTAAAAATATCCGAGCTGTTGAAGCAGGGGGGCGGACGCGTTTAGTTGTTAGCCTTCTTCAGTCAGTGCCGTATGAAATACGTACAGAAAATAATCAAATATATATAAGCTTATCAGGAGCGGGGTCCACTGGACGACAACTAAATACTGACATCAAACAAAATGATGTAATAGGCAAAATTGCTACAGATGGTGGAATGGAAATCCAGAATATTGACTTTAAACGTCGTGCAGATGGTAGCGCAATTGTTACAGTGACAATGAGTACTGAGAACGCTGCTGTTAGCGTTAGCGAAAAAGGTGACAAAATTGTCACAGACTTTTACGATTTTAAGCTGCCTGAACGATTAAGTCGTAGGCTAGATGTTACAGATTTTGCAACACCAGCGAATTTTGTGGATTTTTATGCCGCTAGTTCTGGTGCAAGACTCGCAATAACTGCAACAGGATTATATGAGCATTTAGCATACCAGACAGGTAACGTATATACGGTTGAAATTAAGCCGCTAAGTAAAGATGAGGCTGATGCTGCGCGTAAAGATGCATTGGGTTATTCAGGTGAAAAATTATCATTGAATTTCCAAAATATAGAAGTCCGCGCAGTTTTGCAATTGATTGCAGATTTTACTGGTTTGAATATAGTGGCAAGTGATGCTGTAAGAGGAAATATCACCTTACGCTTAAAGAATGTGCCATGGGATCAAGCTTTAGATATTATTTTAAAGACCCAAGGGTTGGGGATGCGTAAATCTGGAAATGTCGTTCTAGTGGCGCCAAATACAGAACTTTCCGCAAGAGAAAAAGCTGAGATGGAAGCCCAAAAACAGAAAGTTGATTTGTCACCGCTGCATACAGAATTTTATACGGTTAGTTATGCGAAAGCGAACGATATTGCAGCCATTCTGAAAGCAAAAGAGAATTCTATCCTGACTGCTCGCGGGAGTGTTACTGTTGATACCAGGACAAACACCTTGATGGTTCTTGAGTCGGCGGAAAAACATGAGGAAGTGGCGAAGTTAATTGCAAAACTTGATGTGCCAATCAAGCAGGTTATGATTGAAAGCCGCATTGTTATTGCAAATGATGATTTTAGCAGAGACCTTGGAGTAAGGACTGGGGTGTCGGCCTATAACATTAGCGGGAATGATGTTTCTACAGTAACCGGAACGTCTACAGGTGCAAATAACACACTTTCGAGCATTGTGGATGTGCTTAACGGCAATGCCACGGAGTGGTCGTATGCAGATCAAACTGACCGATATAACTTTAACTTACCTGCGGGCGGTAGTGCCGGAACAATTGGTTTGGCAATCTTAGGTAGTGATTATTTGGTCGATCTAGAGTTATCTGCTTTGCAGACAGAAGGTCGTGGTGAAGTTGTTTCAAACCCGCGTGTTGTAACTTCAAATCAAATGGAAGCAAAAATAGAGCAAGGTGTAGATATACCATATCAAGAGGCTAGTGCAAGTGGGGCAACAAGCGTGTCCTTTAAGAAGGCGGTACTAAGTTTGTCTGTCACCCCGCAAATTACACCGGATGACAGAGTAGTGATGGATCTGAAGGTTAATAAAGATAGTGTTGGTGGCATATATTCTGGTGTGCCTTCTATTAACACGCGTTCAGTAGAAACCCAGGTGTTAGTAAATAATGGTGACACGGTTGTGTTAGGGGGTATCTATGAAACATCGACAGCAGAAGGTGAAACCAAAGTGCCACTGTTGGGGGATATCCCTATACTTGGATACCTATTCCGATCCACTTCTAAGTCTAATACGAAGTCTGAGTTGCTGATTTTTGTGACGCCAAAGATATTGAATGATTCTCTTTCGTCAAGTATGTAGAAATAACTAGTAAGTATTGCTGAGTGCCTAGGATAAGGTGAGGGAATGTATAATGGATATTAAGCGGATGTTGATTGCAGGCCTACTATTTATTGGCGTGCTTCTGGTAAGTGCGTGCGGTGGTGGAGATACGAGTTCATCAACAACGACAAGTACGACGACGACAACAACTACAACCACGAGCACAACAGGTACAGTAGCGCATATCGTCTTTACTTCATCTGATGCATCTGTGATTGGGATTAATAATTATGGGCTTGCGTCAACTTCAACATTAATTTTTACGCTTGTCGATAACACGGGGGCAGTGGTCCCTGGCGCGGGAGTTACGTTTTCTCTTGATACATCTGTCGGCGGCATTACACTTTCACAATCAACCGCTACTAGCGATAGTTCCGGACAAGTATCGACAGTGGTTAGTGCGGGAAGTGTGCCGACGAGCGTAGCTGTTACAGCATCATTGACATCCGACCCCACAATATACGGCCAATCAAATCAGCTTGTGATTGCAACTGGCATAGCGGATCAGGATCATTTTTCCATTTCAGCTTCTGAGTATAACCCTGAAGCTTGGCGCTATGATGGAGTTAAGGTTGATCTGACGGTGTATGCCTCGGATCATAGTGGAAATCCTGTTCCAGATGGTGCAACTGTATATTTCCAGACCGAAGGTGGCCAAGTTAATCCTGCGTACTGTGTTATAGCGTCGGGCACATGTTCAACCGCATGGTATAGCTCAGATCGTAGACCAAATGATGGCCGGGTGACTATTACAGCTACTACTATAGGGGAAGAAGGGTTTTCTGACGTGAATGGTAATGGGCTGCTTGATACAGGTGAATGGTTTAACGATATGCCAGAAGCCTTTTATGACTACAATGAGAATGATTCTTTTGATACAGGCGTTGCATTCACTGACACGAATGGTGGAACATATTATGAAGAGTTCCTCGATTTCGATAGTAGTGGTACATATACTGCGGTAGATACTCAATATAACGGGACTAAGTGCAGTTCGACGAATACAGCGTGTAGTACTCAAAAAAGCATGGATGTTAGGCAGGCATTAGTTTTGACAATGTCTGATCATAATGTGGGTACTGTTACCTACGATGATGGTTTCCCTACGTATGTTGCTTTTACGACTTTGGTCATCACACCAGGTGTGGGAAATAGTGGTTATGCCAGAATGACTATTGCGGATAGTAACGGTAACCCGATGCCAGCTGGAACATCTATATCAATCACCGCACCTACAGGTTTGACCCTGGATTCCTCCTCTAGTTATACAGTAGCTAGCACTAGTGCCTTGGGCGGAACCTCTTATGATATAAATGTTACTTCAACCGCATCGCCAGGGACGGGAAATATTGGTATTTCAGTTACAACGCCCGCAGGATTCTCGACATCATTAAATTTACCCGTAACTTGGTAACGGAGTGAGCAGAACTATCATTCTTGTCGGCCCCATGGGGGCCGGCAAGAGTACCATCGGCCGTCAGCTCTCGACGGTGCTCAAGCGGGAATTCAAGGATAGTGATCACGAGATTGTCGCACGTACTGGGGCGAGTATCCCGCTCATCTTTGAAATAGAAGGTGAAGAAGGTTTTCGCCAACGTGAGACGGCGATGATCGATGAGTTAACCCAGCGAGATGGAATTATCGTGGCTACAGGTGGTGGCGCGGTGCTGCGTGAAGAGAATCGCCAGAGGTTGAAAGAACGGGGGGTAGTTATCTACCTCTATGCCTCACTGGAACAGCTCTTTGAGCGTACTCGGCGTGACAAAAATCGCCCTCTCCTGCAGACAGAGAATCCGCGGCAGAAGCTGGAAGAGATGATGACGGTGCGTGATCCACTTTATCGTGAAGTGGCCGACATGGTGGTGCACACTGATGACCGCTCCGTCAAAAGCGTGATCAAAGAGATACGAGAGCGCCTCCAGCGTGAGAGCAAGTATCGTCAGGAATGACGCCACAGGTGGGTTTCGGGTATATTTAACACTCCTGATGACACCAGACAGATAGATAATCCTTTCCATGCAGACACTCCAGGTAGACCTCGGTGAACGTAGTTATCCCATCCTGATTGGGAGCGACCTGATTGGTCGTGCCGAACTGGTGACCCCCTATGTCCGTGGCAGCCAGGTGATGATTGTCACTAATGAGACTGTCGCGCCGATCTATCTGGAGAAAGTGCAGCAGGCCTTTGCCGATTATCGTACCGAAGCGGTGATCCTGCCGGATGGTGAGCAGTACAAAACTCTGGAAGTCTGTAACCAAATCTATTCTGCCTTGTTGGAAAAGCGTTTTGACCGCCGCTGTACGTTGGTGGCGTTGGGGGGCGGCGTCGTCGGTGACATGACCGGCTTTGCCGCGGCGACCTATCAACGTGGGGTCGACTTTATCCAGATCCCGACTACGCTGCTTGCCCAGGTCGATTCCTCTGTGGGAGGTAAGACCGGGGTTAACCATCCACAGGGCAAGAACATGATCGGTGCTTTCCACCAGCCGCAACTGGTGTTGGCAGATACCGATACGCTGGACACGCTGGATGATCGGCAACTCAGCGCCGGTCTGGCAGAGATCATCAAATACGGTCTGATTAACGATCTGAGTTTCTTCGAGTGGCTGGAAGCCAATATGGATGCTCTGTTGGCTCGTGACAAAGTTGCGCTTGCCTACGCCATTGAACGTTCATGCCAGGACAAGGCCTGTGTCGTTGCTGCCGATGAAAAAGAGGGTGGGCAACGGGCGTTGCTAAATCTCGGACATACCTTCGGTCATGCCATTGAGACGGGCATGGGGTATGGCGAATGGCTGCACGGTGAGGCGATTGCCACGGGAATGCTGTTGGCCGCTGAATTATCGCAGGAACTTGGCTGGATAAACGAAAGTGATGTGGCACGAGTGCTTAAGTTGTTACAACGTGCCCGCCTGCCGGTTCAGGCACCGAAACAGATGAACAGTGCGCAATTCATGGAGCTGATGGCAGTGGATAAAAAAGTTCTGGATGGCGAATTACGGCTGGTGCTAATGCAGGGGTTGGGTAACTCCGTTATTACCAGTGAGGCGCATCACGAGCAGATCATCGCTATGTTAAACAGGCATCTGAACAGGTCGTGACATGCGTAGTTCTCTCGCTCCCTATGCCGCCAACGAGACCCAATCCAGAGGGCGTCGTATTGTAGAGGGAGCGCCGATTTATCGTAGTGAATTTCAACGCGATCGAGATCGTATCGTTCACTCTTCCGCTTTCCGCCGTCTCGAATATAAAACCCAGGTCTTCGTCAATCACGAAGGCGATATGTTTCGTACCCGCCTGACACACTCCATTGAAGTAGCGCAAATCGGTCGTGCCGCTGCCCGCGCCCTTAAGCTGAACGAAGACCTCACAGAGGCGATCAGTCTGGCTCACGATCTGGGGCATACCCCCTTCGGTCATGCAGGACAGGATGCGCTCAATCGCTGCATGCAGGACTATGGTGGTTTTGAACACAACCTGCAGTCGTTACGGGTGGTTGATGAACTTGAAGAGAGTTACGCTGAATTCAATGGTCTAAACCTTACCTTCGAATCCCGTGAAGGGATTCTCAAGCACTGCTCGCGTGCCAATGCGGAGAAGTTAGGGGATGTGGGTGAGCGCTTCCTTAACGGTGGCCAGCCAGGACTGGAGGCGCAGATTGCCAATATTGCCGATGCCATTGCCTACAATAATCACGATGTCGATGATGGGCTGCGTGCAGGCCTGATTGATATTGAGCAGCTGTGTGAAGTGTCGCTGTTCGAAGAGCAGTTCCAGGAAGTAAAGAAGCTTCACCCAGAGCTGGATGGTCGACGCCAAATCCATGAGATCATCCGCCGCATGATCAACAAACAGGTGGTGGACCTGCTACGTACCAGTGAAGCCAGTCTTGCAGAAGCAAAACCTCAAAGTATTGATGAGGTGCGGTCACAAAGTCAGATGTTGATTGGTTTTAGTGAAGCGATGCTAGAGCAACATCAGGCATTGAAACGATTCTTGCGCGAAAAACTCTATCGTCACTACCGAGTGCATCGCATGAGCGTTAAAGCACAACGGATGTTGCAGGAACTGTTTGAAGCGCACTTCGCCGATCCGGCGCTGTTACCGCCCGGTCATCAGTGTAAGGTTAAACTGATGGAACAGAGCAATGGCGAAAGTGGTCGAGCCAGAGCGGTTGCCGATTACATTGCTGGAATGACTGATCGTTTCGCCATCCTTGAGC
Organism: Thiohalomonadaceae bacterium; assembly: GCA_050302275.1. GTDB lineage: Bacteria > Pseudomonadota > Gammaproteobacteria > Thiohalomonadales > Thiohalomonadaceae > JAPHTQ01. The sequence continues at coordinate 42,437 of JBNLAT010000013.1, read as the reverse complement.
ACCAAAAGCTGTTTCGCGCTAACGAACTTACCTGATAAGCCAGCAACTTGGCGCAGAGCCTTCACTGGCATAGTATTGTTGTGAACCCTATTCCGGGTACCTGTTTCATCCTGTGATAAACATTGGGCGGACGATTGAATATAACGGTCATCACATGCGCATCTATCTGCAAACGCCATTCAGCGAGGATCACCCGCCACGCTATTACCAGCTCATGCTGCAGGAAGACCTGCTGGGGGGCTGGAGCTTGGTGAAGCAATGGGGTTTTCAGGGTGCCTCAGGCACCATGCAGCGTGAACACTTCTCGACCCACGAGGAGGCGCTGGCAGCAATGATGCGTACTCGCGATGCACAGATCAAACGTGGCTATAAAGTGATGTTCTTCCAGGGTGAAGGAGCGCCGCAATGACCGCCAGTTATCTCACACAACTTGGTCTGCATACTGCGCCTTTTGCCGACAACAGTGACGAAGCTTTTTTCTACGCAGATCCCGAACGCAGTAAATACCTGGATATGTTGCAGCACCTGCTGCAGTACAGTGAAGAGATCCTGCTGCTAACCGGTGAGGCGGGTATTGGTAAAACCACCTTGCTGGAAAGATTGGCCGCACGCGCCGACGAGCAGTGGTTGGTCTGTCATCTCGAATGCGGCGAAGCAACCGGTGCTGATACTTTATTTGCACAAATTGCTGCCTGCTTTAACCTGCAGGGAAGCGGTGATGTCGAAGGGATGCTCACGGCGTTCCAGACCCAGCTGGATGAGCTGCATCAGCAACGTTTTCCCGTACTGTTAATCGACGATGCACAAAATCTTAGTGAAGACGCTCTGGAGATGGTGCTGCATCTGGCCATGCTGGACGGGAGTCACGGTAAATTGCTGCATCTGGTGATGGCCGGTGATGAGCAACTGCTCGATCGTTTTAGATCACAACGCTTTTCTTCATTGCCGCCACCTCATCGTCTGGAACTGGAGGGGTTGGGTGAAGCCCATGGCGCCGCCTACTTGATGCGTCGCCTGCAGGCAGCGGGACATGAAGGTGATTCCCCATTCAGCGTGACGGAACTGAAGCAGCTACACAAAGAGAGTGATGGCATCCCCGGAAAACTTAACACGCTTGCTAACCAGTTACTGAACAAGAAGTACGGCAAGCGCCTATCCAGCAGTAATTTACGCCGTCTGATACAGGGTGGCATTGCCGCGACTGCACTATTGGGTACGGTACTGGGGCTACATGATCGTATCGCGGCACTGTGGAGTGGTGACGACAAGAGTGCCTCACCAGTAGTGCAACAGATCAGCAATAAGCCCGCCGAAAAAACGCTAGCAGCAGTGGACGCGCCCGTCGTGGTTCCGCCCATGGCCGCCGAGGCCCCTGTAGTAAAAGCGCCGGAACAACCTGCTGAACCTCAGTTGGTGGTGAAAAAAGAGCCGATGAAACCGGCACCAACGCCGTTGGTGGTTAAGCAGGAAGTGCCGAAAATAGAACCAATAGTGCTGGCGGAAAACAGCGTCACAACCGATAACAATGAAAAGGCTAGCGCAGAGCTGAAATTACTGGGGACCGAGCCGGAGAGGGTGACTGCCAGTAACCAACCCCAACGTCTGTTGATCCGAGGCAGCGGTTTTCGGCCAGGCACCAAGGTTGCTCTGAGTCGCGATGGCAAGGTACAGGTCTTGCAACAGGACCTGGTGGAGTTTATTAATCCGAGCCGACTGGCAATTAATGTGACTCCCGGCCTGAAGCAGAGCGACTGGGCCGTGCAGGTTAGTACCCCGGATAATCGTCGTTCCAATGTGCTCCATTTCCAAGTGGTCCCCCCGTCGCCTGAAGAAGTGGCACAGGTCGCGCAGCAGGCTAAAGTGGAACCGGCGGTTACCACCACCGCGGTGATTGAAACAAAACCTCAGGCGGTAAAAGAACTGCCTCCGGCCAAGCCCAAAGCCGCACCTACCCCGAAAAGTGTGCGTGCTACCCATGCCATGGGTGCGGACTGGTACAGCACCCAGCCGAAAGGGAATTACACACTACAACTGTTGGCGAGCCAGAGTCGCACCAATATCGATGCCTACATTCGCCAGCATGCCCTGCCTGAACCGCTGGCCCACTTCCGTATGCAGAGCAACGGTCGGACCCTGTATGTGCTGACCCACGGCAGCTTCCCGAACAAACCCGCTGCGCTGAAAGCGGCGAACAGCCTTCCCAAGGCAGTGAAATCCTGGGCACGCCCCATCGCCAATGTGCTGCAGGTGATGTTGCCGGAGGAACAGAAGCGCACCACGGCACCAACTGTAGATACCGGTCCCGATGCGGCATGGATCTGGAGTCAGGATCCGGCTCGCTATACCATCCAGCTTGCTGCCGGCAGCAATGAGGCCGCTGTAATTCAGGTGAAGCAGCAGGAGACCCTGCCGGACGAACTGGCGGTAGCCAAGGCGTTGCGCAATGGTAAGCCCTGGTTTGTGTTGGTCTACGGTAGTTTCGCCAGCAAGGAGTCTGCCCGCGACACCATTAGCCGTCTGCCAGCCTCGCTGAGGCAGTCAGGACCCTGGGTCCGCAGTTTCTCCAGCCTGCAGGATGAGCTGAGTCGTTCCACTCCATCGCAGTAACTCAGGTCGGGTCAGGCTACTTCCCGACCGTTCCGTACCTGTTCCAGACCGTTACCCTCCAATGGGCGCAGCAATTGAACATGCGCCCGCGCAGCAGTATACTGCTTGGCCGTTTTGCCCCGACAAATGGGGCCATGCCGCGGTTTAACGCGGTTTCCGAACATCAACGCAACCAATCGGTTATCGGCTGTGAGCGAAAAGAAACAATATAAAGGTATGTATCGTCCCGACTTCGAGCGGGATAACTGCGGCTTCGGCCTTATCGCCCATATGGACGGCGGCGCCAGTCATTGGCTGGTCAGCACCGCTATTGAGGCACTGGGCCGTATGACCCACCGTGGCGCCATTGCTGCCGACGGCAAGACCGGCGACGGCTGTGGCCTATTGCTGAAGAAGCCCGACAGCTTCCTCCGTGCCGTAGCCGGTGAAGCAGGTATCACCCTGGAAGAGGGCTATGCGGTTGGCAGCGTCTTCCTGGCACAGGATGAGGCCACTGCGGCCAAAGCCCGTGAGACCCTGAACAATGAACTGACCGCCGAAGGACTGGTCGTGGCTGGCTGGCGCGTCGTGCCTACCGATGCCTCTGCCTGTGGTGAAGCGGCCAAGGAGACTCAGCCGCAGATCGAGCAGATCTTCGTCAATCGCCCGCAGGGTATGGACGAGGGCGACTTCGACCGCCACCTGTTCATCGCCCGCCGTCGTGCCGAAAAGGCTCGTAGTGCCGCTGGCGACAACATGTTCTACATCCCCACCCTTTCCGCCCAGGTGATCTCCTACAAGGGGATGGTGATGCCCGAGTTCCTGCCGGTGTTCTACCCGGACCTCGGCGACGAGCGCATGGAGTCCGGCATCGCCGTGTTCCACCAGCGTTTCGCAACCAACACCCTGCCCGAGTGGCGTCTGGCGCAGCCGTTCCGTTATCTGGCGCACAACGGTGAGATCAACACCGTACGTGGTAACCGCAACTGGGCCCGTGCCCGTTCCTATACCTTCGCCACCGACAAGATCGCCAACATGGACGACGTCCGTCCTTGGGTGTCGATGGAAGGCTCCGACTCCTCCAGCCTGGATAACATGTTGGAAGCGATGCTCGCCGGTGGTATCGATATGTTCCGCGCCATGCGCCTGCTGATTCCGCCCGCGTGGCAGAACGTCAGCGAGATGGATGCAGAGCTGCGCGCCTTCTACGAATATAACTCCATGCACATGGAGCCGTGGGACGGCCCCGCCGGTATCGTACTCACCGATGGTCGCTACGCAGCCTGTACTCTCGATCGCAATGGCCTGCGTCCGGCGCGTTACGTGATCACCAAGCCCGATGGCGGCGACGCTAAAGAAGGTGACTACAGCGGTTGCGTGATCACCCTCGCCTCCGAGATCGGTGTTTACGATTACGACAATGCTCACGTGATCAAGAAAGGTCGCCTCAAGCCGGGCCAGATGATCGCCGCCGATACCCAAACCGGTGAGCTGATCCTGCCGCATGAGATCGACGAGCGTCTGAAAAAGGCACAGCCGTATAAAGAATGGATGAAGAACGCCGTCCATCTCGAATCGGTACTGGCGGGCGACCCGCTGTGCGACACGCCGATGGAGAAGTGCGAACTCGACGTCTACCAGAAACTGTTCCAGGTTAGCTTCGAAGAGCGCGACCAGGTACTGCGCGTGCTGGCCGAAGCGGGCCAGGAGGCGATCGGTTCCATGGGTGACGACGCACCGTTCCCGGTAATGTCACGTCGCGTGCGTTCCGTGTTCGACAACTTCCGTCAGCAGTTTGCCCAGGTGACCAACCCACCCATCGATCCGATCCGCGAACAGATCGTGATGTCGCTGGAGACCCTGCTGGGTAGCGAAAAGAACCTGTTCGAAGAGACCGCCGATCACGCCAAGCGCCTGATCGCCGATTCGCCGGTACTCTCTGAAGGCAAATTCCGTCAGTTACTGGCGCACGACGAGGGTGATTTCGCCCACGTAATGATCGACCTTAATTACGCCACCGACTTCGGCCTGCAGAAGGCTATCAGTGACATCGCCGACAAGGCGGTTGCCGCGGTGAAGTCGGGCAAGGTGATTCTGATTCTTTCCGATCGCAATATCGGCGAAGGCAAGATGCCGGTGCATGCGGCGCTGGCTACCGGTGCAGTGCACCATCGCCTGATCGCCGAGGGCCTGCGTTGCAACGCCAATATCGTGGTGCAGACCGCCACCGCCCGTGACCCGCACCACTTCGCCGTGCTGCTCGGTTACGGCGCCACCGCGATCTATCCATACCTCGCCTACGAAACCATTAACGACATGGTGCGCAGCGGCGAGCTGGAATCGAAAGATCTGAACAAGCTTGGCGAGAAATATCGCGCCGGGATCAACAAGGGTCTCTACAAGGTCATGTCCAAAATGGGCATCTCCTCGGTTGCCTCCTATCGCGGTGCGCAACTGTTCGAGATCGTCGGTCTTAATGACGAAGTGGTGGAACTCTGTTTCCCTGCGACGACCTCCCGTGTTCAGGGTGCCGACTTCCACGATCTGGAAGCCGACGTCAAACAACTGGTGAGCACTGCCTGGAATAACCGCAAGCCGGTGGATCAGGGCGGTCTGCTCAAGTTCGTCCACGGTGGCGAACAGCACGCTTACAACCCGGATGTGATCAAAACGATCCATCAGGCGGTTAACAGCGGCGAGTGGAGCGACTACCAGGCGTTTGCCAAACTGGTCAACGAGCGCCCGCCGATGGTGCTACGCGATCTGCTCAAAGTGCGTACTGATCTGAAGCCGATCTCTATCGACGAGGTTGAGCCAGAGACCGAACTGTTCAAACGTTTCGACACCGCGGCGATGTCCCTCGGTGCGTTGTCACCGGAAGCCCATGAGGCCTTGGCCATTGCCATGAACCGTCTCGGCGGTCGTTCCAACTCCGGTGAAGGCGGCGAAGATCCGAAACGCTACGTCGACAAGAGCAAGTTCTCCAAGATCAAACAGATCGCCTCGGGCCGCTTCGGCGTCACCCCCGGCTATCTGGTTAACGCCGAGGTGTTACAGATCAAGGTGGCCCAGGGTGCCAAGCCCGGTGAGGGTGGCCAGCTGCCCGGTCACAAGGTCAACGACACCATTGCCAAACTGCGCTTCACCCGTCCCGGCGTGCCGCTGATCTCGCCGCCGCCGCACCACGATATCTACTCTATCGAGGACCTGGCGCAGCTGATCTTCGACCTCAAGCAGATCAATCCCGAAGCGCTGGTTTCAGTGAAACTGGTGGCGGAGCCGGGCGTTGGCACCATCGCCGCCGGTGTGGCCAAGGCCTACGCGGACCTGATCACCATTTCCGGTTACGACGGTGGTACCGCCGCGTCGCCTATCGCCTCGGTCAAGTATGCTGGTTCCCCGTGGGAGCTGGGCCTTTCCGAGACCCATCAGGTACTGCGCATGAACGACCTGCGCGGCAAGGTGCGGGTACAGGCCGACGGCGGTCTGAAGACCGGTCTCGACGTGGTCAAGGCGGCGATCCTCGGCGCCGAGTCGTTCGGTTTCGGCACCATGCCGATGGTGGTACTGGGCTGTAAATACCTGCGTATCTGCCACCTCAACAACTGCGCCACCGGTGTGGCGACTCAGCACGACGTGCTGCGCGCCAAGCACTACAAGGGCAAGCCGGAGCTGGTAGAAAACTACTTCCGCTTCGTCGCCCGCGAGGTGCGCGAACTGATGGCTTCCCTCGGTGTGCGCAAGCTGGAAGAACTTATCGGTCGTACCGACCTGCTGGAACTGCTACCGGGTGAAACCTCCAAGCAGCAGAAGCTGGATCTCAAGCCGATCATCGACGGTTCGCTGGCCCCGGCCGACGCCCCGCAGTGCTGCATCGAGCCGCGCAACGTGCCGTTCGACGAAGCCAAACTGGCGGAGCAGATGGTGGCTGATACCAAAGCGGCGATCGAGAAGAAAGCCGGCGGTGAGTTCCACTACGAGCTGAAGAACATCAACCGTTCAGTCGGTGCCCGTGTTTCCGGCGAGATCGCCAAGCGCTGGGATACCCTGGGTATGGAAGAGGCACCGATCACTCTGCGCCTTACCGGTACCGCGGGTCAGTCCTTCGGCGTTTGGAATGCCGGTGGCCTGCACATGATCCTCGACGGCGATGCCAATGACTACGTCGGTAAGGGCATGGCCGGTGGCAAGCTGGTGATTCGTCCGCCGCAGGGCAGTCGTTACGCCAGCAACGAAAACGCCATCATCGGTAACACCTGTCTCTACGGTGCCACCGGTGGCAAGCTGTTCGCCGCGGGTCTGGCGGGTGAACGTTTCGGTGTGCGCAACTCCGGTGCCCACGCGGTCATCGAAGGTGCGGGTGACCACTGCTGTGAATACATGACCGGCGGTGTGATCACTGTACTCGGTTCGACCGGGGTTAACTTCGGCGCGGGTATGACCGGCGGCTTCGCCTTTGTCTTCGACGAAGAGAATCACTTCAGCGATCGCTACAACGGCGACGTCGACATCCATCGCATCAATACCGAGGTGACCGAAGCGCATCGCAACTTCCTGCGCGACACTCTGGCGGAGTATGTGGCGGAAACCGGCTCGGCCTACGGTAAAAACATCCTCGACAACTTCGACGATCTCATCGGCCACTTCTGGTTGGTCACACCGAAGGCGGCGGAGCTGGAGACCCTGCTCGAAGTGATGCTCGAGCGTGCGGCCTGATAAAAAGTTTTTAAATGGTGGTGAATCACTGTGAGTAAGACCAACGCACTACAGTTTCTCGATGTACCGCGCCAGGACCCGGTAAAGAAGGGTGTTGAGGCGCGTATCTGTGAGTACGCGGAGATCTACGGCGCTTTTGACGTCGAGACCGCGGCCTACCAGGCGGGCCGTTGCCTGCACTGCGGCAATCCCTATTGTGAGTGGAAATGCCCGGTACACAACTACATCCCTAACTGGTTGCAACTGATTAACGAAGGTAACTGGCAGGAAGCGGTGGAGCTTTCCCATCGCACCAATTCCCTGCCGGAGATGACCGGTCGGGTCTGCCCGCAGGATCGTCTTTGCGAAGGTGCCTGTACCCTTAACGACGGCCTCGGCGCAGTGACCATCGGTACCGTTGAGCGTTACATTTCCGATACCGCCTTCGATAACGGTTGGACTCCTGATCTCTCTGCTGTCGCTGACAGCGGCAAGAAGGTTGCCGTAGTTGGTGCCGGTCCGGCGGGTCTCGCCGCTGCCGACGTACTGACCCGTAACGGCGTTAAAGTGACCGTATACGATCGTCATCCGGAGATCGGCGGCCTGCTGATGTTCGGTATCCCCGAATTCAAGCTGGAGAAGAGCGTGGTCAAACGTCGCCGCGCGATCTTCGAAGGTATGGGGATTCAATTCGAACTGGGCGTGGAGATCGGAAAAGATAAACCGTTCCAGGAACTGGTCGATCAGTACGACGCGGTGTTCCTCGGCATGGGTACCTACAACTACATGAGCGGCGGCAATCCTGGTGAAGACCTGCCCGGCGTACACGCGGCGCTCGACTTCCTGATCTCCAACATCAACCACTGCCACGATTACGAAAAGGCAGTGGAAGATTACATCAGCATGGAAGGTCTGGAAGTGGTTGTCCTCGGTGGCGGTGATACCGCTATGGACTGTACCCGTACTTCCATTCGCCAGGGCGCTGCCAAAGTGACCTGTGCCTATCGTCGTGACGAGGCCAACATGCCCGGCTCGAAGAAAGAGGTACAGAACGCCAAGGAAGAGGGGGTTAACTTCCTCTTCAATCGCCTGCCGGTAGAGATCGTCGGTGAGAAGCGTGTCGAAGGCGTCAAGGTGGTGACCACTGCTTTGGGTGAACCTGATGAGCGCGGCCGCCGTCGTCCCGAACCGATCCCCGGTTCAGAAGAGGTGATCCCGGCCGATGCGGTGATCATTGCTTACGGTTTCCGTCCTAACCCGCAGCCCTGGTTTGCCGAGTTCGGTATTGAGCTGGACGAGCGTGATCGGGTCAAGGCACCTGCCGAGGGTGAGTTCAAATACCAGACCAGTAACGAAAAGGTCTTTGCCGGTGGCGACATGGTGCGCGGTTCCGATCTGGTGGTGACCGCCATCTGGGAAGGTCGTGAGGCGGCCGAAGGTATTCTCGACTATCTCAAGGTATAAAAAAGACTCACCGCAAAGGCGCAGAGGGCGCAAAGAAAACCTCTGTGTCTTTGCGGCAGGGAAGTTTCCGGGAAGGGAAAAATATACTCATAACAACTTTGCGTTCTTTGCGTCTTTGCGGTGAATAATAATGTCTGAATTAAAAAATGATCGTTTTCTGAGAGCTCTACTGAAAGAGCCGGTTGATGTAACCCCTGTATGGATGATGCGCCAGGCGGGTCGTTACCTGCCCGAGTACAAGGCGACCCGAGCCAAGGCCGGTAGTTTCATGAATCTGTGCATGAACCCTGAGCTGGCCTGTGAAGTAACCATCCAGCCGCTGGACCGTTATCCGCTCGACGCGGCGATCCTCTTCTCCGACATCCTCACCGTACCCGATGCGATGGGTCTGCAGCTGCGCTTTGCCGAAGGCGAAGGCCCGATCTTCGACAAGCCGGTACGTACCGAGGCAGACGTTAACGCACTGTTTGCTCCCGATCCGGAAGGCGAACTGAAATACGTGATGGACGCGGTACGTACCATCCGCAAGGAACTCGACGGCCGGGTGCCGCTGATCGGTTTCTCCGGTAGCCCCTGGACCCTGGCCACCTACATGGTCGAGGGCGGCTCCTCCAAGGAGTACGCCAAGGTTAAAGGGATGTTGTTCGATCGCCCCGACCTGATGCACAAGCTGCTCGATACCACTGCTCAGGCGGTCACCGCTTACCTTAATGCGCAGATCGATGCGGGTGCTCAGGCGGTACAGATCTTTGATACCTGGGGCGGCATGCTCACCCCTCGCGATTACAAAGAGTTCTCCCTGCGCTATATGCAGCAGATTGTTGACGGTCTGAAGCGCGAATCGGAAGGCCGTAAGGTACCGGTGATCCTCTTCACCAAGGGTGGCGGTCAGTGGGTCGAAGCGATGGCGGAGACCGGTGCCGATGCGCTGGGCCTTGACTGGACCACCGATCTTTCCGATGCGCGTCGCCGGGTCGGCGACAAGGTGGCGCTGCAGGGCAACATGGACCCAACCGTACTTTACGCCTCACCGGAGCGCATCCGCGCAGAGGTACAGACCGTGCTGGATAGCTATGGCAAGGGTTCAGGCCATGTGTTCAACCTGGGTCACGGCATCCATCAGCACATTGATCCAGAACACGCAGGCGCATTTATTGAAGCTGTGCATGAACTAAGTGCGCCATTCCACGTCTAACGTAGCGTGTTGTGAAAAAAGAAAGACCGCGGCCGGGAAACCGACCGCGGTCTTTTTTATTCGTGCGGGAGATTTATGCGGCGACGGAGACGATATCGCGTCCTGCGCTCTTGGCTTCATAAAGTCCCTCATCGACCCGAGAGAGTAGTGCCTCGGCAGATTCATGGGGATGCCTTTCGGCCACCCCAATGCTGGTGGTGAAGTGGATCGGCTCTGCCTCACCACTGATTCGTATCTGTGCTTCGGCGCACTCCTGGCGGATCGCCTCGGCGATCTGGCACGCCTGATCCAGGGAGGCGTCAGGCAGAATGGCAAGAAACTCCTCCCCTCCGAAACGTCCGACCAGATCATTGCTGCGACCGTGGCGCCGCAGAATATCGGCAAACACCTGTAGCACCTTGTCGCCCGCGGTGTGCCCCCAGGTATCGTTGATGCGCTTAAACAGGTCGAGATCGAACAGCAGTAGTGACAGAGGGGCGGTCTCATGCTGACCGATATGCTGGCGTAGATTAGTGGTCAGGACACGGCGGTTGACCAGCCCGGTGAGCGCATCACGGGTCGCCTCGCGATAGAGGCGCAACAGCATATGTAACTGGCTCATCTCCACCCACATGGCGATGGCTGCCAGCAACAGCAGTAGCCACAGATCGCCCATACTGTTAAGGGTGAGCAGGGTGTCGTTCAGCAGCTCGGTACCGAGGAAAAAAGCCACCAACAAGCCACAAAAGCTTGCGCCTTCGAGCAGCGTCAACGGTACTACCCCAAGCAGCGCCATGATCAGGAAGGGCAGGAAATCGTAACCGGCGAGGATACCACCCTCCCGTGCGCCGATATCCAGCAGCAGGTGTGTGGCGAGAAAGAAAAGTCCGGGAATGGTGATAAACAGCAGAATACGCAGCCGTGCCATTTGCAGATCGTGGGGATTGCCACCCCAGCGGCTCAACAGTAAAAAACCGGTACTAAAGCCGATGCGCAGCCAGACCATCTGGATAAAGGTCTCATGCTCCATCACAAAGTAATCGATAGGGATCCACAACGGCGCCAGCAGGGCAAAGACAAAGGCCAGCAGGCGAATACGCAGGGTAATGTATTCGGCGCGGGAGGCGTTGAAATCGCGGGAATGGAGCCGGGTGGAAAAGATGTCCTGCAAATGGACGTGGTAAATCATATCGTGCAATCCGCTGAACAGGCTGGCAAAGCTGTTCACTCTTCGGGGGGAATGGTGGTCAGGTCTGTGCATCTTCATTCGTTAACCGTACCAGATTCCGCATAGAGTACACTAAATGTGTCAACTGTGACGAACTAACCGTGTGGGAATCCCCAGGAAAACAGTTAGTTGTTGCTGGCTGTATTTTCCCGTGATGTTCTGATAATTTTTCGCTTAATGGGGCAGGAGCGCCCCGGGAACCATTAAAGCAATAACAAAGGCCCTACACTATCTAATGAGAAAGAAACGTGAAGAACTGGCTATCGTCATCGTCGACGATATGAAGTTCAGCTGCGAGTTCCTGCGACGGGCCCTGAATAAAGAAGGTTATGGCGATATCCGTGTGGCAGGTAGCGCGGCCGATGCGCTGAAACAGCTAACAGAGCGTCATGCGGATGTACTGTTGGCCGATTGGGTCATGCCTGAGATGGATGGTCTGCAACTGACCGATCGGGTACGCCAGCTCGACGAAGAGACCAACCACTACACCTGCGTCATCATCCTCACCGCACGGGATACCGTCGAATCCGTGATCGAAGCCTTCGACCGTGGCGTCGACGACTATGTCAGCAAACCGCCGGATAAGCAGGAGCTGGCGGCCCGGGTTCATGCCGCAGGGCGCATTGCCGCGTTGCAGAACGGTCTGCTCGATACCATCGAAAAGCTGCGTCGGGATGCGGGTAAGCGCTCTACCATCGATTCCCTGACCGGCCTGGGCAATCGCCTCGACGCGGAGCGCCGCTTCAACGAACTGCTGAAACTGGTGGTGACTCGCGGTGGTGCAGTTAGCTGCGGTTTTATCAGCCTGACGCGCCACAGCGAATTGCTGGAGGAGCACGGTCGTCAGGTTTACGAGGAACTGCTGGTGGGGATTGCGCGGCGCCTGCATCGTCTGGTGCGGCCGGGTGACCTGATCGCACGGGTCTCGGATTTCGAGTTTGTGGTCGGCATGCACTATCTGGATAGCCACCAGGCAAAACCCAAAAACTATAAACGCATCATGCAGGGTATCAATTTGCGTCCAATCAAAACCTCTGTTGGGTATATCACGGTCAACGTTGCCGTTGCCATGTGCAGCAATACAGAAGGGCAGACCATTATCCCGGCCGAGGCTCTGATGGAGTGTGCGGCAAAGAAAATTCCGATTTCGATAAAAACCGGCTGTACCGAAGTTGCCATATAACCGTGTAATCTATGCGGTTTTTGTCGGGCCGGAATCCGTTTACTATGAACCGTCATTATCATTACTACTCACGGATGATTATGCGCTTGAGGGCCTTGTCCGTACTGCTGTTTGCCGGAATTCTCGTCGCCGGTTGCACCCAGGCAGTTAAATCCCCGACACCGTCAAAGACAGTGCCGAAGCACGTTGTTGTGCAAAAACCCCGTGTGGTCATCCTGGTTAGCCACGATATTCCCGCCTATACCGAAGTCGCACGGCGCCTGAAACAGCGCCTGGGTGAGCGTGCCAGCGTCTATAATTTGCAGGAAGTGAATAAGGGGGAGTACCACGCCGGTGACGATCCGTTGCAACTGGTCAGTATCGGCCTGGATGCAGCGCGTATTACCGAGCATCTGGAGCATCAGCAGGTATTCTGCCAGGTATTCAACTACAGCAAGCGCTTAACCGGCCCACACAGCAAGGGTGTCTCGATGATTCCAGGGATCGACAGGACATTTGCCTCATGGAAGGCGATCTCACCTGCATTGCGGGATGTTGCCGTGATCAGCGGGCCAGGCCAGGATGCCTTGCTGCAGCCTGCAGTCCAGGCTGCTGAGGAATATGGTATTACGCTGCACAGGGTTACGGTCAGGAACGACAAGGAGTATCTCTACAGCTATAAGCGCATAGCGAAAAATGTGCAGGGTTACTGGTTGATTCCGGATAATCGTGTGCTGAGTGTGGAAACGCTGCGTGATGTGATGAACTTTAGCGTTCGCAACGGCAAACAGGTTGTGGTGTTCAATGACGAACTACTCAGTCTGGGTGGCCTGCTGAGCGTTAGCAGCGATTACGACGATATCGTCGATAAAGTCATGTTGCGCCTTGAACAGGCTGCAGGTCACGACGCAATTCCAGGTCCAGAACTATTACCACTGGATCAGGCGGTAATAAGTATTAACGCAATGATGGCAAAGCGGCTCAATCTAACTATCCCACCAGAGTACAGGGAGTATGCCAATGCCAAGGCAAGCCCCTGACAGCGAAGAGCAGAGCGCCACAAAAGCAAAATTCAAACAGTATTGTGGTTTCTTTATTAGCTGGTTTAGCCGACAAAAAGAGTTTTTTGCTGCGTTGAACGGTCGCGGTTCGCTGAGTCTTGCCAACCGTATCCTGCTGTTACAGTTTGGCTGGACGGTAGTGGTTTACGGTATTTTGATCGTTTCTCTCTGGTATGCCAGCAGTGTGGTCATTGAAAACAGCCTGCGCAGTCAGGGTGAAAGCTGGCTTGCTAAGCTGGATGAAATAGGAACTCCTTTCTACGCCTCGGACAAGCCCGGCGATACAGAACGCCTGGTCAAGGATCTGGAAAAGTTTCCCGAGATTGCACAGGTTGTCTACTATAGTGCCAACGGTGTTAAAGAGTTGGCCACCTACCAGAAAAAAAATCTGCCACAATCTGCGCTTCTCCCACTTACAACGGAACAGCTCACTGCATTGAGTAAGAATCTCGATGGAGAGATGCCGATACAGTTCGAGAAAGGTCGTAACCGACTATTCCGTTTCACCGCACCGATCACCATAAAGTCGATACCAACCGACGGCATGTTGGCATTCAGTCTTGATCAAAACTCCAAAGAAAGAGTCAAGGTAATCGGTTTTGTCAGCGTGTTGCTGGATTACAGCCCTTTTTACGCGGATTTAAATCACACCCTGCGTAACGTCAGTATCGCCATTGCAATCCTGCTGGTTCTTGTCGCGATCATCGGTCGTTTCCTGGTCCGCTGGTCGTTGCGTCTGCTGACACAGCTGGAAGAGCCACTAAATCGATTGGCACGTGGTGAAACCGATGTGCAGGTCGAGAGCAGTGGTGATCAGGAGATTGCCAAGATCGGTAAGGCACTGAATACCACGATCACAGCATTGCGTGAGCGGGACGAAACCCTACGGCGTATGGTTAACCAGGACCCGATGACTGGACTGATGAACCGCAACCACTTCGTCGAAATACTGGAGCAGGAGATCAAGCGTCTGCAGATAGAGCGTGGAACCAGTGCCCTGTTTTTCATCGACCTGGATCGTTTTAAGTTCGTTAACGACACCTATGGTCACGATGCCGGTGACCGTTTGCTGGTGCAGATATCGAATATGCTCAGCAATCGTATGCGCAAGCAGGATTGTGTTGCACGTTACGGCGGAGATGAATTTACCGCACTAGTCGTCGATGTGAGCAAGGCAAAGGTTGGTGAAATCGCTCAGTCACTGCTCGACCTGATGAATAACTACCGTTTCCAATATAAAGGTGAAATGCTGAAAATACATTTCAGCATAGGTATCTCTATTATCGACAACAGTGAAACCTGCGTAGCCGATTATTTGAAACGCGCCGACAAAGCGGTACATCAGGCCAAGCAGGATGGACGTAACCGATACCATGTCTATGTGCAAAAAGACAGGATGACTGAGCAGGAGCATGGTTCCTGGCACACCCAGTTAGCAGAGAGTATTGCGGCGGAGAAAATCACCCTGCACTACCAGAAAGTGCAGAGGCTGAAACGAGGAGACAGTCGGCAATTCTACGAGGTGTTGGTCAGGCTACAGGACAGGAACGATGAACTGGTATTTCCCAGTGCATTTTTCAATTCAGCAGAGCGTTACGACATGATGATGTCGATCGACCGCCTGGTGATAAAAAAAGCGATCGACGAGCTTGTTCTAGCGAGCAATGAGAATTGCTATCTATCGATCAACCTTTCAGAACAGATACTAAAAGATGAAGAATTCATCTTGTATCTGAATGAACTGGTTACCAATAGCAATGTAGACACCCGGCGTATTATTTTTGAGATCAACGAACGTATGGCCGTCTACAATGCCGAACAGTTTAAACCCGTTTTCGAAGCCTTAACCGATATGGGGTTTGGGCTTGCGATAGATGATTACGGTTCAGGTTATGCTTCATTTCAGTATCTGAAGCATAGTCAGGTTCAGTGGTTGAAACTGGATAGTTCGTTGATTGAAGGGCTATGCCACGATCCAGTCGACCAGATCACCGTCAAGGCTATTGCCCAGACTGCTGCCAAACTCGGTATGCAGACCGTGGCCAAATTTGTGCCGGATCAGGAAACGCTGGATTTACTCAAAAAGCTCGGTGTCACCTATGCGCAGAGCAACTATCTGGCCGAACCTGCACCACGTTTCTGTGAGACAAAGCCACGCGCCGCAACGAAACGTAAAAGGGCCTGAAATATTTTCGGACTCTACACTAGTCGGTATCTGCCTCTCTGCGCATCTCCCCTTTTAACTGGTCGTAGCCTTTGTAATGCCAAAGGCGCACCTTTTGGTAATTGTTGGCGCGCCACAGTTCATCATCACGCAGTATGTTGCAGGCCTGTTGCTGAAACTGCTGATTAGTTTTGTCATCACTGATGTAATCGCTACCGCCAAAGCAGCAGGTTTCGTAGAGGGTCGTCACGTCCGGGCGAATATAACTATGGCTGTGCCCTAACCAGTGCACCATCTCATGAAACAGCAGCGCTGGCATGTTTTTGTAGCGATGACTGCTGTCCATCTGTAGTGGATTTCCGGTCAAATGTTCAGTTATCTGGTTATCGTCGAGCTTGAAGAAGTTACGGTAGGTTTCAACGCTATAACGTCGGCTGAGTAAGCCACCCATACGATAGACATCCAGGATCACTGCCGGATGATCGACTTTCCGCAGTATGGTTGAAAGTCCGTCCGATTCGGGCAGGGGTTCATTCTGGGTTGCCACGGCGTCGGCATACATCTCATCCTCGACGCAGAGAAAGGTCTTCGTCTCCACGCTTTCGAGTAATGCCTGCAGTTTTCGTCCCTGCGCTTCATGATAGGGGTGAAGTCTGCCCATCGGTCCATTTCCTGCCAGGCATTGCAGGCCCTGATTCACCGCGCGGCGAAGATCTTTTTTGAAGCGGGCAAGCGCCTGCTCAGTTGCCTGCTGTTCTCCATACGGATAGCTATGGCAATTTAGTACCTTGAGCGAGGCATCCAGACGTGACATGTCGAGGGCATAGGTCATCTCTGTAAGAGACAGCATGCTCAATACGATAATGAGGTGAGTTGACCATTGGCGCACCGCTGCCCCTCCCGCCAGGATTTGTCACATGCCTTTAAGAATAGGAAAAAAGAGGAGGAATAACAGGCCGCTTATCGCGAGCGGTAGCGGGTTACAGATAATCTGACCAGTCTTTCTCGGTTTCACCAAATACCAGGAAGTGAGGATTGAGCAGTGATTTACGGGTGTTGTAGCGCAGTGGTTGCATCTCGGTGGTGGTAATTTTTCCACCGGCCTCTTCGACGATACACTGCGCGGCGGCGGTATCCCATTCAGAAGTTGGGCCGAGGCGGGCGTAAAGATCCGCTTTACCTTCAGCAACCATGCAGGACTTCAGTGCGCTACCCAGACGTACGACTTCGTATTCGGGGAGTTGTGCCAACAGTTTTTGCAGCGATTTACTTACATCGGTGGCGGAGCCGCAAACGACGGTTGCTTTACCGCCATTCCACTGGCGCACATGGATGCGTTTCGGATTACCCGTCGCGCTACGCTTGTAGGCGCCCTGACCGCGACAGGCATAGTAGTAGGCACCGAGTACCGGTGCATAGATGATTCCCAGCACCGGTTCATTGTTTTCGATCAAGGCAACGTTGACCGAAAACTCACCGCTACGACGAATGAATTCCTGCGTGCCGTCGAGCGGGTCGACCAGCCAGTAACGTTTCCACTCACTACGTTCAGTGAAGGAAATCTTGGCCGACTCTTCGGTCAGCACGGGCAGGTTGGGGGTGATCTCCTGCAACCCGTTTTCGATGATCTCGTGGGCAGCCAGGTCGGCTTCGGTGAGCGGGGTGTTGTCTTCCTTGTTCTCTACCTGAAAGCCGCTTTCGTAGATTTCGAGTATCGCGCGCCCAGCAGAGATGACGATCTCCAGCGCCGGGGTTAGCAGCAGGCAGGGATCGCAGTTGCGAGCATCGTTACATTTATCAAACATTCAATAGATACTCACGGGTCATATAAAGGGCGGCAATACTGCGTGCCTCGGTGCAGTCTTCTCGCTGCGTTAATTGCGGCAATTCGCTCAGTTTCCAAGGGACGACTTCAATCGGCTCGGGTTCGTCGCCCTCAGCAGTGCTGGGATAGAGGTCACGGGCCAACACGATATGGGTAAAGTAACCAACATAACCGGGCGCCACACTGACCGAGGTGAGGTGGTGCAGATTGTTGGCGGCGTAGCCAACCTCTTCCATTATCTCCCGGTTAGCCGCATCCAGTAACTCTTCGCCTTTTTCAATGCGTCCCTTGGGCAGGGCCAATTCATAGCGATCGATTCCGGCGGCGTACTCACGGATCAGCAGCACCGTGTCGTCATCCAGCATCGGTACGATCAATACTGAACCCTGCGGCGAACCGAGCAACCGCTCATATTGGGTCTCGACGCCATTGGCAAAACGGAGATCCAGCTGTTCGACGTGGAATATCCGGGTTTTGACCAGCGTTTCCCGTTTGATGATGGTCGGTTTGTCTCGCATGGTTCTCACTACTTAGCGGGCCAGGGGGCATCATACCCTGAAGCCGTGGCGTTGGCACAACTCCCCGGCGGGGCGGTAGAATGCCCGGCAGCGACGATGAGGAGTGCAAGTATGGTGGATTGGCAGCAGATCGATACGGTGTTACTGGATATGGACGGTACCCTGCTCGATCTTCATTTTGATACCTATTTCTGGCTGGAGCATGTGCCGCAACGCTTTAGTGAAAAGCACGGACTGGCGCTGGATGAGGTGAAAAGTGACCTGCACGCCCGCTATCGCGCCATGATGGGCACCATCGACTGGTACAGCATCGACTACTGGACCGAAGAGCTGGGCCTCGATATCGCTCTGCTCAAGGAGGAGGTGGACCATCTGATCGCCGTACACCCCTACGTCACCGATTTTCTCGATGCGGTCCGTGCTGCCGGCAAACGGGTGCTGCTGGTAACCAACGCCCATATTAAAAGCCTGGAACTGAAGATGCAGAAGACCCAGCTGGGCGGGCACTTCGACCACCTGGTGGTCTCACACGACTTCGGCATGGCCAAGGAAGAGGAAGGGTTCTGGGAACGCTTGCAGGAGGTGGAGCAGTTCGACCCACAGCGAACGCTGCTGGTCGATGACAGCCTGCCGGTACTGCGCTCGGCAAAAGAGTACGGGATTCGCTGGCTGCTGGCAGTCTATGAGCCGGATACGAAATCACCGCGGCGGGATGTAGAAGAGTTTGAGGCCATCGAAACTTTCCGCGACATTATGCCCTGAGTGAATAGCCGAGAACCTATCTCAAAGTTAGCGAGCGCAGGCGAGACAAGGTGCCCCGTAGGTAATGCCCTTGGGTGCGAAAATGAACGAAGAAGCGGAGTTTACACGTCAGTAAATGAGCATTCTGAGTTCATTTTTAACGCCGTATCGCCAAGCACAGCAAGTTTGAGATGGTTCAGTAAATGTTGCCTTCACCGCTCGGCCGCGTGCGGAAACGTTTGTAGGTCCACTGATACTGCGCCGGAAAGGCGAGAATCTTCTCTTCCACCGCCTGATTGATCGCTGTGAGATGGTTTTGCACATCGTCTGCGGATTGGTCGATAGCCTGATAGTGCAGGCGGAAACCCTGTCCCCAATCCAGCCGTTCGGCAACACACATCACCAGCGAGGCGCCGCTCTTCTGCGCCAGCCGTGTTACCAGGGTCATGGTATTAGCCTGGATACCGAAGAAGGGGGCGAACTCGCCGCCCGAATTGCGCGGGTCCTGATCCGGCAGGATCAACACCAGCTGATTTTTCTCCAGCGCCTGAAACAGGGCGCGCACGCCGCGTGTATTAGTCGGCACCAGTTCTGCGCCGAAACGGGTACGTCCCTGCAGCACCAGCGGCTCCATTGCTGACTTGCGCAGCGGGCGGTAAAGGGAAGTGAGTGGGTAGGAGGCGGAGCAATAGAGACTGACCAGTTCCCAGGAGCCCAGGTGTGGCACCACCAGAATCACCCCTTTGCCTTTTGCCAGCGCCGCCTCCAGTGCTTCTTTGCCGAGTTCCTCGCGCACCAGTCCCAAGGTTCGTTTGCGGCTGCCTAGCCAGAGCAGTGCAGATTCCATTGCCGTCTTGCCGGTTTCGATCAGCGCATGGCGCAGCATGCGGCGGCGTGCTCTCGGTGAAAGCTCAGGCAGGCAGAGGGCGATATTGCGTCGTGCCACGTCCCGGTGGGGGTTGTTGATCAGATAGAAGAGCCAGCCGAACAGCACGCCAATGGCGTGAGCTACGGGTAGCGGCAGCAGCGCGACAATACGCATCAACGCCTTCACTCTTCTTCGTCTCCGCGGACGATCAGCGCATCGCTGCCTTCGGCCATTAACGGCTTAAGGGTATGCAGCAGATTGCGGAACAGGTTTTTGTAACGCCCCTCCTCCTCGGCCAGCAGTTGCTTGAAGTGCTGGCGCTCGGTCGGCTTGCTGAAACAGGCGGGGCAGTTGTCGGGCACTACAGGGAGTTGGGCGTTTTCGGCAAAGGCGGCGCTCTGACGTTCGCGCACGTAGACCATTGGTCGGATGATACGCAGGTCGCCGGCGTCGTTAATGTAATGGGCCTTCATCGTGCCGAGCTGGCCGCGATGAAAGGCGGACATCATAAAGCTCTCGGCCAGATCATCCAGATGCTGCGCCAGGGCGATCACGTTGTAGCCATTTTCCCGTGCCCGTGCGTAGATCGAACCGCGCTTGAGGCGTGAGCAGAAGGCACAAAAAGAAAACGAAGGATCTTCCTGATACTTCATCGCTTCATCGGCGATAGGCTCTTCGTCGTAGATATAGGGAATGCCCATCTCCGCCAGATAGGGTTTCAGCACCGATGGATCAAAACCGGGGATCATCGGGTCGATGGTGATCGCGCCCAGATCGAAATGGACCGGCGCGGCCCGTTGCAGGTGTCGCAACACATGCAGCAGGGAGAGTGAATCCTTGCCGCCGGAGAGGCCAAGCAGGACCTTGTCGCCCTCGCGAATCATCTGGAAATCGCCGATGGCGCGGCCGATCGGGCGCAACAGCAATTTGGGCGGTTTAACGTATGGTGTGCTCATGCGCGCCGATTGTAACGCGAACGCACCATCGTCGCATCGCTGGTGTATGCTATTTGAGCCGATAACAAAGGAGGTTTGGATGGGCAGTTTTAGCTACTACCTGGCAAGTTTCGTCGTGGGGTTGCTGCTTTACAGCATTACATCAGTACCTGAGGGGAAGGGATACGTTGTCGAACGACTCGGGCGCTATACTAGGACGTTAACCCCAGGAATTAATTTCATCGTTCCGATTCTCGACCGGGTTGGTCACAAAATGGATATGACCAAACAGGTCCGTTATATACCTGAGCAGACGGTTATCACCAGGGATAACGTAAGATTCAGTATTGATAGCGAGATCAGCTATCAGGTTATGGATGCGGCTTCGGCAGCTTACCAGGCGGGTAATCCTGATCGGGCTATTCGTGAACAGGCAGCGGCAGATATTCAGGCCATTGCATTAGCCATGGAAGCAGATGAATTACATAACCACCCCAGACTTATCGGTGAGCGTCTATTGGCTGCCATGAAACAGGCGGCCACCCCTTGGGGTATCAGGATCATTGACCTGGAGGTCAAAAGTATTTCCTCAGCTGCAAAAGATTAAACTGAATACAAATTGTATCGCAGCAACAAATTCACCGCTGTATGTTTGCCTAATTAACAACGAAGGAGAATGGAAATGGAAGGGTTTGCCTCGTTTGTCATCTACCTCTTCGGCCTTGCCGTGGTGCTGGTGTTTCTCGGCGTCAAATCCGTACCGCAGGGGATGGAGTACACCGTCGAGCGCTTCGGTCGTTATGTACAGACCCTGCGTCCCGGCCTCAATCTTATCGTGCCCGTGGTTGATCGCGTTGGCCGCAAGATGAACATGATGGAACAGGTGCAGGATGTGCCGTCCCAGGAGGTCATTACCAAGGACAACGCCATGGTTACTGTCGACGGCGTGGTCTTCTATCAAATCATGGACGCGGCCAAGGCGGCCTACGAGGTTAGCGGTCTCGACTACGCCATCCTCAACCTCACCATGACCAATATCCGTACCGTAATGGGTGGTATGGATCTGGACGAACTGCTCTCCCGTCGTGACGAGATCAACGCCCGCCTGCTTAGCGTGGTGGACGATGCCACCACACCCTGGGGCGTGAAGGTCACCCGTATCGAGATCAAGGATATCTCTCCACCCAACGATCTGGTCGACGCGATGGCGCGGCAGATGAAGGCGGAACGCCTCAAGCGTGCGCAGATCCTCGAGGCCGAAGGTGAACGCCAGTCGGCGATCCTCAAGGCGGAGGGTGAAAAACAGTCGGCCATTCTCGAAGCAGAAGGTCAGCGTGAGGCCGCTTTCCGCGAAGCCGAGGCGCGGGAGCGTCTGGCCGAGGCGGAGGCCAAGGCGACCATGATGGTTTCCCAGGCAATCGAGAAGGGCGATATCAATGCCGTGAACTACTTCGTTGCCACTAAGTATGTCGATGCGCTGCAAAGCATTGCCACGGCCCCGAATGGAAAACTGATCTTTATGCCGCTTGAGGCATCCGGCGTAATCGGCGCCATCGGTGGTATCAGCGAACTGGCGAAAGAGGCACTGGGTAAGCGAGGAGGTGGCGCATGATGGCCGAGCTCTTCCAGCACGTCGATCACTGGAGCTGGTGGATACTGGCGGTGACGCTGCTGATTCTGGAGGCGTTCGTCCCCGGTACCTTCTTTATGTGGATGGGCATTGCGGCAGGCGTGGTCGGCTTCCTGTTGTTGCTGATTCCGGGCATGGGCTGGGACTACCAGATCGCCATCTTCGCCGTGCTCTCGGTCGTAGCGGTGGTTGCCTGGCGTAAATACCAGAGCAAGCACCCGGTGGAGAGCGACCAGCCCGCGCTTAACCGTCGTGGTGAGCAGTATGTGGGCCGCACTTTTACCCTGGACGAACCCATCGTTAATGGCCACGGCAAGATACGGGTCGACGACACCACCTGGCGCATTCTGGGGGAGGATTGTGCCGCGGGGAGTCGGGTGAAAGTCATGGGGGTTGACGGCGTACTACTGAAGGTGGAACTATTAACCTAGCAATAAGCTGTATTGATAAGTATATAAATATATTTTGGAGGAGTTAGCCATGGGCGAGAAAGGGGTCAAAGGCATCACACCGACCGAAGCCTGGCAAATCATGCAGGACGACCCGCGGGCCGTGCTGGTAGATGTGCGTTCCAATATGGAGTTCCTGTTTGTGGGCCACCCCAAGGGGGCGGTGCACATTCCGTGGATCGATGAGCCGGACTGGGAAGTGAACCCTCACTTTGTCCGCCAGGTACGTGAGCTGATGCTCGGTGGCGTGATCTGCGACGATCTGGACGGCTGTGCGCCGATCCTGTTGATCTGCCGTAGTGGCAAGCGTTCACAGGAGGCCGGCGAGGTTCTGGTCGAGGCGGGTGTCAAAGGCGTGCATAACGTCCTCGAAGGCTTTGAGGGTGAACTGGACGACAACCACCACCGCAGCACGTTGGGTGGTTGGCGTTTCGAAAATCTCCCTTGGGAGCAGTGTTAAACCCATCTAGTTGAGACAGCTTCGTTGGGGGCGGGATATCTTGCCCGCCTCCATGGTCTACGCTTAGAGACCCAACCTGTTTCAGGAGGGAAACAATGAGCCAGACCGCCGTCCTCAGCGACGACCACAATCTCCCCATGCTGACCCGCGAGGAGGCGCTGGAAGCCTTCCGTGCGGTGCGTCTCGACAGCGAACACCTCTGCGTGCCGCTGGAAACCGACGACTACATCCTGCAGAGTATCGTCCAGACCAGCCCGCCCAAATGGCATCTGGCCCACGTCAGCTGGTTTTTCGATACCTTCCTGCTCAGCGAATACCAGGCCGATTACGAGCCCTTCGATCCTGCCTACCGTTACCTGTTTAACTCCTACTACGAACAGGTCGGCGAGTTTCATCCGCGACCTAACCGCGGCATGTTGTCGCGTCCCACCGTGTCGGAGGTCTACCGTTACCGTACCTGGGTCGACGAGCAGATGGTTGACCTGATCGACGAAGTGGATAGCGCGGTATGGAACGAAGTGGCGCTGCGCATCACCATCGGTCTTAACCATGAACAACAGCATCAGGAGTTATTGCTCACCGACATTAAGCACAACTTCTCGGTCAATCCGCTCTACCCCGCTTATCGTGAAGAGCTACCAGAAAGCGACGGTACTGCGGCACCGCTGCAATGGCACGAATTCGAAAAGGGACTCTGTTGTATCGGCGCCGATCCGCTCGGCTTTGCCTACGACAACGAACGTCCACGTCACAACGTCTACCTCGAACCGTTCCGTCTGGCGAATCGCCTGGTGACCAACGGCGAATACCTCGCCTTTATCGAAGACAGCGGTTATCAACGCCCCGAGCTATGGCTCTCCGATGGTTGGGCTACGGTGAAAAAAGAGCAGTGGCAGGCACCGCTCTACTGGATCAAACAGGATAACCAGTGGCAACTCTTCACTCTCGCGGGTGTGCGTTCGCTCAATCCTCAGGAACCTGTTTGCCACCTCAGTTTTTACGAGGCCGATGCCTATGCCCGTTGGGCGGGACATCGCCTGCCCACCGAACAGGAGTGGGAAGTGGCTGCCGCGCAGCAAACGATCGAAGGCAATCTGCGTGACAACGGGTTGCTTCATCCCGCACCGGCCAGCGGTGAAGGCATGCTGCAACTGTTCGGTGATGTGTGGGAGTGGACCGCCAGCCCCTACGTTGGTTACCCCGGTTACCACGCGCCCGCGGGAGCCCTCGGCGAATACAACGGCAAGTTCATGTGCAATCAGATGGTGCTGCGCGGCGGTTCCTGTGTGACACCGGCAAACCACATCCGCGCCACCTATCGCAATTTCTTCTATCCCCATGAGCGCTGGCAATTCAGCGGCCTGCGTCTGGCGGAGGATTTACGATGAGCCATCACGCCGTGCGTTTCTACGATCTCCATCCGCCGCAGATCGACATGATGCGTGAAGTGCTTAAAGGTTTACGGCAGAAGCCGCCGATGATCTCGCCCAAGTTTTTTTACGATCTGCGTGGCTCGGAACTGTTCGAGGCGATCACCGAAACGCCTGAGTATTATCCTTCTCGTACCGAGATTTCATTGCTGGAAAAACACGGCGAAGAGATGGCGTCATTGCTCGGCAACGACTGCCTGTTGATTGAGCTCGGTTCAGGTTCCAGCCGCAAGATCCGCCTGCTGCTCGATGCGTTGAAGCCCGCCGCCTACATGCCGGTCGACATCTCCCGTGATTTTCTGCTCGACGCAGCCAGAACATTGGCGCGTGAATATCCTGAACTCGAAGTGCACGCCACCTGTGCCGATTACTCCCGTGGTTTGAAACTACCCTGGTCGCCCGATGAACTGCCGCGTGCGGCATTTTTCCCCGGTTCCAGCATCGGCAATTTCGAACCGACCCATGCACAGCGTTTGTTGCATCATGTGGCACTGGCGTTGGGTAGCGGTGGTCATCTATTGATCGGCGTTGATCTACAAAAAGAACACACGGTACTGCATCGCGCCTATAACGATGCGGCGGGCGTTACCGCCGCTTTCAACCTGAACCTGCTGGAGCGGATCAATCGCGAACTGGATGCCGACTTCGTGGTGGAGAATTTCGATCATGCCGCAGGCTATAACGCCGAGCTGGGACGGGTGGAGATGCACCTGATCAGCAACACCTTGCAACAGGTTCATATCGGTAATGAACAGTTGCAGTTTGCCGCAGGCGATGCCATCCACACGGAAAATTCCTATAAATATACGGTGGATGGATTTTTGCGTATGGCGGCGGAGGAGGGATTTGAACGGGTGAAAACCTGGATCGACGAGAACAGCTATTTCAGCGTCCACTGCCTGCGTGTGGCCTGATTAACGGAGTTACTGCTCCGCCTCACCTGCGATCTCAATCAGACGTACAAGAATTCTTTTCTGTATCAGCGCCATGCGGGTTACGATATCGTTGCCGCGATCGTATTCCCCCTCCGCGGTGTCGTCGCTAAAAGACTCCAGTAACAGGTACTCCATTAACACCTTTCCGCCGCGAGGAGCGGGGAAGGGATTGGGCACATCTTTCAGGGCCAGTTTGATCGCAGTGATGAGGGTGCGGATGTCGGCAGCCTCTTCATCGATGCGATCTTTCAGCGAAGAGGCACGGTCGCTGTTGAGATAACTGAGCAGGACGTTGAGCAGCGAAGCATTGAGCTTCAATTCGCGCAATTTCGGCAGTATCGATTCGATGCGGCTATAGATGGTAAGCAGCATAACGATCTCCATATAACGATGATCGCTATCCTCCTCCTCTTCCGGTGGACGTAACATCGCCAATGTTGCCGCCAGTCGCTGCGCATAGAAACTCTGGTGCAGTGCCACCTTCTTCAGGCTCTGTTCGTATTCACTCTCCACATCGCGACACTGCTGCAGGAAGGCCTCGAAATCTTCTTTGTTTAATTTACGTTCGCCCATCTTGCGCCATAGTTCGGCGCGATAGAGTGCTTCGCGCATGCTGTTGTCGCTGAGCTGTTTCTCCGTGGTGGCGTTAACGCTGAAGTCGCGCTTCGCCTGTGAGAGGTCGGCTTTGATCCGCTGCGCCGCTTCGCGCCAGACCTTTTTTGCCGTTGCCGCATTGGTGATCTTATCGCTAAGCTCCTGTAGCTTAAGCGGTTGCATCAGGTGCAGCACGCCGTTGAAGTAACCGGTCAGCGCAGTATTGAGCTGTTCTTCGCTGCTGCCCTTGACCACCGGATGGATCAGCTTGTTGGGTGTAATCGGGACATTGAGGCGGTTGTGGTAGTAGCGCACCGTCATGGTGGTGGCCAGTTTGGCGAAGAAGTGCACCAGGGTTTGTGCCGGGGAGACGCAGGCATAACCGGGTAACGGCGTCTCATTTTGCAGACGGTTAATGCGCTGACTGTCGGCGGGAATGATGTCGCTCTCTGCTGCCCGGAGCTGTTCCTGTTCAGTACGCAACTGGTTGTGGATCGTCGCCGGGAACTGGCGGGCCCGCAACAGGATGAGTTGCACCATATCGTCGGGGAGCACACCTTTCTCATCCCACTGTTTCTGCAAACGGGGAACAATATCTTCCGCCGTATGTGCGATGAGTCGCTGCTGTTCCAGCGCCTGACTCAATCCTTCGCGTCCGGCCATGGTACAGGCTGCATCGTCGGCTTCGGCAACGATGGTATGCACCAGTCGGCGTTCCAGCATCCGGCTCAGCATTTGCCGCGGCAGCATCAGGCGGCGTACGAAGGCAAATAGCCCCTGCAATTTTTCTACTGTGGTGTCGGAAAGGCGGCCCTGTTCCAGCCAGCGTTTCAGTCCCAGATCGAAGCTATCTTCCCGATGCAGCGCCACATGCAGCCAACGGTGCACTGCCATCAACATGAACCCGGCACGGGGCGCTTCAGGGTTTCGGAAACAGAGCATCTCGCGTGCCAGCAGCGCCGCCAGTTGGTTGGTCTTCAGCGCCGCCAGCAAGGGGACGCCGATGGTCAGCACAAACTCATTGCGCTGAAAGCCGCGCAGGCCGCGATGATGCACGATCACGTTCATATCGTTGTTAAAGCGGATCTCGACGGGTGGCGGCACATTCAGCCGTTCGCAAACATCCTGCACGAACATATAGAGATCGGGCTCCTGCTCCTCGGAGGCGTGGATGCCGCGATAGCTGAGGTGGCGCAGGGAGAGTAGCGGTTTGGCCAGCAGTAACAGCAGCAGGGTCAGGACCGGAATGCTGAGTAGCTGGGCCATCAGGATCAGCAGCGGATAGTCGCTGTCGGGGGAGGCCCAGAGGGTGAAGAAGGTGTAGAAACCCAGGGTCAGCAGCAGTGCCAGATAGAGTCCGGCGAATAGCGCCTCAACGCCCAGCGACAGGTAGAGCAACGGCTTGAACATCGAGCGGTTCTCCAGCGGCGTGAAAGACGCAAGAGTTTTATCGCTGGTTTTTGCTTTCTTCGGCGCGGCTACTGGAGTTTGTTTACGGGGTGAGTCGGCCTTGGGCGCTGGCGGTGGTTCGATACGGCTCATCGCGCCAATTAGCGCCAGTTTATCCACCACCTTTTGTGCGTCGGCCTCGGTGGTGGTGCGTTTGATGGTGTGATCGGCGCCATCGAACAGGCGCTTCACCTGCTCGGCGTTGAGGCGCAGCTTCTGCGCCAGGGTCTGGGCAACCTGTTTGCGCTCGAAACCCTCGCAGGTTTTGCCACTGAATATGATGCTGTACGTCGTTGCAGTATCCATGCGCCTGCTGGCCGTCATGGTGGGGGGATATCCATGGTATCCGTCAGGAATCGGGGCAAATTCAAACCCCGTCACACTTCGGCCGGATAAGGCCGTTGCTGTGCTAAAATGCCACGTCCGGCGGGCGTCCCGCCATGACATTTATCAGCATAAACGGCAACAAAGAATATGACCCTGAAATACACCGGCAAAAATTCCGCAAAACTTGTGCAGGCATTGGCTGAGCGCATCCTGTATCTCGATGGCGCCACCGGCACCATGCTGCAGGGTTATAAGCTGGAGGAGAAAGACTTCCGCGGCGAGCGTTTTGCCGACTGGCCGGTGGACCTCAAAGGCAACAACGACCTGCTGGCGCTGACCCGCCCCGACATCGTTAGCGCCATCCACAAGGCCTATCTCGATGTCGGTTCCGACATCATCGAAACCAACTCCTTCAACGCCAATGCCATCTCGATGAAGAACTACAAGATGGAAGAGCTGGCGTATGAGATGAACGTCGAAGCGGCGCGCCTTGCCCGTGCTGCCGCCGACGAGGCAGAGAAGGCCAATCCGGCCAAGCCGCGTTTCGTCGCCGGGGTTATCGGCCCTACGGACCGCACCGCCTCCATCTCGCCGGATGTGAACAACCCCGGGTACCGCGCCATCACCTTCGACGATCTGGTCGAGGCGTACAAGATCGCCGCACGCGGCCTGATCGCTGGTGGTGCCGACATCATCATGCTCGAAACCATCTTCGACACCCTCAACGCCAAGGCGGGTGTCTTCGCTGTTGAAACAGTATTCGAAGAGGACGGCGTACGCCTGCCGGTAATGATCTCCGGCACCATCACCGACGCCTCCGGCCGTACACTCACCGGTCAGGTGACCGAAGCGTTCTACAACTCCCTCAGCCACGCGCAGCCGATCTCCATCGGCCTTAACTGCGCCCTCGGCGCAAAAGAGCTGCGCCAGTATGTGGAAGAGATGTCGCGCATCGCCTGCTGCCATGTTTCGGCTCACCCCAACGCGGGCCTGCCTAACGAGTTCGGCGGCTACGATGAAACACCGAAGGCGATGGCCGATGAACTTGCCTCCTGGGCCAAAGACGGTTTCCTCAACATCATCGGCGGTTGCTGCGGCACTGGGCCGGATCACATTCGCGCTATCGTCGAAGAAGTCTCCAAACATCCGCCGCGCAAACTGCCGCAGATCGAAAAGGAGTGTCGCCTTGCCGGTCTGGAGCCGCTCAACATCGGTCCCGAGTCGCTGTTCGTGAATGTCGGCGAACGCGCTAATGTCACCGGCAGCGCCAAATTCAAACGCCTGATTCTGGAAGAGCAGTACGACGAAGCGCTCTCCATCTGCCGCGAACAGGTGGAAGACGGTGCGCAGATCGTCGACGTCAACATGGACGAAGCGATGCTCGATGGCGTCAAGGCGATGACCACCTATGTGAACCTGATGGCCTCCGAACCGGACATCGCCAAGGTGCCGGTGATGATCGACTCCTCCAAGTGGGAGATCATCGAAGCGGGCCTCAAGTGCATTCAGGGTAAGGGCGTGGTCAACTCCATCTCGCTGAAAGAGGGCGAGGAGGCGTTCATTCATCACGCCAAACTGCTGCGCAAATACGGCGCGGCGGTGATCGTCATGGCCTTCGACGAAACCGGCCAGGCCGACACCAAACAACGCAAGATGGAAATCTGCAAACGCAGTTACGACATCCTGGTGAATCAGGTCGGCTTCCCCGCTGAAGACATCATCTTCGACCCGAACATCTTCGCCGTCGCCACCGGCATCGAAGAGCACAACAACTACGCCGTCGATTTCATCGAGGCGACCCGCTGGATCACCGAAAACCTGCCCTACGCCAAAGTGAGCGGCGGTGTCTCCAACGTCAGCTTCTCCTTCCGCGGCAACAACAAGGTGCGCGAGGCGATCCACTCGGTATTCCTCTACCACGCCATCCACGCCGGTATGACCATGGGCATCGTCAACGCGGGCATGCTTGAAGTTTACGAAGAGCTGCCTGAAGAGTTGCGCGAGCGCGTCGAGGACGTGATTCTCAATCGTCGTGCCGATGCCACCGATCGCCTGCTGGAAATCGCCGATCAATATCGCGGCGACGGCAGTGGCACCGCAAAGAAAGAAGACCTCGCCTGGCGCGAATGGCCGGTGACCAAGCGCCTCGAACATGCGCTGGTCAAAGGCATCGATGCCTACGTGGAAGAAGACACCGAAGCGGCGCGTCAGGAGTTGCCCGCCGCCCTTGACGTGATCGAAGGGCCGCTGATGTCCGGCATGAACGCGGTCGGCGATCTCTTCGGTGACGGCAAAATGTTCCTGCCGCAGGTGGTGAAATCCGCACGGGTGATGAAAAAGGCGGTCGCCTACCTTATCCCCTACATCGAGGCGGAGAAGAAAGAGGGCGCCAAGGCCGCGGGCAAGATCCTCATGGCTACGGTAAAAGGCGACGTGCACGACATCGGCAAAAACATCGTCGGCGTGGTGTTGCAGTGCAACAACTTCGAAGTCATCGACATCGGCGTCATGGTTGCTGCGCAAACCATTCTGGAAAAAGCGCAGGAACACGACGTCGACATCATCGGCCTCTCCGGTCTGATCACACCGTCACTGGACGAGATGGTGCACATCGCCAAAGAGATGCAGCGCCTCGGTTACAAACAACCGATCATGCTTGGTGGTGCCACCACATCGGTCGCCCACACCGCGGTAAAAGTCGAACCTAACTACTCTGAACCAGTGGTCTGGGTGAAGGACGCCTCACGCGCCGTCGGTGTGGCGCAAAACCTGATCAGCGCCGCCAATCGCGACACCTTCGTCGCAGGCGTAAAAGCCGAGTACGAAGCGGTGCGTGAACGTCATGCAGGTCGTCAGGCGGCAACACAATTCGTCAGCCTGGCAGAAGCACGCGCCAACAAAGTGAAGATCGACTGGGAAAACTACACCCCGCCGGTACCGAACGAACTGGGCGTCACCACCTTCGACGATATCTCGCTGGAAGATCTGGTTCCCTTCATTGACTGGACCTTCTTCTTCCACGCCTGGGAACTGAAAGGCCGTTACCCGCAAATTTTCGACGACAAAGAGAAGGGTGAAGAGGCACGCAAACTGTTTGACGACGCGCAGGCAATGCTGAAAAAGATCATTGCGGAGAAATGGCTTACCGCCAAAGCCGTGATTGGCCTCTTCCCTGCGAACAGTACAGACGATGACGATGTGATTGTCTTTGACACTGATGGTGAAACTGCACAGGGATGTCTACACTTCCTGCGCAAACAAACGAAGCAACCCGACGCACAGGCAAATTACTGTTTGGCTGATTATGTCGCGCCGCAATCCAGCGGTAAGCAGGATTACGTCGGCATGTTCGCCTGCACCGCCGGTCTTGGTATCGACGAAAAGGTCAAAGCCTTCGAAGCGGCGCACGATGACTACAGCGCCATCATGCTCAAGGCCATCGCTGACCGCCTCGCCGAAGCCTGTGCTGAATGGCTGCATCAGGTCGTGCGTAAGTCTGATTGGGGTTATGCAGAGGGCGAAAAGCTCGATAACGAAGCACTGATCAAAGAGGAATACCAGGGCATCCGTCCTGCACTCGGTTATCCCGCCTGCCCGGACCACACGGAAAAAGATATCGTTTGGTCACTCCTCGATGTGGAAAAACAGACCGGCATCTGGCTCACTGAAGCGAAGGCTATGGTCCCTACCGCCGCCGTTTCCGGTCTCTATTTCAGCCATTCGGAAAGCCGTTATTTTGCGATAGGGAAGATCAATGAAGAGCAAATTAACGAATATGCAAAACGCAAAGGGATGAGCAAGGAAGATGCCGAGAAATGGCTGGGGCCTAATCTGGGCTACAGTGCTTAACCTATAACACGCCACCAACTGGTGGTCTAAACCAAAAAATAAACAACAGAATGAAACGACCATTATCTGCCATCCTGCCCATATCGCTTCTATTGAATATGTCAGTCGTATCAGCCGCTCCGCCTGATGACATCGATGGAGTCTATGACAAAACTCACCAGGTCAGAGATATGAACGTTGACTGCACTGGTAAGGATGATAATTGTGGCCTTGAAGAAGTCCATGACCGCGTGACGATCAGTCGTACAGCAACCGGGAGTTTCTGGGTTGAAATGGAGCTGGTTGGCACGAACCTCCATACCTGTTATGCACAGGGAAATGGAGAATGGATAAAAGACAAAGGTGTTCTGGTATTGCTGAAGCCCGGAGAGCTCGATTCGGGCACCTGTGAGGTAGTACTAGAGCTTAATCAAGATGGCGTATTACACCTTAAGAGCGAACCATACAGTGCGTGTTCACGCTATTGCGGTGCCAGGGCCTATCTCGAGAGTAATGGCCTGCGCAATAAAATGGCACCAAATAATTAACCCAGACAAGTAACACACTCATTGACTGAAGAAGCAGTAGTGGGAAAAGGGCTCTGACCCCTTAAATTACGATAGGGAAAACTAATCAAGAACAGACGTAAGATTACTCCTGCCTTAAGAAGATGGATGTAAAAGTGATAGAAAAGTGGCTGGGGCCGTATTTGGCATAAGAGCTAGGTCTGCAAGAGACCTTTTCTGGCAAAAGTACTAGAATCATCCTAAGTGCCTAGAAGTAAATGCAGGATCGTTCTATAACTCATTGTTTTTGAAGAAAACCTCTACTTTAGAGGTATTGATGTTGATACTTTATTGTGGTTGACTTAGCGGCATCACGAGGATGCATTTGGAGGCTGTCATGGAGACGAAAAAACCTGAGATACTTGATGCATGCAGGGAATCTGGTCAACACTCATGTAGTTTTTCCCATGGTAAAGAAAACCCTGTAAGTACGGCAACAATTCTGCCGTTTGAAAATAGAGATATTTCAACTAAATCCGATGCTTTACGTATTCTTTTAGAGCATGCGGATACTCTTAATTGGGACTGATTGATTTTTATCAGCTCTTTGCGGAATATGGGTGTTGCAGAACACCCATATTCATTCTTACTTCTTCCATTTGATTAGATTTAGGCTCTTAATTGAGAGGGATTTCTATGAGCGAAAAGTTAGCAGCAGTATCGCCTAGTAAAAAGAAAGAAAAGGGAAAAAAAGAAGAAATAAGAAAAATCTTGGAGCGTAGAGAATCCAAAGAGTTGGTAGTAGCGTTAGCCGGTCCCGTTGGTAGTGCCGTACCTGAAACAATAAAAATAATGACTGCACAATTGAAAAATGCAGGATACACAAATGTTGTCCCGATTAAAATTAGTAAAATTATTTCGTCACTAATAAAGAAACAAGAGCTATCTATCTGGCGAGATACTTCCAAAGAGCAAGAATATAATCGATATAGTTTATTGCAAGACTGGGGGAATAAGTTACGCAACGAACATGAACACGATATATTGGCAGAAGCTGCAATTATGAAAATTGCAGTATTTCGAACTAATTCGAACAAAAGTTCAGGTAAAGACAGCGTTAAGGATGTTGTGCCACAAAGAACTGCATATGTTATCGATCAGCTAAAACATCCAGCAGAGGTTGAGCTGTTACGTAAAGTGTATGGAGATATTTTCTTTTTGGTAGGGTGTTTGAGTAGTTATTATGAAAGAAAGGAGAAGTTAAAGACTAATGGTGTAAATGCAACCGAAGCCGATAGGCTCATGGAGAGAGATAAAAACGAGCATGAAAAGCATGGGCAGCAATTAGAAAAGACATTAAAGCTATCGGATTACTTTGTTCGTGGGATTTATAACAGAGAAATAGAAAACCAAGTTCTACGCTTCATCAAATTAGTGCATGGTGTTGGCGGGCTAACACCCACAATAGATGAGTATGGCATGTATTCAGCATTCTCGGCTGGGCTAAAATCCGCATGTTTATCTAGGCAAGTTGGCGCCGCTATTTTGGATGATGATGGTAATATTATTGTTACAGGCAGAAATGATGCGCCCAAAGCTGGTGGTGGTTTATATACATCACATGATGGGGATGATGATGGGCGTTGTTACAATCTTGATAGATGTGCAAGCGATAAATATAAAATCGACCTACATAACCAGATTGGTAATATAGTCAATTCTGAACTTGATACAATTCGGTCGGTACTTCATGAAAGTATTAGCGTGCCAGTCGAATTAAATGTCTTCGAAGACGCCAAGAAAAATATAAGTAGGAACATATACGAGAATACTCGGCTTTCTGCACTGATCGAGTTCTCTAGGTCTGTCCATGCAGAAATGGATGCGATTGTTTCAGCTTCAAGGCTTGGGGGAGTACCTTTGAAAGGTTCTACTTTGTTTACGACTACGTTCCCCTGTCATAATTGCGCACGCCATATAGTCGCTGCTGGTATATCTAAAGTTATCTATATTGAACCATATGAAAAAAGCTTGGCAAGAGAACTCCATGGGGATGCTATAAATTTTGACTTTCCAATAGCAAGAAATGACTCTGAAAGTACTAAAGTTGATTTTGTTCACTTTCATGGTGTTGCACCAAGACAATATATGAATCTTTTCTCTTATCATAAGGAAAGAAAGGATTCTGATGGGAAAGCGATACCGGTTATACCAAGGGATGCATCTAAAGTTGTACCACAGTTATTAGATGGATACATCGATATGGAAAGTAAGGTGGTTCGTCACTTGCATGACACTATGAGCGTAACAGAGGATGACCTTTCAGGTTGATAATTAGTGGGGTCATAATTAAAGGGGTTAGAGCCCTTTAACTAACAAAATTGCGGAACCAAAAGGTCAGACTCGATTGATATGTGAATTCAGTCGAGCCTGACCTTTTTTGTTCCTCATCCAAACACAGTGCTCGTACGCACCCCCATCATTTTCAGGATCATGGGTACAGGGCAGAATCCTGTGAAGGCCGCCTGGAATACCATGAGTCCGACAAAGGCGGTGCCATAGAGGAAGTATTCGATCTGGGTGGCAAGATAGGCGCCAACGGTAGCCATAATAAGGATGCCGACAATGGCGAAGGTGATACGTTCGACTGACATAGTGTGTTCTCCTTGTGTGCATTTCAGGAACGGCCCGATTGCCGCATGGAGGCAATTTGGCACACAGACACTCGCCATGTCTGGAACATTTGTTACAGTCGAGCGGGGGGCTGAGTATTGCTGGAGTGCTACGGCCCCAGTTGAGCCAGTAGTTGGTTTTTAGCTTTGGCGGAAAGTTTGTCGTAGGCGAGGATGAGTCGTGCAAGGCGTTCATCTTCGCAGTAGAAGTAGGGTACTGGCTTTTTCAGTACTTTGGCGAGTTGTGCCAGTGTGGTGTAGTCGGGCGTATGTTTTCCTGTCTCATATTGATTGATCCTCGGGCTGGCCGAGGATGGATCAATACCTGCCTTTACTCCAAGCTCCCTCTGAGATAGCCCGCTTTCATCCCTGGCTTCCCTCAGGCGCGTTGGTATAGGGGTATGAGACATTACTTCTCCGAGTAGCGGTGTTGACCTGTTAAGAGTTTCTTAGTATTTTCGCCATCTGGATACTAAGGAATCCTTAGTCTTGGGTTGGCGGAAGGAGGCTGCTATGGGCAGGGATAAGCAGATACAGGAGTTACGAAGGGAGATTGCCGAAATCGAGGATCTGATTTGTCGATGGCGAGACACAACCGATGCGGAGACACTCTGGGCGGTCGATCTACTGGAGCAGTGTCTTGCCCGCAGGAAGCATTTACTTGTCGCGCTCTCTTTTCAGAATGGGAATTGAGTCAGCTGATAGGTTATTGACACAGTTGTAAAATTTCGGAGCACAGGTATCCCCAATATCTGTGCTAGTATCATGTCTAAATTGGACTCAGCTAATACGGTTGGTTGTAAAACTAATATATAGGGAGATATAACTTTGAAACCGAAGCTAATTAACCTCTGGAATGCTTTCCCTGACCATACTATGTACCCAACACTTAAAGATCTTTACGAGATGTTGGGTGGGACTGTCGCAAAAAATATCAATGTTCCAGGTTTTGGGCCTAAAGGTAATACGTGCGCTAGTAGACTGAGTGTGGCATTCAATAAGGGTGGGGCCCCAATAAGTCGTGCTGTTGCGCAGGCTATGAATGTGCGCTCCATCTCTGCTGCTGATCATTCACAAATAATTTATGGTGTTGCAGACTTCCGTGAATACTTACTCCATACTTTGGGTGAACCACAGATAGATAGTGATTCGCCCTTTGATAGTGAATTCCGTGGAAAAAAAGGGATTATTGCTTTTTCCGTTAATTGGTCAAATGCAACTGGGCATATTGCCTTATGGAATGGAGCAAATTATAGGGAGCCCGCTCATGACGATTATTCTACGTTCGTTAGTTCACTCAGGCCAAGTGTTCGTACGTCACGTGCAGAATTTTGGCAATTATCGTAGTCATAAGAAAATGTATATCAAACTTTTTTTCTGTTCCTTTGCTTTTGTGACGTTGAATGCATGTGCTGCGGAACAAACAGCGGCCCTACGAGGACATGAGGCGGCTAAGCGGGATGTAGAAGCTTACGCAATTGCCAGTTGTCTGACCTATCAACAACAGCCTTTCCTGAAAGATCAAGGCGATGGTTGGGCGGCTGCTATTATCCAGAGATTTAAGGGTGAATTGGATGATTTGACTGCTGTTGCAACAGTAGTGAATACGGAGGTTTCAAAGGGTGACATGGTTATAATCCCTGATGAAACTAGTCCCGAACGTGAAATGGCGCTACCAATTGCTTATTGCGTTGATATTCTCAATGCGCCATCTGTCCGTGCTGCGGTGAAAAAGTCCATCCATAAACTTGAAGATTTTTATGTGGATTGAAGAAAGAAAATAAAAGTGGCTCGATTAATTAGGGTTTTAATTTCACTCATGCAGAGTGATAGCTATAAGAAGAAAGCCTGATTGATATAGACTGATCAGCCCGACATTTTTCATACTGATGAGCTTGAACCATCTAATCTCATATGAAAATAACCGTGCCAGTACAAGCAGGATATAGATTATGCCGCACAAGTATCTTGTTTTCGTTCTTTTAATCTTGTCGGGTTGTGATAGCGTCGTCTCGACAACAGAACCGATGAATATAATCGTTCATGAAGAGATGGGTATATTACCCAAGTTAATTTCTCTGCCGAAGCAACCGATTTCTGTCAAATGGCAAGTTGATGAGTCCAGTGAAAGGAATACGGGTAGTTTGCGAGCATTGCTGGAGTTTTCAGCTACAGATAAGGCAGCTATTCTGGCGAATAGTCCTGAATTTGACAGTAAATCAAACGATAGAATAAACGCGGAATTTTACGATACGTGGTTGCCGGATAGTGCCAAGACAAACATTCAGAAGCAGTCCGTGGGTGATATGTATGAG
This sequence comes from Thiohalomonadaceae bacterium, assembly GCA_050302275.1. GTDB lineage: Bacteria > Pseudomonadota > Gammaproteobacteria > Thiohalomonadales > Thiohalomonadaceae > JAPHTQ01. The sequence goes on along the minus strand of JBNLAT010000013.1, from coordinate 5,421 downwards.
TTGTCAGGAATTATGCCACTCAAGGCGGATTTGTTTACCAGTGCAGAGCTTTCGCCTTATGTTAATGGCAGTATTACCCCGTTGAGTGGCGGTTATATTCTTATTTCACTGTATGCTATTTGAAAACAGATGAATAACATACCCAGGGTCGTTCTATATGCATGCGTGATTCTTTTAACAGCATGCCAAACCAAAGAATGCCCAGAGACCGTCTCCGAAGCAGGTGGTGATGCAAGCGGGAAAATCAGTCTGTTTGCGGACAGGGAAAGTCTCAAAACGGTACTGGATGAAAACGGTGTATTGGACCCGGAGCGCGCACTGGTGCACTTCAGTCATACTTGTAATCTTGATATTCAAGGGCAGCAATACCCTGTTGTAGACGTCAGGGAATTAGTGGCGGGTGCAATGCAACCACGTGGGGTTAATCAAATTGTTGTGCTTAACCCTGGAAATCAATTGGTGCAGAGTATCGAGTATGCGCAGGAAAGACCACTTTTTTGCCTGGCAAACAAATTGTACTTGTATGACAGTTTGCGACCATCTGGAGCGATGAAGGAAGGCAATGTCCTGGAGTTCAGTGACGGTGGCTATGAGATGAATGTCCTATCTGAGGATCTGAATGCACTATTGCCACGATTGAAACACTGAATGAAAGTCAGTCAGGCAGATAAGCCGCAGGTCTTATGACCTGTGGCTTTTTTGTTATTGCTGTTTGCCTATGATCAGCTTCTGATCAGGATATTATCCTGAATAACCGATGAGATGCTTGTTCCCAAATGCTGGTGGGGTCGGGAAAGAGATCGCCTAAGTCGTCACAATCACCCGCAATGCATCCAGCCTTGGCACGGCATTATCGATAGCCTTCACTAGCGCGTTTTGTTGCATCTCGAAGAAGCTGATCTCCTCCTCGCGCACGTTAGGATTCACCCGGCGCAGGGCTTTTAGTCGATCCACTTCCTTTTGCAGTGTATTGATGGTCTGGGCATGAGCCTGTTGCAGTATGGTCGGAGCCTGTTTGCCTGCTTGTTGTTCGCCTGCCTTAACCATGCTGCGAAGTTCTTCGGTGTAGGCGCGGACGATACGTGCGGCGGTTTCGGCATCTATCGGTTCACCGGCTGGGGAGATGCGGGCAAAGGCAGGTTCGTCAGTGCGCGTTTTGCCCTGGCTGTCGATGACTACGCGCAGGGTGGTTGGCGGAAGATAGTGGCTGGCTTGCAGGCTTTCGCTTCCGGCGCTTTCCAGTACGAACAGACACTCCAGTAGTAGTTGTCCTGCCTGCACTCCCGGCAATTTTGTCGCGACCAGTGCGCAGTTGCCGCGTTCATTGCCGAGCACCAGTTCCATCGCACTGCGTACCAGCGGATGCTCCCAGGTGAGGAAGTGGATGTCTTCGTTGGCCAGGGCGGTGGCGCGGTCGTAGGTGATGGTCATGCCCTCTTCGTTCAGTCCCGGCAGGTGTCCGTGTTGGTGATCGGAGGGACGAACGATGAGGCAGTGTTCGCTGTGCGGTTCGCTGTCGATGCCGTGGCTGTCGAACAGGGTGTCCAGATAGTCCGGCAGGGTGTCATCGCTGGAGACTTCTAATGCTCTATCGCGCAGTGCTTCAGCTACATGCGGACGGCAAGAGTTGTACTCCAGTAATCGATCACGGCCACGATGCAGCGCGTCGTTGAGTTCCTGATGTAGTTTTTGCGTGACGGCGATGAGGTTGGGGAGATCGGCCAGCCCTTCGTCGACCTGATGCAGTGCTTCGAGCAAAGTCTCCTGCACCTGGACGTAAACGCTGTATCCCGCCGGGCAGGTTTGTTCGAAGGCGCCGAGTCCATCGTGATACCACTGCATCATGACTTCCTGTGCGCTCTGCTCCAGGTAGGGGACGTGGATGCGGATGGTCTGCGTCTGGCCGATGCGGTCGAGTCGACCGATGCGCTGTTCCAGCAGGTCCGGATTGAGCGGCAGGTCGAACAGAATCAGGTGATGGGCGAACTGGAAGTTGCGCCCTTCGCTGCCGATCTCCGAGCAGAGCAGCACCGGGCTGCCGTACTCCTTGTCGGCAAAGTAGGCGGCGGCGCGGTCACGCTCGATCAGGCTCATGCCTTCGTGGAACAGGGCGGCGTGGATGCCGGATTGTTCGCGCAGGGCGTCGGCCAGATCCAGTGCGGTTTCGGCGCTGGCGCAGATCACCAGTACCTTTTCCTTTCGCAGGCTGCGCAGTTGTTCGATTAACCAGGCGACGCGGGGATCGATGCGGCTCCAGCCTGAGGAGGCGTCGGAGAGTTGCTGGAAGATGCGTTCCGGGCAGAGTAGTAGTGAGGGCTCACTGATGCCGCTCTGTTGCAGCGCGGTGATCGCTTCGGCGTAGGCCTCGGGTAGCGGTAGCGGGTAGGCGTGCAGCTCGCGGGCGGGAAAACCCTGCACCGCGGCGCGGGTGTTGCGGTAGAGCACCCGTCCGGTGCCGTGGCGATCCAGCAGGTGTTCGACCAGTGCCAGCCGTGCTGTGCTCTGCGCCTCGGGCGTGGCGGCTGGATCGTTGAGGGTGTCGAGGTATGCGCGGTTGTCGCCTTCATTTAGGGTGGCAAGCAGGGTGTCGCGGGCGGCCTCGTCGAGCGGTGTTTGTTCCATTAGCGCTTCCACCGCCTGGGCTACGGGTTCGTAGGCGGCCTCTTCGGCGACGAATTGATCGAAGTCGGGGAAGCGATCGGGATCGAGCAGGCGCAGGCGGGCGAAGTGACTCAGCTTGCCCAGTTGCTCCGGGGTGGCGGTCAGCAGCAACACGCCCTTGGTGACTGCGGCGAGTTGTTCAATCATCTGGTATTCGACGCTGGGGGCCTCGGGCGACCAGGCCAGGTGATGGGCTTCGTCCACCACCAGCAGATCCCAACCGGCGGCCAGCGCCTGTTGGTAACGTGCCGGGTGATCGCGCAGGAAGGCGATGGAGGTGAGCACCAGTTGCTCAGCCTGGAAGGGGTTGTCCTGGCCGCTGCTCTCTTCGATGGCCAGGCAGCGCTCTTCGTCGAACAGGCTGAAGAAGAGGTTGAAGCGGCGCAGCATCTCCACCAGCCACTGGTGTTGCAGGCTCTCCGGTACCACGATGAGCACCCGCTGCGCCCGCTCGGTGAGTAGTTGTTGATGCAGGATCAGGCCCGCCTCGATGGTCTTGCCAAGGCCCACTTCGTCGGCCAGCAGCACCCGCGGGGCGTAGCGGCCGGCCACTTCATGGGCGATATAGAGCTGGTGCGGGATGAGGCTGGTGCGCCCGCCGGTAAGGCCGCGCAGGTCCGAACGGCCCTGGCGCGCCACGTGTTGCAGGGTATCGCGGCGCAGGGTGAAGAGCTTGTCGTGGTCGAACTGGCCGGTGAAAAGTCGCTCGGCGGGGCGATTGAGCTGAATCAGGTTATCCAGTTGCCCTTCCGGCAGACGGGCCGGGTTGCCCTTTTCATCTTGCCCAACGTAGGCCAGCAGCCCTTTATCTTCCTGGATCTGTTCGATATGCAGGCTCCAGCCCTCGGCGGCACGAACGGTATCGCCCGCGCTGAATACAACACGGGTGAGCGGTGCAGTCTGTTTGGCATAGGTGCGGGTTTCGCCGCTGGCAAGATACACCACGGTGACGGTGCGGTGTTCGACGGTGAGTACCGTGCCGAGGCCCAATTGCAGCTCTGCGTCACTGATCCAGCGTTGTCCGGGGATGAAGTCGTCCACGTCGTCTCTCATTGTTCAGGGCGGGCAATGGTAGAGTTTTATGGCTCCAGAGAAAACCGTTTAATCGAAGTAAGTCATATACGTCTATTATTTAGCTATTATGTTTGCCTTATATAGCGTATATTGGCGCACGCTACAGATATTGTTACACGGTCAGTTCCAGCAGTTCCTTTCAAGATACTCAGTGAAACCTCTCCACTATACCTGTATGCGTAATTCTCAATTCTTAATTTTTTAAAGGTAATAAGACATGGCTACAGGTACAGTAAAGTGGTTTAACGAATCCAAAGGCTTCGGTTTCATCAGCCAGGACGATGGTGGCGCGGACGTATTCGTTCACTTCAGTTCTATTCAGGGCAGTGGTTTCAAAACTCTGACTGAAGGTCAGGCGGTGACTTTTAACGTAGAGAATGGTCCGAAAGGTCCGCAAGCCTCTAGCGTTACCCCGCAGTAAATATTGGCATTGTAGGGCGAGGGGCGAAATCCCCTGACCCCTGCCAAATAATCAGGCCGGCTTTCGCTCACTCCCATGAGTTGAGTGAAAGTCGGCCTGATGCTTTTTGCCCTCCCGTCTGGCCAGCTCAGGCATGGCTCCACCTTATGGGGTGTTCACAAGACCTCATACCACAATAAGGATGCACCCAGATGAAAATGCTATTTATCGGGAATATTCCACCGCAGGCAACGGAAGAGGAACTCACCGCACTCTTTGGAGAGTATGGCAAGGTAAGAAAGATCGAGTTACCACGCGATATCTTCAGCGGCAAAAACCGCGGCTTTGCCACAATCGGGATGGAAGGCCATGAAGCCCGTGCCGCCATCGTCGGGCTGAAGGGTAAAAGCTTCATGGGCAACACGCTGAAAATCAGTGACGAGCGGCCCCGATTCAACAAACGAGGAAGACGGTAAGGCCCAGCCGTCAGATTCGATGAAGGTGCCAGTGCATCTCACACGAATTGGTTCAGTTTATTCGTGATTTCAGATCATCCGGCAGTTTGTAATCCGGATAATGTTTCCTGAAGGCTTCCAGTTCCTTTTTGGCTTCATCCGGTTTTTTCTCCAGCAGCAGTTTTCGGATTTTTTCGATCCACGGCTTCGGCTCCAGCACTTTTGGCTCGGCCAGTGCCGTGCCCGCGATAACCGGGCTTTCTGCTTCCTGAATAGTGGAGTCCATCATCGGTGCGGCGTCGGCGCCGAGCGATTCGGCGATTTCTGTTTTTGCCCTGGAGGCCTGCTGGGGTGGCACCGCCCTCAGTGCCCGAGGCTCGGGAGAGACAGGCGCAGCTTTTTTCGCCAGTACGCCCGTGGAGGTTTCTGCTTTTTCTTCATGCATAGCGGGGGCTGGTGCACTGCGCTCCAGCGCATCACCGGGCTGCCACTCACTGTTGATTTTGAGTAATACGGTAATGCCGAGCATGAGTACCGCCGCAGTAGAGAGCGGCAGTATCCAGCGTTGGCGGCGCTGACGTATTGCACGGCGTGCGCTGGTAAGCACCGCTTCGTCCAGTTTCGCAGGAGGCTCGACGTTGCCCGCCTTGCGGTACAGAGCGCTGATGTCCGGATCGTGCTCTGGCATGTCGTCGTGTGGTCTGTTCACAGGCAATCCTCCAGTGCTTCACGCAGTCGCTGCAGCGCATAGCGCAGTCGGCTTTTGATCGTTTCGCGTCCCACGTTAACCAGTTGTGCGATCTGCTCCAGGGTGAGATCGGACTCCTCCTT
>JBNLAT010000012.1:0-71313 GCA_050302275.1 Thiohalomonadaceae bacterium | reverse complement strand
CTTCGCCCGCAACCTTAACGATCTTCTGCTGGCTGCCCCCGCCGGGCCGCGCGCTACCCTCGGTCTTGATCCGGGCCTGCGCACCGGCGTGAAAGTTGCGGTGGTCGATGCCACCGGTAAGCTGGTCGACACCGCCACCATCTATCCCCATGTGCCGAAGAACCAGTGGGATCAATCGATTCATATCCTTGCCGAACTGGCGAAGAAACATAACGTTGATCTGATTAGCATCGGCAACGGCACCGCCTCGCGAGAAACCGACAAACTGGCCGCCGACCTGATCAAGAAACATCCTGATCTCAAACTCACCAAGATCATGGTCAGCGAAGCGGGCGCTTCCGTTTACTCCGCTTCCGAATTTGCCGCCAATGAATTCCCCGATCTCGATGTCTCCTTGCGCGGTGCCGTCTCCATCGCCCGTCGCCTGCAGGACCCGCTGGCGGAACTGGTGAAGATCGATCCCAAATCGATAGGCGTCGGCCAATACCAGCACGACGTGTCGCAATCCAAACTGGCGCGCCAACTCGATGCCGTGGTGGAAGACTGCGTAAACGCCGTCGGTGTCGACATCAACACCGCCTCCGCACCGTTGCTGGCTCGCGTCGCCGGACTCTCATTGGCACTGGCCGCCAACGTCGTTGCACACCGTGACGAACACGGCGCATTCAAAAACAGAAAAGAGATCCTTAAAGTACCGCGTCTCGGTGAAAAGGCCTTCGAGCAGTGCGCCGGATTCCTGCGTGTGATGAATGGCGACAACCCGCTCGACGCTTCGGCGGTGCACCCGGAGGCTTATCCGGTAGTCGAACGCATCATCGCTAAGAGCGGCAAAGAGATCGGCACCCTGATCGGCGACAGCAAGTTCCTCAAGACACTTGCCGCCAACGATTTCACCGACGACAAATTCGGCGAGCCGACTGTCAAAGACATCATCAAAGAACTGGATAAACCTGGGCGCGACCCACGCCCGGAATTCAAGACTGCCGAGTTCAAGGAAGGTGTGGAAGAGCTGAAAGACCTGCAGCCCGGCATGATCCTCGAAGGCGTAGTCACCAACGTCACCAACTTCGGTGCCTTCGTCGACATCGGTGTGCACCAGGATGGTCTGGTACACATCTCCGCCCTGGCCGACAAGTTCGTCAAAGATCCGCACGAAGTGGTCAAGGCGGGCGACGTAGTCAAAGTGAAGGTGATGGAGGTGGACATTCCGCGAAAACGTATTGGCCTCTCCATGCGTATGACCGACGACGCACAGCCAAAATCAAAAGCCACAGAAGGCAGGAAGCCTGGCAATGATACACGCAGGGATAAACGCCATGAAAAACCGCAGCGCCAGTCCGCAGCACCCAGCGGGGCTATGGCCGAGGCATTTGCCAAACTAAAGAAAGGTTAGAAGCGGACTCAAACACGGATTTGTGCCCGGAGACACAATGAGACTACTTCTAGCCAAAAGTGAAGGCATAGGCTTCTAGCCCCGGCGCATCGCTCTCTATTTCCAGCAAGCCGTTGTTGGGACTTTTCTGGTTGATCAGTTCATAGAGAGTGTTGCGATCCACCGTGACCGTGCCGTCGACCACATCCTTACCACCGTAAGTGCCGACTGCCTGACCGTTGAGTCGCACTGTCACGTGAACGGGTTTGCCACTGCGACTGCCGAGTACCAGAAAGACCTTGCTTGATTTGAAGTTGAGGCGCAGTGCAGCGCCTTTTTCTTCGCTAATGATGCGTTCGCCTTCCACGGTCCACCGACCTTTCAGTGCCCAGTCGTTGCCTGGGATAAATTCTGGAAAGGTGAAGTCCATCGGTACATCGCCTTTGACCTTGACGTTGCCGACGAAGGTGGAGGCGCGGCGATAGCCGAGGTAGGTTTCCGGTGTCTGGTCGGCGACGCGGTTCGTCTTTTCCTGTTCACTCATCGACGCCTTGCCCTGAATACCCAGCAGGTAGCGAATGTTGTTTTCGGTCACATCGTATTGGCCTTCGCCGAAGTGGGTGTAGACAACGTTGCCGTCACGATCGATCAGGTAATGGGCGGGCCAGTAGCGGTTGTGGAATCGATCCCAGGTGTCGAAGTTGTTGTCCTGTGCCACTGGGTAGTGGATACCGTATTCCGTGACAGCCGCTTTGACGTTGTCGAGTTTCCTTTCGAAATCAAATTCCGGTGAGTGGACACCGACGATCACCAATCCCTGATCACGATATTTGCGATCCCACTCCGTGATGTAGGGCAGGGTGCGGATACAGTTGATACAGGAATAGGTCCAGAAATCGATCAACACCACTTTGCCCTTGAGTTTTTCCATGCTCAGCGGCTCAGAGTTGATCCAGTTTTGCAGACCAACGAATTCCGGTGCCGGGTAGGGTTTGTCCAACGCGTGCTGCAGGCTCAGTTCGCCTGTCGGGGTTTGTTCGACACTCGTCGTTGAGCCGAAGAAGGCGAGAGCCTGTGCACCGGCGGCTATGTAGGCGACCGCCAGCAGGATCAGGACGCCGAAGGTCTTGCGCACTCCCTCGGCATGGCGGGTGAAGAAGCTCATTTTGTTCATGACCTTTCTCCCAAAGATGGAAATGAGGAGCATCGGTAATCCGGCACCGATAGCAAAAGCGATAATGATGAGATCGCCGCCGAAGTCGCTCTGCTGGCGAATCACCTGTACCAGCACCGCCGCCAGGATGGGGCCAGCACACGGTGTCCAGACAAAGCCGATCAGTGAGCCGATGAAGACACCGCTAAGCAGCCCTTCGCCACCCTTTGATGAAAGGTTATTGCCGATGGTCGCGGCCCATGAAGTCATGGCGCTGAATTTTTCCGACAGTTTTTCGGAAAGCAGGATTAGACCGAACAGAGTCAGCAGCACCAGCGAGGCATTTCTCACCAGTTCCACATCGAGATTGAGCAGGGTTATCAACTCTCTCAGTACAATGGCGAAGAGGCTGAATGCGGCGACAAAGCCGATGATGATACCGTAGGGACGACGCCTGCCACCCTCGACCGATGCCGCCAGCACCAGCGGCAGGACCGGGAGTATGCAGGGCGACACGATCAGTGCCACGCCCTCGAGAAATGCCAAACCGATTTCAACGATATTCATCGTATTGCTCCATTAATACCGACCCAGAATGCACCTGGGCTTATCTGGATTGGTAATATCCATGCGTGTGGCAGGCTGCGCCGGGGGAATACTACGTACGCCCCCGATACGCAGGCGATGTCATTACTTCATCATGCTGTCGTCTTTTTCCATGCTGTCTTTGGACATGGAATCTTTCTTCATGCTGTCCTTTTTCATGGAATCTTTACTCATAGAGTCCCTGGTCATGGTGTCCTTTTCCATGGCGTCTTTGCTCATGGAGTCCCTGGACATGGAATCCTTGGTCATGGTGTCTTTGCTCATGCTGTCCATGGCGTGAGCGTTCTGGGTCAGTGCCAGTGAACCGCTTGCCATCAACATGAGCGCGATCAGCGGATATGTGTGTCTCTTCATGGTAGTCTCCCGATAGATTGAAAGTTGCTGTTAACAGGGCGGGTTAAATTCCCCCTCACCTCTTGATTCGCAGAGACGGGAAAAATGGTTACATCGCGGATGAAAAAAAATGGTGACAGCTGACGCGGATGGCGATCGCAGTCTGGAGGAACTGATGCGCCTGGCGCTGTCGGGTGACGCCAGTGCCTATACACTACTCCTTAAAGAGACAGCACAACTGCTCCGTCCCTATCTCGTCCGGCACCTGCGTGAGGGGAGTGAGGTGGATGACCTGATGCAGGAGATCCTGATCTCCATCCACAAGGCCCGCGACACCTACGACGGCGAGCGTCCGTACAAACCGTGGGCCTTTGCCATTGCGCGCTATCGCCTGCAGGATCACCTGCGCGTGATCTACAGCGACCGACTGAGACAGGCGGTGGATATCGATGATGTGGAAAATAATTTGTCACAAGATGTAACCGAAACGGAATTCAGTTACGAATCAATAAGCAGGGAGATCGACAAACTCTCGCCGAAGCAGGCCGACATCCTGCGTCTACTACACAAGGAAGGGTATACCTCCAGTGAGGCGGCGCGGGAGTTGAACATGAGTGTTTCGGCGGTGAAGGTCGCAGCCCACCGCGCCTACAAAGTGTTGCGAGAACGTATTGATAGGGGGCGAGAATGAACAACCTGGACTCACTGGTCGAAAGTCTGGCCGCGGATGTCAAGCCGGTGAAGAGGCTGCTCTCACCAGTGCGCCTGACGCTGCTGTGGAGTGCTGCCGCCATCATTTACCTGGTGGTCACCCTGTTGCTTACCGGCTTCAGGGCGGACATCGCACAAAGCCTGCGCAACCCCTGGTTCAACATGGAGTTGCTGACACTACTGCTGGTCTTTATCAGTGCCACACTGGGTGCAGCCGTGCTCGCCTTTCCCGACCTGTATCAGAAGCGCGCACTGGCCTGGGCGCCGCTCGTGGCATTCCTCCTGTTCACCGCCACGATGGCCGGTGCGTGGCTGGTCGACTCGCCGCCCTCACCCAAGCCTGTACACAACATCGAGTGTACGGCCAGTATCACCCTGACGGCATTGCTCCCAGCACTGTGGACTTTCCTCTCCCTGCGCCGTTATGCCTCGACCCACTCCCAGTGGGCCGGTAGCGTGGCGTTGCTCTCCGCCTTCAGCGTCGGCGCCATCTGGTTGCGCCTGCATGAGGATACCGATTCCATTGCCCATGTCGTGGTATGGCACTACCTTCCCATGCTCGCCATCGGGCTGATTGGTTTCTGGTTGGGCAAGCGCCTGTTGAAGTGGTAGGTACCTTCGCTGTTCTACCGCACATTAGTCGAGGCGTTTGCCAGATCAAAGAAGTAGTGTCTAAGCTGTTGGGGTTGCCCAGCTAACCAACAGAGGGAATATCGTATGAAAGGACTCATCATTGCGCTGCTCGCAATCGTTACACTTTCAGCCTGCACCGCATACAGGGAAGAAGGCTCCACGGATACACTGGCGCTCTACCGTCAGATAACCAGCCAGAAAACGCAGCTTGAGCAGCGCACAGGCGAACCGACCCAGTTCAGCGGTAGTGAGAAGCTCTGTATCGTTTCCACCTGCAAAGATGGCGACACAGGTTGCAAGCCGACATATCACTACAACGGCAGTCCGTTGATGGATAGTAGTGATTACGTCAAATACTACGCTCTGTACAACGGCACCGATGGCTATTCCCATTACGGCCTGAGTTCTCAATATGCCAGTGACGTGACGGCATTAACGATCAAGCTCAATCAGTTAATGGAGACATTCGATAGCACTGGCCTGCGTAGTGAACTGCAAGCTCGCGGTCTGACTCCCGCGCTGATGTTTGATATCGACAACACACTGGAATTCAGCGCCGCGCCCGATTCAGATGCCAAAGGTGACGGGCCTGCCATTCAGGGCATGGTCGAATTTGCCCGACGCTGGTGCTTCAAGGATGGCCTGGCCTGTTACTTCATTACCGCACGTAACTGCGACGCCAGCAGCGTGCCGCCCACCGCAAAGTGGCTGAAAAACAACCTGCGCCTGAGCGATGCCCAGATAAAACGCTATACTCATTTCTCACGCAACCAAAACAGCCTCACCTGCACCATACAGGGCAATCCACAGGTGGCGTACAAAGACGTTATCCGTGAAGCACTGGCGCAGCAACAGAACGTTTTCTGGCTGATGAGTATCGGCGATCAACTGACCGACTCGCTTGGCGAACATAGTGGCATGAAGATCCGTGTACCCAATCAGTTCTTCCACTCGGATGTCGTGCCGAACCAGTACGCCCCCTGGGGTGTCGGTCAATGTGGTAGCCCGACAACCATTGCGCCGCCTGCTAACTGTGCCGGGTTACTGCTTGACCGTGCGATAGAAGTGACCAGTGCGGCGTATTGCAGTGCGCAACCTGCCATGTAGGAACTGTCTCAGCTGCACTCGCTAAATTTGAGACCGCTCCTGTAAGATGAGGAAAACACTGGCGAGGAGTGAGACTTGGCAATCGTATTCAACGTGACACTGGGCGGGGAGCACATGCAGGGCCAGGGTGTATTAGTTTTCCTGCGCCCCGTCTCGGAACAGCGTAATGTGCTTATCCACGCATGGCAGGTGTTGATCGCATCCGCGGGTGCCAGCGAATCCTTTGAATACGAGTCGGTGATATCCACCAACGTCTTCTCCCGCCGTAATCCGCCACACTACATCCTTTCCGACACGGTGGAGGTTCAGCCTGGTTCCCTGCTTGAAGCGGTCAGTTCAGGGGAATTATCACCCAGGCTACAGATGGCGCCTCATGATTTGGCACAGGAAAAGTTGACGCCGCAGCAGGCGGGCGTGATCAACAACACCCATCCCCACATCGAGCTGGATTGCAGCTGGCTGGTCAACGGCAGATTGGCGGCCACCATCCCTAATCTCGGCGAGGGAATGACCTGTACGTTCGAGTACGAACCAACCCTTTACTTCATGGTTGGCAGGCCGCCGCTGGTTGGTCAGACCTACAACATTCAAGACTTCGCCAATATGACCGGCTATCCTATCCCTGACACCGACACTGAAGTGTATGTCAACGTAAGCAGCGATGATGAGGGGCGCTGGTTGTTCACCTTCAGTGAGAGGATTTGAGTGCTGCTTTGGGTGCTGAGCCTCTTGTCCGCCCAACCACCTCAAAGAACTTCTCCGCGGCAGGTTTAGCGGCAGGCTGTGTACCTGTGGCGTTATAAGGTGTCGGCGCAGGGCGGTTGTAGGAGACAACACCAACACTGTTGTCATCGTAAAGATTCACCACAGTAAAACCGAAGTAAGTACCACCCGCGGGACTCCAGTCGCCTTCCAGTTCGCTGCCAGCATTCCCTGCGATCACCTGGGTCACATTCTGATTCGGGCCAAGCTTGTCGGTATACAGCCACTCATGGGAATGGGCGCAGAAATAGCCTGCAAACTTCGGCGTATTGCTGAACAGCTCCAACAACTTATTGCCCAGAGTAAAGGGCGCTTTGTTATAAACGATATCGTGCGGACCGGGGTTATCGAGTACCAGCGGTTTATGGGCCAGTACCACAATCTTCCTGATCTTCGGATTCCTGGAAGCCCGGTTGATGTCGCGAGATACCCACTGATACGGCACCCAGCTCGCCACCGTCTTGTCGGGCAGAAGTGGATTGGAAATCGTCGAGAGCGAGTCGGTGTTCAACAGAATATAGTGAACGCCCGTGGTGAAATCATCGAAGGAGTAGGTCTGGGTCTGGTTGTTGTCTTCGGCCAGAAAGTCACGGCTTAAATCACCTCGGCCAGATGGGCCGTTACTTGCCTTGGCGAAGTTATTGGCCTTCAGCCACGCCACCCATGCCGAAAGGTTATCCGCATCGGGATACTCTACATAGTTATTGGGGCTGACCTCTTCCGATGCATCGGCCTCATGGTTGCCGGGAATCGGCAGCAGCTCAATACCGCTATCGTTGAAGTGGCTTTCATCCAGTAACGTCTTCCAGGCATCCAGTTCGCTGGTTAACGTCTTGCCCTCATCGGCCTGCATTCCCAGCACCAGATCGCCAACAAAGAAGAAGTATTTGGGTTTAACTGGAAGGCCAGCAATATCAGCAAAGGTTTGTTTCAATTGTGCCACGTTGGCCGTGCTGGGGGCGGGATCTTTTACCCCGAAGCCTACCCGATTACAGCCGACGTAAACGAAATTAGTGACCAACTCACGGGCATTGGCGGTGATGGGGCTGAGCCAGAGGGTGAGTAGGGTGTAGACGATAAAGGTGGAACGGATGTTGGTGGTACGGTTCATTGGTTTCTTCCCTGTAGTATGATCAGCATTATGCAATTAATGAACACATTTCATCTTGAAATGGGTGTTTGAAAGAGAATCTACATGAGTTTATGTTAATAATGGCTTTTCGTTTTTCCACCAAATCAAGGAAAGTACACTTTGATGGTTTATGCGGACTGAGTCTTCAACGACTACATAGTCCTCTTCAACGTTATGCTCAACCCAGTCATCTGCATCTACTTCTATAGGTCCAGAAACTATGGCGTTAGGTTGCGTTAACAGTCTATATGCATCCGTGTGTTTGCTTAATAGTCGACGAACCTTTACTGTTAAAGGAAGCTCTGGGTGTCTCCAACTCCATTTGTATCCACGTGAGTCATTACAAACGATAATTGCTGGAAAACTACCGAGCTCGACTAGCCGGATGGCTGCCGCGGTCAGACTAACTACAAACTCTTTTGATAAGTGGCGCGCCGTTTCCATAGTCATGGGCTGATTTTTCGACGCCTCTTTGAATAACACCTTAGGCATAAGGAGCTCTACTGCAAACCTATTTGCTGCTGCCTCACGATCAGTCTCATAGTTCTTGTATCGGGATGGACCAAGATCCGAGGTTTTGCATTTAAATGTAATGTCTCCTTTATCTTGAATCCAGTGTCCTAGTTCATGACCAACAGAGAATCGTTGCCGCTCTATCGTGGCACTCTCATCAACAGTAATAATTGCTTTGTGATCATGTCCTACAATTCTGGCTGCGTAATTGCCTAGCTTACGGTATTTAACTGTAGCACCGCAAAAGTAGGCCATAACTTCGATATCGGCTTCAGCTGGGCTCGTAATGCCCATGTCGCGCCATATTGACTCTGGGGTGCGGTAATTAGTCAAGAGTCCTTGTCCGTATTCAGATCAGCAAGGTCTTCGAGAATACCCTGGATGTCATCGTCTGTAAGGGATGCAGGGTCCTCAAGCTCTCTGAATGCTAGTGTTGCAGTCCCTGACCACGGATGCCCACCCTCCATTATTCTTGTGAGAAGGGAGCGACGTTCCTCAGGATTAGTTGGTAGAGATATGTCTTTTATCTCATTTTGATGCACTTCTAATGCAGCCTTTGTCGCTTCATAAGGCGTGATGTCAGCTTCGCCAATTAGACTCTTAATAACCCCACTAACCTTCTCAATATCCTCATCTACTATGAGAGCATATTCACGTAGAATTATTTCATCTTGCATGCTAGCTACATCATCTGAAAGGGCATCTAATATTGCGTTCCATCGTTCTTTGTCACCGCGAGTGTCGGTCATACCATCACCTCCTCGGTCGTGAGCTCTTCCACTTTACGTTTTAACCTTTTCCGTGCCGCATCATATTGGTGTGCTGATATGTTGAATTGTGTCTGTGCTTCTGTTGCCTTTAGACCTTCAGCCATGGACATCAAAACTGCGAGAGCATGTTGATCACTGGACAGTGCTGTCGTAAGACGCTGGAGCATTTCTTGCGCATATATTTCACCTGTTGGGTCAGGGGCAGTGTCTAAAGTGACAGGTTTTTCTGCACAATCGACATCCCCAGAAATGTCGACTTCCGTATTCGATTCGAATTTGCTGGCATATATATGATGCTTAGCCATATTTGAAACGATACTACCAAAAACATTATTCATGAATGTGGCAATATTTAACCCTCTTGGCCATTGGCGGACACCTTCAATAACCCGAGTTAAACCCTCGGTTAATAGCTCGTCGGCATTGCAGCCAGGAATTTTTTTAGCCTGATAGTGGGCAATCCGCCGCAGCTTCACCTGATCTGCATGAGATAACCGGGCCAATATTGCTTTGACCTCATCTACTGAGTAGTAATTGCGTCCAGCTCCAGACATCAGTGCCCTCCAAATCCTTTTTTCTCCTGACGGAGAATAATTGGATATTTCTCTCCATGTCCAATTTTTGCTCCTGAGGAGAATAACACTCTTGAAAGGGGGTTATCGGTAAACCCTACTGTTTAACTATGACTATGAGGTACATATCAGATGCCTACTGAAAGAGCTGTTTACAAGACAGGTAAGGATAGAGACGGTGATATCACATCTCTTTGTAATTCAAGCCAGCATTGGTCTCCACGTAAGAAAAGTGATGCCATCCATGATATCGAATCGGAGCAATACACGTACTATGTACCTATGAAAAATGGGACAAAAACACCAATTCGAGTGGTAAATGGACCTACAGGTAAATACCTGAGAACCGATTGGGATTCCACAGAGCGTAATAATCTTGGTGATCTTCCAGACTGTTAACTATAGGAGTAGAAAAATGAGCAAGAAACGGGATATCCATGTTGTACCTCATAAAGATGGTGGTTGGGCAACAAAAAAAGAGGGGGCTGATCGTGCTGGTTCAAAGCATCCTACGCAGAAGGACGCTATTGGTCGAGCTAGGGGTCAGGCATTGCGAGAAAAAGTGGAAGTGATTATTCATCGTCCAAATGGTCAGATACGTGATAGCGATAGCTACGGGAATGATCCCTGTCCTCCTAGGGATAAAAAACACTAGAGTGTACGGTCTGGAATAGCAGGGATGCTATTCTGTTGTGCAGATATAAGTTGCAATTGTGCATTGTTTCAAATGCGTGATGTTTACGTGAAATGGGATTCTTCTATGAGAAAGAGAACGTTGTTTATAAAACCAACTAAACCTGTTCATGGAGAGGTTAATCTTGATCCTGTCTTGGTGTCGCGAAATAAATCAAGGGGTGTCGAAACAACATTAACGCTGGACACAAATATACTTATAAGCATGGAAAAAATTGTTGATGGTGGAAATAAGTGGGCGCTATTAAAAGAGCATGGATTGCATAACTTAGTCAAACTACTACAAAAATGTCCACCAGAGAGTGTGTGTATCTCTCCTGGTTTTGCGTTTAGCGAAATGCCGCCAGGGTTGGCTAGTGTGTCAAGAGAGAAATATGAATTCTTCTGTTCAACCCATCTTCCTGGATTCATTGATGTGCCGAATTGTGTATATACAGCATACAATGGAAAAATGTCAGATTATGGGTTTGGCGATTTGTCTAGTGAATCACAAGCACTTCTCGCTATCCCTTATGTGTCTATCTTATACTTAAATCTAATTGAGAATACTGTTAGAGATAAGCCTATGCAGAAATTCAATCTATTCCTAGATAAAGTAGAGGAGAGTATTAATGTTCTAAGTGCGGCAGAGGCAGAAATCGCAAAGTATTGCTTTGTTGAGCCTCCATGTGATTGCAAGGATACGATAAGGATAAGAAAGGCAATTAGGAAAAATTTCTTAAAAACGAATAAAGGTAAGTTGCCTATAAAGCCTTCCGAAGTGATGACTATAGCATTTAATGCAGCATGTGATATGCAGTTGTTGCATGTTGCCAATATTCTGGATCAGAATGGGATTAATGGGGTTCGTCAAGACTCTTGGGTTGCGACACAGGATATGAAGCTCGCTGAGTTTAGCAGTGTTTTCCATCATGTGGACTTAGATGGTAATGCAGGTAAATTTGCTTCAAGGGATATTCACCCTGACCATTCAAGGGATGAGTTTTGGGTGCGGTCTGATATTGAGTTTGGAGTTAGGAACCTAACAAGAAGATTCAATAATAAACTCCGAGAGTTTGATGTGGAATATTTACTTGATTCTGTCCATAAGGCTGAAGCTGAGATTGAATGTGCGTTTCGTTAATTCTAATATTTGTGTGTGGTAGTAATGTTGTTTTAGTGTTGCCTTGGTAAGGTCAATAGGCAACGGTGGGTATCTATACATCTTCATGTTTGTAGTACTCAATCAACGCATCATCCACAAATCCATCAAGACTGATCTCCAGTGCCTCATGGGCATGCACGCACAGTTTGACGCGGTTATCGGTCAGCCTGAGTACACCAATCTGTATCGGTTCGAATAAGACCTCGCCTATCGGTGTCTGTGGGTCAACCTCCACGCCAAGTGAAATAGTGAAGGTTTCGTTGAGTTTACGGCGGAAGACCAGTATATCCTCTGGCGGGAATGAGAATACGTCCATGGTTTAACTCCTTTCTTCATACTTTCCTGAAAACGCCTTGATTGACTTTATATAACCATTGCTCCGATTACGGAGCAATGGTGGCATTATTCTTTGTCAGAATCAAGCTCCGATATCGGAGCAAATGTAAATGAATGTTATAGGACCCCAAGTCAGGCACCTGCGTGAGCAGGGCAATATGACACAAGAGCAATTAACTGCTCGGTGCAATCTCATCGGTTGGAATATTAGTCGTGGCACTCTGGCGAAGATTGAGGCTCAGGTTAGGCGAGTGACCGATGATGAGGTGGCGCTGATTGCAAAAGCGCTGAAAGTTGGAATATCTGAACTGTATGATGGTAATAATTAACTTATACAAAGCTCAATTGCCCCAATTTTCTGGCCTGTGTATCATCTACAGCTTATATACCAGCACATGGAAGTCATGTGGATGTATGGTCCACGTGATGGCTATATATGGTTAGGAAGCGATACTTGATTTGGCATCTTTAATTAATCAAGGAGGATCTGATGTCCCCGAGGAACACCCCTGTTTATTACGACTACATAGTGAAATCTGGTGATACGTTGTCTGGCATTATCCACAAAATGTATGGTCAGACACCAAGCAGCCCAGGCTATCGCAAGTCATTGGACTTCGTGCTATCGCTTAATCCACAAATCAAGAATCCCAATCGGATTTTTCCGGGTAACGTTGTTCACCTTGGCGTTATTCCTGCGGCAGCGAAAACTAGTACCACTGCCACAATATCCAAGCAAAGCGGTGGTGCCAGTACAAAAAAACCGACAAGCACCATTCCGACACATTTGTCACCACAAGATATTGATTACCTGTGGGCATTATCCTGGCTTGAACACAATCCAAATAGTCTTGTTGTTCCGGGCAGCATAATTGCCGGAGGGGCGAGTAATTTGCTCAGTCCAGGAAATACGGCTCTGATTAATAAAGTCAGTGATCTTTATGCTGAGTTCAAGAGCGGCAAGCTCACTAAAGGTCAATACGACTATAAGCGGAAAATCGTGTTGGAACAGCTGAAGAAAAATGTTGGCCCTTTAGAGAAATTGTTATTTGGCAATAAAACAACTTTTGAATCAATTCGTATAGCTCGTGGTGGTGGTATGCCTGCTACTGCACATATAGATAAGAATTTTGTTCGTTTAAGCAAGGTGGCACAGTTTGGCAAGTATGGTGGGATTGTCCTGACAGGTGTTGGTGTTACTGCATCCTGTATGCAGATTGCAGAAACGCAAGATCAGCATGAGAAGAATGAGATACTCGTTGAGACTGTCGCTAGTACTGTTGTCGGTACAGGTACAGGTGTTCTTGTTGGTGCTTTTCTTGTATCGAACCCTATTGGTTGGGGCACTGCCCTGGTGTTAGCTGTTGGTGCTACTGCATTAAGTTATGCGGCGGGGAAGGCAGCTAAGTATGGTTATGATACCTTTGGTAATCGTGTGGATCTGGTGTCAGGTACTGGTGTTGGCAGAATATGCAAGTAGATATTTTTTATATGATAGGGCAATGGTCTTTTTATATTGGCATTGCCGCGCTTGCCAGCATAGTCATTCATATGACTTTCCTGTTGGTATTCCATTTCTTCATGCCTAAGACCGTTCTTGATAAGTATTTTAAACCCCCATATTTTCGTGATATGGAGCTTATGCTTTTTACAGGTATACCTTATGCTCCAATACGAACAGTCATGTTTATGAGAGTTATTGCGTTTCCGAATAGTGGAAAAAAACGCGGGATTAAAGATGCCCATCTTCTGGTGCCAAATTGGTATCGTATAGTCTCGAAAATCATGATTGTTGTTGCTTTCACAAATATGTTTGTCATATTGATGTGTATGTTGGGTATCGGTGTGGCATTTTTAGGTCAGAATCCAGCATAACTCGCGTGTAGCTCATGCTGTAGCAATGTTGACGTGATTAATATACGACGCTTAAGTTTTTCATAAATTGTTGCAGTTACATACTGTGTATTTAGTTGGATAGTTATATAGATATCAATATGAGTGGCTGCTGCGATAACAACTGTTCGGTAGATGCCCTCCGCGAAAAGCAGCGGGGTACGCTGCGTGCTGTGCTCGCCATTAACGCGGTGATGTTTGTGGTTATCGTGTTGGCGGCGTTGTATGGCAACTCGGCGGCGCTGTTGGCGGACAGCCTGGACAACCTCGGCGATGCCCTGACCTATGGCCTGAGTCTGTATGCGGTTTCTCGCGGTGCTGCGGCCAAGGCAAAGGTTGCACTGTTCAAGGGTGGGCTCATCTTTCTGGCCGCGCTCGCCGTGGCGGCGCAGATTGTCTACAAGTTGATCGTGCCGGGTGTCCCCCTGTTCGAGGTGATGGGCGCTTTCAGTCTCATCGGTCTTGCGGCAAATTCACTCTGCCTCTTTCTGCTTTGGCGACATCGCCATGAAGACGTGAATATGAGTTCAGTGTGGGAGTGTTCGCGTAACGATATTGTTTCCAACCTTTCCGTATTTGTCGCGGCAGGAGCGGTCTGGCTGACCAGCTCGGGATGGCCGGATATCGCCGTCGCGGCCATTCTGGTGCTGTTCCTGCTGCGTTCCGCTATTCGAGTCATAAACTCGGCATTAGTTGAGCTTCGCGCTATAACTTAACTACCACAGAGACTATCCATGAAAAGATTGCACTACTTCCCCGTTGCCCTGCTATTGGGCCTGTTTGCCAGTTATGCCTGGGGAGATGACCACCTCAAACTTCAGGAGGTGGCTGCTGATGTCTACGCCATCGTCGGTGAGCTGGGTAACCGCTCAGCGGAGAATCACGGCAACAATGCGACATTCGGTTTTGTCGTGACCCGTGACGGCGTGGTGCTGATCGATTCAGGCGGCACGCAGCGTGGTGCCGAGGTGATTGCATCGGTTATCCGCACGGTGACAGACAAGCCTGTGGTGAGGGTTATCAATACGGGTGGGCAGGATCATCGCTGGTTGGGTAATGACTACTTTAAGCAGAAAGGCGCGGATATCTTTGCCAGCCAGGCGGCGGTTAAAGATCAGAAGGCACGTGTAAACGACCAGTTTTTTGTGCTGGGGAATCTGGTGGGTGAGAAAGCGGTTAAATCAACCAAAGCTGTCTACGCCGAGACAACCTTTGAGAACGCCGTGGCCTTCAAGGTCGGTGGTACGGTATTTGAGATACACCATGCCGGTCAGGCGCATACCCCGGGCGATAGCTTTGTCTGGCTGCCGCAGAAGTCGGTGATGTTTACCGGCGATATCGTCTATGTCGAGCGTATGCTGGGCGTGATGGATCATTCCAACAGCAAAAGCTGGATTGGCGCTTATGAGGCAATGGCGGCCTTCAAGCCGAAACATATTGTTCCCGGTCACGGACATCCCACCGATCTACAGGGAGCCAATAAGGATACCTACGACTACCTGACGTTTTTGCGCAAGGCCGTGGCTGACTTTATGGAAGAGGGTGGCGACATAACGGATATCAGCAGTATTGATCAGTCGCGCTTCAGCTATCTGCAAAACGCCGATACCCTTTCCGGCAGGAATGCTCAGCAGGTTTATATGGAGATGGAGTGGGAGTAGTGCCAGATTAATCGCCAGGGAAAATAGGTCATCATGCGAATTCATTACCGGTTTTACGCACTCCTGTTTTTTGTTGCTTCACCATACGTCTTTGCTCGGGGTGGTCCAGGCGGGGCGTTTGCCGCTGCAATGGAGTGGTTGCTGGTTATTGCGGTTCTAGGCGGTGTTGTTATCGGTGGTGTAGTCGGATTTATGACCAGGCGAATCTCGTGGAAAGCGATTGTCGTCATACTTGTCGCTTTGTTAGGGACTGGTATCGCTTTTCCGGCTATAGGCGTCTTTATATGTATTCCACTAGGCGTATTAGTTGTGCTCTTTGCGACTGCATATGATGCCGTGACAAAAGGCCGCCTTATCGGTCTGCCTGTTGATGATGCCTCACCTGATACCGATGGACAACGATTCTGGACACGGCCTGCACTGATTCGAAACATTATTCGCTGGATGGCTGGTACTTATCTGTTCTGGGCCATTGTTGCGCTTGTCAATATTGAGTTGCTTGCGTTTCTGCTCATTCCGCCAGCCGTTTTTTTCTTTCCCGGATCGTTAGCAAAGATTCTACCGTTTGTATTTCCGCCATTGCTGGTCGCGCTAGGTATTGGTGTTGTTGCCGTCATGGTTTATCGATATCTACGAAAGGGTGCGATCACCAATCGTTATGTGATCATTTTTGGCTTCAATGCCTGTGTTCTGGTTTCATTCTTTGCACTGGCTGAGATCTATCGGGCACACCTGATGTCAGAGGCTCTGCGAGGACATAAGCCTACAAAGTTTCAGTCTTCCTCGTTTCTGGGTTCCGTGATCTCATATAAGACTTACTTTCGTTGGCCTCACGCTAGTTTCGTTGAAGATGGAAAAACCTATCACTGGAGCTATTCAGAACGTAAATTCATACAGGTGCCATGATTCGTGTCGGAATTCTCCAGCCTGTAGCTCAACCCCGACCTGAGTGCGATGTATTATATTTTTGCGATCATTGTTTTTCCTGTTGTAATTGGCCTGGTTTTTCACCTGATATTGCATTGGGTATACCGTGCACCTCGTATTGTTGAGCAGGCCACGCCAAAACAATTCAATCTGCCCTACAGTCAGCAATATCTGACCGGCCCAAAGGGCAAGCGTCTCTTCTCCTGGTTCATTCCCGCTAGCGATAGTTGTTGTACGTTGGTGGTGGTTCATGGCTGGGGCGCCAATGCCGAGATGATGTTGCCGCTGGCGCAGCCGTTTCACGATACGGGTATGGATGTGTTGCTTTATGATGCCCGCAATCACGGTAACAGCGACGGTGACAATTTTTCCTCCCTGCCACGTTTCGCCGAGGATCTGGGCGCGGCGCTGGACTGGGTACGTCAGCGGAATCCGAACCATCGAGTGATTGTGCTCGGCCACTCCATTGGCGCGGCAGCAACCATCCTGACCGCTTCTCATCGACACGATATTGATATGGTGATCGGGATATCCGGCTTTGCCCACCCGAATCTGGTGATGGGTCGTCATCTGGACAGGCCATGGTTGCCCCGTTTCCTGCAACGTCTAGTTCTCAACTATGTGCAGTGGGTGATCGGTTTTCGCTTCGACGATATTGCACCGATGAATCGCGTTGCCCATGTGCAATGTCCTGTATTGCTGGCACACGGTACCGCGGATACGGTTATCCCGATTAGTGATATGCGCCTGATCGAGGCCAGCGCCACAGAGGAGCGACCGATTAAGGTGATTGCGGTTGAAGGGGCGGAGCACGACTCCGTTGAGCACTTTCAGCAGCATGCCGAATTATTGATGGATTTCGTGCGGAATAATCTGGACATAGCAATGCCACGAAGTCATTGATTTTTATTTGCATAACGCACTAAGATTTGAATCGCAATAACTCAAATCAAGGAGAAAGAAGTGGGTATCAAAAAAACAATACTAATTGTTGGGGCAGTATCTTTAGCAGCACTATTGTCTACAGGTTGCACCTATAACATTTCTCAGTATGGTGCAAGCGTTGATAACGTAAGCAAGATAAAGAGCATAAACAAGAAGATAAACGTGAGCGATTTTACCTCAAGCACCCCCGGCGAGTCGTCAATTGTATGTCGTGGTGCAGGGCCGGTTACAACACCCGGTAAGATTGCTTTTGAAAAATATATAAAAGAAGCATTTATTTCCGAGCTAAAACTGGCAGGTAAATATGATGAGAAGTCCCCAATTACCATCAGTGGACACTTGGAAAATATCGATTTTAACTCCAATATTGGTACTGCCGATTGGGTCATGACTTTGAAAGCTACATCTAGCAACTCCAAAAGTGTGACAGTGAGTTCAAAGTATGAGTTTGAAGGCAGCTTTGTTGCGGACAAGGCATGTGCGGAAGTGGCGCAGGCATTTGTGCCAGCAGTCCAACAGCTTATCAATGAACTTGTAAGCAGTAAGCAATTCAAAACCTTATTGTAAGTTTCTGATCTGGGTTCCAGCTGGTTATGAGGAGTACCTCCTGAACAGCTGGAACCCATGAATATGAAAACTTTTTAGAATAATTTCTGTGGTTATATTGTTCTTGAATAATCTTTTTGCCAGAAACTCTCTCTTTGATTGCCTATTTTCTCCTCGTGTGGTGCTTCGGCAACCAGAACATGTGAAATTTATTCATTCATTTTAAGTCAGTCACTGCCATGGGATATTCAAGTGTTCATCTCATGTCGCCTGTATTTGATCCTGTTTTTCCTTTTCCATAAGAATCTCTTCAGCAAGCTCAGCCGCCCTGGCGGTATAGCTTGTACATCGCTCACGGAGATTTTCCCTTTTGAATGTATCCTGTCCTTCCGTGGTGCCAAGGTCGCAGCCCAGCAATTCCTGGCAATTGCGTGTACCGAACTCTTCTTCGAATTTTCTTATGAGCGTACCTGCGGCGGCGTAGGCCTCAGTAGAGGAGCTATTGGCATCGGCTCTGCCTAGTAATGCGCTGAGCCCCATCACTGCTCCCGTGACTGCACCGCATGTGCCGCAGGTGCGGGACATGCCACCGCAGAATGCCGTTGCTGCCTTGGGAAGTAACTCAGATTCGATGCCGTGCGCCTGAGTGAGTGCCAGCACGACACTTTCGGCGCACATCAGGCCGTTATTGAAATAGCTTTCGGCGTTGGTCCTGACGTCGTCTTTCATTCGTTCCTCCTTTTCGCATTATTTTACGTCGATGGCTGTATTACAGCCATCGACATCTTGTAGGTGTCATATGACCGGTTTGTCTGCATAAACCGTGATACTGTAGACGCCTGTCCCGCTTTTTCGTGCATCTTCTATTTCTTCCCTGGAAAGAAATTCCAGCAGCAGTTCGTCAGGCAGGTTGATCTCCTTTTTCTTCTGTACCGTGACGCCGGTGAATCCGGCGTTGTGTATCGTTTCCAGGTAATTGGTCATCTGTTGCGCCCCGGAAACACAGCCGGCGTACATCTCGGCACTTTTGCGGACATTTTCTGGTAGCTCGCCTTCCAGCACGATGTCGGAAATGGAGAAGTGGCCACCGGGCTTCAGTATACGAAAGGTTTCGGAGAAGGCCTTTTCCTTGTCAGGCACCAGATTCATGACGCAGTTACTCACGACCACATCCACGCTATTGTCGTCTACCGGCATCGCTTCAATGTCACCCAGGCGAAACTCGACGTTGTCGAAATTCATTTTTGCCGCATTGTTGCGGGCTTTCTCGATCATCTCGGGTGTCATGTCGATGCCGATAACATTTCCTGATTCGCCAACGATGGAGCGTGCTACGAAGGCATCGTTACCCGCCCCAGAGCCGAGGTCGACCACAGTGTCTCCCGCTTTCATTTGGGCGAATTCCGTTGGTAAACCGCAGCCGAGTCCCAGGTCGGCATCTGCCACGTAACCGGATAACTCCGAGTAGTTTTCTGCCATGACGGTGTAGTCAACGCTGGAGCAACCGCAGCCGCATGACCCTGATTGCTCAGCGATGGTGCCATATTTTTCCCGGACCAGTTGTTTCAGTTCATTTGCTTCAGACATTGCATTATTCCTCTTTATTAATCGTAAAATTACGATAATTGTGGCCAAAAAATTTTTAGCAGCAGCGTTTGGTGGTTAAAAATTTATCCATCAGTTTCCGAGCCTCGTCGACAGCCTTTGTATCAATGCAATAACAGACCCGTGTACCTTCGATATCGCCTCGGACCAGTCCAGCACTTTTCAGTTCACGCAGGTGCTGTGAGACGGTTGACTGCGAGAGCGGTAACTCCTCGACAATGTCACCACACATACAGGCGTCGCTCCGAGCCAAGAACTCCAGAATGGCAATGCGCGCAGGATGCGCGAACGCCTTGGCCAGATCCGCGAGGCGGTTCTGCTGGTCGGTGAATGCCTGTTTCTTTGATCGTCCCATAGCTATTAATCGTGATATTACGATAATATGCTCATCTGTCAACCCATAATCTAAAAATAACCGGTGGAG
Source organism: Thiohalomonadaceae bacterium (assembly GCA_050302275.1). Lineage (GTDB taxonomy): Bacteria > Pseudomonadota > Gammaproteobacteria > Thiohalomonadales > Thiohalomonadaceae > JAPHTQ01. The sequence goes on along the minus strand of JBNLAT010000012.1, from coordinate 51,475 downwards.
GTAGAAAATGGACGATCATGAAAAAGGGATGGAAACGCTGCGGGCGCTTATCGGTACGGACAAGGCAGACAAAGTCACAGCACGCTTCAGGGAGCTGAGCCCGACATTTGAGCATGAGGCCGTATCGGTTGTATTTGGCCGTACCTGGTCACGGGAGGCCATCGACCCGAAGACACGTTCACTCTGTAGTATCGGTATTCTGGCGGCGCTTGGTCGGCATGGTGCGCTGAAAATTGTGCTGGGTATTGCTCTGAGCAGCGGCGCCACGGTTGAGGAGATTACCGAGGCACTATTACAGGTTGGTATTTACGCGGGCTATCCGGCTGCTTTCGATGCGTTACCGATTCTGCAGGAGGTGCTCAAGGAGCATGGACTGACTGAATAACGTCAGTCTCGTTTACAACGACATCATCAGGAAACCGCAGAAGGCAGGATTGCTGGGGGCGAGGGATTTATCGACCTTGCCCTTCAGTTCGTTGATCGCCTTGCGATATCCCTTGTAGAACGCCCAGTATGGGGTGGCTTTGTACTGTAGATCGAGTCCCAGTTTTTCGACGATGAGTTTCGCTGTAGTCGGTTTGACGAAGACCTCTTTCTGCAGGTTGTAGTAGGCAGGGAAAACGCTGACCAGTGTCCACTTGGCGAGCTTGTGTTTTTTCAGCAACTCGACCAGTTGCTCGAAGCCTTGCTCCTGCTTGCCGTGCAGTAGTTCATACAGTGCATCGGCAAATTTTTCCTTTTCTTTCGGTGTTAGCGATTTGGCATAGTCGCGGAATTTCGGTTTTTCGAATACCGAAACCATGCTGGAACGACTTACCAGTTTGGTCGCTTCTTCGACAATAAATCTGGGCTTGCTGAAATTCCCTTTGGCGAAACTCTCCCGCGCCAGTTTCTCCATCTGATCGACTTTGTGTTTCTTGCCGATAGCGATCATCTCCGGGTTATTGAAACCGCCGGGATATCTGGCGAAGAAGTCACCTTCTGCCTCGTATAACGCATTGAGATTCATGATGTTTCTCCATGATGGTGTGGCGAGTGCAGATCCAGTCGAATCAATATACAGCCGGGAATAGACAGACTGAATACGGTATAGTAGTTACAGAATATATTGGATCTGGATACAAACAAGGGAATTTTCCGTGAAGATAGTTTTGCTGGTATTTTTGGCAATAGGCATTTTTGTAGCGCTGATTTTCCTTTCCACTTTCCTGAGAATGGCGTTTATCGCTGATATCACTGAATTTAAACTCAGAAGTGCCATCGAAGTTGATCCATTGCTGGATGGTGTTGTCATTACCGAGATTTCAAAAGATGAATCTCCCTGGCCGCATCAGTGGGAGCATGATCTGAGTACAGGGGATGTAACCGCTGCGGCAGAGATGGTGCTGTTTGATAATGGTGAGTTAAGTGAAGAACCAAGAGCATTTGATGAGTCGCCTGGAACAGAGGTTCTTGTGCTTGGCGCTGATGTCTCACGGCCTGGTTTGATTTTCAATGGGAACCAGATTTACAAAGTTGAGCATGGGAAACTCGGGAGTGAATATGGAAGTTTTCCCGATTTTGAGGCGTTTACCATTCCGTATGCCTCACCACTGAATGCGGATTCATTCCTGATTGCCGGTTATCCTGCAGATACGCTACGCGAACACCTGATTCTGTATCAGGTCAACAGTGCTTCACTGAAGAAAACACAAATCGCCAGCGATCTATATTATTGCTTTTTGCGTCCACCGATGGTTTTCCAACCAAAAGGCCTCGATAGTGTAATCGTTGTCTATTATGTCGGTAGTCTCAATTATGGCTTTGGTGGCGATGCGTCACGACCTGAGTTCAGCCATATCCGCATCTATAATAAAAAATTTCCCCAGGGACTGGAGATTGCGAAATTCGGACTCAAAGCAGGCACGATTGTCGATATAAAGTCAGATGCTCACCATCTGACTGTGACGGGTGATCCCAGTCGTCCTGCTGCTGCCAGCCAGGAACCGAAACCAGCGAGAATCTGGAAGATTGAGCTTCCCGATGGTGTGTTGATGTGAGCGTGTATGTGGCAATTGCTCACAAAGAGATCTTACATCTTTGCACCGCTGGCGATTACCATGTTAACGCAGGTATAGAAGCGTCCCTGCTCTTCCCGCTGTTGTAGTTCACTGCGCCACAGCGTCGCTTCGGCATCGTTGATGATGCCTTCTTTTGTCGCGGTATTAATTAACCAGTCTCCGAAAGGGGTTTCTTCGTAACGTTGCTGTACCATCGGGACGACGTCGATGCGGATGTCTGAAAGGCCATGTTCGCGGCAGAGTGCGGGCAGGTGACGACCTGCGAGACCGTTGGGGCGCATGAACAGAGTAAAGAATTCCATCAAACGGCGTTCCAGTCGGGTGTCGCTAAAATCGACACTGACGCTGGGCCAGTCGGTGTCGACCAGTACCACTCTGCCGCCGGGGCGCGTTACCCGAATCATCTCCCTGACGATGGCATCTTCGTTTTCAGGTGGTAGTACCTGAAGCAGGCGTTCGGCGCGGCTGGCGGCAACGCTGTTATTGTCCAGTGGTAGTTCATGGGCGGTGCCGTGATGATGTTCGATCCAGTCAAGGCAACCTGCATCTTCTGCGGCCTGTTGCGCCTCGGCCAGCATGTTGCCATCGGCGTCGATGCCGATCACCTTGCCGCTACTGCCAACCAGCTCCGCCAGCGGGACGGTGTCTACGCCGGGGCCACAGCCGATATCGAGTACGGTGTCGCCTGTGGTGATGGCCATGTGTTCGTAGCTTAATTGTTTGAAGGCGCGCATTTTTTCCGCGACTTTCTTCAGGTACTCCGAGGTGACGTAACCGTTATCCAGTGACATGTGTTTTCCCTGACAGGTGCTGTGGAACATTCAGTATAGAATGATGCCCGTAAGCCTTAAAGTGTCAGGAGCAGACAGGGTGGTGAGTTATGGGCCTTCGTAGCAAACCTGATTTCGACCGCTGTGTTTGGCTTCATAAAGAGCACTGTCGGCACGGCGTAGTAGATCTTGCAGTTGTTGGTCTTCAGGGATGCAGGAGGTGACGCCAATGGAGACGGTTATACGCAATACTTTGTTGTTTGAAACCGATATCGGTGTATCTGCAATCGCTTTGCACAGTCGTTCTGCAGCTTCAATGGCACTGTGACTGTCTGTTTCAGGCAGTAGTGCCGCAAACTCTTCGCCACCAAGGCGACCTAAAATATCGATCTCTCGCAGGGTATCGGTACAGACACGGGCGAAGACTTGCAGGGCAATGTCGCCAGCATCGTGACCGTAGGTGTCATTCAATTCCTTGAAGTGGTCGAGATCCAGAATCATGAATGACAACGGTTTTTCCATGCGCCGTGAACGAGCCAGTTCCTGCCTGGCTTTTTCGCTGAAGTGACGTCGATTATTCAGGCCGGTGAGGAAGTCAGTGGTCGCCTGTTCTCGCAACTGCTCTTCCAGGTGTTTGCGTTCGGTCATGTCGAAAACCGTGGAGCGGCTCATGACAAACGTTCCATCGCTGTCCTTGATGGCTGTAGCACTAACCATGACCGGCATTAGCGATCCATCTTTGCGAATGAGATCAAACTCCATATCGTTGATATATCCCTGACTCAGGAAAACCGGGAAGTATTCCTTGAATACTTCCTGGCTTTCCGGAGTGAGAAGTTGTGGGTAATAGATCTTACCGATGAGTTCTTCTGCACTGTAACCCAGCCAGTCCAGTTCGGTCTGGTTCATCTTGACGATCATTCCCTTGTGACCCAGAGAGTGATAACCGCAGGGGGCGAAGTTGTAGAGGTCTTCAATTTCTCGTGAGGTTTCTCGTTCCTGTTTGCGTTGCTGTCGGGAGTGTACAACGATGTAGGCAGTGACCAGAATTAACAATGCCAGCAGGAAGTAGAGCGCCAGGAGGAGCGCTCGACCATAGGGTTGATTGACGAAGGAGTTTGATTCCAGTTCTTCACGCGGCAGGACGATGGCGACTTTCCAGTAGTATTCGTCGTGAATGGCAGAAGTATCCTGCATTGGATAGACGCGATTGAAGAGAATGACGCCTTTTTCGTTTTCAAATCGTCCGGTTTCTTTCGTCGACATCAGTTTCCATGCATTGGGATACTGGCGAGAGAAGTTCATCTCTTCACGACCGAACATAAAACCCCATTCCTGGGAGCTGTCCGGGTTAACCAACCAGTAGCCATCCTTGTTGAGTAACATCGCCCGGTGCATAGTCTCTTTTGCCATGTCTTCACGAAACGCATGCAGTAGAATGTCACCCAGATAATTGAGGACTAACACGCCTTTACGTATGCCGTTGCTATCGAATAATGGCGTGGCAAAACGCACCATCGGTTTGTAAGGCAGTTCGATCTGGCCGCCTTCGATGTTAAGGTCGATCGGCGAAACATATATCTCGCCTTCTTCAAGATCGACAGCGTCACGGAAATAGTAGCGACCTGCTTTATCCTGCAATTCGTTATCAGGTACTACATAGGAATGACCATTCATGTAGTTGACGCGAATGGTTTCCTTGCCGTGGATGTCGAGCACCCGTATCTGGTCATAGCGAAACGAACCTTCCGCCTGGATACGGAAAAGATGGGAGAGTGCCCGTTTTGATTCCTCACTACCGTTATCGAGGTACTGCTTTAGAATCGGTACCCGGGAGAGGGTACGCAGGTCGTTGATCGATTTGATGAACTCGCTTTCGATCAGGCGTGTGGAGACATCCAGATAACCTTCTTCCCTGGCTTCGATGATCGCAACGCGACCTTCCTCGTAGGAATTGATCAATGACCACACCGTCGCGGATAGTAGTGCTACCGCGGGCATGAACATCATGGCAAAGCGAAAAGTCAGTGCTTTGACAGAAATTGAAGAAAACTCAAGTAACAAGCTAATAGCCTCTAGTGGATAACCAGACGTAGGATCGTCCAGATCCAACACGGGCTTTTCTCGGGCCTTGCATAAAAAAGCCGACGAATCATACAGAAATAACGGGGTTATTGCACTACCACATAGGTGAGCAATAACCCTTTAATTATAGTGCAGTGTCTTGCTGCGAGATTATCGTGTTCGGGGACCTGCGTAGGGATTTTGTTGCGGCATGAATGAGGAGTACCCTTTGCACTCTAACCCCACTGTTTGATTGATCGATGTCACGCCAAATCATTCATGTCGACATGGACGCGTTTTACGCCTCGGTGGAGATCCGAGAACGCCCTGAACTGGCAGACAAGCCGGTTATCGTCGGCGGGCGACCGGATCATCGCGGTGTGGTTTCGGCGGCCAACTACATTGCACGGAAGTATGGTGTACACAGCGCGATGCCGACAGCCACGGCGTTGCGTCTCTGTCCGCAGGCAGTGGTGTTGTCCGTGGCAGGACGGCACCGTTTCTATGCGGAGGTCTCACAGCAGATCCATGCGATTTTCGAACGCTATACTCCGCAGATTGAACCGCTCTCTCTTGATGAAGCATTTCTGGATGTGACCGCCAGTCTGCGCCTGTTCGGTTCGGCCGAGGCGATTGGTAGGGAAATCAAACAGGCGATTAATGATGAACTGAGTCTGGTGGCCTCTGTGGGTGTGGCGCCGAACAAGTATCTGGCGAAGCTGGCCAGCGATGTCGATAAACCCGACGGATTCGTGGTGGTGAAAGAGGGGGAGATCGACGCCTTTCTCGCGCCACTGCCCGTTAGCCGAATCTGGGGTGTGGGCAAGGTGGCGGCGAAGACCTTCGACAAGCTGGGAATTAAGACGATTGGTCAACTGCGTGCATGGTCACCGCAACTTTTAAACCAGCACTTTAGCAGTAGCGGTGAGCATTTTTGGCAACTGGCCCACGGTATCGATGAACGTCCGGTGATCTCTGAGCACGAAGCCAAGTCGGTCTCTAATGAGACCACCTTTGCCGTGGATGTTAGTGATGAGGAGATACTGCTGGAGTGGTTGCACGCTCTCACCGAGCAGGTGACCCAGCGCTTACGTGGTCAGGGGCTCAAGGGGCGCACGGTGCAGCTGAAGGTGCGCTTGGCCGATTTCACTACGTTAACCCGGTCTCAATCCCTGCAAGACGTAACAGATGTAACAGCTAAAGTCTGGAAAATAGTAAGGGAATTATTTTACAATCGCCTGCCGCGTCCCCTCCCGCCGGTCAGGCTGGTCGGTGTCGGGGTGAGCAACTTTACTGAAGAGAGGCACGGCAGTCAGTCGGATCTGTTCGGTGAAATGGAAGATGGGCGGCAAAAGAAGCTGGATCAGCTGCTCGATTCGATGCAGTCGCGCTTCGGTCGCTCCGTGGTGCATCGTGGCAAAAAGCCAAAATAACCTGAGATTGCAGTCACAAAACGCGATTATTACAGTGTTTTCGCGGGTTTAAAGGCGATTTGTTGCGAGTAACATCACAACGGATTTTGATTTTTGTCACTAATCTTTTCCTCAACATAGGATGTAAATGGGCGCCAGGCGCTCGAGGAGAAACGAAATGAACATCCCAGCATCGGTCAATGAATGCCTTACCCGGAGTCATGGTCACTTCAAGGGACGCAAGGTGGCTGCTGCAGGAAGCTTTGTTGAAACGGTGACCCAGGCGGAGATTCCGCTCAACACCGTGGTGAAGGCCGTGATTCTGAAAAGCGGCAAGGCCTACCTGATGGCCATCGTTCGTGGCGACCAGAAGGTTGACCTTCCCACTATCAATAAACTCTTCAAGCGTGAATTCGTTCGTTGCAGCGATACCGAAACCGCGGCGCTGTTGGGCGAGTGCGACATCCGCGCTATTCCGCCGCTGCCGGAAGCTTTCGGTATGCGTGGCATCATGGACAAATCACTGGTCGATATGGAAAAGCTGATTTTCGCCACCGGTGTGTCCGGGCTGCTGGTGAGTGCCGACCAGGAGGATTTCGTCAGGTTGCACGAGAACACCTGGAAGAACCACCGCATTACCGCTCTGGACAATAGCGCTAGCGATGCCAAATCGGCCATGCGCAGCAAGGTGCAGAAGGTCGACAAGCTGCCCGCAATGCCGGGTCTGGCTACCGAGCTTATTCGTATCCGTAACAATCCCTACGCCCACGCCAGCGAGCTGGCTGCAGTGATTGAGCAGGACCCTAGCCTGGCGGCGCAGCTGCTGCGTTATGCCACCTCGCCGCTCTATGCCTATCAGGGCAAGCTGGAGTCGGTGGAGCAGGCCATCGTCCGCGTACTGGGTATGGACTTCGTGCTGGATATCGCTTTCGGTCTGGCGCTGGGTAAGGCCTTCAATAACCCGAAGGACGGGCCGCTGGGTCTGAACAATTTCTGGAAACACTCGGTCTACTGCGCTGCCCTGACCCAGGCGCTGTGCAATGCCATTGAGTTTACCCGTCGTCCGCCTGCCGGGATGGGCTATCTGGCCGGTCTGCTGCACAACTTCGGCTTCCTGCTGCTGGGCCATATCTTCCCCACTCAGTTCGTACGTCTGAACAAGCTGGTGGAGGAAAATCCCCGCCGTTCCATTCTGGAACTGGAGCGTGAGGCGGTCGGTGTTACCCATACCGAGATGGGCGTCTGGTTGATGGATGCCTGGGATATGCCACGGGAGATTGTCGATACCGTGTCTGGTCATCACAATGCGGAATTCCGTAGCTCCTATTCCACCTATGCCAATTTGGTCTACATCGCCAATGCGCTACTCAAGCGTCACGGCATCGGTGATGCGCCGAGCATCGAAATCCCGCAGAGTCTGATGGACGAGTTTGGTCTCAGCGAAGAACAGCTTGAGGCGGCTCTGGCCACCGTGCTTCAGGGCAAGGAAGGTCTCGACTTTGTCGCGGGGAAGATGTCGCAGGGCGTTGCCGCAAAGGCTGCTCCGACTGCGACGGTGCAGCACAAGGTTGCTTAATCACTAATCGCAAACGTCGCCGGCATCCAGCCGGCAGCGTTTGCGGTCTACCCACATCGCTGCGCCCAGCCGGGCACCAGCAAATTTCGTTTCATACAGTTCCGCACCGACCAGTGAAGCGCGCCGCAGATCGGCTCCACTGAAATCGGCGTAATAGAGATTGGTTTTTTCCAGCTTGGCCTTGTACAGGTTGACCTGCTTCAGCTGGGCCCCTTCCAGTGAAGCGCTTAGCAGATCGCTTTCCTGCATATCGGCGCCATCAAACACCGCACCGTCGAGGATTGCCTGTTTGAATTTTGCCTGCTGCAGGTTGGCCTTTTGCAGTTTTGTCCCTTCCATCCGGCACTGGTAGAAGTCACTTTCGCGTAGCTCGGCCGAGGAGAAGTCAGCCTCTCTGAGATCGGCACGGTCCAGGCGTGCACGCTGCATCAGTGCCTGTTGCAGGTTGGCCTCGCGCAGGTCGGCGCTGAGCATGGTCGTGTCGTGCAGACGCGCCTTGCTGAGATTGGCACCAGACAGGCGGGCAAAAGAGAAATCACTGCCTGAGAGACGGGCCCCGCTGAGGTTGGCGTTTTCCAGATTGATGTTTTTCAGGATCGCACCGCGCATGTCCGCGCCAGCCAGTTGCGTACCCTGTTTGTCGCAGCCGCTCCAGTTGACCTCGGGCGCGGCAGGATCGTCACAGGCGGCGAATCCCCTCGGCGCAGCGCAGGCCAGCGGCAGCAGGAAAAAAACAGACAATAATCGTCGCATGGAAGAACACCACTCCTTTTTCACTAATCTAAGGGATGAATCGGCAGAACGCTACCCTGGAGCGCCAACAACGACCGATTACGTTATGCTGTAGCTACAATGACTCGGACAACCGTTATTCGGTTTGGTGCAGATGAAAAGAAAGAGAGAAAAGCTGCTGTTTATTGCCATCTTCATGCTGGTCGTGGTGAAACACAGCTATGCTCAGCCGCCAGGTCCCGAGCCGATTCAGGTACCGGACGTGCGTGCCAATATCATGAAGATGCTGCAGGAAGGCAAAGGGCAATCGACGAGTGAGGAGGAGGATCTCTTTGCCGAGGCCGAACGGCAGAAAAAGAAGACAGAGAAGCCGTCTCCACCAGTCAAACAGCCGCAGGAAACTGCGAAATCAGCGAAGGAAGAGAAGCCGTTGGCAGCCCCCGCCAGCAAACCTTCCGCGTCGACAGGCAAGCCCGTGGAGTTACCGATCAAGGAGATTGTGATTGAGGATCTGGACGATCTGAAAAAACTCGCCGAGGAGTTGAAGCGAGCTAAAGAAAGACAGACCGGGAAGTAGCGACTGGGCTACCTCCCGGTCGTTATACGTTAGCCAAGTAGATGTGAAACCAGACCGTCTGCCAGTTTCGGTTCGAACCAGGTCGACTTGGGTGGCATCACCTCATCGGCGTCGGCCACTGCCATGAGTTGTTCCATTTTGGTCGGATAGAGAGAGAAGGCGACGGCCATCTCACCGCTATCGACACGTCGCTCCAGCTCCTGCAAACCGCGAATCCCACCGACGAAATCGATGCGCTTATCGCGGCGTGGATCGCTGATACCTAGGATCGGATCGATGAGGTTGTTAGCCAGTAGGCTGACATCGAGCTGACCGACCGGATCGTCTGCTGGCACTCTGTCGGCATTGATCTGCAGGCGATACCACTTTCTATCCAGATACATGCCGAACTCCTGATTCGCCTGCGGTTTGACTGCGGCACCCTCCTCACTGACGGTGAAATGCTCGCCGACTTTCTGTAGCAGCTCGTCTTTGCTGAGGCCGTTGAGATCGGTGATGACCCGGTTGTAGTCGAGGATCATCATCTGGTCGTCAGGGAAGATCACGGAGAGGAAGTAGTTGTAGGGTTCCTCGCCGGTGTGATTCGGGTTGGCCTCTTTGCGCATTGCCGCGACGCGGGAGGCGGCAGCGGAGCGATGGTGGCCGTCGGCGATGTAGATGGCGGGCATCGCGTCGAAGGTTTCGGTAATGGTGTTGATCTCTTCTTCGTCACAGACCGGCCAGATGGCGTGCTGTACACCGTCATCGGCGGTGATATCGAACTCTGGCTCAGTCGCGGTGACTTTTGCCACCAGGGCATCGATGGTCGCGTTGTGACGGTAGGTGAGGAACACCGGCCCGGTCTGGGCATTGAGGGTGTCGACCTGGCGAACACGGTCGTCCTCTTTGTCGGGTCGGGTGAACTCGTGTTTGCGGATACGGTTGGTGTCGTAATCGGGGACCGAGGCGGCAGCGACTAGTCCGATCTGCTGGTGATCGCCCATGATTAGACGGTAGAGATAGTAGCAGGGCAGGGTGTCCTGCTTGAGCACGCCCTCGGCGATCATCCGCTCGAAGTTATCCTTACCCTTGGCATAGACACTGGCATCGTAGGGATCGGTGCCCTCCGGCAGGTCGATCTCGGGTTTGGAGATGTGCAGGAAGCTCCAGGGCCGTCCCTCGGCGCGGGCACGGGCCTCGCTGCTGTTGAGCACATCGTAGGGCGGGGCGGCGACGTCGGCAGCGCGACCGGGAGCGGGGCGCAGGCCGGCAAAGGGGCGGATGAGGGACATGAGGCTTCCTTCTTTGGGCTTATTGAGTGTGCCTATTGGAAACCAGCGGGGAGAGAAGGGCAACTCCAATGCTTGATGCGGCGATAAAAGGTTTTTCTACCCTCATTATTCTTGCAGCTTATCTGCGGTATGATAGCGGCCCCTGTAAACAAGGCCCCTGTTATTAGCATGAAAGAGATCATTCTCGTTACCGTTACCGGCCAGGATCGTCCCGGCCTGACCGCACAATTGACCGCTATTCTCGCCAAGTGCAATGTGGCGGTGCTCGATATCGGCCAGTCGGTAATTCATGACACGGTCTCCCTCGGTATGATGCTGGAACTGCCGCCCGAGGCCGCCGGTTGCCCGGTGTTCAAGGAGCTGCTGTTCAAAGGGCATGAGCTGAACCTGAATATCCGTTTTACCCCGGTCTCCGAAGAGGACTACGAGGCGTGGGTTGCCGCTCAGGGTAAGCCGCGCCACATCCTGACCCTGCTAGGCAGGCAGATATCTTCCCGACATCTGGCGCGAGTCTCTGCGGCGGTGGCGCAGCAGGGCTGCAATATCGACCAGATCACCCGTCTTTCGGGTCGACGCACGCTGAAGAATCCTGAAGAGCAGCGCGCTGCCTCGGTACAGATATCCCTTAGCGGTGAGGTGAAGGACATCGCGGCGATGCATGCCGAGTTTCTGCAGATCTCCCAGGAGATGGACCTGGACGTGGCGGTGCAGGAGGACAACCTCTATCGCCGCAGCCGTCGTCTGGTCTGTTTCGATATGGACTCAACCCTGATCCAGACCGAGGTGATCGACGAGCTGGCGAAGGTGGCTGGGATCGGCGACCAGGTGGCCGAGATCACCGAGGCGGCGATGCGTGGCGAGATGGACTTCACCGAGAGCTTTACCCGCCGCATGGCGCTGCTGGAGGGGCTGGACGAGTCGGTGCTGGCGGAGATCGCTGAGCGGTTGCCGATCACCGAAGGGGCTGAGCGGCTGATTAAGCACCTGCGCCACTTCGGCTACAAGGTGGCTATCCTCTCCGGTGGCTTTACCTACTTCGCCAACTATTTGAAAGAGAAGCTGGGTATCGACTATGTCTACGCTAACCAGCTCGACTTTAAGGATGGAAAACTTACCGGCAAGGTGGTGGGGGAGATCATCGACGGCCAGATGAAGGCCACACTGCTGCGCCAGCTCGCCGCGCAGGAGGGGATATCACTGGAGCAGGTGATTGCTGTCGGCGACGGCGCCAACGACCTGCCGATGCTCTCCATTGCAGGCCTCGGTATCGCCTTTCACGCCAAGCCCATCGTCAAGGAGCAGGCGAAACACTCTATCGCCACCCTGGGGCTGGACGGGATTCTCTATCTGCTGGGGATGCGTGATCGGGAGATTGCAGAGCTGGAGTAAAGCCTGGCTCTAGATAGTGGGATTCTGCGGCGGCATCTGGATGTGGAAGCCATTTTCCTTGAGGTTGTGAAGCACCTCTTCAGGCTTGCTGCGGGCCAGCTTACTTGTTTCGTTCAGCTCCAGTTCCATCGACTTTTCCGGCACACCGAAGTAGTTACGTAACTCCTCGGGTACGCACTCAAAGTCATCTTCTTTTGCCAGGAACAGGTAAAGTCCGTCGGTTTTCTTACTGCGGTAGATATGGCAGGTGATGCTCTCGGCCATGGGGATTCCTCATTTGACGAGGGCGGGATTATCGCTGTTTGTGCCTATCTCCAGCAACTCCCCGGTGATTCTGTATGCTGGACTTTCCAGATTGCCTGTCGCCGCTTGCCCCTTGAAGACTTTTCCCGTCATGTCGTACCAGGAACCGTCGCAACTATCCCGCAGGCCGCCGGGCCAGGGCTGGATTGGCGCATCAGGTAGGTGGGTTGAGGCTGGAAACCATTGCAGGGGACAGCCCATTCCCGTGCCGCGATCAAAGGCGATATAGATTTCTGTCGTACCACGGCGTAATAAAATCAGGTTTCCTCCTTGCCAGGGAAGACGCTGAAATTCTGTGGAGGGGAGTTCGGTGAGGCGGAGGCGTAGCGGCTCGGGTTTTGTTTCTGTACTGGAGGTTTGCTCTGTAACCGGAACGAGCAACACGTAGGCAATCATGCCGACGGCGACGAGAGACATGAGTTTGACGCCAACACGCAGGAACAGGCGGCGTGGGGTATCCTGCATCGTGTCGCGTGGGGACAGTCGTTCAGGTGTCGATGGTGATCCTGGACGAAACATCCAGCAGCGTTTCGTAGCTGCTGTCCAGTTCACCCTTAATGCTTTGCAGGCGCGTGATGACCTTATGCAGCTCCGTTGCCTGATCGCGGGTATCACTGTCGATACCGCTCAACAACTCAATGGCTGTTTCCAGGCAGAACTGGGCGTCGCTAAGGTCGTGCTGTGCGTTTTCTAGTCCGTTCATTACGTCAACTCCGGGTTGCCGTGTGGGTAGCCCAATGATTTGTTATTGCTCTGGTTGTGACTATCACGATTTATGATGGTTTGGCATCCTTCCGATGCAGTTATAGCACTGCTTTCCCCCCATTTCCTTATGATTCAGGAGGGAAAGTGTATCAGGGTTTTCCCTAACTGTCCTGATCCCGAGTATGGGGGTTGGTTGGTAGCCGAGCGGTTTTTTATGGCATACAATCGGGCGCGTTTACCACAGCAAATCGGTCCGATTTCACCTCGACTACGACGGTATTAGGACCAAAACAATACGAAAGAGAAATACAGGAGTCCCCCAGATGTCCTTTAGTCGTCGACAGTTTATCCAATTGATGGGTATCGCCGGTGCCGCTGGCATGCTGCCAGGTTGCGATATGCCCGGAAAAGCGAGCAGCAAGGCCCCCGCCGACCTCTATGAGGTACCGCAATTCGGCAACCTCACCCTGCTCCATATCACCGATACCCACGCGCAGCTCAATCCCATCTATTTCCGCGAACCGAACGTTAACCTTGGTATCGGTGCCGCCGAAGGTAAGGCCCCGCATCTGGTCGGCGATAAGCTGTTGCAGCACTTCGGTATTAAACCGGGTGGCATTGAGTCACATGCCTTCACCTATCTGAATTACACAGACGCGGCACAGAAATACGGCAAGGTCGGTGGGTTTGCCCATCTGTCGACCCTGGTTAAGCGTATGCACGCCGAGCGCAATCACGGTAATACCCTGCTGCTCGACGGCGGTGATACCTGGCAGGGTTCCGGTACTGCGCTGTGGACCCGCGGCATGGATATGGTCGAGGCCTGCAACAAGCTGGGCGTTGATATCATGACCGGCCACTGGGAGTTCACCTACATGGACGAAGAGGTGCTGAAGAACATTGCCGCCTTCAAGGGCGAGTTCGTGGCACAGAACGTCAAGGTTAACGAGGTGGCGCTATTCGACTACAAGTTTGCCGACTTCGCTGACTTTAACGAGGACAGTGGTCACGCCTTCAAGCCCTATACCATGCGTAGCATGAATGGGGTTCGGGTGGCGGTGATCGGTCAGGCCTTCCCCTATACCCCTATCGCCAACCCGTCCCGTTTCATTCCCGACTGGACCTTCGGTATTCGCGATGACGATATGCAGGCACTGGTGGACGAGATCCGCGAGAACGAAAAGCCGGATGTGGTGGTTGTGATCTCCCACAATGGCATGGATGTGGATCTGAAAATGGCCGCGGTGGTTAGCGGTATCGATGTGGTTCTTGGCGGTCATACTCACGATGGCATGCCTGCACCGAGCATCATTAAGAATGCCGGTGGTCAGACCCTGGTGTGCAACGCCGGTTCCAACGGCAAGTTCCTCGGTGTAATGGATCTCGATGTGCGTGACGGCAAAGTACGGGACTTCCGTTACAAGCTGCTGCCGGTCTTCTCCAACCTGATCGAGCCCGATGCGGAGATGCAGACCTACATTGATGGTGTGCGCAAACCCTACCTGCCGCAGCTCAATGAAGAACTGGCGACCGCCGGAGATCTGCTCTATCGCCGCGGTAACTTTAACGGCACCTTCGACCAGATCATCTGCGACGCTCAGCGTATCGTCGGTGATGCACAGATCTCCCTCTCACCCGGTTTCCGCTGGGGTACCACCGTGCTGCCTGGGCAGAAGATCACCATGGAGCACGTGATGGACCAGACCGGTACCACCTATCCCGAGACCTATGTGCGGGAGATGAGCGGTGCCGAGATCAAGCTGATCCTGGAAGACGTAATGGACAACCTGTTTAACCAGGACCCTTACTACCAGCAGGGCGGGGACATGGTGCGCGTTGGGGGTATGGACTATGTCTGCGACCCGACCGCGGAGATGGGCAAGCGTGTACTGGATATGGCGCTGGACGATGGTACGCTGATCGAAGCGGAGAAAAAGTACAAGGTCGCCGGTTGGGCCACCGTCGGTTCCCAGTCGCCGGGCCGTCCCATCTGGGATGTGGTGGCCGACTACCTGCGCGACATTAAGGAAGCCAAAGTCACCAAGCTCAATACCCCCAAGCTGAAAAATGTGGCGGGGAATCCGGGCCTGGCCGACTATAACGCCTGATCGACTCGGCGGGGCCATTGGGTCCCGCCGTTTTTCTTTCCTGCCTTGTAATTCCCCCACCGAAGCACGATAACCACAACAGACGGACAAGCATATTGATCCCACGCATTGTATGATGCGTTTTCTGTATGCTTACATTTATTCACTTACCGACTGCAAAAGGGTTATCACCTGATGAGTGCTACACGCTTTTCCGATCTGCTTGAAATCCAGTCCGATGGCACACCGCACGTGCTCAGCGATGTGCATCATCTGCCCGAGTTGCTGCAAATGGATGCCGAGGCAGTGTTGTCGCGTTTCAAGCAGGATCAGGTCAGTGATTTCCGCAAGGTGATCGGTGAGCTGGAAGACCCGGCTAATCCGCTTTACAAACAGTTTGCTGCATTGCGGGCGATAGCGGAGAAGGAACCGGGTAACCCCTTCGGTCAGACCGCGCTGTTTAACCCCGGTGCACTGGAAAAGATGTTCCTGGAGTTGCACGACCATGTAATGGATCATCCCGTCTGGCGTCACCCGTTCTTTGTCCGGGTCTTTAATGGCGATTTCGATCAGCAGCAGATCACCCGTTTCGCGGTGCAATATTTCAATCAGGTCAAAAATACCCGTCAGTGTGTAGCCCTGGCGCTGGGTCGTTTCTCGGGTGTCATGGCGATGCCCTATGGGCAGCTTAACGAACGCATCTCCGAGCTGACCCAGATCGTGCTGGCGCAACTGGTGGCCGATGAATACGGTGTCGGTATGCACACGGTGGAGGATTACCCATCACTGGGTGGGCTGTTTGAGTCGACCACCCACATCGTGATGTATCGACAGATCTTTGAAGGTCTGGGGGTGCCGTTCGAGGAGCAGGATCAACCGATGTTGCACGGTGTTGCCGATAATGTCCTGATTCAGCGGTTGGTTGCCGGGGATGAATCGTTTACCACGATGGAAGCCCTGGCCTCGGTCGGTCTGGGTATGGAATGGGGAGTACCGGAATTTTTCACTCTGTTACTTGGTGGCATCATCCGTTTTGCCTGGCAGAAAAATGTACCGCTGACCCGTCATCAACTGCTGGTACTGGTGGCACATGTGCAGTACGACGTATTGCATGCTATCTCGGTGATGCTGGTCACCAGCTTCTACTGTCGTGACGACAAGGCGATGGCGCAGATCAAGAATGCCACCAACATGCTGATGTCTGGTCGCTATGGCATGATGACTGAGGTTTATCAGCACGTCTTTGGCGAAGAGTGCCCTTCACTGCACGATATCAATCTGAATTCACGCTATCAGATCACTGACCGGCGTATCGAAGCTGCGTTGCTGAAGGCGCGTGCCGGTGTGGCGGAAGGTAGAGTAGTGGATGTGGAGAATTATCGTAAGAGCAAGCAGATGCCGTTCGTATTTGCCTAACGGGCACCTCTAAAAATTCACTCAAGCCGCGATTGCGGCGTTGGAAAGCGTCTCGAAATGCTCATTTACTCCATGTAAACTGCGCTTTTTCGTTGCTTTCCGCCTTGCACTCATCGACTTGATTGAATTCTTAGAGGTACCCTAACGGTAATCGCGAATATCGTGGACCTTACCGCCACCTGTTAGTAGTGGCATCATCATTTCGATTTCATCTGCGCGCATCGGCCTGCCGTAGTGGTGGCCCTGGATAACGTCACAGTTAAGCATTTCCAGTTGCGTGGCTATTTCACCGCTTTCCACCCCTTCGGCAACGACTTTCAGACCGAGGTTGTGCGCCAGGTCGATAGTGGAATGGACGATCACCGCGTCGTTTTCGTCGTAAACCATATCGCTGACAAAGGATTTGTCTATCTTCAATTCCTGTACGGGTAGCTGCTTGATATAGGCGAGGGAAGAGAAGCCTGTGCCGAAGTCGTCGATGGCGATCTTTAATCCCAACTGGTTGAGTTTATCGAGGGTCGACTTGGCATTGATCGGGTCGGCCATCATTGCTGTTTCGGTGATCTCCAACATGATCTTCTGCGGATTGATCTCCCATTTCTGCATCATTTCCGCCAGGGTTTCGACAAAATCACGCGCCTGAAGATTGAACACCGAGATGTTGATCGACACTAGTCCCGGATCGCGGCCTGCCGAAATCCAGCGACGGATCTGTTTGAAACTGTTCTCCAGTACCCAGTGGGTGATGGCATGAATGGCCCCGGTCTGTTCGGCGATGGGGATGAACTCTTCGGGTGAGACGTAACCGTGTACAGGATGATTCCAGCGCAATAGCACCTCCATGCCCGCATATTCGCCACTGTGCAGGAATTGCTGTGGCTGGAAACTGAGTTGCAGAACATCCTGTGAGACCGCGTGGCGCAGATCGGTTGCGAGGGATAGATGCAGAATATTGTTGGTGTCGTGTTTACGCTCGTAGAGTGAATAGCCTGTTTTCAGTTGTTTCGCGATATGCATCGCAATATCTGCGTAACGTGTTAGCTCTGCGGGACTGGTGGCATGAGAAGGGTAGAGCGCGATACCGATGCTACAGCTTACATAGAGATTGATCTGCTCCACCTGGAAAGGCTGGGTGAATTCCGTCAGTAGTTTGCGTGCGGTGTAGATCGCTTCTTCCTGACCAATGCCCGGTTGCAGCACGACAAATTCATCGCTACCCAGTCGAGCCACCATGTCTTCAGTGCGTATCAGATAGCGCAATCGTTCACCGAATAGTTGCAGAATACGATCACCAATACGATGCCCCAGAGTATCGTTAATGTCCTTGAATCGATCCAGGCCGAGCATTAGCACGGCGATGGAGTTCCCTTTTTCCTGTGCAATGCGGCACTGCTTTTCCAGTTCCTTCTGTAGTTTGTAGCGATTGGGCAGGGAAGTCAGGCTGTCATGGAGTGCCTGGTGTTCCAGTGCACGCTGGCGATCCTGTACCTGATCGCGCATTTCATCAAAGGCGTCGATTAACTGCTGGGTTTCTATGCTGTTAACTGTAGGCAGAGGTAGTGGTTCTTCATTATTGGCTTCTGCACGCAGTGCACTGGCCACACGGGAGATAGGTTTAAGAATTCCACGTTGAAAATAGAAGAAGCCCATTGCCAGAATGAGCAGAATGATTAGTGAAAGGGACCAGACACCATTAGCGATAGATTCGGTAATGATTTGCTGGCGGGTTGCCTCACTGGCGGAATAACGTTCAATGGTCTGGTCCAGTACAGAAAGATAACTCCACAGTAATTGAAAACTCGGCTGAATGGCATTTTTAAGATACGGCACGTCGGTGCGCAAATATTCATTTGGTTTGCTGCTACGTATTTGCTGATAACCCTGATCCCATTTGTGCATTAATGCCAGCATTGATGCGAGGTGCGCGCTGTTGGTTTTATCGAGCAGTTTTTGTTGCTGCTGGATACTTTGTAGTTGTGTCTCGATCGCGACATAGAGCAAATTGATTTCATTTTGTAGATCTATGTGGACGGAAGATTGTGGATTGTCGCGGCGTATATCGATATATCGAGTCAGGGTGGCGTTCAGTTCCTGCCAGCGTGAGAGCAGGAGCGTTAGCATGTTCTGCAGTTGATGTGCCTCAGATTTTTCCGTTGCCTGAGAAAAGCTGCGAATGATCTCATTTCCTATTTTACTGAACTCACTGGCATCGACATGATTAGTTCGTTCAATGGCGCTGATGATAGGTATGTTGTCGCCGGTTTGAAGCCTGGTGTCCATTACATGATCGAGACGTGGATGCATAGACTGGATGCTGGTACCTAAGGCATTAAATTTGTGTACATAGCCCAGAGTATCCAACCAGCCATCCTTTTTCAGCTCATTGAAATAATGCGATGCCTGGTCGACGTTCTGATGCACTGCTGCCCGCAGCGAAGCGTTAGGCTCCCACATATAGGCGCTCAGATTTTCTTCCATATCGAGTACACTGCTACGCAACTCACGTACCAGTTCGGCTAAATGATTGTGTTTCTCGATAGTGAGGAGGTGCTCCTGGCCCTGTTCGACAACATAGGATTGGGCCAGCCAGGCAAAGGCGAGGATCAGAGTGGTGAGCACACCGGTGATGACGATGTAGCGTTGCTGCAGGCTGTAGCTTTTCTTCGTCTGCTTTTTATGTGGTTGATCGTCGTACACCGTATCTCCAGGCGGAAGCTGATCTATCCTGTTCATTCTAGCCACCCTTGCGTGGTACGGCCAATCGTGCCGACAGATGGATATTACCGGGTTTGTCCAGCTTGTGTGCCAGATCACTTTAGAACGTTGATGTGCGGCGGGATATGGGGGATGCTATAGGCAAGTTGTATTTAATCTAAATCTGCTATGTTCATGTGAGAGCGTCCGACCCAAGGGGGAGTTATGTTAAATCGCATCGAACCTGAAGTAGGCAAGTGGTACCGCAACGATAGTGGCGCCAGCTTCGAAGTTGTTGCCACGGATGAGGACGAGGGGATTGTCGAGATCCAGTATTTCGACGGCGCCATTGAGGAGCTGGATATCGACAGCTGGCATTCGCAGCGTTTTCAGCCTGGCGCAGCACCGGAAGACTGGTCTGGCCCGTTCGATGACCTCGTAGCCGATGATTTCGGCGATACGGAACAGGCACGCCATCCCGATGAACGGGGCAATCCGCTCGATACTCTCGACTGGGCGGTGGATTCCGAAGCTGAGGACGAGGACTAAGCGCTAACTCACTCGTCGCTGCTCTCCTTCTCCTTGCCGTGCTCGCCGAACTGCTGCCTTACCAGGGCCATCTCTTTTAGTCGTGCCTGTACCCTGCCGTTGATAGTCTCTTTCGGATACCCCCCTTTGGCATTGGGGTTACCCGCCGTGAGTCCGGTCAGTAGTGCCAGTGCCTGATCCACCTCCTCGACTGCATAGATACTGAACTGTTTCTGCTTTACCGCCTCGATGACATCCCGTCGTAGCATCAGGTTTTTGACGTTAATCGCGGGGATGATCACTCCCTGGTTGCCGTCCAGGCCACGGGCGCGGCAAACCTCAAAGAAGCCCTCGATTTTTTCATTGACTCCACCGATGGGTTGTACCTGACCACGCTGATTGACCGAGCCGGTCATGGCAAAGGATTGCTTGATCGGTGCCTCCGCCAGCGCCGAGAGCAGAGCGCACAATTCCGCTAGCGAAGCGCTATCGCCGTCAATGCCACCGTAGTTCTGTTCGAACACCAGGCTGGCGGATAGGGAGAGTGGCTGTTTCTGTGCATAGCGGGCGGCAAGGAAGGCGGAGAGGATCAGTACTCCCTTGGAGTGGATAGGGCCGCTCATCTCCACTTCGCGCTCGATGTCTACTACGCTGCCCTCGCCGATGTGTACCGTGGCGGTGACACGTGAAGGTTGACCGAACATGTAGTTACCCATATCGAGTACCGACAGAGCGTTGACCTGACCGATGCATTCGCCGTCGCTGTCGATGAAGATATCACCGCGATGAATCGCCTCCTGTATTCGTTCACGTACCCGTGAAGCGCGGTGGATCTGCTGCTCGATGGTGTCATCAATATCGTTGGGTTTAACCGCCTTATGTCCCTGCTGTCGTGCCAGATAGTCGGACTCGCGCAGCAGGTCGGCGATGGAGCGCATGTGGGTGGTTAGCTTCTCTGCGTCCTCCACATGGCGCGAGGCGTAATCGATGACCCGCGCCACCGCATCGCGACTGAAGGGTAGCAACTGCTCTTTGCGTGCCAGGGTGGCGATCACCCGTGCCATCAGCAGGTTGTTTTCGTCGTTACGCTCGATACGTTCGTCGAAGTCTGCCTGGATCTTGAACAGTTCACCAAAGTCCGGATCGTACTCCTGCAATAAATAATAGAGGCGCCGGTCGCCGAGCAACACCACTTTGATATCGATGGGGATAGGCTGCGGTTCCAGTGAGACAGTGCTGCCCAGACTGAGCATCTTCTCCAGCGATTCAATGTTGATCTTGCTGGCATAGAGGGCCCGTTTTAGTCCCTCCCAGGCGTAGGGGTGAGCTAACAGTTTGTGCATATCCAGCAGGAGGTAACCGCCATTGGCCTCATGCAGGGCGCCGGGTTTGATCAGGGTGAAATCGGTGACCAGAGTGCCGAACTGTGCCATGTGTTCGGCACGTCCGACTAGGTTGAGATAGCTGGGGTTATCCAGATAGACCACCGGAGCGCCGTCGCCACGGTTGTTGCGGATCAGGTTGTTGACTTTGTAGCGGTGTAACTGGCGCGGGTTGGCTGGTTGTTGTCCAGGGCCTTCGCCACTCTCTTCCTGGACCAGAAAGTCCTTTACGTTTTCGACAATATCCTGCTCCACTGCCTCAAGGTATTTAAGTACTTCAGGCAGGTTGTTGTAGCGTTTCTTCATTTCATCGATGAGATGGCCCACCGCATTCATGGTCATCTCGCGATTGAGCTCCTTGACCTTGTCGCGGGTCTCCTTGCGCCACTGTGGGATGTGTTGAATGATGTCTTGCAATTGTCTCTGAAGTTCTTCAATAACCTGTTCCAGCCGCTGCTGTTCTTCTATGGGCATCTTGGAGAAATCATCTGGTTCGATCATTTCATCACCCAGCATCGGAGCAAAGGCAAAGCCTCCGGGAGTGCGGAAAAGTTTTACCGACTGGCTTTTTGCTGCCTGCTCCAGTTCACCAAAAGCTTGTTCCTGTCTTTGTTTCAGCTTTTCTTCCAGTGAATGGATGCGTTCACGATACTCATCACTTTCGAAGGTCGCAGGGATGGTTGTGGCTAGCTCCTCGATGAACTGCTCCATGTCATGGCTCAGTTCCTGGCCGCGGCCGTGGGGTAACTCCAGCGCACGGGGTTTATGGGGTTGGTCGAAGTTATTGATGTAGCACCAGTCTGAGGGCTGGGGTTGTGAGCCGGCGATCTGTTTCAGGTAGTCGCCCACCATGGTGTGCTTACCGATGCCGGGTGGTCCCATGACGTAGAGGTTGTAACCCTCGTGGCGAATGCCGATGCCGAAGTGAACCGCCTTCACTGCACGAGACTGGCCGATGATCTCGGTGAGATCATCCAGTTCAGCGGTGGTCTTGAACTTGAACTGCTTCGGGTCGCAGGTGTGGGCCAGGGCCTTGGCCGCCAGCGGTTTGGGTGCCTTCATAACGCTCCTTGATGGAATCCGTTTTTCTTGTTTATTCGCCCAGTCGGCTTCGTCCCGCCAGATCGCGGGCGAACTGCCAGGCGCTACGACCACTGCGGGTGCCGCGGGCCTGGGCCCAACGCAGGGCGTCTGCGCGGGCTTCGTCGCTAAATGTCTCTATACCCAGTTGTAGCAGCCAGTAACGGACAATGCCCAGATACTCCTCCTGATTGAAGGGGTAAAAAGAGAGCCAGAGGCCGAAACGTTCCGATAGGGAAATCTTCTCCTCCAGGGCATCACCGAGATGGAGCTCGGTATCAACCACCTGTGCCTCCTGGTTTTCGCGCATGGTTTCCGGTACCAGATGGCGGCGGTTGGAGGTGGCGTAGATCAACACATTCTCCGGCGGGGCATCGAGGGAGCCATCCAGCGCCACCTTAAGTGCCTTGTAGCCCGGGTCGCCCGCCTCGAAGCTGAGGTCGTCGCAGAAGAGGATGAAGCGTTCGGGACGTTCCCGCAGCAGGGCGACGATCTGAGGCAAGTCCACCAGTTCGCTGCGCTCCACCTCGATCAGGCGCAGCCCCTCAGCCGCGTGGTGGTTGAGCAGTGCCTTGACCAGGGAGGATTTGCCGGTACCGCGGGAGCCCCACAGCAGGGCGTTGTTGGCGGGTAGTCCGGCGACGAATTGGCGGGTGTTGCGTTGCAACAGATCTTTCTGTCGCTCGATACCCTGCAGGTCTTCCAGGCGCAGGGTATGCGGCTGGGCGATAGCTTTGAGGACACCACCGCCCGGTTCACGTTGCCAGCGAAAGGCTGTTGCGGACCAGTCGACGCTGTGGCTGGAAGTGCATGGGCTGAGCTGGGCCAGCAGACGCTCGCCCAGCTCGATTAAACGTTCCAGCCGCTCTTCCATGAGCTATCCCTAGGCCAGTTTTTTGTACTTGATCCGGTGCGGCTGTACCGCATCCTCGCCGAGGCGACGCTTCTTGTCCTCCTCGTAGTCGGCGAAGTTACCCTCGAACCATTCCACATGGGAGTCGCCCTCGAAGGCGAGAATGTGGGTGGCGATACGGTCCAGGAACCAGCGGTCGTGGGAGACCACGATGGCGCAGCCGGGGAACTCCAGCAGTGCCTCTTCCAGCGCGCGCAGGGTCTCGACGTCGAGGTCGTTGGTCGGTTCGTCGAGCAGCAGCAGGTTGCCACCGGTTGCCAGCAACTTGGCCATATGCAGGCGATTGCGCTCACCACCGGAGAGATCGCCGACCCGTTTTTGCTGGTCAGTGCCACGGAAGTTGAAGCGGCCAACATAGGCGCGGGAGTTGACGGTGAAGTCGCCGACGACCATGTTGTCCAGGCCACCGGAGAGCTCTTCCCATACAGTTTTCTTTGGATCCAGGTCGTCACGGCTCTGGTCCACATAGGCCAGTTTGACCGTATCACCCAGTCGCAGCTCGCCGCTATCGGGCTGTTCCTGGCCCACCAGCATGCGGAACAGGGTGGTTTTACCCGCACCGTTGGGGCCGATGACACCGACGATGCCGCCGGGCGGCAGGTTGAAGTTGAGGCCGTCGATCAACAGGTGATCACCGAACCCTTTCTTCAGATCCTTCGCCTCGATCACCAAATCGCCGAGGCGTGGGCCCGGTGGGATGAACAGCTCGTTGGTTTCGTTGCGCTTCTGGTATTCCTTGGACGACATCTCCTCGAAACGGGCCATACGTGCCTTGGATTTTGCGTGGCGACCTTTCGGATTGGAGCGAACCCACTCCAGTTCCTGTTTCATCGCCTTGATGCGTGCCTGTTCGGACTTCTGTTCCTGTTCCAGACGTTGTTCCTTCTGCTCCAGCCAGGAGGTGTAGTTGCCCTCCCAGGGGATGCCATAGCCACGGTCCAGTTCCAGAATCCAGCCGGCAACGTTGTCGAGGAAGTAACGGTCGTGGGTGATTGCCACCACGGTGCCTTCGTAGTCGTGGAGGAAACGCTCCAGCCACGCCACCGACTCGGCATCGAGGTGGTTGGTCGGTTCGTCGAGCAGCAGCATGTCCGGTTTTTCCAGTAGCAGCTTGCACAGCGCCACGCGGCGTTTCTCACCACCGGAGAGTTTGGTCACATCCGCATCCCAGGGCGGCAGACGCAGGGCGTCGGCGGCAACTTCGAGATGGCGATCGATGTTGTGACCATCGGTGGCCTGGATGATGTTCTCCAATTGCGCCTGCTCCGCGGCAAGGGCGTCGAAGTCGGCGTCGGGCTCGGCATAGGCGGCATAGACCTCATCAAGACGCTTCAATGCGTCTTTTACCTCGCCAACGGCTAGTTCGATATTGCCACGAACATCGAGAGATTCCTCTAATTGCGGTTCTTGTGGCAAATAGCCAATCTTGATCCCTGATTGTGGACGGGCTTCACCTTCGATCTCGGTATCGACGCCTGCCATGATGCGTAGCAGGGTTGATTTACCTGCACCGTTAAGGCCGAGCACGCCGATCTTGGCGCCGGGAAAGAAGGAGAGGGAAATGTCTTTAAGAATTTCGCGTTTCGGCGGTACGATCTTGGAAACGCGGTTCATGGTATAGATGTATTGTGCCATAGGCTCCACACGGTTTTTTTAGCAGGACTGTGCCTGCCATTATAGGGGCAACAGGCATTGTCGGACAAAGGGCGTACGATAACGATTTTAACCTATCCGATCGTATGCTTGTCTCGGGAGTCTTCCCGGAATAGGATGGTGATCGGCGACAGCCAGGGACCTGAAAAGTCACCGCCATGTAAGGATGGATTGCTATGAGTGACACGCTACGCATACTCCTGCTGGAGGGTTCGGATACCGACGCGCGACGTGTAATTGATATGCTGCGCCAGGGCGGCCTGAATGCCCACTTCCATCACCAATCCAACGGTATTGGCGTTGAGTCTTTGCTCGAGCATGAGCACTGGGATCTGATCCTGTGTAATGTGCACCTCAGCGATATTTCCGCTCGTTATGTCCTGGCTTTCGTTCGCGATCTCAAACTGAATACCCCGGTTATTGTGCTCTCCGATGGTATTGGTGAGGAACAGGCGGTTTCCCTGATGCATGCGGGTGCCCATGATTTTATTAGCAAGCGTAATCTCAGCCGTTTGTTGCCTGCCATCGAGCGTGAACTGGCTGAGAGCGAGTTACGTGTACAACATCAGCATGCCGTAGCCGCACTACAGGAAAACGAGCGTAATTTTCGTCAATTGATGGAGAACATCGGCGGGGTGTTCTGGTTAATGGACGCCTGTAGCGGAGAGGCCATTTACATCAGCCCGGCGTTCGTCGAACTGTGGGAGTACCCGCTTGATGCGATGACAGATGGACAGAACTTCCTGCTTGATACGGTCCACCCCGAAGACTATGCGCGGATAAAGCGTTTGCTGGAAGTCCATGGTTGGCTGGGGCTGAATGCGGAATACCGTATTCTGTTACCCGATGGTAACGTTCGCTGGGTGAACACCCGTTCCTTCCCCATTCGCGACGGTCAGGGCAATATCTATCGTGTTGCAGGATTTTCCATTGATGTCAGCGAACGTCATCACCTCGCAGAGGAGCGTGAGATGATGGCCTGGGCGCTGGAGCAGTCGGCGGATGCGGTGATGATCACCGATACCAGTGGCGCGATCCTCTACGTCAATGCGGCATTTGAAGAGATCACCGGTTACCAGCCGGACGA
Source organism: Thiohalomonadaceae bacterium (assembly GCA_050302275.1). Taxonomy (GTDB): domain Bacteria; phylum Pseudomonadota; class Gammaproteobacteria; order Thiohalomonadales; family Thiohalomonadaceae; genus JAPHTQ01. The sequence goes on along the minus strand of JBNLAT010000012.1, from coordinate 25,776 downwards.
GGTGCTGGGGCAGCAACCCGCCATCCTGAAATCGGGTTTCCACGATCTGAAATTCTACGAAACGATTTGGAAAAACCTTGCTAACGGCCTGCCTTTTACCGATATCTTCATCAATCGGCGCAAGGATGGTGAACTTTACTATGAAGCCAAAACGATTACCCCGGTCAGTGGCAGTAACGGTGAACTGACCCATTACGTCTCTACCGGTAAGGACATTACCGAGCGCCTGAAAACCCGCCAGCAACTGCACAAACTGGCCCATTTCGACATGGTTACGGGTCTGGCCAACCGCAACCTGCTGCTGGAACGTCTGGAGCAGGCACTAATTAATGCCCGTTGTCAGAACAATACCTTCGGCATTATGAGTGTCAGTCTTGATCTACCCGACATGCTCGGTGATATGCGACAGAAGAGTTTGGTCGAGCACATGCTGCAGCTAGTAGCCCACCGACTGACAGATAATCTTCGCCCCAGCGCCACCGTGGCACGGCTGGAAAATGACGAATTTGTGGTGCTGGTGAAGGGACAGGATGCGGTCGATAGCATAGAAAGTATTGCTAAGGACCTGATGGTGGCGTTCACCAAACCTGTTTGTGCCAACGGCTACGAGCTCTTCCTTACCCCCTGTATCGGCATTAGTCTCTATCCCACCGACGGCACTGACAGCGAAACCCTGCTGCGCAATGCGGAATTGGCGATGCAGAAAGCCCGTTTCCATGGTCATGCCGCCTATGCCTTCTACCGCGATGAAAAATCGGCAGGTGCCAGGATACTCAGCAGCTAGTCCTTCGCAAAAAAACAGGCCAGATATCGTCTGGCGTGCTTAACTTTACCTATCCTCTGCCGATACTATGTCTGTCGGCGATCCTGAGTACTGTATTCAATGACACTTTGGCTGCCATGGAATGGCTGATGCTCCATGTTGCGTCGAGTGCGCGGGGACTATGTAAATGCGGTTTTTAAGCAATCACCTGTCTGTCCAGGCCAAGGTTATTCTGACCGTGGTGCTGGTGTTCGTTCTTGTCATGGTCGCGGTGCTGATACACAGCGCCAAGAGCGAGCGTGCCCTGGTATTGGAAATCGTTGAACAGCAGACTCAGGACGCTGCAGATTCCTACTTCGATAGTATTAACACTATGATGCTGACCGGCACCATGGCGAATCGCGAGATTACCCGCAACAAGGTACTGGAGCGTCCTGGTGTGCTGGAAGCTCGCATTATTCGCAATTCGGCGATTAGTGATGTTTTCGGTCCCGGTTTCGAACATGAAAAGCCGACGGATGCTCTGGATGAGCGGGCGCTTGCCGGCGAGAAGGTGATCGAGATCACCGAGGATGAGGCCGGTCGGGTCCTCACCGTGGCGAATCCTATTATTGCCGAGAAGGATTACCGGGGTACCAACTGCCTGATGTGTCACCAGGTGCCGGAAAACAGTATCGTTGGTGCGGTGCGTATTAGCTACTCTCTGGCGGCACTGGATGCCCAGGTGGATCGCAACATTCTGTTTTCAGGCGTCATGCATATGGTGTTGTTTGCCATTGGCATGGTGCTGATCTTCTTCCTCATTCGCAGTGTGGTCAGCAACCGTATCAACGCCCTGCGTCGTCTGATGGAGCAGATCGAGCGCGATGCGGACCTCAGTCGTGAAATCAAAGTGTCTGACTCCCGCGACGAAATCGGTGCGATGACCCGCGCCTTTTCCTCTATGTTGCGTAAATTCCATCAGAGTATGTCTGCGGTCGCCGATTCCAGCAGTCGCTTGATCGAGATGGCCAACCGCGCCTCCACCGTTTCGGAAAGTTCATTGCAGGGGATTCTGGAGCAGCAGCGCGAAACCGATATGGTGGCCAACTCCATGCACGAAATGAACGCTGCGGTGCAGGAGGTGGCGCACAACGCGGTGAAGACTGCCGAGGCCTCGCAGGAAGCGACCGCCGAGGCACGTAATGGTGCGTTTGTTTCCACTGAGGCCATCGGTGGCATTTCTGCCCTGATGGATGGGATAGAAACCGCAGGAGCGGCGGTCAAGCGGCTCGATGCGGACAGTGAAAACATCGGTATGGTGCTGGATGTGATCAAGGGCATCGCCGAGCAGACTAACCTGTTGGCGCTCAACGCCGCGATTGAGGCCGCCCGCGCCGGTGAGGCGGGCCGTGGTTTCGCAGTGGTGGCGGATGAGGTGCGTACCCTGGCCTCTCGTTCGCAGCAGTCGGCGGAAGAGATCCGTACCATGATCGAGAAATTGCAGAGCGGTGCCCGGGATGCGGTGCGCGGTATGGACGAAGCGCGGCAAAAGGCCGAGGTCTGCGAAGAGCGGGTTGAGGCCGCGGGCGAATCCCTGGGCATGATCGCCAGCGAGGTCAATACCATCAGCGATATGAACACCCAGATCGCCACCGCTGCCGAGGAGCAGACCGCGGTCGCCGAGGAGATCAATCAGAACGTCACCAACATCACCCAGATAGCCGACAATAGCGCCGAGGGCGCACGTCATACCGCTCAGATTAGTGAGGAGCTGGTCGCCCTGGCTTCGCAACTGGAAGAGATGGTCAATCGCTTTAAACTCTAAGCACACGCTGCCAGGGAGGGTACAGGGTGCAGTTCATCCTCTGTTGAAATATCCTTGTCATTCCCCCATTGTAAATTTTCCTGTATATTAGCGAATTCTAATATACAGAAACCTTTTAACTCTTTGATTTTATTTGTATAGGGGAGCTTCCATGCGCAACTTGCGACCTTTTGCCCTGCTTTGCCTCGGTTTTGGCTGGGCCATCTCATCCTCCGCCGCGGATCTGGCGTCGCTGGAGCGTGCCGTTGCCACCGAACAGACCGTACCCCGCGAACAGGTGCTGGATGCGGTGATCGAGGCGGTTAACAAGAGCACCGTTTCCGCCCAGACTTCGGGCCGAATCATCGAAGTGCTGGTGGATGTCGATGACTATGTCGAGAAGGGGGCCATCCTGGTCCGTTTCCGCGACAAGGAGCAACGCGCCTCGTTGAAAGCGGCCAAGGCGCGTGCGGAAGAGGCTAAAGCCACTTTTGAGCGGACCAAGGATATCTTCGCCAAGAAACTGGTCTCACGTGCCGACTACGACCGCGCCGAAGCGAATCTCAAGGCGGCCAATGCCGGGGTTGAGCAGGCGCAGGAGCAGCTCGAGCATACCGTGGTGCGTGCTCCCTACAGCGGTATTGTGGTGCAGCGCCATGTGGAACCGGGTGAAACGGCCAATCCCGGTACCCCGTTGCTGACCGGGATCTCGCTGGAGAATCTGCGTGCGGTGGCTGAGGTTCCACAACGTGATATAGACAGCGTACGTAAACTGGCTCGCGCCCGGGTCATTCTTCCCGCCGCAGAAGGCGGTAGTGTCGAGGGCACCAAACTGACCATCAGTCCCTATGCCGACACCGCTGCACACACCTTCCGTGTGCGTATCGACCTACCTCAGGGGCAGTACGGGGTTTACCCCGGGATGATGGTCAAGGCGGCCTTTGTCACCGGTGAGGAGCAGCGTCTGCTGATCCCCTCCAGCGCGGTGGTTCATCGCAGTGAAGTGACCGCGGTCTATGTCGTGAGCAAAACGGGCATTCATTTCCGCCAGGTACGCATCGGCCGGGTATTGGCAGAAGGCCAGACCGAAGTGCTGGCCGGGCTGGATGCTGGTGAAGCGGTTGCTGTCGATCCTATTCGTGCGGGTGTGATGCTCAAGGAGCTGCGTGCAGGTGGTGAATCATGAAGCAGAAATTGGGGATATCCGGCAGTATCGCCAAACGCTTCCTGACCACCGAAATCACCCCCCTGCTGGCACTGGTCGGTTTTCTGCTGGGCGCCTTTGCGGTGATGATCACGCCGCGTGAGGAAGAGCCGCAGATCAACGTTACCTTTGCCAATGTCTTTATCGCCTTTCCGGGGGCCTCTGCCACCGAGGTTGAACATCTGGTGAGCACCCCGGCGGAGCAGATCCTCTCAGAGATCGAGGGGGTGAAACACGTCTACTCGGTCTCCCGTCCCGGTATGTCGGTGCTCACCGTGCAGTACGAGGTGGGTGAGGATCGTACCGCGGCCATCGTACGCCTCTATAACGCGATGTTCTCCAAGGGCGACTGGCTGCCGCAGAATCTTGGCGTGACCCAGCCAATCATCAAGCCCAAGGGCATTGATGACGTACCTATCGTCACCCTGACCCTGTGGAGCCAGGATGAGAAAGTGGGTGCCCACCAACTGCAGCAGGTTGCCCACGCCATCGAGGCGGAGCTGAAGCGGGTTAAAGGTACCCGCGACATCTACACCATCGGCGGTCCGGATCAGGTGGTCCACGTACAGCTCGATCCGGCACGTCTGGCGGGCTATCAAATCTCCCTCGACGACCTGCGTACCGCACTGCAGCTCTCCAATGCCACCCGTCCCTCGGGGGCGCTGGTGGGTAATAACGAAGAGGTGCTGGTGCAGGCGGGTGATTTCCTCGCCGAGGTCAATGAAGTCGCAGCGCTGGTGGTCGGCGTGCATAACGGCAAACCGGTCTATCTCTCTGATGTGGCCACCATTACCCGTGGTGCAGATCAGCCGGAGCAATACGTCTGGTTTGGTACCGGCCCCGGTGCGGAGCACAAGGGTATCGACGCCCGTGGCGAGTTCCCCGCAGTAACCGTGGCCATCGCCAAGCAGCCGGGCACCAATGCGGTGGAGATCGCCAATCAGGTAATCGCACGTTTTGAATCGCTCAAGGGCACCTTCGTCCCCGACGGGGTCCAGGCCACTGTTACCCGTAACTACGGTGCGACCGCCGACGACAAGGCGAAGAAACTGATCTCCAAGCTGATCTTCGCCACTCTCTCGGTGGTTGCGCTGGTGTTGATCTTCCTCGGCAAGCGCGAGGCGTTTATTGTCGGGATGGCGGTGGTGATCACCCTGGCGGTGACCCTGTTCGCTTCCTGGGCCTGGGGCTTTACCCTCAACCGGGTCTCTCTGTTCGCCCTGATCTTCTCCATCGGTATTCTGGTGGACGATGCCATCGTGGTGGTGGAGAACATCCACCGGCACATGCAGATGGGCGGCAAGAAACTGGTCGAGGCGATCCCGCTTGCGGTGGATGAGGTGGGTGGTCCAACCATCCTGGCCACCTTTACCGTTATTGCAGCATTGCTGCCGATGGCCTTCGTCACCGGCCTGATGGGGCCGTACATGAGTCCGATCCCGATCAACGCCAGTATCGGTATGTTGATCTCCCTCGGTGTCGCCTTCGTCGTCACCCCGTGGATGTCCAATGTGGTGCTGGATGCACACCATGTCTCGGACCATCACGAGGAGGAGATCGAGAGCAAGCTCTACCGCTTCTTCAAGAAATACCTTGGCCCTTACCTGCGCGGCGAAGAGGGTGGTGCCAAGCGCAAAAAGCTGGGCCTGATCATCCTGTTCCTGATCATCGCCTCTGTCGGTCTGGCCGGGGTGAAGTTTGTGGTGCTGAAGATGCTGCCCTTCGACAACAAGTCGGAGTTCCAGGTAGTGGTCGATATGCCGGAAGGGAGTAGCGTCGAGCAGACTGCCCGGGTGCTGGCTGAGCTGGGCAATTATCTCTCCACCGTGCCTGAGGTGACCGATTATCAGGTCTATGCGGGGACTGCCGCGCCAATCAATTTTAACGGTCTGGTACGTCAGTACTACCTGCGCAGCGGCGCCAACGTTGGCGATATTCAAGTCAACCTGCTGGACAAGCATGTTCGCGATCGCAAGAGTCACGAGATTGCCTTGTCAGTGCGTGAGCCGCTACAGGCTATCGGTCGCAAGCTGAACGCCAACGTTAAGGTGGTCGAAGTTCCACCCGGTCCGCCGGTGCAGTCGCCGCTGGTGGCGGAGATCTACGGCCTCGACTATAGCGGTCAGATCGGTGTCGCCAAGGAGCTACGCGGCGTCTTTGAGAGTACCGCTGACATCGTCGATGTGGATGACAGTGTCGAGAGTCCCGCGCCTAAATTGATTCTGCGGGTGGATCAGCAGAAGGCCGCGTTGCTCGGCGTGCCGCAGCAGAATGTGGTTGCGGCGATCTACACGGTGCTTTCCGGTGAGGATGTCTCCTACCTGCACGAGCCGACCGTGAAGTATCCGTTGCCGATTCGGCTGGAATTTGCGGTGCAGGATAAGGCCGATATCGACCCGGTGCTGAATCTGCGGGTGCGCAGTATGACCGGCACCCTGGTGCCGCTCTCAGAGATCGTCACCGTGGAGCGTACCGTTCGGGAAAATGCTATTTACCACAAGGACTTGCAGCGAGTTGTCTTCGTCACCGGCGACATGGCCGGGGAGCTGGATAGCCCGCTTTACGGTATGTTCGAAATGGTCGGCACCCTCGGTGACAAGATACTGGATGACGGTCGTATCCTCGGTCAGTACTTCATCAGCCCGCCGCAAAATCCCTACGATTACAGCCTGAAGTGGGACGGCGAGTGGCAGGTCACCTATGAGACCTTCCGCGACATGGGTATCGCCTACTCGGTGGGACTGATCCTGATCTACCTGCTGGTAGTGGCGCAGTTCCGCTCCTATGTGGTGCCGCTAATCATCATGGCGCCGATCCCGCTGACCATTATCGGTGTGATGCCGGGTCACTGGCTGGCGGACAAGCAGTTCACTGCCACCTCGATGATCGGCATGATCGCCCTGGCGGGTATCATCGTGCGTAACTCCATTCTGCTGGTCGATTTCATCAATCAGCAGGTGATGGAAGGCGTCGACTTCGAAAAGGCGGTAATTAACTCGGGTGCGGTACGTGCCAAACCGATCATGCTGACCGGTGTGGCGGCGATGTTGGGTGCATTCTTTATCCTCGACGATCCGATCTTTAGCGGTCTGGCGGTATCGTTAATCTCCGGTATTCTGGTCTCCACCGTGCTGACGCTGGTGGTGATTCCGGTGATGTATTATGCCTGGATGTACAAGCGCCTGGATTGCATCAAGAAGGAGTGCTGAGCGTTCGGCATACAGCGAAAGTAAAGGGGCGGTTCTACCGCCCCTTTTTTGTTGTCTCGGCAGCGGCGGTCGAAGCCGTGACCAAAGTCCCGTTTTTGCCCAAAAAACAGGCTTTTGTGAGGTTTTTAGCCCTTTGATAGGCTGGGGAAATTGCTTTATAGTTGTGCCCTTCACAGCGCGTGGGGGCGCTGACACTACCAACCAAGGAGCGGCTTCGCCGCCTCCGCCAACAACAAGAGTGAACTATGTCTGCACTGGTGCCATTACGTGATGTGCCGCAGGAAAATATCTTCGGCAAGGGAGACGTATTTGTCCTGTTCGGTGAACTGTTTGGTCGTGGTTACGTCAATGGCCTGATCGATGAAGCGCGCAAGGCGGGAATGACCATTCTCGGTATTACTGTCGGCCGTCGTGATGAAGACGGTAAACTGCGGGCACTGACCGCCGAAGAACATGCAGAAGCGGAAGCCAATCTGGGTGGCAAGATTATCAATATCCCGATGATGGCCGGTGTCGATCTCGATTCGCCGGAAGGGACACCGACCCCGACCGACCTCATCGCCGAGATGACGCTGAAGACCTGGCAGGAAGACAAGCTCGACTGGGCACACATCGAAAAGTGCCGTGAAGTTGGTGTGAAGCGTTTTCATGATTCCCTGGCTCAGGTGATGGCGGAGCTGGAACAACTGATCCCGGAAAAGGCCAATGTCTTTTTCGCCCACACCATGGCTGGAGGAATCCCCAAGACCAAAGTATTCCTCGCCATTGCCAATCGTGTTTATAAAGGTCGTGGCGATCGTTTTCTTTCATCCCGTGCGCTGCTTGACAGTGACCTGGGCAAGTTCATCCTGATGAACTTTAACGAAGTCACCGCCAACACTTTCAAATACCTGATCGAGGCCAGTGCCAAACTGCGCCAGCGCCAGGAGAGTAACGGCGGCCAGGTGCGTTACACCGCCTATGGTTATCACGGTACCGAGATCTTGATCAAAGGCGAGTACCAATGGCAGACCTACACCAACTACACCCAGGGCAATGCCAAGAAGCTGCTGGAAGATCACGCCGAGGCAGCATGGAAAGACGGCGTTAAAGCCACGGTTTTCAATTGCCCGGAAATTCGTACCAACTCTAGTGACATCTTTGTCGGTGTCGAACTCTCCCTGTTTCCGCTCCTGACTGCAGTGAAGAAAGAGAGCGGTGACAGCGCCTGGTCACACAAAATTTGGGATGAGTGCCAGAGTTTGCTGGACGACGGTGTTAAACTGGAAGAGCTCATCGAGAAGATCGAAAACTACAACGCCGATTCCACCATTACCCAGTTCCGTAATTTCGATGCCTGGCCAATGGATAACACCGCTGAACTGGCGGAAGTGATGGTCGGTACTTCAGAAGCGATCACCAAGATGCACAAGGATCGTAAAGATCTAATCACCGATCACCTCAGTGCGCTGGTACTGGAAAGTTCTGGTCCGCTGATGTTCCATGAGGCATCTGCGCCGCATGGCCCGGTGTTGTGGTTGAGCCACGATATCATTGCCAAGCAACTTAACAAGTTGCACAGCTAACAATTCAAATAGCAGCTAAACTCATGACCGTTTAGCGTGATCGTAGCAGGCTGGGCAGCCATGCCCGGCCTGTTTTAATCCAGACGCTTTACTTCACTACTGTCCAGCGTTGCCCATTCATGGCAGAGATCGGCGATATATTCGATTAAGTTTTCTTCTTTTAAGTCTGGCGGCAAAATGATGTCATCGGCACGCCGTTTTTTGCCTTCGTTTCCGGGATAGAAAACTAGCCAACGATTGCCATCTCTAATGATTTCAACAGGCTTGCCAAATACGTCCAGTTTCATTGCAGATATGCTACTTTCTGACCAAATGTTTCGCTGCCAGATATCCAAAAGTCATCGCTGGGCCCAGTGTTGCACCTGAGCCCGGATCTTTACTCCCCATCACTGATGCAGCTGAATTGCCGATAACGTAAAGACCGGAGATCGGTTCGCCGTTTTCTCGGAGTGCGCGGGCATGTTCGTCGGTGAGAATGCCGCCCTTGGTTCCGAGATCACCAGGATAGACGCGCATGGCGTAGTAGGGTGGTTTGCCGATCCTGCTGATACAGGGATTGGGTTGGGCGCGGTGATCGCTGTTAAAGCGATCGTAGTAACTGTCGCCGCGATGAAATTCTGGATCTTTTCCGCTTTCCGCGTATTCGTTGTTTTTTTCGATGGTTATTTTCAGATTGTCGGCATCGACTTCGATCTTTTCTGCCAGTTCTTCCAGTGTATGTGCTTTGACCAACACATCGCGCACGCCGCCGAAGAGGAATAGATCGGGCAGCATGTAACCGGGCATCACCGGGCCGAACGGATAGCGGAAACGATAGCGGGCATCGAATATCACGTAGGCGGGGATAGCCGGACTATGCGGCATGTCTGCCTGATACATGCTGACAACGCCTTCATGATACGAGGTCGCCTCATTGGCGAAGCGTTTTCCGGACTTGTTGACGATCACCATGCCGGGCAGGTTGCGTTCGGTGAAGATGGCGTAAGGGCGATCTTTGCCCGGCACTCTTACTACAGGTGCCCACCAGGCATGTTCCATTAAATCGGTTTTTGCACCAATCGCCTGTGCCGCAATAATACCGTCGCCGGTATTGTTGGTTTGTGAAGCACTCCAATTGGTGGTGCTGGGCTTGGGGAGCCACTCATCACGTAGTGTCATATTGTGTTCGAAACCGCCAGCGCCGATTATTACCCCCTTGCGTGCCCGAATGCGCGTCGGTGTTCCCTCTTTCTCAACCACCGCACCGACCACCTCGCCATGTTCTTCGATTAGCGAAAGCATAGGTGTTTTTAACCATAAATCGATATTTCGTTCCAGCATCGACCAGCGCAGTTGTCCGATCAATGCATTGCCCATGGTCAGATAACGAGAACGTTTACCTTTTAATCGGCCGGGGATGTCGAGCAGATAACGCAACACGATACGCATACCAAGAAACAGCCAGCCACGAGAGCGTTTCATCATGGTGTGTGCTTCGCTGAGTGTCATGGGTAACAGACCCATGATCAGTACCTGTGGTGGTTGTTCGTGCAGTTGCCTGAAATGTTTTTTTAGATGACAGGCGTTTATCGGTTTTGGCTGTAGTACACGGTGATCACGTTTGCCTCCAGGTGTTTCGGGAGAGTAGTCGGAGTCGTGTATCAGTTCGCAGTTGAGGCGGGTCTTCTCGCTCATGTAGTAGAGCATTTCCGGCGCCTGTTCCGCATAGGCGCGCAGGCGTGTTTCCGATACCTCGCTGCCGATAAGTGTACGCAGATGCTCCAGGACCTCAGCAATGGTGTCGCTGATTTTCAGTTCTTTCGATTGATGGCTATTCGGTATCCAGAGTGCGCCGCCGGACATAGAGGAAGTGCCACCGTAACGATCGCCTTTTTCCACCATCAGCACTTCGCCGCAACCTTCAATACTAGCGACCAGAGCGGCAGTCATTGCGCCTGCCCCCGAACCGACTACTAGTACATCTACTTCATGCTCAAAGGGAGACTGGGTTTGCATTACCGCTCGACCTCCATGTCCTGGTAGCAGTTAATCCTCATCGGGAGATGCGGAGTGGGAGTGTGTATTTACTACAGCTTGATATATACCCCAATAGCAGCAGACTACCCCTGTATAAGGGATATTTCCAGAAGCGTGTCGGGCCGGGTATCCGGCCCGTGTACATATCACTTCTTTTTCTTTTCCATATCCAGCACCACCTGTGTCATGCGCAGGATGCTGTCCGGGTTAAGTGAGATAGAACCAATTCCTTTTTCCACCAGCCAACTGGTGATCTCCGGGAAATCTGACGGTGCCTGTCCGCAGATGCCAATGTACTTGTCGTGGCGCTTACAGGCATCGATGGCCATTTCGATCAACATCAGCACCGCCTCATTGCGTTCGTCGACGCCGGTGACCAGCCCCGAGTCGCGATCCACACCGAGAGTAAGCTGGGTCAGGTCGTTGGAGCCGATGGAGAAGCCGTCGAAATGTTCCAGGAACTTGTCCGCGAGCAGGGCGTTGGCTGGGATCTCGCACATGACATAGACTTTCAACCCATTCTCACCGCGTTTGAGGCCGTTCTTTGCCATTAGCTCCAGCACATTCCTGCCTTCTTCCACGCTACGCACGAACGGAATCATCAGTGAGACGTTATCCAGCCCCATATCCTCGCGCACCTTGCGCATCGCCTTGCACTCCAGGGAGAAGCTCTCGGCGAAATCGGGCGACGGATAGCGGTAGGCACCGCGGAAGCCGATCATCGGGTTCTCTTCCTTCGGCTCGAACTGTTCGCCGCCGACCAGTTGCGCGTACTCATTGGACTTGAAGTCGGACATGCGCACGATCACGGGCTCGGGCGCAAATGCGGCGGCTATTGTCGCAACACCCTCGGCCATGCGTTCGACGAAGTAGTCGGTGCGACTCGGGTAACCGGCGGCGATGGCATCCACTTTCTCCTGTACTTCTGGCTCCAGCTTGTCGTACTCCAGCAGGGCGCGGGGGTGGACGCGAATGGCGTTGTTAATGATGAACTCCAGTCGTGCCAGGCCGACGCCGTCGGAGGGCAAGCGTGATACCTCGAAGGCCAGTTCAGGGTTGCCCAGATTGAGCATGATCTTGGTCTTAGGTTTTTCCAGCTGGGAAAGATCGACCTTCTCCACCGAGAACTCTTGTTTGCCCTCGTAGACCAGTCCGGTGTCGCCCTCGGCGCAGGATACGGTGACCATTTGTCCGCTCTTGACCGCCACGGTGCAGTTGGCGGTACCGACCACTGCAGGGATGCCCAGCTCACGGGCAATGATCGCCGCGTGACAGGTGCGTCCGCCCCGGTTGGTGACGATGGCCGAGGCGATCTTCATTACCGGCTCCCAGTCCGGGTCGGTGATGTCGGTCACCAGCACCTCGCCCGGTTGTAGCTCATTCATGTGCGAGGCTTCCATGATCACTCGTGCCTGACCGACGGCGATCTTTTGGCCCACGCTCTTGCCCTCAGTTAGTACCTTGCCGCGGCTCTTGAGTTGGAAGACCTCGTGCATAGTGGCGTCAGCACTGGCCTGTACCGTCTCTGGTCGTGCCTGGACAATAAACAACTTGCCCGTATTGCCATCTTTGGCCCACTCGATATCCATCGGACGACCGTAGTGTTTCTCGATGGCGGTGGCGTAGCGCGCCAGTTCCAGTACATCGTCGTCGTCGATGGCGAAGCGGTTTCGATCTGCATGGTGGACACGGATATTGGTGGTGGAGTGGCCCGCCATCGGGTCGGAGGTGTAGATCATCTTGATCTTTTTGGAGCCAAGCTGGCGCTTGAGGATAGGCTGTTTGCCCGCGGCCAGTGTTGGCTTGAATACGTAGAATTCGTCCGGGTTGACCGCCCCCTGCACCACGTTTTCGCCCAGGCCGTAGGCGGCGGTGATGAACACAACGTCGCGGAAGCCGGTCTCGGTGTCGATGGAGAACATGACGCCAGAGGCGCCGATGTCGGAGCGCACCATCTGCTGCACGCCGATGGAGAGCGCTACATCCATATGGGTGAAGCCTTTGTCTACGCGGTAAGAGATGGCGCGGTCAGTGAACAGCGAGGCGAATACTTTCTTGCAGGTGGCAAGCAGGTTATTGGTGCCGCGGATGTTGAGGTAGGTCTCCTGTTGTCCGGCGAAGGAGGCGGTGGGAAGGTCCTCGGCGGTGGCGGAGGAGCGTACCGCTACGTCGCTGTTTTCGCCGTACTCGGCCTCCAGTTCTTTGTAGGCTTCACGAATCTCATCGACCAGTTGCTGTGGCATAACCCCGTGAACCACCCACTGGCGAATTCTGGCCCCGGTCTGTGCCAGTTGCTCTACGTTGCTGGTATCCAGCTCCTCCAGGGCTTTGGCAATGCGGTCATGGAGGTTATTGTGTTCGATATAAAGCCGATACGCTTCGGCGGTGGTAGCAAACCCGTTGGGTACTTCGATGCCATCCTTCTTTAACTCGCGGTACATCTCCCCCAGCGAGGCGTTCTTACCGCCGACCAACGGCACATCTTTGATACCCAGCTCCGAAAAGCGTTTAACGTATTGCATCTAAGGCTCCCCTTATTATGATTTCCGTCGTACCGCCGTTGCGGCGGTATAGAGAGCATAGACGATGATCTAAGGTTGGGGGAGGGGACTAAGAGCTTTGTATAGTCAGCGTAAAAAGTGCAGGCATTCGGGAAATTGCATTGCCGGAGTTTTGAACTACGATTCAAACTTCCATTCACACAAATAAGGACGTTACCTATGGCACTCCCAACCCCCGTCAACGGACAGATTACCGATTCAGTCACCCAATCCAATGTCCAGGTTCTTGCCAGTGCTCCCGCCCATGCGCTGGGTTCACTGTATCAGGCAACGTCACAGGCCCTGGCCAATGCCGCGCACAACGCCACAACCAGTCAGCAGCAACTCAATGTTATCGGTCAGGCCGTCACGACTTCCTGTGTGAAAAAACTTGTGGGTGATGACGACGGTAAATAAAACTCAGGGAGAGTAGACGTGGCTGACAATACCAGCGTCAATGATCAAATCACGGATAGTATTACCCAAATCCAGAAAATGCTCGCCGATGATAACGGCGAGAATGTCCAGGCATTTTCCTATCAGCTTATGGCTCACGCTATCGGCCTGGCGATGTACAACGCTGTACATCAACAGCAGCAGCGCTACATCCTCCAGAACGCAATCACCACCGCTGCCAGCAAGGCCATTCTCGAGGCTAGTCCCGAAAAGGCGCTGAAAATGGCGGAGGAAGGGCTGGGCGGCGACAGCTTTACGCAGACACTTGCTGATCTGAAGGAGATGATGGACAGCCTTAATGGCACCTATAAAGATGTCATGGCGGGGCTGAAGAAGAGTGCCGTCAGCACAGATAAGCCAGCCAGAAAACCAGCGGTAAAAAAGGCAGCGCGCAAAACCGTCAAACGACCGCGAAGGAAATAGGATATGGCCAGACCACCGAAAAGGCTCGTAAAGAGTACTTCACCAGAGAAAAAGAGTGAAAAGCCGAAGCCGCAACCGCAGGAAGATGTTGTGTATAGCCCGGAATACTTGAGTTCCGAGAAGGCAATGGTTCAGGCGGAACAGGAGATGGGGAAGTTGGAGGTGTCTTGAGTCATCGCGAATTTACAATGGCATGAGATATACCGCAGTCGATTTACTCCCTTACCTTTATGCCCTTTATCAGAAGCCACAGGCAGAATGAAAGTTCTGCAACTAATGGGATCAGGTAAAATGGTTCAACGAACGGTATGTAATCCGGTGCCATGAATCGAGTGTAACTACCAATCAGGTAGACAGTAGCTGCTGCCTGTAATCCATAACCAAGAATCGTCGGGAGAAATGTTGACCTGATGATCAGATAGCCGAGAATGAAATTAGAGATGGCGAAAAACAGTAGTCCTAGATCATAACCATGGCTGTGCATGTCGAGGAACAGCATAACCTGAGCGTGTAATTGTTTTGTTTCGAGTAATGTTCCTGCCCCAGTCCCACTTAACAGCAGTACGACCGCATAATAATTAAGCAAATTTAGTCCGAGTATGGACGCCTGAATCAGGCGGAATGCGGCGGCAGTAATGGCCAGCGTTTTGTTAATGGATTTGAGTAGCGTGTAAAACAATACTGCAATAGCAACATCGCACAGCAACATAATGGAATCGGCTAGAAAACCTGCCCTGAATAGTGTTTGGGATGTCGCTATGTTGGCAGCGGTTGCTGCGGCATCATTCGGGTCAATCAGGTTCCCACGGATGAAAACCTCACTGGAAATGCCAAATATGATGATGAGTAGATACAGCATCCCTGCAACTCTTGCTTGGAGCAATAAAGAAGACGTGCGCTCACTGGTATTCGTCATTTAACTACTCCCATGAAATCCATCGCCTTATGTGGCCTGTATGGAATGTCAGCACATGAAACGGGAGTCTTCAAGTTGTGGCGCATTTATACCCACAACTTAAACAATGTTTTATCAATTCGTTATGACGACTTTTCCTTTGGTTTGGCCTGTGCCGTAGTATGTCATTGCCTCGACAATTTCATCCAGCGGAAAGATTTTGTCTATTACCGGTGATACCTTGCCAGAGCTGATTAATTCGCCCAGCTCGCCGAGTCCTTCATTGGCCTTGTGAAAAAGGATACTGATATTTCTGTCATCAAACATCGATATTAATGGTCCGAATAACATAACGGGTATGATGGTTGTTGTTGCACCGCCATGAATGACGTAGCTGCCGCCTTGATTCAGTACGCGTTTGTAATCGGCTATGGAGTAACGGCCCTGTGCATCGATAATCAGGTCGTATTTTTTGTCGCTTCTGGTGAAGTTCTCTTTTGTGTAGTCGATGACGTGGTCAGCGCCAAGGGAGTGTACGAATTCCATCTTCTCTGTACGACAGGTGCCGGTTATCTCTGCAGTATAGGTCTTTGCGATCTGTACAGCGAACGAGCCAGAGCCGCCGGATGCACCATTGATTAAGACTTTCATGCCTGGCTGAATGTTCCCTTTCATCAGTCCCTGCCATGCAAGTAGCCCGGCTTGAGGAATAGCGGCGGCCTGTTCGAATGAAATATTGGCAGGTTTCAGGTCCAGTGCATTTTCCGGCGCCGCGACATACTCGGCGAAGCCGCCGAAACCGCAGGCGGAGAGGTCGCCATAAACCTCATCGCCGCTCTTGAAGTCCTTTACTCCTGCGCCGATTTTTTCTACGACACCAGCGATGTCGATGCCAAGGGTTTTGACCCGTTTCGGTCGGGTCAGGCCAAACATCATCCGGTTGGCAAACGGTGTAGCGTGCAATAACTCCCAGTCCCAGGAGTTGATCGATGAGGCATGGATTCTAACCAGCACCTCATTTTCTCTGGGCGTCGGGATTTCAGCTTCAATAATCTTGAGGTTTTCGGCTGAACCGTATTTGGCGAATTCGACAATCTTCATTGCAGTATCCTTTCCTGATATATACACGATTGTTGCCTTTGCGACACCCGGCCAGTGTTAACTTATTGATTCATCGTCGTTTGTAATGGCACTGCTTTTGCTGCGGTAATTTGGATGGCAATCGCAGGAAGTGTGACAAAGTATGAAAACCTATCTCGACTGGTCGGCCTACAAAGAATCTGGCATGGGCGATGCCTATGCCGATATCCCCAAACAGGGCGGCGACTTTGCCAAAGCGGTGGCGGTGTGTATCAACTCGCGCCAATGCGAGACCAAGGGCAAAGGAGTAATGTGCCCCAGCTATCGGGTGAGTGACAATCCGCAACTTTCTACCGGCGGGCGTGTGCGTTTGTTGAAGGCGCTGCTCAACGGTGAGTTGCCGCTGGACGATGCCGAACTGGCAGAGGCGATGGAGCTATGCCTCGGCTGCAAGGGCTGCAAGCGGGAGTGTGAAAACAGCGTCGACATGGCGCAGATTAAGATTGAATATCTCGCGCAACGCTATGCGACCAAAACGCCTTCCTTACGTACTCGCCTCTTCGCCCATACCCCTCGATGGTTACATCGTTTGCCGTGGCTGAAGAATCTAGTGCGGTGGCGTAACCGTTTTTCTTTACTCGCGTGGCTGGGTGATCTGATTATCGGAGTCACAGCAAGTCGGCGTTTACCCGAGGCCGCGGAAAAAGCATTTACTGTACAGAATACGAGTAGTGCAACGGATACACAGGAAGTTGTGCTATTCATAGATACCTTCAGTCACCACTATGATCCGCAGATCGCCGAGGCTGCTGTGACGGTACTCAACCGAGCCGGTTATCGTATCATCGTTGCAGCACCGGATGCAGAAACCTCCGAGCCGCAACGGCCGCTTTGTTGCGGCCGTAGTTATCTGGCCCACGGCATGGTGCAAGAGGCGCGAGCCGAAGCCGAACGTACACTCAGAATATTAAAGCCCTATGCGGAAGCAGGGTTGAGTATCGTTGGACTGGAGCCTGCTTGCCTCCTGGCAATCCGTGATGATTATCGTGCCATGCATCTCGGTGACGCTGCAGAAACGGTGGCAGCACAGGCCATTCTGTTCGAAGAGTTTATCGTTCGTGAAGAGAAGGCCGGACGTTTCAAGCTTAAACTGAAACCACTGTCATTGACGGATAAGCTACTGGTGCACGGTCATTGTCACCAGAAGGCAGTCGGTGCAATGAAATCGATGCGCCGAGTATTGAAGCTAATTCCCGAGCTGGAGTTCGAGCTTATCGAAGCCTCCTGCTGTGGTATGGGCGGTAGCTTCGGTCTGGAGAGCGAGCACGCCGAAATGGCAACGGCGATGGCTGAGGACAGTTTGCTACCGACGATTCGTGCTAATGCCAACTCACCACTGCTGGCGAATGGTTTCTCTTGCCGTGAACAGATTGTGGAAGGCAGCGGTCGCCGTCCGAAACATCTGGCCGAGCTACTGTGCGAATCTAGTGAAGACTAGCCGTAGAGGCGGCGCTTAAGTCCGGTCTGTTGTAACAGAGTGGCGGCGATCTCTTCGATGGAAACCGCGCTGGTATCGAGGAAAGGAATATTTTCTGCGCGAAACATCCCTTCTGCGGCACGCACTTCGTAGCGACACTGTTTGATTGAAGCGTAGTTGCTGTCGGGTCGGCGTTCACTGCGGATCTGTTGCAACCGTTCCGGGGCGATGGTGAGGCCGAAGAGTTTTTCACGATACGGACGCAGGCATTCAGGCAGGCGATCCGATTCCAGATCTTCTTCAATGAGCGGGTAGTTGGCGGCGCGAATGCCGTATTGCAGTGCCAGATAGAGACTGGTTGGTGTTTTACCGGAACGGGAGACGCCGACCAGGATCACTTCCGCGTGCGGATAATCACGCAGGGTGTTGCCGTCGTCGCTTCCCATGGCGAAGTTCACTGCATCGATACGTGATTTGTAATCGGAGTAGACGCCCATACCGTGAGAACGCCCAACCGCGTGGGCCGAATGAATACCGAGTTCGAGTTCCAGTGGATTGATAAAGGCATCGAAGAAATCGAACAACATGCCATCGCTGGTATCGATGATCTCACGGACTTCTTCGTTGAGCAGGGTACTGAACAACAGAGGTTTAACGCCATCTCTTGCTGCCGCATCGTTAATCCGTGCCACCGCATTTTGCGCCTTCTCCAATGTGTCGAGGAAGGCCATGGTGGTTTTCTGGAATTCCACCCCTTCAAACTGGGTGAGCAGGCTGTGACCCAGTGTCTCGGCAGTGATGCCGGTACGGTCAGAGAGGAAAAAGACGGATCGTTTCACAGGCTCGCCTAGCTGCTCCACAAGTGAAAGGTTCTTACGTGCGTTCACAATGCCACTTCCATGAGTGTTCCGTCAACAAAGTACAAAATCGCAAAGGGACACGTTTATGTATCCCTTTGCATTTGGTTTTTGTTACTTTGCTTCGCCAGCCAGGAACAGACCGGTTTCGACCACCGTATCCGGATTGAGGGAGATGCTGCTGATCTGCTGTTCCAGCAGCCACTTCGCCAGATCCGGATGGTCGGAAGGACCCTGACCGCAGATACCGACATACTTGTCCTGCTTGCGGCAAGCAGCGATAGCCATGGAAAGCATCTTCAACACCGCCGGATCGCGTTCGTCGAAAGATTCGGCTATCAGGCCGGAGTCACGGTCCAAACCCAGGGTAAGTTGGGTCATGTCGTTGGAGCCGATGGAGAAACCGTCGAAGTATTCGAGGAACTCGTCTGCCATTACCGCGTTGGAGGGGATTTCGCACATCATGATGATGCGTAGGCCGTTCTCACCGCGCTTGAGCCCGTTGGCCGCCAGCAGTTCAGTGACACCTTTGGCTTCCGCAAGGGTGCGTACGAAGGGCACCATGATCTCGACATTGGTGAGGCCCATTTCGTCACGAACTTGCTTCAGTGCGCGGCATTCCAGCTCAAAGCACGGACGGAAGCTCTCAGAGATGTAGCGTGCGGTGCCACGGAAACCTATCATCGGGTTCTCTTCGTGCGGCTCGTAGTTCTCACCACCGATCAGGTTGGCGTATTCGTTCGATTTGAAATCGGACATGCGCACAATCACCGGC
Source organism: Thiohalomonadaceae bacterium (assembly GCA_050302275.1). GTDB lineage: Bacteria > Pseudomonadota > Gammaproteobacteria > Thiohalomonadales > Thiohalomonadaceae > JAPHTQ01. The sequence goes on along the minus strand of JBNLAT010000012.1, from coordinate 6,730 downwards.
TTGCCGTGGAAGGCGGCAGCAAGGGTGCTGATGCCTTCGACGATCTTCTGCACGTAGAAGTCGACCGGGCTGCTGTAGGCAGCGGTCTGCTTGGTGATGATCGCTTTCAGTTCATCGTTCTGCTTGTCGAACTCCAGCAGTGCTTTCGGGTGGATACCGATCATGCGGTTGATGATGAACTCCATACGCGCCAGACCCACACCTGCGTTGGGGATGTTGGCGAAGTCGAAGGCACGGTCCGGGTTACCGACGTTCATCATGATCTTCACCGGTAGTTTCGGCAGTTCACCAGCATCGGAGCGGGTGACCTCGAAGTCGAGGATGCCGTCGTAGATGTAACCGGTGTCACCCTCGGCGCAGGAGACGGTCACCTCCTCGCCGTTGTCGATGGTACTGGTGGCGTCGCCGCAACCGACCACGGCCGGGATACCCAGTTCGCGGGCGATGATCGCTGCGTGACAGGTACGTCCGCCACGGTTGGTGACGATGGCTGAAGCACGCTTCATCACCGGTTCCCAATCCGGGTCGGTCATGTCGGTGACCAGTACATCGCCAGGCTGCACCTGATCCATTTCGGAGATGTTGTCGATCACGCGGGCGGGGCCGGTACCGATACGTGCGCCGATGGCACGTCCGGTACAACGGATGTCGTCACCACGCTTCTTCAGCTTGTAACGCTCGATAACCTTCTTGTCGTCCTGGCTCTTTACGGTTTCCGGACGGGCCTGGACGATATAGAGCTTGCCGTCTTCGCCGTCGAGTGCCCATTCGATATCCATTGGGCGCTGGTAGTGCTTTTCGATCAGCATCGCCTGGTGGGCCAGATCTTCAATCTGCTTGTCGTTGAGGCAGTAGCGCAGACGATCCGCTTCATCGACATCGACGGTCTTGATGGTACGACCAACCGTTGTCGCATCGTCGTGAATCATTTTGATCGCCTTGCTACCGAGGGTACGACGCAGCACCGCAGGGTTACCTGCTTCCAGGGTCGCCTTGTGCACGTAGAACTCGTCCGGGTTAACCGCACCCTGTACCACCGCTTCACCAAGACCGTAAGCGCCGGTGATCAAGACCACGCCGCCGAAACCTGATTCGGTATCGAGGGTGAACATCACACCACTGGCACCGATGTCACTACGTACCATGCGCTGGATACCGGCGGAGAGGGCGACGTCAGCGTGTTCAAAACCCTTGTGTACCCGGTAGGAGATAGCTCGGTCGTTGTAGAGGGAAGCGAATACATGTTTTACCGCTTCCAGCACGTTCTCTTTGCCGCGCACGTTGAGATAGGTTTCCTGCTGTCCGGCGAAGGAGGCGTCGGGCAGGTCTTCGGCGGTGGCAGAGGAGCGTACCGCAACCGCGTGTTCGCCGTCTTTGCACAACTCGGCGTAGTTGGCGAGGATGGCGTCTTCCAGCGGAGCGGGGAAAGGCGTCTCGATGATCCAGTTACGAATGGTTTTACCCGCTTCAACCAGTGCATTGACGTCATCGACATCAAGCTTGGATAGCAGGCCGTTGATCCGTTCGCCCAGACGATCATGACTGAGAAAATCGCGAAAGGCGCTGGAGGTTGTGGCAAAACCGCCGGGAACGCTTACGCCGGCAGCGGCGAGGTTGCTGATCATTTCGCCGAGGGAGGCATTCTTGCCGCCCACGCGCATCACGTCTCCCATTCCCAGGGATTCAAAGCCGACAACGTACTCGTTCATGTTACTCCCCTTGTTACTCATAGCATTAGCCTGTTCGACAGGTATTGTTAAATCGCTCATCGCGGTTACTCCTTCTCTCGCTGACAACTGCCGCCGCCATGACAGCCGCAGCTCTTACCGCAACCACCACCCTCTTCGCGGGCAGGGCCAAATTCTGGATGACGCGCCGCATACAGGCGCGCAATGTGTTGTACACCGAGCCAGCCGAACATCAAGATCATAATCGACGAAACGGCAATAAACATATTCAGGATCATCATCAGCCTCCGATTCCGGCGAAGCCCATGAAGGTAAGCGAAAGCATGCCTGCGAGCATCAGACTCATCGCCGCGCCCTGACTGACACTAGGCACATTAGCCAGATTAAGTCGTTCACGTAGACCTGCCATCAGCAGCAGCGCCAGGGTGAAACCACCTCCTGCGCCTAGGCTGTAAACGAAAGACTGCAACAGATCGTAGTCCTTAAAGGTCTGGAACAGAGCCAGGCCGAGGATCGCGCAGTTGGTAGTGATCAACGGCAGGAAAATACCCAGCGCACGGAACAGTGTCGGACTGAACTTTTTCATCGTCATCTCGACCAGTTGCACTGCCGAGGCGATCACTGCGATGAAACTGATCAGGCGTAGAAATTCGATATCGAAGTGCACCAGCACCAGATTGATAAACCAGGCGCAGAAGGAGCTGACCAGCATAACCAATGCAGTGGCGATACCCATCGGGATCGCAGTGTTGAGTTTTCCAGAGACGCCGAGGAATGGACAGAGGCCCAGGAACATGCTCAACACGAAGTTGTTGATCAGCAGCGCGTTAAGAAAAATGAAGGAGAGCGATTCAGTTGCCACGGACAGCCTCCATTTGCAGTGCGCGTTTTTCGCGGCGTTGATGCATCCAGGCGAACAGCAGCAGCCAGGTACCGAGAACAAAGAAGCCACCTGCAGGCAGTACCATCACCACCCAGGGCTGGAACTGCGCGCCGAAAAGATTGAAACCAAGGATGGTGCCGTTACCGAGGACTTCACGCACGGTGCCGAGACAGAGCAGGGCGATGGTGAAACCGCCTCCCTGACCGAGGGCGTTAACGATCGCCTTCACAGGTTTGTTCTTCGATGCATACGACTCGGCACGACCGAGGATCATGCAGTTAACCACAATGAGCTGAATGAATGCGCCAAGGGCGTTGTACAGCTCCAGGCTAATCGCCTGAATCAGGTAATCGACGATGGTGACGAAGGTGGCGATGATCACAATGTAACTGGCGATGCGCACCTGCTTCGGAATCACACTGCGCAGCAATGACACCAGCAGGCTGGAGCAGAGCAGTACGAAGGTGGTGGCGACACCCATGGCGATGGCGTTCATGGTCGAGTTGGTCACCGCCAGTACCGGACACATGCCGAGCAACATGACGAACACCGGGTTCTCTTTCCAAAGTCCGTCGAGGAAGGTGTCCATGGTGATTTGCTCATTCTTCATCATGCGCCGTCACCTGCAACAGTCAGTTCTTTGATATGCGGTATCAGTAAAGGCAATAAACGTTGTGCGCTATCGTTGAGCGCCTTGCCCACTGCAGTGGAAGAGATGGTCGCGCCGGAGATGGCGTCGATCTGCCACGGATTCTGTTTGCGCCCATGCTTCACGGTAACGATGGCGTTGGCCAGTGCATCCATGGCAGCGTTGAGGCTGGCATCAAGTGCATTGAAGTTGGCAACGAAATCGGCGTCGGTGATGATCTTGTCGCCAAGGCCGGGAGTTTCGGAAAGCTTTAGCACGCGAATGCCGGTGATGCACTGACACTCCGGGTTGTAACCGTAGAGCAGGCGAATCACATCCTGGTAACCCTGTGCTGCCGCTTCCGCTGCGATGCCACGCAGTTTGTTGTCATCGTCGTAGGCGGCGTAGACAGTAATGCCGTCACCTTCTTTTTTAATGCCGTCGCTGGTGACGACAAAATCGCGCCGTTGTGTTGCACCGGGTACGACCTGGAATACAGAACGTTCGATCATTTCGCGTTTGTTCTGTTCGATGGCCGGTTTGGTCCATTCGAACACCAGCACCACCAGCAGGCCCGAGACCATGGCGATCAAACCGAGGGTGCGGATCAGGGCGAAGCTGCTGACCTGCGGTGCCTGTATCGCTGCACTATCGCTCATGGCTTGGCCCCCCGTCCGCTATGCCCATAGCTGCGAGGCTGAGTCACCGATTCGATCAGCGGCGCCAGCGCGTTGCCCAGCAGGATGGCGTACATCACCCCTTCGCTAAGACCGCCGTAGAGACGGATAACGATGGTGACGAAACCGATCAACGCGGCGTAAATCCAGACGCCCAACGGGGTGACCGGCGAGCCGACCATATCGGTGGCCATGAACACGGCGCCGAGCATCAGGCCGCCGGAGAAGAGCATGAACAATACGCTGGGAGTTTCCGGATCGAAAAACTGAAACAGTGCGGTGGAGAGAGCGGCACTGGCGAGGATACCGACCGGGATACGCCAGTCCATCATCTTGCGCAGCGCAAGGTAAGCGCCGCAGATCAAAATCAGAATCGCAGAGGTTTCGCCCGCGGAACCTGCACTCATACCGGTGAAGAGATCCATCACCGGTGTGCTGACACCATCGAACTTCTGCATCCCCAGCGGAGTGGCACCGGTGAAGGTATCGACTGCCGCCTTGTTCCATGCCTCGATGTTTGGCGGCAGGGTGAACGGCAGAGTCAGGGTCGTGGGGATGAATTCGACAAAACGACCGGGGGCGAAAGCCGGGCTCCAGGTAGTGATCGCCACCGGAAAGGCTGCCTGAACAAAGGCGCGACCGAGCAACGCCGGGTTAAACGGATTGTAACCGAGACCGCCGAACAGCGATTTGCCCAGGCCGATACCGATGAAACTGGCAACCGCCCCCATCCACAGCGGGAAGCCTGGCGGCAGGGTCAGTGCCAGCAACAATGCAGTGATGGTGGCGCTGTAGTCGCCGATGCTCACCGGTTTGTCACCCATCCAGTTGAACAGGGCTTCAGTGAGCAGACAGCTTGCGGTGACGGTCAGGATCAGTGCCAGTGCGCTGATACCAAACTGATAGACAGAGAAGGCACAGATCGGCAGCAACGCATAGACCACGTTGCGCATGATGATCTCGACGCCGATCGGTTTACGCAGATGGGGTGAACTGCGCAGCTCCATGCTGATCTTCATGCTGCGCGCTCCCGGTTAAAGGCCTTGGCGATACGGAACTGCTGCACCAGCGGGATCGCCGAGGGACAGACGAAGCTGCAGCAGCCGCACTCGAAACAGTCGTTGAGGTTGAAGCGTTCAGCCATCACTCCATATTCCCGTTTTCCTGCCAACAGGCCAAGTTCTTTCGGGTTGAGGTGCATCGGGCAGGCCTCGACGCAGGCTCCGCACTTGATGCAAGGATAACTTCTACGTGCCGGTTGGTTAAGGAATTCCTCGTTCAGGATTAACAACCCGGAGGTGCCTTTGACCACCGGTACGTCGAGGGTGGCAATGGACTGGCCCATCATCGGCCCACCGAGGATGACCTGTGCCTCGGTACCCTTAAAGCCAAGCTGTTGCAGCATGAAACCGATGGGGGTGCCGAAAGGCACCAGATAGTTGCCTGGTTTCTCCACACCGGGACCGGCCACGGTCACGACGCGTTCGATCAATCCCTCGCCACGCGCCAGTTGTTCGCCGATGGCGGCCATGGTGCCGACGTTGTGCATCGCCGTACCGGTCTGGGTGATGATGCCGCCGGTGGGCACTTCCCGATCCAGCAGGGTCTTGAGCAGAATTTTCTCTGCACCCTGTGGGTATTTGGTTTTTACCGTTTCGACCGTGATCGGTGCACCGGCAGGGATCGCCTTGCGCAGCGCTTTGACCGCTTCGAGTTTGTTGTCTTCGACACCGATAATGCAGCGCTCGGCACCGATGATACGCAGGGTGATCTGGATGCCACGCATGATTGCTTCGGGATACTCGAGCATCACCCGGTAGTCGGTGGTGAGGTAGGGCTCACACTCACAACCGTTGATCAACAGAGTGTCGATTTTGGTCTCGTCCGGAATGGTCATTTTAACGTGCGACGGGAAGGCCGCGCCGCCGAGTCCGACGATACCCATGTCGCGCACCGCGTTGCGCAACTCCTCGACACTCATCTCATCCGGATTGCACGGCGTGGTGTAGCCAATCGCCTGCGAGTCGGCCTGATAGACACGCAGGATGATCGCTTTCTCCTTGGTGCCTTTGGCGGTGTAACGTAGTTCGATACCTTCGATCACACCGGTGGCCGGTGCGTGGATCGGCACCGAAACAAAACCTTCGGCGCGGGCGATGGGTTCGCCGCGCACCACCTCCTGACCCGCATGCACCAGCGGCACCGCCGGTGCGCCGATATGTTGCGACAGGGGGATGATCAAACGCGGGGCGAAGGGCAGGCGACGGATCGCCCTGTCCTTCGTCTCCGCCTTGTGATCGGCCGGGTGGACGCCGTGAGCGAAACTTGCCCGTTTTAAACGTTCAAGCAGGCCCATGGCTTCAGCCCGGTTTGAGGGAATAAAAAATCCCTCCTCGGGGAGAGGAGGGCAATGGGTAGGAGGAAGACGGGGGAAGTGTCCCCTCCTGAGGGTAAAACTGAATAAGTGGCTGTGCGGGCGATCTGCTGTGTTGCGCGGTGCTCGCTTCCTCGCCTACCTATCTGGTATGTCTTGGTCGCTCCGCTCCGCGCGCCTTGCAGCTCATCCCGCTCGCGCACTTCTTCGGAGTTTCCGAGACACATTTGTGCCAAAGTGAAGATCACTGGAACTTCTCCGCACGTTTGATCAGCTTCTCCACATCCTTTTCCGCCATGTTGAACGGCGTACCGGGATGGATGCAGCCAGCGGTACATTTCTCTGCTGCCTTGACGATGTCCTTGAACGGACCCGCCTTGGGATCGACGATCACCGCTTTCTTGTCACCGTTGTAGGCGAAGATCTTCGGATTGATATCGATACACTCGTCGCAGGCGGTGCACTCCGGCGTTTCGATCC
>JBNLAT010000011.1:0-74684 GCA_050302275.1 Thiohalomonadaceae bacterium | reverse complement strand
AGAAAGGCGTAATCGGCGTTTGACCTCGGCCGGGACTGGCGCTAGAATTGCCGGTCTTTCGAATGGGGCAACCCGACACAAGTTTTTTGGAGAAGCGGCAAATGTACGCGGTAATCAAGACCGGTGGCAAACAGTATCGTGTGGTTGAGGGTCAGACCCTCAAGGTAGAGAAGATCGAGGCCGAAGTCGGCGCGAACATCGATCTGTCCGACGTGCTGATGGTTGCCAACGGCGACGACATCAAAATCGGCACCCCGCTGGTAGCGGGTGGCAAAGTGCAGGCGACTATTAAGAGCCATGGTCGTGACGACAAAGTCACCATCCTCAAGTTCAAGCGCCGCAAACATCATATGAAGCGCCAGGGCCACCGCCAGTACTACACTGAGCTGCAAATCACCGGCATCAGCGCGTAATCGGGAGTTAGTAGAAATGGCACATAAAAAAGCAGGCGGTAGTACACGTAACGGCCGCGACTCGATCTCCAAGCGCCTTGGCGTAAAACGCTTCGGCGGCGAAACTGTTTCCGCTGGTAGCATCATCGTGCGTCAGCGCGGCACCAAGTTCCACCCCGGCAACAACGTCGGTTGCGGTCATGACCATACCCTGTTCGCCAAGGCGGATGGCAAGGTTGTGTTCGAGGTCAAAGGCCCGAATAACCGCAAATTCGTGAGCATTATCGCCGAGTAACGGCAGGACAGGCAGCAATTTTAAAGACCCCGTCCAACGCGACGGGGTTTTTTCGTTGAAGCCTTCTCAAAATTGTTCTCGCACTCTGATACGGCGTTACAAAGCCTGCTGCGGTGCTCATTTACTACCGGTAAACTGCGCTCCTCGCAGACTTTGTGCCTTGTCTCCGAGCACGAGCCCTAATTTTGAGAAGGCTTCAGGGTAAGAGAAAATGAAATTCGTAGACGAAGCGGACATCAGGGTAGCGGCGGGCAAAGGCGGCAACGGCTGCGTCAGCTTTCGCCGTGAGAAATATATTCCCTTCGGCGGGCCCGACGGCGGTGACGGCGGCGACGGAGGCAGTGTCTACGTGGTGGCCGACGAAAACCTTAACACCCTGGTAGACCTGCGCTTCCAGCGCGACTTTAAGGCCGAGAGCGGTCAGGGTGGCATGGGCCGCAACATGACCGGCAAGGGCGGCGCCGACCTCGATATTTCGCTGCCGGTGGGTACGGTGATTACCGACAACGATACCGGCGAGATCCTGGCCGACCTGACCGAGGCGGGCCAACGGGTCAAGGTGGCTCAGGGCGGCTTTCACGGTCTGGGCAATACCCGCTACAAGAGCAGCACCAACCGTGCGCCGCGTCAGCACACCAACGGCACCCCGGGTGAGGCGCGCAGTCTCCACCTGGAACTGAAGGTGTTGGCCGATGTGGGCCTGCTGGGTCTGCCCAATGCGGGTAAATCGACCCTGATCCGTTCCGTCTCCTCAGCCAAGCCCAAGGTGGCGAACTATCCCTTTACCACCCTCTATCCCAATCTTGGCGTGGTCAGCATCGAAGCGCACCGCAGTTTTGTCATCGCCGATATCCCCGGCCTGATCGAAGGGGCGGCGGAGGGTGCCGGACTGGGAATCCAGTTCCTCAAGCATGTCTCGCGTACGCTGCTGCTACTGCATCTGGTGGATGTGGCGCCCTTCGATGAAACCGACCCGGTTGAATCGGTACGCATTATCGAACGCGAGCTGGCCAAGTTCAGCGATGATCTGGCGCAGCGTGAGCGCTGGCTGGTACTGAACAAGGTGGACCTGCTGCCGCCAGACGAGCGCGACGCGGTCTGCGACGACATCATCAAACGCCTGGATTGGCAGGGGCCGGTGTTCCGCATTGCAGCCCTGGCCAGCGAGGGCACCAAAAAGCTGGCGCAGGCCATCATGACGCACATGGAACGGGAGCGGGAGGAGAGCGCCGACGAGGCGTAATCTCTGGTCGCTTCCGCCGTTTGATCGGATCGGGTATTTTTCACTGATGAAAAACAGAGCACAGATCAAGTCGACCAAACGCTGGGTGGTAAAGATCGGCAGCGCCCTGCTGACCAACGACGGGCGTGGTCTGAACCGGGATGGTATCGCCAACTGGGTTGAGCAACTGGCGGCCCTGCAACAGCGTGGTATCGAACTGGTGCTGGTCTCCTCCGGTGCAGTGGCAGAGGGGATGAGTCGCCTCGGTTGGGACAAGCGTCCCAGCGCACTGTACGAGCTTCAGGCTGCTGCTGCGGTGGGCCAGATGGGGCTGGTTCAGACCTACGAATCCAATTTCCAGCGCTACGGCATGCACACCGCTCAGGTGCTGCTGACCCACGACGACCTCTCTAACCGTCATCGCTATCTCAATGCCCGCAGCGCCCTGCGCACCCTGCTGTCGCTGGGGGTGGTGCCAGTGGTGAATGAGAACGACACCGTGGTGACCGACGAGATCCGCTTCGGTGATAATGATACCCTCGGCGCACTGGTGGCTAACCTGATTGAAGCAGACATGCTGGTGATCCTTACCGATCAGGAAGGGCTGTGCGACAAGAACCCGCGTGTCCATGCCGATGCCAAACTGATCCACGAAACCTCGGTCAGTGCGCCGGAACTGGTGGCGATGGCCGATGGTGAGGGCGGTGCGCTGGGGCGCGGCGGTATGCTGACCAAGGTCAAGGCTGCACGGCTGGCGGCCCGTTCAGGTACGGCCACGGTGATCGCCGCAGGTAGAAAAGAGAACGTCCTGCTGCAGGTTGCCGACGGCGAGCAGGTCGGCACGCTGTTCATTCCCGATAACGAACCGTTGCTTGCGCGCAAACAGTGGCTGGCCGGTCACCTGCAACTGCGTGGTCAGTTGGTGCTCGATGCCGGCGCGGTCAAGGTGCTGCGCGAATCGGGCAAGAGCCTGTTACCGGTAGGGGTCAAAGGGGTGGTCGGGGAATTCGAGCGCGGTGAGATGGTCGCCTGCGTCGATGAACAGGGCAACGAGGTAGCTCGCGGTCTGGTCTTTTATAACGCCGAAGAGGCGCGCAAGATTCAGGGCCAGCCAAGTAAGCGGATCGAGGAGTTGCTGGGTTATGTGGACGAACCGGAGTTGATCCACCGGGATAATTTGGTACTGAGTTAAAAACGAGACACTCAGAAATGAAAAGGGCCAGTCATTCGACTGGCCCTTTTCGTATGAAGCTGTTTACTGCGCTTAGGCGAGGGCGCGAACGCGGGCGTTCAGGCGGCTCTTGTAGCGAGCAGCGGCGTTCTTCGCAACCAGACCCTTGCCAGCAGTCTTGTCGATAACCGGCACGGCAGCTTTGTAAGCTTCCTGAGCAGCAGCCTTGTCACCGGCAGCAGCGGCCTTGACCACTTTCTTCATCGCGGTGCGCATGGTGGCGCGGATAGAGGTGTTGTGCTGGCGGCGGACTTCGGCCTGCTTTGCACGTTTTTTGGCTTGAGCTGAGTTTGCCAAGGTTTTGCTCCCGAAAAAGTATCGCTGGAATTCAAGGCCGCACACTATGCCGTTTTCCGGCGCGTATGTCAATGCCGGGAGGCGGATATTGTTTGTCCCAAACTTGCCATGACGGAGGGGCGGCGGCACGTTATCATGCTCCTTTTATTCAAGGGGTTACGGCAGGATTTATGGGCGGTCTATTGCGCTCCACGGCGGTGTTCAGCGGCCTGACCATGGTGTCTCGGGTGCTCGGTTTCGTCCGCGACATGGTTTTTGCCAATCTGTTCGGTGCCGCAGCGGCCACCGACGCCTTTTTCGTCGCCTTCAAGATCCCCAATTTCCTGCGGCGCCTGTTTGCCGAAGGGGCCTTTTCCCAGGCCTTCGTCCCGGTCCTTACCGAATATAAGACCCTGCGAGACAAGGCAGAGGTGCGGCTACTGGTGGCTGACGTTAGCGGTACTCTGGGGCTGATTCTGCTGCTACTGACCGGGCTGGCGATGGTCGGTGCCTGGCCGTTGGTAACGGTATTTGCCCCCGGCTTTACTGGCGATGAGGCGAAGTTTGCACTCACCGCCGAGATGCTGCGTATCACCTTTCCCTACCTGCTATTCATCTCCCTCACCGCGCTGGCCGCCGGGGTGATGAATACCTACGGTCACTTCGCCGTGCCGGCGGTGACCCCGGTGTGGCTCAATCTGGTGCTGATCGGTGCCGCCTTCTGGCTAACACCGCTATTCGAGCAGTCGGTGGTGGGGTTGGCCTGGGGCGTCTTTATCGCCGGGGTGGTCCAGCTGCTGTTCCAGTTGCCGACGCTGGCGCGTATGGGCATGCTGGCTCGACCGCGCTGGGCCTGGCGCAACGAGGGGGTGCAGCGCATCCTCAAGCTGATGTTGCCGGGGATATTCGGCTCCTCGGTGGCGCAGATCAACCTGCTGCTCGATACCATCATCGCCTCCTTCTTGGTCAGCGGCAGCGTCTCCTGGCTCTACTATTCCGACCGACTGGTGGAGTTTCCCCTCGGTGTTTTCGGCATCGCCCTGGCGACAGTGATCCTGCCGAGTCTGTCGCAGCGCCATGCCGAAGCGGACCCACAGCGTTTCAGCCGTACCCTCGACTGGGCGCTGCGCTGGGTGTTGCTAATCGGTACCCCCGCAATGCTTGGCCTGATGCTGCTGGCCGGGCCGATCATTACCACCCTCTACCAGCACGGCGCCTTCAATCTGGAAGATGTGGAGATGTCGCGCCTTAGCCTGATGGCTTACGCGGTCGGTCTGCCCGGTTTCATCCTGGTGAAGGTGCTGGCCCCCGGTTTCTATGCCCGCCAGGACACCCGTACCCCGGTGCGTTTCGGGGTCTACGCGATGGTTTCCAATATGCTGCTCAATATCGCCTTTGTCGTGCCGATGGCGATGGCCGGGGTGAAGGGGCCGCATGCAGGTCTTGCCCTGGCTACCGGTCTGGCGGCGTTTATCAATGCCGGGCTGCTGTTCCGCCAGCTGCGTAAGGATGGTGTCTATCATGCCGAACATGGCTGGGCGCTTTTCGCCCTGCGTATCCTCATCGCCAATGGGGCGATGGTCGCCTTCCTCTGGTGGGGGAGCGAGGATCTGCTGCAGTGGGTTGCCTGGCACACTATGGAACGTGTCTGGCAGCTGACCGGACTGATTGTCGGCGCAGCGGTGATCTATGTTGTAACCCTGTTATTGCTGGGGATTCGTCCGCGGCAAATGCTGGGAAAGATGGATTGAATCCGCTGCGGATGCCATCGAAGCGGCGGCTTGAATCAGGTTATAATCGTCCGCTTTTCCGGACTCCTCGCTAACGGCTATGGAACTGATTCGCGGTCTGCACAATTTGCGTCCTGAGCATCACGGTTGCGTTGCCACCATCGGCAATTTCGACGGCGTGCATCTGGGTCATCAGGCGGTACTGGGGCAGCTTGCCGATAAGGCGGCGCAGCTCGGTCTACCAACCGCGGTGATCACCTTTGAACCGCAGCCTCAGGAATATTTCAGCCGTGGCGATATTCCGCCGCGTCTCACCCGACTGCGTGAGAAGTTTAAGGCACTGCGGCGCTATTCGGTGGATCGGGTGTTGCTGTTGCCATTTAACCGCAGCCTGGCGGAGATGGAAGCCGAGGCATTTATCCAGCAGGTGCTGGTAGATGGCCTTGGTGTGCACTATCTGGTGGTGGGTGACGACTTCCGTTTCGGCAAGGGACGCCGTGGCGATTTCGATATGCTGAAGCGTGCCGGTGCCGAGCACGGTTTTGAGGTGGTAACGATGCACACCTTCGAGATCGGCGGCAGCCGGGTTAGCAGTACCCGTATTCGTGAAGCGTTGCAGGTCGGCGATCTGCAACTGGCGGAGCAGTTACTAGGACGTCCCTATCGCATGTGCGGTCGGGTAGCTCACGGTAACAAGCTGGGACGGACCATCGGTTTTCCCACAGCGAATATTTTTCTGCATCGCAAGAAGACACCGGTGGATGGGGTCTTTGCGGTGGAGATGTTTGGTGTCGAAGGCGAGCCGGTCGCCGGAGTGGCCAATGTCGGTACTCGACCGACCATCGATGGCACCCGGTCGTTGCTCGAAGTACATCTGTTCGATTTTTCTGCCGACATCTACGGTGAGTATGTATTCGTCGATTTTCTGCAGCGTATCCGTGAGGAGCGGCGTTTCGACTCCTTCGATGCATTGAAGGCGCAGATTCAGCTGGATGTGGCAGCAGCCGACGAGTTTTTTGCGCGAAAAAAATGAATTGAATGGTCTCAGTACACACAGAATAGTTGCTTATTCATCTTTACCGTGTGACCGTGACTTCTTTACAGCATTTTTGTTTGAAGGTAACAACCAGTGAGTGATTACAAAGACACCTTGAACCTGCCGGAAACCGATTTCCCGATGCGTGGCAATCTGGCCAAGCGGGAGCCGGAACTGCTCAAGCGCTGGCAGGAGATGGACCTTTACGGCAAGTTGCGCGCAGCAGGCGAAGGTCGTGACAAGTTCATCCTCCACGATGGCCCGCCCTATGCTAATGGTGAGATCCACCTGGGCCACGCGGTGAATAAGGTGCTCAAGGATATTATCGTCAAGGCCCGAACCCTGAGTGGTTTCGATGCGCCCTATGTGCCTGGTTGGGATTGCCACGGTCTGCCGATCGAGCTGCAGGTGGAAAAGAAACTGGGCAAGGCGGGTGTCGCCGTTGCTGCCGACAAATTTCGCGATGCCTGCCGTGACTACGCCAAAAGCCAGGTAGATGCACAGCGCGAAGGTTTCAAACGCATGCTGGTGTTGGGTGATTGGGACAATCCCTATCTCACCATGGACTTTAAATTCGAAGCCGACATTATCCGCAGCCTCGGCAAGATCATCGCCAAGGGACATCTGCACAAAGGTTCCAAGCCGGTGCACTGGTGTACCGATTGCGGCTCGGCGCTGGCCGAAGCCGAGGTGGAGTACGAAGATAAAAAATCGCCTGCCATCGATGTGCGTTTCGAGGTGTTGGATGATGAGGCGCTACTGAGTCGAGTGCGAAAGGATCAGGACCATCCGGGCGAAGGGCCGATCTCTGCGGTGATCTGGACCACCACCCCGTGGACTCTGCCCGCCAACCAGGCGGTAGCGCTGAATGCCGAGTTGGAATATGCGCTGGTGCAGTGCTCGGGTGAGCACGGTCCTGAGCGACTGCTGTTGGCCGAAGGTTTGTTGAAAGATGCTATGGCACGTTACGGTGTGACGGAGTATCGCGTTATCGCCTATGCCAGCGGTGCCGATCTGGAAGGGTTGAAGCTACAACACCCGTTCTACGATCGTGAGGTGCCGATCATCGTCGGCGAACACGTTACCCTCGATGCCGGTACCGGTGCAGTACACACCGCGCCTGGCCACGGTCAGGAAGACTTCGTTGTCGGTCAGCGTTATGGACTGAAAGTCGATAATCCTGTCGGCGGTGACGGCAAGTTCCTGCCCGGCACAGAGTTGTTCGAAGGCCAGCATGTATTCAAGGCCAATGATGCTGTACTGGAAGTATTGAAAGAGCGCGGCAAGCTGTTGCATGTCGAAGCACTGAAGCACAGTTACCCGCACTGCTGGCGGCACAAGACCCCGATTATCTTCCGCGCCACGCCGCAGTGGTTTATCTCCATGGAGCAGAACGGTTTGCGTGCCGCGGCGATGGAAGAGATCAAAAACATCGGTGAGCATAGCGGTTGGATCCCCGACTGGGGGCAGGCGCGTATCGAAGGCATGGTGCAGGGACGTCCCGACTGGTGTATCTCACGCCAGCGCACCTGGGGTGTACCGATTGCACTGTTTACCCATAAGGTGAGCGGCGAATTACATCCAAAGACTGCTGAACTGATCGAACAGGTGGCGCAGCGCGTCGAAGAGAAAGGTATCGATGCCTGGTTTAATCTCGAGCCATCTGAGTTGCTCGGCGATGAGGCGAAGGACTACGACAAGGTGCCGGATACATTGGATGTCTGGTTCGACTCCGGTGTGACCCACGAGGCGGTGCTTGAGCGTCGTGACGGTTTGCAGCGCCCGGCGGATCTCTATCTCGAAGGTTCCGATCAACACCGCGGCTGGTTCCAGTCATCGCTGTTGAGCTCGGTGGCGATGACCGGCAAGGCGCCGTACAAGTCAGTCCTCACTCACGGTTTCACCGTCGATGCCAAGGGCTACAAAATGTCCAAGTCCCAGGGCAATGGCGTCGAGCCGGAGAAGGTTGCTGGCACATTGGGTGCGGACATCCTGCGCCTGTGGATCGCCTCTACCGATTACCGTTACGAGATGACCTATTCCGATGAGGTGCTGAAGCGAACCGCCGATGCCTATCGCCGTATCCGTAACACTGCCCGTTTCCTGCTGGCCAACATGGCCGGTTTCCACCCGGCGAAAAATCTCGTCGCGCCGAACGAATTGCTGGCGCTGGACGCCTGGGCGGTAGCGCGGGCGAAGCAACTGCAGGATGAACTGCTGCCTGCCTACGAGAACTACGAGTTCCACCAGATCTACCAGAAAGTACACAACTTCTGTTCAGTGGATATGGGCTCTTTCTATCTTGATGTGATCAAGGATCGTCAGTACACCACTCAGGCCGATTCCCTGGCGCGTCGTTCAGCACAGACTGCGATCTACCATATCGCCGAGGCGATGTGTCGCTGGTTGGCACCGATCCTCAGCTTTACCGCTGAGGAGATCTGGGAGGCATTGCCGGATGAACGTGGCGAGTCGGTGTTCCTTTCCACCTGGTATGAATTCCCGGCGTTGGAAGTCAGCGAGATGGGACTCGATTATTGGGGCCAGGTGATGGAGGTTCGTGATGCGGTAAATCGTGAACTGGAGCGTCTGCGCAACGCTGGTGAGATCGGCGCCAACCTGCAGGCGGAGGTCACCCTCTACTGCGGCAGCGAAATCTATCAGCGTCTGGCCAAACTGGAGGATGAACTGCGCTTCGTCATGATTACCTCCACTGCCGCGATCGAAAAGCTGAGTGGTGAGCCGCCTGCCGAGGCGATGCACTACACCCTGGAAAGCGGTGACGAGCTGTGGGTGGCCGTTGCTGCCAGTGCACATCAAAAATGCACCCGCTGCTGGCACTATCGCGAGGATGTGGGTAGTAACAGCAAACATCCTGAATTATGCGGGCGTTGTGTCGATAACGTCGATGGCGACGGTGAAGAGCGTAGGTTTGCTTGAGCATGTCGAATCTTGAAGAGATGTTACGCGGAACAAACCGTCGACTGTACTGGCTCTGGCTGAGTCTGTTGGTGATCGTCATGGATCAACTGACCAAGCTATGGGCCAGTAGCGATCTAATCTACGGCAGGCCCGTTCCGCTGATGCCTTCACTCAATCTTACCCTGATGCACAATACTGGTGCCGCCTTCAGTTTTCTCAACGAAGCAGGGGGCTGGCAGCGCTGGTTGTTTGCACTGATTGCGCTGGTTGTGAGCTCAGTACTCATTCTCTGGTTGCGTAGACTCACTTCGGCGCAACGTTGGTTGGCGGGCGCGCTGGCATTGGTTTTGGGTGGCGCGATTGGAAACCTGATCGATCGACTCTATCTTGGATATGTCATCGATTTTGTCGATGCCTATTACGACAAGTGGCACTGGCCAGCCTTCAATGTGGCCGATTCAGCCATCTTTGTCGGTGTGGTGATGTTGATTATCGACAGTCTGCGTGGTGAGAAGTCGTGAACATGATCGGTATCGAAAGCAAAGTGGTGTTGCACTATCGCATCCTGTTAGAAGATGGCACCGTGGCTGATTCCACCTGGGAAGACAACGAACCGATCGCCTTCACCATCGGTGATGGCACATTGGCACCGGGATTGGAGCAATCGTTACTGGGTCTGAAAACCGGCGACCAGGAGACCATCGTCGTCGAGCCCGATCAGGCCTTCGGCTATAAAGACACCGCCAATATTCACCGCCTGCCTCGTAGCGATTTCGATCCGGAGATGCCGCTGGAAGAGGGGATGGTCGTCGGTTTTACCCTTCCTGACGGTGGCGAATTACCCGGTATGGTTACTGAGGTGGGCGAGGAAGAAGTGCAGGTCGATTTTAATCACCCCTTCTCAGGACATCGTCTCGAATTCGAGGTCGAAGTGATCTCTGTAGACAATTAAACTCCGCAGGTCTCGTATGCAGGTTCAACTCGCCAATCCACGTGGTTTTTGTGCCGGGGTCGATCGGGCTATCGCCATTGTCGATCGGGCTATTGATCTATTCGGCGCGCCCATCTATGTGCGTCATGAAGTGGTGCATAATCGTTATGTGGTTGAGAACCTGCGACAGAAAGGCGCCGTGTTTGTTGAAGAGCTGAGTGAAGTACCTGACGGTGCGACCCTGATCTTCAGTGCTCATGGAGTATCGCAGGCTGTTCGTCGTGAAGCGGAACAGCGCGGACTTAAGGTCTACGATGCTACCTGTCCGCTGGTAACCAAGGTTCATCTGGAAGTGACGCGTCACGCCCGGGACGGACGTGAGGTAATCCTGATTGGCCATGCCGGGCATCCTGAAGTTGAGGGTACCATGGGACAGTACGATAGCACCGCAGGTGGTTCCATCTATCTGGTGGAAAATTGCGCCGACGTTGTGAGGTTGGTGGTTAAGCATCCCGATGAACTGGCCTACGTCACCCAGACCACCCTGTCCATGGACGATGCACGGGAGATTATCGATGCGCTCAGGCAGCGCTTCCCCAAAATCGTCGGGCCTAAGAAAGACGATATCTGTTACGCCACTCAGAATCGCCAGGACGCGGTGCGGCAACTGGCAGAGAGCTGCGATCTGGTGCTGGTCGTCGGTTCGCCCAACAGCTCCAATTCCAACCGCCTGCGCGAACTTGCCAGCCGCCTGAATAAACCTGCTTACCTTATCGATAGCGCCGAAGATCTGGAGAAAAACTGGTTCGATGGTGTGACAAAGGTCGGTATTACCGCTGGCGCCTCAGCGCCGGAGATACTAGTTAAGGCAGTGATCGAAAAATTACAGCAGTGGGGTGTGGAACAGGTCGAGGAAGGAAAAGGGCAACAGGAAGAGGTGATCTTCCCGTTGCCCAAAACGTTACTCTAGTATGCTAGCCCTGAATCCAGTTATCGTCGAGACCAACAGTATAACCATCGTCGTCCTCATCCCATCGGCGGGCACCTGATGAGTATAGCTCAATATAACCATCGCCAGCTTGTGCCGAGCCAGCAACGGGCGTTGCACGCAGGGTATAGGAATTCAGCAAGGAACTTTGAATGCTAAGCGTATACATATCAACAGTGATCGTTGCAATCGAAGCACCAACGTAGGTGTTATTTTGTAGACGATAGCGGTCCATGGCATTGGCTGCCTGCTCTAGTGCTGCCATTGCCCCGGAGCGCCGAGATTTTACTAAATGTTGCTTGTAAGTAGGCAACGCAATTGCCGCGAGTATGCCAATTACCACGACGACAATCATTAGTTCAATGAGACTAAATCCCATCATGTGTTTCTTTTTCACGCTTTTTTCTCCGTACCTACAGTGGTTCGTTAGGGGTACATATCGTTGGTTACGGCTTCAAGTCAGTCGTTGGGCTGGTGCTCCAACCAGTCTTATTTGGTGATAATGAACCACCTTCGTAACACTTAAGTCCAGAACAGTCCATCCAGCTGTGTGTACCAATGATGTTTTGTACTCTACCAAGCATACCCTGAGTTTCAACAACAAGCCTGGGATTGCCTGGTACAGCCGCCGAGTTGATAGGCGTGCCATTATGCAGACTAATTCTGAAGACCCGACCACGGCCACGGTTCGGTGCACAAACTGCTGTAGATGAGGTCTCTACTGGTGTGAAGGTAACAAACGTCAATTGGCTCTGAATAAGGGTTGCCTCGGCGGTAACTTTTTCACCAACCCATGTGGGGGTTTTTGTTACCGGATCAATGTCAGATAGCCATATAAACCACCCATATGACTCACTAAAATCTTTCCTTGCTTGGGCGAGATTTGTGTCGGTGACGGTCGTACCATCAGATAAAATATCACCAACATTTGATCCTAATATGTTATCTGTAGCATCGAATAGATGGGGATATGTTGAAGTATCCACAGTATAGGTGCCATTCCATGTAATGATTTCGTCACCAACACCATCTGCGGGGTTAGTCGTATCTACATACTTATAGTTTGGTGCGCCAGTAACGCTATCCGTAGGTGGTACAGTGTAGACATAGGGGTCACGGATGACATAGAAGGCATCATGTACCGTTGCGTTTTTCGGTGCGGCTCGATGTCCTGAGCCAATAGTAATTGCAAAGTAGGAACGGTCTGCAGAAATTGCTACTTCTGGGGCATGATAAAATCTGCGGTTGTCTTCTACATTAGTACCATATAGGCGGGCAATCATGCCGCCAGTTACGAGATTAGAAGCGTCAGTGTTGTTCTCGTTGTCAATGTCAAAACGCCATAGTTGTCCACCCACGTCGGCGGCATACATCCTATCCTGAAGGCCATCACGATTAGTATCGAATATTACAATGTCGGATGGGAAGGCATTGGTCATGTCATTTAGTACCAAATCCGGGTTATTGCTGGCGCGTTCAGGTGCTGTTCCGGCTGGCCCCGCTTGCCAGAGTTTTTCCCCAGTTTCAGCGTCAACTATATAAATAGCCCGGCCGATAGTATCTGCTGTGTGTGTATTGTCTGCGGTATCCTGCGTGACATCATAGCCGCCGCCAAATACAAGAACATCTCTTTCCACGCCGCCAATTTTTACACGTGCTTTCTTCATAGCGGACCATGTCTGCCCTAGTTCTGAAAAACCAGTTGTACCGCTGGGGCCGCCAGAAATTTTCCACTTCAGGACAGGAGATGTCGGTTTAGTTATGTCAAGCGCATAGTAGTGACTACCCCCGCGACGCATTCCTTGATAGAGATAGACAAATTCACCAGACTGTAGCGTTGTTGCGTCACTGTATAGGCGACCATCATTGTTGGCATCGTTGTTCCAAATGGTGATCGGGCCATCCAGGCCATAGATGTGATTCGCGAGGGAACCATTAGTCATTCGCGGGTAAATATTTGGTAATAACTCTTGTGGCATGAAGGCGAAAATTTCCTCGCCTTGCTTTTTGATATCGATGGCATGTATGTAACCCTCATTTGTCGAGGCATACATGACCAGGTCATCATAGTTCGGGCCGTAGTTAATAACAGCTGGTTGGCTATGTAGTGGGTCGCCCATTTTCATGCGTGCATCGATTGTGCTGCCATCACCATCTTCATCATTAACATCTATCCCACGCCCCCATTTTAGCGTCGCATCTCGTTCGGTCGTAGTCAGGCTGGGAACACCTAGCATAGTGGTGGTGATGGCAGCATTGGTTTCTTTTAGCTCGTTCGCAACTGCAGTTAGGGGCTCATTATTTGGAGCTCCACTACCAGTATAGGTGTAAGTTTTTCTGCTAGTGGTTAACTTTGAGGCAAAACCACCGAGCGAAATATCTGCCCCGTCTGCAGTGATGCCTGTGGGTAAGGTTAAGGTGTCGGTCCAGTAACTCAATGCACTTGGTTTGATGGTGGTTGTTACCGGGTCAACAACAGGAAGTCCATTGGCATCAACGATAGTGTTGTCCTGCATTTTGTAAACTTTTACGTTGCCTGGCCATATTGGGCCAGCCTCAGGCTGGAAGAGGGCAAAGTAAAGCTCATCACTATGGAAGTTGCGGTTATAAGCATTGATAGATACGGATGGTGCGGAGAAAATAGAAATAACTCTCCGAACGTCGAGGATGATCTTTGCCAACGAGTTGATAACCTG
The DNA here is from genome assembly GCA_050302275.1 of Thiohalomonadaceae bacterium. GTDB lineage: Bacteria > Pseudomonadota > Gammaproteobacteria > Thiohalomonadales > Thiohalomonadaceae > JAPHTQ01. The sequence goes on along the minus strand of JBNLAT010000011.1, from coordinate 60,965 downwards.
ATCTGAAGTGGTTGCAAGGAATGACTCACCACCACCTGCAGCAGCAGCCTTGGCAAGGAGTTTGTCGGCGGTGCTTCCTGGTATTGCTACGTCGTTACCGAAGCCAATTGCGTAAGTAATAACGTTTTGTGTGCCAGAGTGTGTTGCGCTGCAATCAGCGTTATACATGTAGCCGGTAAGATCATCAAGGCAGGCACCATCACCACTACACCAAGTCCCTGCAAGGCTTCTGATCGCACTATCAGCGCCTGTGTCTCTGGTTGGTTCACCATCAGTGAGCATGATAACAAAGTTTTTCTGGCACTGATTTGTTACAGGGCTGATGTATGTGTCGGTTGTACCACTGACATACATGCTAGTGGGATTTTTTGCCGGCGTTGATTGGTCACCATAGTATGCGGTAAGACCATTATAAAAGCGGTACGCTTCATATAACGTTTCGGTCAAAGGAGTGTAACCGCCTGGACGTAGTGCCAGTACTGCGTCGGTATAGGAGTCTAGATTTGCTGCCGTAAGTTCCTGGTGGGGGACGATGAAGTAGCCGCCATCGGCACCAGAATCATAGCGCATCAGACTGACGTTCATCTTGGCGCCACTTCGGACTATGCCCGTAAGCAAGTCGATGTATACATCCATGATGGTGGTCATGCGATCAGTCTGTAGCCAGTTAAGATAGTTGGCATTAAAAAAAACGTAGTCACCGCTAGAACTGGCGGACCAGTCAAGCGATGTTACCCCAGGGTTATCTATACTTGTCCATCCGGTGTTTTTTGCGGGAAAGAGGTTGCCTGTTGTGCCATTCTCACCGTGCACACCATAGTCTGCTTTACATTCAACATTCGAGGTGTGATCGCCTGATAGCATGGTCCTCCAGCCGCTCACATCTTGGGATAGTCGGCCCTTGTAATAACCTACGGTACTGTTGTTGTCGAGGTCGGCTGCCGCATCATCACAGTGCATCGCCGTTGTTTCTATGTAGCTGGTGGTATTACCTTCGCAGTTAGGTAACTTGCCATTGTTAAAGTCAGCCTGACTTATCCAATAGTATCTTCCTTGAGTACAGTACCCGTTATATACCCTGTACGTAGCACTTGGATAGATCGTTAAGTCGGGGGAGTTGGGGTCGAAAGTATTCCCGCGCAGGTTTGTGCCAGTGTCCTGCATGGTGTCACGTGCCATACTGCCTGAGGTGTCGATGACATAGACAATGTTTGGGATACTGTTGCCGCTAAGTGAGCCGCCTCCCAGGTAGATGTCTGTGTCGTCTGCCCGTGAAATACTCACGCAACTCAATGTCATGACTATGGTTGCAACGAATAGATTGAATAGTGATGATTTTGTGTTCGGTTTCATGTGGCACCTCATGACATATGTCACGCATTCACGAAATATTGTATGACCTATATTAACTGTACTGGGCTATCTAGTTGTTCCTCTCCGGAACAACGATCCAAATGTTCTGTCCATGCTCAATTGAAGGTGTTACACCATCTAAAAAAGTTGCGGTCTGGATGGTGTATACGTTGCACGAACCTGTGCCGGCGCCGCCCGGACACATTTCACTTTCCTGATTCCAGTCAAAAGTCACTCGGGAAGCAACGGCAACACCACTTCCATCCCCAAGTTTTTTCTTTGGGTCAAGAACGGTGGCGTCATAAGTTGTTTCCGTTTTTTGACCTTCAACATCAGTTTTGACGTTACGAATGATGTCATTCTCGAGCTTGTATGTTGCGATTTCCTTGCCGGCTGGACCTTGCGATCCTAAGAAAATAATCTCACCGATCACACTTTCTGCCAGTTGAAAATCAGTTTTACCAAGCTGAAAGTTTCTGGCCATGTTGGATTGCAGCGCAGAATTGCTCATAGCAGCAATTCCTACAATGGTCAGTATTATTAAAATAACCATGCTGACCAGTAGTGTCGCGCCATGTTGAGTTTTATATGCGATCCGAGTCATAGCAAACGTTCTCTGTTAATAACTAGGGTTCTTAGGTGATGCAAAATAGTTTCTGAGAAGGATGGTCCGTGAGAAAACGCGGCGTATCCTTCGATCGTTAAAAGCAGATAGTGCAGGCGCGTCGAGTAATGAATACTGCGTAGTATTTAGTAACTGTGTACTGTTCATTTGTGAATTAGGGTCAGTGACACTGCTGACTAGTAATGCAATACGTACACTGACGACGCCACCTCTTTCTTCATCCATATCATCAGGTGGGTCGGCTGCCGTATACGGTGCAGGGGGATACGTCGTATATGTTTCTGGTATGCCATCAACCAATGTCGTCACACCTGCCACGAATCGTTGGGCATCCATACCATAGAGTACCTGCATGTTATCGATCCCATCGACAATAACAGTGTTATTGCAAGTTAGCTGTGACGAGCCATTTATTGCAAAGGTGTCAGTCGCTATTCCTCCAGTTCCGGCCCCCAGGCAATCTGTCGCAGAAGCATATTGAACAGAAATTGTGTCACTGACATTACCTCCACCATCAACTGTGGCAGCGCTGAATGGCAGGGTGTTCGTTTCCGGGTTGGCGTCTCGACCAGCAAGTGAAATGCTTGCGGCCATCATGTCTAGTGCATAACGGGCATTTTCCTGTAGGCGTGAGACACCGCTTTGCAGTGTATAAGACTGTTTGCTGGCAAGGAAAATGTTGATTACTCCCATTAGTAAAACCAGGCTGATAACGAGTGCAACCAGTATTTCTACAATGGTGAAACCAAGTTGTTTCTCTCCCACATAGGATAGCGGTTTCATGGGAGTATCCTCATATAGATTGACTGTGCTGCAGTATCCCCTGTTCCGTCTGCCTCTTGGTTTACTTCATCCCACTGAAGATTTATCTCATAAGGGGAACCGGGGCTGCATGGACGTGCGTCAGTGGTCGGCGTGTCGATACATTGAATGATAGTATCCATGTTAGTCAGTTTTAACGTATTTGATACACCATTTCCTGTGCTGTCACCGCAGTACCATGTATAAAGATCATAAGTTGCCAATTGATCTGGTGTACATGATGTTGTCGATGGTGTGCGGCATGTTACCGCAGGTGGGTTGCACACAAGGCCGGTGAAATCGACTAGAAAAGTCCCATTGTCCAGAGCCGCCGGGTTGCCACGCATTATTTCAGCCAAGTCATTTACTGCAATTGAAGCAAGGGAGTAGTTGGCCGAGTTGTTAACGCTGCGCAGTCCTGATACCTGCATGCCAGCCAAACCAAGTAGTCCGACAGAGAGAATGACTAACGCGACCATTACCTCTATCAACGAAAATCCTAATTGATTTTGCTTTGTCTGTGAGTTCATTTTCTCTCAGTTCCCATCGCAATCGGTGTAAGGCGGCACAATGGTGCTATTATCAGTTGCGGTTGCTCTGCCTGTTGGACTAATGGTAATAATTCGAGTGTCACTACCAAGAAAACCTCGTCCATCGCAGAAAACAAAGTCAGCACTCGCTGTGCTGACGCCTATTCTTGTGTAGGTAACGTTTGTATCGAAAGCTGATCCATTGGTCGCCCGAAGAGTTACGTCCTTAGGTAACGCAATGTGTTGCTTAAGAATAGTATCTCCGGGTACATCAAGTACTCCTGGGTTTATTACATCTGCGTAGATGAGCCAGCCATTTTCCCAAGTAACGGTATCGCAGGTCGTCTCAGTCTTGCGTGGGCAAAGCACGACACTTTGGTTACGTTTTATCGCTTCACTTCGCGCAAAATTCAGGGTGATGATGAATTTATCCAGCTGCGACTGTAGTTGATTCTCTTTAATCATCGTCGACAGCGGTGGGGCCGCTATCGACACCACGACAAGCATGAGTGCCACGGTTATGGTCAACTCCGCTAAGCTAAATCCACGTATCATTTTCATACCAAACATATATTCCCTATGTGTTGCTCTGTCCATGTAGTGGTGACGACTGGAGGAAATAGGCAGATAAATGGTCGACCCAGACATTGATAGAGGTTTATTTATAATAATCAATTAGTTACAAATTTTTTGTTTATAGGGTGTGTAGCAAATCATAATGGCATGCTGTACTTTCGCTAGGTTATAATGTAACACCACACGCTATGTGGTTATGAATTTCACAGTAAAATCAAAAAGATATCCGCCGATGTAGCTCAGTTGGTAGAGCAACTGATTCGTAATCAGTAGGTCGGAGGTTCGATTCCTCTCATCGGCACCAACATGTACATACACATGTCGTGCTATTCCCGCCAAATGGCGAGGTCAACGTTCAGAAGTGACTCAAGGTCGCGAATATGTGGCTCGAAATAATTTTCGAGATACATTTTGGTAGTTGCATCTATTGTATGCGGGGGGCCGAATCTGGATAGATGCCTTTTGATCCAGGATAGGCTCTTGGCTGGTAGGAGTTTCCTGAACGGCATTAATCCGGAGGCTTGGATTAATTTCAGGATAGGTCTGACAGACGCGCTGATGGCCTCGTTTTCAGTCCTAAAAGATGGCGGTGGAACATTTGTCGGTACACCTAGGAATTCCCATATGTCACACAATATTTCATAAGGGTTTTCGCGTAGTTGGTGACTAAATACAAGCTTGATGTTTTCTCTCGGGAACAGTCGCAGATAACGTTGGATATGATATGCGTAGTGTCCAGCATATAAATAGGTACGCACATCAATAGTTCTTCCCAACTGAATATTTTGAACATGTTGGGTCCAAATCTGCGGGGCAAGTGGGCTTTCCAGCGGATGTTCTTCTAATATTTGCCTCTCTTCGAGAGATATTGCATCAGAAAAGGATAATGGTTCCATTCTCCGTGCGTGAAACATCCACCAGGAAGAAAATGCACGTGTGACAGGGTTCCTGAGGATAATGATCAGTTTTGCGTGGGGCAAATCATGCAGGATTCTTTCGGCAACGAAAGGTACGATGAGATAGCTTGGTGTTGCTTCTCCGGTCAAATACTCATGAGTCCTGTGTTTGAAGTGGTTGGTAAGGTAATAAGTCATACCTTTGCTGTAGTTCGCGTCGAAGAAGTGTGGTTCTTTCGGTTTGGATAAAGTTATGTCTGGGTGCGCGGATATATACTGTGCGAGGGCAGATGTGCCGCTTTTGGCTGCGCCAAGAATGAGAAATGTCGGCTTTTTCATCTTTTCATTATAATCCAGAGAGCATCGTGGTTGATAGTGGTTCGGAATAGGCTAGATAGATGCGCTTGTAATATCAATGTCGCAAGGATAAATGACGGAATATACTGAATAATGGCTAGCAAAGAGATTGTATTAGTGTGGCAATAGTACGGCTGTCGCGTGGGCTTTCCTTCACCATACTGGGATTCGCCAGTAAGGCCTATTTTATTGTACTGATTGCACCAAGTATGTTTGAGGGTGAATTCGTACACTATTTTTTTGCGACTTCTATAGCTGTAATTGCAGGACGTATATTGGGTTTTGGGGCGCGAGAGGATCTTGTTTATCGAATTAAACACAACTCAGCAAGAATAACCCACTATCTCAGAGGGGGTATGATTTATTACTTTGGGGCATTTGTGTGTACTCTCTTCGCTGGAGTAGTTATAGATAAGTATGAAGTAGCAATGCTCACTGTCGCATATGCAATGGTTATTGCCGGCAGTAACTTTCTGGTTGGGGCATTGCGCACGTATAGTAATGTGTTTCAGGAATTTACTGTAACCATTCCATGGTTTTTAGTGTTAGTGCTTAGTTTTTTAACAGAGATTCATTATGCAAATGATATCTTATATTTACTTTTGCTCGGCTATGGTCTGGTTTTTGTAATTAACTTGGTTGCGGCTTACTTTGTGGGAATAAAAATAGAAACCCCGTCCGTACAGGTGCTAATCCGCCAGTTCTGGCGTTACAAGGCCTGGTTACCTAAATCGCTCTCTTCCGCAACCTTAACAGCGGACCTTCGCTCTTATCCAATATGGTTAGGCAGTTTAGGATATGTGGTTAGTGACGGTTTGGCATATGCCTTTGTTATTGGGGAGTTGGTGTTTCAGCTATGCATGGTTTATGTCCATCAGGTTCATTCTAATCTAAGGACGCAGGATGATTTCGGTGGGTTGAGACAGTTTGCTAAAATCAGTCTATTAATGTTCTGCTTGGCAGTAATTGTGCCTGTTTTTGTATACCAGCTAGTGACGTCAGGATACTTTATCAGAGTGATTAGTATCGAATACGAGACAATGTCTTTTGCGGCACTTTATTGTGCCACATGGGCGTTTTTTTCGTTAGTCAGAATATTTGTATGGCGGCATAGGGGGCGAGGCGGAGATGTAGGTGTCTTGTCACTGCAATCTGTTGGGTTTGTTGTCGTTGGTGTTCTGGTGATGTCTCTGGGACAAACTGCGGAACTACTGATTATTGCTACGCTACTAAATATGACGGGTATATTAATGTATGTACGCTATCTCGCACGAAACAATTATATTTAATCTATTCTTGCGATACATTAACTTATTGCACATCCTCATGCACAGATTTAGATAATGATTGGATATAAGTGGTTTGAATCTAACGGGACAGTGTGGCAACTGAGGCAGAACGTGGTTCTGCCTCTATTTAGGTCAATCTCTCCCTCACAGAATATGATAGGAGCGGCAGGAACTATATTGAAAAGAAATGACGCATGGCTATTGAGATGGGATGAAGGTTTCGATAGGTATATTTCGTCAGAATGGTGGCATGTGATTAAAGATGAGCCAGAGGATATTGCACGCTTTAGTCAAAATACTAGGAGTAAAATAAGACGAGGTGATAAAGCATTTTTTTGCGATAAATGCGATGCGGAGGTGATTGTGTCTGAAGGGTACGATGTGTATCTTGCGGCATATGAGCGCTATAAAACCCATGAACGAATCTTGGATAAGGATGAGTTCATCAGTGCCATCAAAAGCCTTCCTGATTGGACGGATTTTTGGGCAGTTCGTGAGCGGAGTAGTGGGAGGCTAATGGCTTTTAGTGAAAACATTCACTTCAGTAATTCCTGTCTATATAACACAATATGGTTTCATCCTGAGGGACTTCGGCGATACGCATCATATATTCTATTTCACCGGATGAATACTTATTATCTTAATACTTTGGGGCTTAACTTCGTGTCCGATGGTACTAGAAGTATAAGTCATGATACTCATATACATGAGTTTCTGGAGTCCAAGTTTTTATTCAGGAAAGCCTATGCAAATCTTTATGTGATATATGCGCCATGGTTGACCATAATTGTTCATTTGTTGTATCCATTCCGAACTATATTTAATTTTCTTCCAATTGCATTGTGTAAAAAAATTGTCATTTTGCTAGAACAGGAGCGAATACAACGTCGGTGCCGTGCAATGTTGGATACAAGCAGATGAGTCGTGGGCGGAATACAGTAGTCACTCGTATCGGACGCATGCTACAGCGTTTACCGATATCATGGCTTCGGGTACTAGAATACCCCTTTATCAATAAACATAGTAGTGATGACAGTCAGCCAACGTTACTGTTTTTACTCGCAGTTCCACGTAGCGGTTCGACACTGACCTATCAATTGCTTAGTCATAGATTCCACGCAAGATACTTAAGTAATCTGAGCAACCTACTTTATCAGTTACCGTTTTTTGGAAGTTTGCTCACGTCTACATATTGCAGCAAGTTCAAGTCAGACTTTCAGTCATCTCAAGGGTATGTGTACGGTTTGTGTGGTCAGGCCGAAGGCTTGCGTTTCTGGCAATATTGGCTCGATTATAATATTGATGAGCGTCAACATTACAAGAAAAAAAATAGAAATCGGGCCGGAAGGTTAAAATATCTGCGGCAAGTGTTTTCAGTATTATCTCATCCCGCTCTACCCATGATTAATGGTTTTCTCGGGCACTCGCTGAATCCCCAGCAATTGCAAATAGATTTTCCAGAAGCAATATTTATTCGTCTTTATCGTGATCCATTGAGTAATGCAATGTCACTATTACGATGTCGCCGAAGCTCAAATCAAGATTGGTTCTCTTTATTCCCATCTGAATGCGAGTCTGTAGTGGGGGAAGGTGAACATAAAGAAGTCGCTTCACAAGTTTACTGGTTGAATCGTAGACTTGATGATCAGCTAAGTGGTGATAATGTATTTTGTCTGGACTATGAAGAATTATGCGAGGACCCGCTTGGCCAGCTAAACAAGTTGCAATTGTTCTGTAAGATGCGTGGCGTGACGTTGTCAATCAAGAATGAAGTTCCTGTATCTTTTGATTTTCGTTTGGTGGACATGCAAGGAAGTGAAGATGCGACGTTGTTAAAATATGCTCTAGATAACATACAGAATGAACATGGTATATTGACTCACTTGGGATATAAAAATGAGTGATACGCGGTCATTTTCACAGACGAAAGCGTTAACATTGTCGCAGGCCGTTCTCAAAAGATGCTTTGATATTCTGGTCTCTTTAACAACGCTTTTAGCTTTGTGGTGGCTTATTTTGCTTCTATGGATAGTGACCTCGATCGATAACCGTGGAAATGGATTTTTTACTCAGCGTCGAGTTGGTTATCAAGGTAACATATTCAATGTTGTAAAGTTCCGCACAATGCGAACTAGCGACCTAATTAAAACCACAGTGACGACACTCAATGATCCACGCATCACATTCATCGGAAGTTGGCTACGAAAGACAAAATTAGATGAATTGCCACAATTATGGAATGTGCTAATAGGGGATATGAGCTTGGTAGGGCCGCGACCTGATGTGCCGGGGTTTGCAGATCGTCTGACTGAAGATGAAAAACTAATATTGACTGTGCGGCCTGGGATAACTGGTCCAGCCACATTGAAATATCGTGACGAAGAGAAGTTGCTTGCTAAGCAAGAAAATCCTGAAGCCTATAATAGAGAAATATTATTCCCTGATAAGGTGAAAATTAATCTTCATTATGTGAGGAATTGGAGCTTCCTGATAGATCTGAAGTATTTATGGTTGACGCTGTTCAAATAATTGCTTGTTACGTATTTGCTGGAACCGGCTGATGTGGGAGAAGCCGATTTTGTCATTTTCATCATATCTACCTGAATATGATGCAGCTCAGGGAGCTTTTCATATGCATGAGAAAAATTTATCACATTGGCCAGCATTTAGTGAAGAGGAGTCAAATGCTGTGTCTCGAGTGCTGCTGTCTAATCATGTGAATTACTGGACTGGATGTGAAGGTAGAGCGTTTGAGCGAGAGTTTGCTGCTTGGTGTGGCTGTGAATATGCTGTTGCAGTAGCAAATGGTACTTTGGCTTTAGAGGCTGCATTGGCGGCAATAGATATTGGGAAAGGCGATGAGGTTATAGTCACGCCTCGCACTTTTATCGCTTCGGTATCTGCAATTGTAATGCGTGGTGCTACTCCAGTTTTTGCAGATGTCGATGCATGCAGTCAGACCATTGACCCTGGCTCGGTACGTAAATTGATTACCTCCAATACGAGAGCGATCATCTGTGTTCATCTTGCTGGTTGGCCATGTGAAATGAATGCGCTAATGGATATAGCGCAGGAAAAGTCAATTTATGTCATTGAGGATTGTGCGCAGGCACATGGTGCGAAATACCGAGGACGGTCTGTCGGGAGTATTGGGCATATTTCAGCATGGTCTTTTTGCCAGGACAAAATTATGACCACAGGTGGTGAAGGAGGTATGGTTACGACCAATGACCCAGTCTTATGGGAGCGAGTTTGGTCATATAAGGATCATGGAAAAACAATCGACGCAATAAAAAAAACTGGTCAGGCCTCCGTAGGGTATAAATGGTTGCATGATTCGTTTGGTACAAATATGCGAATGACAGAAATGCAGGCGGCTATTGGCAGAATACAGATAAAACGTATGGCAGAGTGGCATAAGAAAAGAATAGAAAATGCAGCTATTCTTACAGGGACTTGCAGTTCGTTCCCTTCACTACTGCGAGTTCCAGAGTTGCCAACATACATAGAGCATGCATGGTATAAATATTATGTATTTGTGCGCGAAGAGGGGTTGGCCACCGGATGGAGTCGCAATAGGATTGTGGAAGAAATTGTTTCCAGAGGGGTGCCATGTTTTACCGGCATATGTCCAGAAGTATATTTAGAGCATGCATTTGATGAGAAAGAGTGGCGCCCAAAGGTGAGATTACCCGTTGCTAAAAAGTTGGGTGACGACAGTTTGATGTTTTTGGTGCATCCGACATTAACAACAGATGAGATCGAAAACATGTGTGGCATTATATCGTCAGTTATGATGGCGGCGGTTAAATAGTATATGTCTATAAGTGATTTTTACTCGTCGCTTTCTCGAAGGCAGAAGAAGGTTCTATTTTTGCTAATGGATGCATTTACTATCCCTTTGGCACTTTGGACATCTTTTGCTCTGCGTTTTAGTGATTACTGGCCATATGACAGGATGCGGCCATTCGGGTGGATGTTTGTTGTCATACCCATACTGGGAGTTGCAATATTTAATCACTACGGACTCTACAGAACTGTAACAAGATATATTGGAGACCAAACGGTTTGGTCTATAATAAAGAGCGTATTTTTCCTGTCGCTCATGTTATATGGACTGGCGCATTTATTTGCTCTGTCAGGATTTCCACGCTCGATACCAATAAACTTCGCCATTGTTTCCTCATTGTATATTGCAGGATCTCGCTATCTTGTTAAGGCGGTATATCAGAACTACTTACAGAATATTTCAGCAAAAGAGAACATTATTATTTATGGTGCAGGCGAGGCAGGCATTCAGTTTTTAAATGCTTTACATAATTCTCGTGATTTAAGACCAGTAGTTTTCATTGATGATGATGTGTCGTTACAAGGTCAAATCATCAATGGTCTGCCAGTGTATTCACTGGATGAGATTGGTGAGGTGCGTTCCAGGTATGCTGTTAAGCGTATCATACTTGCTATTCCAGCAGCATCAGCGGTGAGGAGAAAGAGAATATTAGAAATGTTACGGCCTATGAATCTCAATGTTCTTACTTTGCCCTCTCTAGATGAACTTGCATCCGGCGCCTTTCCAATCGAGCACTTGCGTGAGGTTGATGTAAATAATCTCCTGGGAAGAGATGTGGTTGTGCCGAATGCAGAACTACTTTCACACGCGATAACTGATAAAGTCATTCTCGTTACTGGGGCTGGGGGTTCAATTGGTTCTGAGTTGTGTAGGCAAATTTATGCTTTATCACCAAAGCAATTAATATTGTATGACAATAGCGAATATGCACTTTATACAATTTGTAAAGAACTATCGGAATTTTCACATGATGATAGGCCGCCTGATAAGCATGTTCTCGGTGTTCTTGGGACTGTCCTGGATTTTGCACACATGGAGAGAATTCTTGATTCCTATAATGTCCATACTATTTTTCATGCCGCTGCATATAAACACGTACCTCTTGTAGAGCAGAACGTAGTAGAAGGTGTCAAAAACAACTTGCTCGGGACGAAGGTGGTTGCTGAGGCAGCAATGCAATGTGGAGTTGAGCGTTTCGTGCTCGTTTCAAGTGATAAAGCAGTTCGGCCAACAAGTGTTATGGGCGCAACTAAAAGGGCAGCAGAGCAGGTGATTCAATGTTTGGCTCTTCAGGGGAAAACAACATTTTCAATTGTTCGTTTTGGTAATGTGCTGGGGTCTTCCGGTTCTGTTGTGCCACTTTTCCGTAAACAAATTAGTGAAGGCGGTCCTGTAACGCTAACACACAAAGAAGTGACCCGTTACTTTATGTCTATACCGGAGGCCGCACAACTCCTCATTCAGGCAGGCACTATCGCAAATGGAGGGGAAGTGTTTGTTCTGGATATGAAGCGACCAATTAAAATATATGATCTTGCACGGAACATGATCGAACTGAGTGGTCATGCAGTTCGTGACAAGAATAACCCACATGGTGATATTTCTATTATTTACGTTGGTCTGAGGCCAGGCGAAAAGTTGCACGAAGAACTTTTCATAGATGACAAAATGGAAAAGACAACTCATCCAAGGATTCTGAGGGCCAATGAAGGGCATTTGGAGGAGACGTTGCTGTGGCAACATATTGACATGATTGCACGATCACTGGATGAACATGATGAGGATAATGTGATTGATTTTTTAAAGACTATTGTTAAGGAATATCAGCCTGCCAATAATGCTAAATCTTAATAGTGTCGATAAAGCGTATCTCTGGTAGTGTGATCTACGTGTGCCATAAAAATATTATTTTTAATTACAATAGAAGCATGATTGATTCATGATATGAATAATAGATCTATTACCCAGAATAATAGTTTATATGCTGCTTTGTTGCTTGCAGTAGCATGTAGTTCAGCGCTGTTGTACACAGGCGATCATATATATCATCTCGCATTTCTCTGGATTGCGCTATTGCTATGGATTAGTTTTCTTTTTGCGACACGCAAAAGAGTCATGATTTATTTCGATGCAATAACTATTTCGAGTATGGGCTATATGTTGTGGTTGATAAGTACAGTTGTTACGCATCCTTCTGTGGAGGTGTGGGAACTTTATACTTATCGACTTAGTATTTTTCCCATTGCGATCTTGTCTGGATACTATTTGGTAGAAGGAAAAGATATGCATAGGCTAATGGCTGGTCTAGTTTTTGTGGCTTTACTTGACTCGTTTGTGACACTCTACCAAGCATTTTATCTAGGAACCTCAGCGGATGGTTTCTTTGCAAATCGAAATAATAATGCCGCGTATATATATATCCATTTCCTGCCACTATTATCTGTCGTTATTTTGAGTGAAATGGATGCGAAGAGAAAGACGATTATTTACGCAGTGTCAAGCATCTTTATCCTGTCCATATTTCAGGTGTCTTCACGAGGTGCATATATCAGTTTGCTAATCGCAATGGGTATACTATTTGCGTATGCAGCACATCTCAGAAAGTTCAAAAACCTGTTAATTGCTGGTTCATTTATAGCATTAGTGGTGTTGGCAAATAGTCAGATTACAAGTGTTGAGTTGAAAACGGAAGTGAGTTCGCACTCGAGATGGCTGTTATGGCTTGGTGCAATTAATATGCTGGAGGAAGCACCTTGGTATGGGATTGGTAATGGAATGTTTCACTGGCTATACCCTCAATACATGAGCCCAGATGAGAAGTCATTAGGTTTGTTTGTGCATAACGATTATCTCCAGATGTTACTCGAATTGGGTATTCTTGGAGTGACCCTGTTTGTTAGTATGCTCACGATCGTATTTCTAAAATCTAGAGAAATGATCATGACTCATGCCGGCAATGAAAATTCCCAGATTTATTTCGGTATGACCCTCGCAATTTTGGCAACGTCGATACATAGTCTGGTAACTTTTAATTTCTATATTGTTGTCATTTTACTGGTTCTTGGTTTATATGTCGGCTTTATAATCAGATATATGCGTGATGCTCAATCGTTTAATGTGAATGGTTGTGTCTTTAATATCTCAACACGTTCCAGATTTTTTGTTGTCATACTCATGACATTGATAACCATACCATTATTACTTAAAGGTTATGCAGATGGTGTACTTGATGACTTTCTGAACAAGGACCTGGCAAACGGTACTATTCAAGAAAGATATGAAATATACGGGCGATTGAGAGAACTTGACCCAACACGATACATTTATCCGATGTCTATTGCATGGCTAGGTATGGTTAAGTCAAGTAAGTCCTCACATAGTGAGCGGGTAGTTATGTATGATACCTCTAAAGGCATGATTGCTGAGGCTAAGAGCCTTAATCCGTTTGCGCCGGATGTATATTTAGTTGAAGCGCAGATTTTAATCGGATTCAGTGATCTGGATAAAAATAATTTCCTAAAGAATGCAATATCTTCCTTAAGGAAGGCACTTTCTCTTAATCCTAAATTTAAACCTGCACGTGTTATGTTAGCAGACCGCTTGGAAGCCTCTGGTCAACCTAAAGCAGCCTTGACCGTTATCATTGATGGACTTCCCTACATACATGGTTATGGCCATCAGAAATACTATACCCGTGGCTCCTCTCTGGCCCATAAATTGGGTGATACTCATTCCTATAATAGGTTTGAAGAACTATTGGCGCGGGAAAAAGAGAATGATCAGCGTGAATTTAACGAGATGATTGATGAATATAATAATACACAAACTAAGATATAGTATTAGGGTTATTTTTACTCTCATCAATGATCTTGAAGAACAGGCTCTCAAGGGATGAAGCGGGTTTGATACTTATAAGCTTTCCTGTCGCTTGGTTGAGTTGAGTGATAAATTCGGGTAGTTCATTTTGTCCTAGCTCATACTCGTATTCGTTTTCTCGCAGATGTTTTCCTTGTATGAAACTGGTTGAATCCGAGTAATATCGCACGATGAACCTTGAGTTGTCACCTATAACGAACTCGCTTGGCTTGCGAATGGCTAGCAACTCGCCATTACTTATTAAACCAAAACGATCGGCGACCCGCTCTACATCATGTAAAACATGTGAAGTAAAGAAAATTGCACCACCTTGAGCTTTGTATTCTGAAAGGATATCAATAACATCCTTTCTTCCTACTGGGTCTAACCCAGATAGTGGTTCGTCAAGAACCATTAGCTTTGGGGCGACGGCTAAAGCGCATGCTAACGCAGTTCGCTGCACGTTACCCTTTGATAGATGCCGTATACGACGTGTGGCATATTTTTCAATAGAAAAACGTTCCATCCAGTGCATGCTCCATTTGTCACTGTCTTTACGTTTAATTCCATACATTCGTAATGTCATATTCAAGACTTCAAGTGGGGTAAATTGTTCGTACAGGGCAGGAGCTTCAGGTAAATATGAAACGCCTATGCGTGCTTCTGGTAAACGAGCATCCTTTCCATGTATGTGCACGGTGCCACTATAGTCGCGTATAACATCAAGCATTATTTTGATAGTTGTCGATTTCCCTGCGCCATTAGGTCCAACAAAACCAAATACTTCGCCTTCATTTACATTAAATGATACCTTTTTTAAGGCGTGCACGTTTCGTTTCCGCTGGCGGAAAGTTTTACAAATCGAGTTGAATTCAAGTATCGCGTTCATATCGAGCCTCACTGTCCAACTTTCATTTGCTTTAAGTGGAAACTATGGTTGTGAAATTCGTATCCGATTTTGAGAGGGTCTATAGGGAACGCTTTTATAATTCCACTTAGTATTAGCTCTTGAGGACTATTGAGTTTTTTATGGAATTTCTCCTCGTACTGGGTTTGAGCTGTTCGTAGTATAAGGAGGCCTTTCATACGTATTACTCTTGTATTAAGCATGTCGCGTAGCTTTTTATCCTTGGCTTTATCACGTTCCTCTTCAAGCATGCGTATGGCCATATTTGTATCATTAATTTTCCCGGCCCCAAGCATTGCGGAGAATGTCTTAAATGCGGGGGCGTTAGCAGGCGACCGTTCTGCAGCAATTTTTAATGCGCGTTGTGCTTCTTTTACATTGTCATAGAAAAAGTTCTGATTGAACCCATAAAAGAATGGTGGCCACTCATCCCAGAAACGGCACTGTGTTGCGTTTCGGAGTAATTGGAAACCTTGAGTTAATGACCCTCCCCAGCTGAGTGATGCATTTCCTATCCAATAGTTATCTTCATGGCATGGGTTTAGTTGTGCAGTTGCTACGTGTGTGCGCTGCCTGAAATTTAATGTATCAGGTAATGTCGCTGATGCGGCAGCACGAATTGCACTGATGTTGGCAGCTAGAAATCTGTCACCGCCAAAAAGTAGAACCTGTATTGGCTCGGAAATGACAATACTCGCAGACGTTGCTGCATGCTGTACAGGGGCTGCACTATGTATAGCTGTAATAATCCAATAGCTGATTGCTGCCACAATAGTAAGTAAAGGCGAGCATCTGAGTTTCATGGTTAGTTAAACTCTCGCTTGTTGAGTAACCACGTGGCCAATCCCAACAATGCGATTGCATAAACTAAGGTTGCTATCAATAAATATGGCCAGTCTATAGGCATGAATTCCATTCTGTCATATAGGGCAATCATCCGTATATCAAGTCGACCAAGATCAGGTAAAAGAAATGAAAGTAATCCCAATGAATCTTGATACAGGTGGGGGTCGGCAAAACTTGACACTGCATAAGGGTTGTTGCGTAGCAGTTGTATGATGGGGGTGTAGCTGCGCGCAATAAGTGTGAAACCGATAGTACCAACAAGTACAAAACTGTAAGTGCTTGCGCTGACGGCAAGTAGTGTGGAAATTGAGGTGATAATTAATGTGTCAACAATAATAAACGACAGTACGATGAGATATGGTAAGCCTAACGCAACGGGAGTGCTTTGGTCATAACCGTTACTGATGAATTTTGTCACTATGGCGAGAATCAGCCCCATAAGGAGTAACATGCCGACGCAAATAAGAACAATCGTGATAATTCGCCCTAGTAGCCAGTGTGTCCTGGATCTCGGGTAGGTGAGCGAATTGAGATAGAGTTTTCGTTCTATTTCTCGACTAATAAGTTCTTGAACTAACAGGATTATTAACAGAGGTAATGCTAGCCGTATGACAGATATGCCTACGTCCAGTGCAACAGTTGCGGGCTGGCGGGCGCTAAATTGGTATGCTAAAAGGACACAAACAATGAGTGTAGCGCAAAGCCAAAGAACTATAGAGTTAAGTCTTGAACGAGAGGCGAGATGCCAGCCTATGAAAATGTCTTCTTTTATAGACGCCATTCGGATTAAGCAGCTTTTTCTGGCATAAACAAATATGGATGGCAATCGAAATTGCCATCCATACCGTTAAACCATGTCGGTTTAGTTTACGAGATTGTCGATCGAGGTACCGTTGCAAACGGGATCACCAAGTTCGTATTGGCCAACAGTACCACCACCAGAACCGCCTACAAAGGCCAGACGACCATTGAAGGTTGCGGTAACACCCACAGGTGTTGAACCACTACCGTCCCAGTCAGGGCACTGCGCAGAACTCTTGATAGAGCCAGTAGGTGTACCCGAGCTATCAAAGGTTGCAGTATAGGAGCAGCCGATAGTTTGTGACTTAAAGGTGCCAGTCGAGTGGCAAGCACCAGCATTTACCGATGTGGTGGAGCATGCATACGCAGCGAACACACCTTTCGAGAGCTGGATAGTTACGTTGTTGTTGAGTGCGGTGCACTGGGTTGGGGTAATCTCAGCAGTTGTTGATGCGGCGGAACTACCGAAGTTTGCTGCCAGCGCATTGCTACTCAGCATTACACCTGCAATGAATGATATGGGAAGAATTTTGTTAAACATGGCGAGTATCTCCTTCGATTCTATATAGTCAAATCGGTTAATTCATCATGGAAATCATGATGGACACCATATTTCTGGCGTCAGAGTTTGCTGCGCCATCGTTAGCTTTTTGGCGATACTCATTGAAGGAAGGAATCGCAATTGCCGCCAGAATACCGATAATCGCAACCACGATCATCAGTTCGATAAGGGTGAAACCCTTCTGTGTTCTTTTCATGTCGCTCTCTCCATCTGGGTTGGTTAATCGGTCTCCCTGGCGGAACCCATCTCCGCCGGGTGGAATATTCAGCTATAGCTATAGCAGATTACGTGCCAAGCGCCAGTTGCTTTGCTGCATATCTGCAAAACTACTAATACTGCGGTTTGCAGGCAGCGTGAACTGGGAGCAGATCACTAGTGCGGTGTGAAGAAGTGACAAAATTTGTCACCCATGTGACGTTCCGGGTCAATCGCTTGTCCTTTTATCCTCACAGATTTTCCTGACATCCGTCAAGATCGTCTGGCGGATTGACCTAACAAACTATTCCAAATTCAGTTTTTTCAGGCGGTAGCGTAGCGCACGAAAGGTAATGCCCAGCTCTTTCGCCGCTGCGGTTTTATTTTGCTGGCACTTTGCTAGGGCTTCGGTGATGAGTTTGCGTTCGATATTTTCCAAATAGGCTTCCAGACCGATGTCCTCAACATTCGTATCGGTGTTACTGGAGGCACTCGGTGTGACATTGAGGCGCAGATCATCAGGCAGAATGGTATTGCCCTCACACAGAGTCATGGCCCGTTCCAGGATATTTTCCAGTTCACGGACGTTACCGGGGAAAGGGTGGTTTTGCAGTATTCCGATAGCTTCGTCGCTCAATTTTGGCTGCGCCATACCCATTTCCTGGGCCAGTTGGCGGGTGAAATGCTCTACCAGTAACGGAATATCCTCTGGACGTTCCCGTAGCGGTGGCACGGGAAGTTCAATAACGTTCAGACGATAGAACAGATCTTCACGAAAGCGCCCTTCCTTAACCGCCTCGGCCAGGCCTTTGTGGGTGGCGCAGAGGATGCGTACATCGATATGTTGCTCTTTCTGTGCCCCAACCGGGCGCACCGCCTTCTCCTGAATGGCGCGAAGCAGTTTCACCTGCATCTCCAGTGGTAGGTCAGCCACCTCATCGAGGAACAGGGTACCGCCGTTGGCGGCCTGAAACAGACCATCCTTGTCGCTGTAGGCGCCGGTAAAGCTTCCTTTCTTGTGGCCGAACAGCTCGCTCTCCATCAGATCTGCCGGGATCGCACCGCAGTTGACCGCGATGAAAGGCGCTCCAGCCCGTGGACCCTGCAGGTGGATCAGGCGGGCCACCAGTTCTTTACCTGTGCCCGATTCGCCACTGATATAGACCGGGGCCTGACTACGCGCCAGCTTGGTGATGGTTTTACGGATGTGTTCGATGCTTGCCGACTGGCCCAGTAGCTGAAGTGTGCCGGGCTGGGGAGGGCATTCCCGCTCCTCTTCATTCAGGCGCAGAGCGCTGGTAATGAGATCGCGCAGGGTCTGTAGCTCAACCGGCTTGCTGAGAAAGTCGAAGGCGCCTGCCTTGAGGGCGTCAATGGCGGAATTCATGTTGCCATGGGCGGTGATCATGGCCACGGGCAGATCCGGGTAGTTCTCCTGCATGAGCCGGATCAGGTCGATGCCGTCACCGTCAGGTAGTCGCATATCGGTAAGACAGAGATCAAATCGCTGTTTTTTCAGCAGTTCTTTGGCTTGCGTTACATTTTCGGCGCAGCGGCTCTCCACCTTCATCCGCGACAGGGTCAGGCTGAGTAGTTCCAGAATATCGGGCTCATCGTCGACGATGAGCACCGTTTTTTTGTCGTTGGCAGGGCGGGTCATGGTCATAGCATACCTTTACGGAACAGCAGGCGGAAACGACTCTCCTGGCTGGCGGTGGGCTCATAGCGCAACTGTGCCTGATTGCTGACCGCCAGTTCTCGCGCCAGGTAGAGTCCCAGCCCGGTTCCCTTGTATTCGGTGGTATAGAATGGCTCAAAAATATGCGCTCGACTCGCCTCGTCGACCCCTTTGCCGGCGTCGATCACATCCAGATAGCCATGGCCCTCGCCAATCTCCCCCGCCAGTAGTTTTAATTTAAGCGAGGCACGTGCTGACATGGCATGACGCAGACCGTTTGCGCAGAGATTGTTCAATAGTTGGCGCAGGTGAGTGGGGTCGAAGCGGATTACCAGATCGGCGGGTTCAACCTCAAAGCGCATCGCCCCTTCACCAGCTTCCGGCCGTGAATGCTGAAATTCGACCACAAACTGCTCCAGCCAGGGTTTCAGCTGGAAGTCTTCTTCCTGGCGGACATCTTTCTTGCCCAGTTGCAGCACATTTTCGATAATGGTGTTAATGCGTTGCGACTGCTCATGGATGATCTCGGTCAGGCGCGTATCTTCACCCGCCAGATCCGGCGATTCGCCCAGCAGGGCACCTGCATGACTGATCGCGCTTAATGGATTCCTTATTTCGTGAGCAATACTGGCGGTAAGACGGCCCAACGCGGCCAGCTTCAACTGTTGTGCTTGCCGGGTGGCGGTTTCTGCATCTTCCAGGAAGATTAAAGTGCCCTCGTTGCGCCGCTGGCCGATGTTCATGAACTGGGCCAGTAACTCCCGTGGGTTGCCGGTGATATGCAGGGTGCGGGAGGAGTTGGTCGGGTCATCTTTCCAGGCGCGCAATGATGTTAGTAGTTCGGATGAGTAGTGGCGCAGGGGCGTCTCGGTGGCCATCATTGGTGTATCAATGAGGTGGGAGGCGGAGCTGTTCATCAGTCGTACCCGCTCCTCTTTGTCTACTACCAGTACCCCGGTCTGCATCTGCTGGATGATGTAGCCGGTGAGCTGCGCCATATTGGCCAGATCAGCGCCACGGCGTTGGGCCAGTGCCTCACTGGTTCGGGCACGGCGGGCCAATAGCTGTGCGACCAGTGCGGTAACGAACAGGGTGATGCCCAGTAGTCCCGCCATCGGGTAGTTCACGTCTCCGGGGCGATCGCCCAGGGCGCTGTGCACCTGTTGTATCAGCACCGCGATGGTGGCCAGTGCAGCATAAAGTCCCGGGGTGCGTCCGGTGGTGAGCATACTGCCGTTGGCGACGCTGATGACCAGTAGCATGCCAAGACCGCTGGAGACACCGCCGCTGGCGTGCATCATGATATTAATGATGACGATGTCGACGAAGATGTGACTATTGACCTGCATCTGGAAGTCAGGCTTGCGGGTCATGATCGGATAAAAGGCGAGTAGACTCAGTGCCAGATAGACCAGGCTGACGGTGTAGAAGAGTTGAGGTTCCTGCTGTCCCAGCTGTTCGGGCAACTTGCCAAGCTGGTAGAGCAGGATAAACAGGGCCGCCAGGGCGAAGCGGGAGAAGTTGAAAAAACGCAGCGGACGCCAGGTATGGGCGTAGTCGTCGGCTTCCAGCGGGGCGATGGGCGCGGTTTCAGCCAAGCGTCAGACCCTTATTGCGCAGGTCCAGCGTCCCGATGTTCCGGGCTGCAATAGCATTGATCGTCACGGCAGAGGGCTTCATCGGCGGGGATATGGATGCCGCAGTGGGCGCACTTGACCATGTCGCGGGTAATACCCTTAGGTGGTTCCTGGCGTTTGGCTGCAGGTTTCTGCAGCACGCGCACAAACATACGGTAGAGCAGCCAGATGATCAGGCCGATGACGATGAGTCGGATCAGGTTCATACAGTACCTTTCGGGGTGAATATTACAGCATTGTATCGGCTGGCAAGCATCACAGCCAATCATACAGCTTTTGCGCCGCGGCGCGCTTTGTTTCACAATAGGCGACCTTTTTTTCGACGAATTCCAAGTCATTCAGGGTGAACGATGAATCTCCATGAATATCAGGCAAAGGGTGTCTTTGCCCAGTACGGGGTCCCGGTCCCTCAGGGACAGGTGGCTTCCTCCCCCGCAGAAGCAGAACATGCCGCCCAGGCGCTGGGTGGTGATCGTTGGGTAGTTAAAGCACAGGTACACGCCGGTGGCCGCGGCAAGGCCGGTGGCGTCAAGCTGGTCAGCTCCGTTGCGGAGCTTAAAAGCGAGGCGGATCGCCTGCTCGGCAGCCGTCTGGTGACCCACCAGAGCGGTGCTGAAGGCCAGCCGATCAACCAGTTGTTGGTTGAAGGGGTGAGCGACATTGCCCGCGAGCTTTACCTTAGCGTGGTCGTGGACCGTGGCCGCAAGCGCGTGGTCTTTATGGCTTCCAGCGAAGGCGGCATGGATATCGAAGAGGTCGCCGCCAAGACTCCGGAGAAAATTCACACCGTCGCAGTTGACCCGGTCGTCGGCCTACAGGCCTACCAGACCCGCCAGATCGCTTTCGGTCTGGGGCTTGAAGGCACCCAGGTGAAAGAATTGGCGACGATCATGAACGGTCTCTACCGTCTTTTCACCGAGCGCGATGCCTCTCTGGTGGAGATCAACCCGCTGGTGGTGACTGGCGAAGGTCACCTCATCGCCCTCGATGCCAAGGTCAATCTGGATGAAAACGCCCTCTACCGTCAGCCGGATATGGCCAAACTGCGTGACCAATCCCAGGAGGATGAGCGCGAGTGCCAGGCGCGCCAGCACGACCTTAACTACGTGCGTCTCGACGGCAACATCGGCTGTATGGTTAACGGCGCCGGTCTGGCGATGGCGACCATGGACCTGATCAAACTCAGCGGCGGCGAACCGGCCAACTTCCTCGATGTCGGCGGTGGTACCACTGCGGCGCGGGTGGCCGAGGCATTCAAACTGATCCTTTCCGATGACAAGGTGCGCGCCATTCTGGTTAACATCTTCGGCGGCATTGTTCGCTGCGACCTGATCGCCGAGGGCATCATCGCCGCGGTGAAAGAGGTCGATGCCAAGGTACCAGTAGTGGTTCGCCTTGAGGGCACCAACGTGGAACAGGGGCGCAAGATGTTGCAAGAGAGCGGCCTGGCGATCCAGGCCAGTGATGATTTAACCGAGGCGGCCAAACTGGTGGTTGCGGCGGCGGGAGGTGCGAAATGACCATCCTTATCGATCGTGACACCAAGGTCATCTGCCAGGGTTTTACCGGCAAGCAGGGTACCTTCCACTCCGAGCAGGCCATCGCCTACGGCACCAATCTGGTCGGCGGCGTGACCCCCGGCAAGGGCGGTAGCAGCCACCTGGAGCGTCCGGTGTTCAACACCGTGCACGACGCGGTACGTGAGACCGACGCCGATGCCACTATGATCTACGTTCCGGCCCCCTTCGCTGCGGACGCGATCCTCGAAGCGGCCGATGCCGGGATCGAGACCATCGTCTGCATCACCGAGGGCATTCCGGTGATGGACATGTTGCGGGTCAAGGCGGCGCTCAAGGGCAGCGAAGTACGCTTGATCGGTCCCAACTGCCCCGGCGTGATTAGCCCCGGCGAGTGCAAGATCGGCATCATGCCCGGTGCGATCCACCAGAAGGGCAAGATCGGTATCGTCTCCCGCTCCGGCACCCTCACCTACGAGGCGGTGCATCAGACCACCCAGGCCGGACTGGGTCAGTCCACCTGCGTCGGTATCGGCGGCGATCCGATCCACGGCCTCAGCTTTATCGACTGCCTCTGCCTGTTCGAGCGCGACCCGCAGACCGAAGGCATCATTATGGTCGGCGAGATCGGCGGTACCGCAGAAGAGGAAGCGGCCGAGTTCATCTCCCGCCACATCAGCAAACCGGTGGTCTCCTACATCGCCGGGGTCACTGCACCGCCCGGAAAACGCATGGGCCACGCCGGGGCGATTATCGCCGGTGGTAAGGGCACCGCGGATGAGAAATTCGCCGCCCTCGAGCAGGCCGGTGTCTCGGTAGTGCGTTCGCCCGCCGAGATGGGTGCGCGTATGGCCGAAGTGCTGGCGGCAGGTTAAGTCACCCAAACGGACTGGCCCTCTATGTCGACTCTGCGCATCGCAATGGCCCAGCACAATATGCTGGTGGGCGACATTGAGGGCAACGCCGCCCGGGTGATCGCCGCCGCCGAGCAGGCCCGCGATGAGCTGCAGGCCGATCTGGTGGTCTTCCCCGAGCTGACCCTCACCGGTTATCCGCCGGAAGATCTGCTGCTGCGCCCGCGTCTGTTGACCCGCACCCTGGCGGCACTGGAGAGCATCAATCAGAAGGTGCGCGGCATCGAGATCATCCTCGGCCATCCCCACGCCGCGACCGGCGGGCTCTACAATGCAGCCTCATTGCTGCGTGACGGGAAGACCGTCGCCACCTATCACAAGCAGCATCTACCCAACTACAGCGTCTTCGATGAGAAGCGTTACTTTGCCCCGGGCAGCGAGGCCTGTGTGGTAGAGATCAAAGGCGTGCCGGTGGGGCTGACCATTTGTGAGGATATCTGGCAGCCCGGCTCAGTGGCCCAGGCCTGTACTGCCGGGGCGCGACTGATCGTCAACATCAACGCCTCCCCCTTCCATATTAATAAAGGTAACGAGCGCGAAGAGACGGTACGTGCCCGCATCAGCGAGGGCGGCGTGCCGCTACTCTACGTCAATCTGCTGGGCGGTCAGGACGAGCTGGTGTTCGACGGCGGTTCCTTCGTCATGGATGCCCAGGGCAAGGTCACCCAGCAGGTCCCTGCCTTCGAAGAGGGTTTGTACCTTAGCGAATTCCAGATCGACGGCGAGACCGTTACACCGCTGCCCGGTGAAATGGCTGCGCCGCTAAGTGTTGAAGCCAGCGTCTACAACGCGCTGGTACTCGGGGTGCGCGACTATATCGAAAAGAACGGTTTCCCTGGCGTGGTGCTCGGCCTCTCCGGCGGTATCGACTCCGCTTTGAGTCTGGCCATCGCAGTGGATGCCATCGGTGCGGAGCGGGTCGAGGCGGTAATGATGCCGTCGCGCTATACCGCCGACATGAGTCTCGATGATGCCCGCGAAGAGGCGGAGATACTGGGTGTCGATTACCGGGTGATTCCCATCGAACCGGCCTTCAACGTTTTCCTTGAGAGTCTCCAGGATGAGTTTGCCGGTCGTGAGGTGGACACCACCGAAGAGAATATTCAGGCTCGTTGTCGCGGCATCCTGCTGATGGCAATCTCCAACAAGAAGGGCAAGATGGTGCTGACCACCGGCAACAAGAGCGAAATGGCGGTGGGCTATGCGACCCTTTACGGTGATATGGCGGGTGGTTTCGATGCCCTCAAGGATGTGCCAAAGACTTTGGTATTTCGCCTCTCCCTTTACCGCAATACGCTCTCGCCGGTGATCCCGGAACGGGTCATCACCCGCCCTCCCTCGGCGGAGCTGGCGGCAGACCAGCAGGACAGCGACAGCCTGCCCGATTATGAAGTACTGGATGCGATCCTGGAGATGTACGTCGAGCGAGATCTTTGCCGTGAGGAGATCGTCGCCGCCGGTTACGACGAAGCGATCGTGCGGCGGGTGATTCGGCTGGTGGATATTAACGAATACAAACGCCGTCAGGCGGCACCGGGTGTGCGTATTACCCGCCGTGCTTTTGGCCGTGATCGACGCTATCCCATTACCTCGGGGTTTGGTCGACTCTAGCAGTCTGCGATAACCCGTGTAGAATGGAAGAGCGACATCCTGCAATCGACACATAGCGAAACAAAGGAAAACAACAGATGAAAAAGGTTGAAGCGATCATCAAACCGTTCAAGCTTGACGATGTGCGCGAGGCGCTTTCCGATATTGGCGTAGCGGGCATGACCGCTACCGAAGTGAAGGGTTTCGGTCGGCAGAAAGGCCACACCGAACTCTATCGCGGTGCGGAGTATGTGGTCGACTTCCTGCCCAAGGTGAAGATCGAACTGGTCGTCGAGGAAGGCATGGTTGAGCAGTGCATCGAAGCGATCACCAACGTGGCCCGTACCGGCAAGATCGGTGATGGCAAGATCTTCGTAACGAATGTCGAGCGTGTGATTCGAATTCGGACTGGTGAGGAAGGCCCCACCGCTATCTAACTAAATTCTACTCAGACGGCACGGTAGTGTGGCGTCTGAGTAGGCTGTTTGCTAGATGTGGGTAACCACCTGATCCATCGCCCTGCGTGGACTCTCTTCCGGCAGTTCCGCAGGGTAGCCAATGCTGAGGATGGCGATAGGTTCCAGCTCTGCCGCCAGCCCAAACTCCTTTTTAATCGCCTCGTTATCAAAATACCCCACCCAGGTGGAGCCTAATCCGGCTGCAACCGCCGCCAGCTGTGCGTAGGATGCGGCGATGGTTGTGTCCTGCACTGCATAGAGGCATTCACCGCGTTCACCGTATTTCTTACCAGAACGTTTCGGGTCACTGCTAAACAGCAGGGCTACTGGCGCTTCGGCAATGAAGGTCTGGTTCTCGGCGATCTCACTGAGTCGCTGGCGTTTTTCCCCGTCGGTGACCACGGTGATGTGGTAGGACTGCAGGTCGCCGGCGGATGGCGCGGCGCAGGCCATCTCCAGAATGGCGTGCAGTTTTTCAGGTTCTACTGGCAGGTCATCGCGATATTTACGTATCGAGTGGCGGTGACGTACGGTTTCGAAAAAGTCCCACATACAAACCTCCCGCTGTTCAGGGTAGCTTCGGCGCTGTAGTTGGCTGCTGCAGTTCTGCCAGAGCCGGGTAATCAGGATAGTTTTTCTTCAGTACCCGTAAGGCATCGTTGGCCAGGTCGGTCATATCGATTTTACGGTAGGCCCTGATCTGCATCGCCAGTGCGTCAGGCACCGCCTCAGAGCGCTGGTAGTTTTCCAGCACATACTTGGCGCGATTGGCGGCGGCCAGGTAGCTACCGCGACGCATATAGTAGTCGGCCACTGCTAGTTCGTGCTTGGCCAGGTTGTTGCGCAGTACCTTCATCCGTTCGATCGCATCTTTGGTGTACTGACTGCCGGGGTAGCGGGTGACCAGTTCCTTGAAGTAGTTGAACGATT
The DNA here is from genome assembly GCA_050302275.1 of Thiohalomonadaceae bacterium. Taxonomy (GTDB): domain Bacteria; phylum Pseudomonadota; class Gammaproteobacteria; order Thiohalomonadales; family Thiohalomonadaceae; genus JAPHTQ01. The sequence continues at coordinate 34,798 of JBNLAT010000011.1, read as the reverse complement.
CACGCAGTGCGCCCGGATCGCGCTTGGACGGATCTTTGGGAAAGAGGCCGGCGAACAGACTGGGGTTTTGATCGAAGGTCACCAGACCGCGCATGTAATAGGCGTAGTCGACATTGGCGTGGCGCGGGTGCAGTTTGATAAAGCGGTCTGCCGCGGCGACGGCCGAAGCCGGTTCGTTACCCTTGTAGTAGGCGAAGATGATGTCCAGTTGCGCCTGCTGTGCGTAAACTCCATACGGGTAACGCGCCTCGAGCTGGGTGTAGTAGTTGGCGGCACCCATGTAGTCTTCGTTGTCGAGAGCCTGCTTGGCCGTTGTATAGAAATCTTCCACCGTCCAGTTGGCGGTTTGGTCTTCGGGCATGCCGGAGCAGGCAGCGAGCAGCAGAAGCAGGGAAAAAATGGACAGAATTTTGGAAAAACGCATAGTATCCGTTCTTTAAGTAAATCAGGCAGGCACCAAGTATACCCATGGCATCCGCTGGAATAAATCAAAGCGGGCACAAATCCGCAACATCGCTACGACGTCAGTTGCAGGCTGAGGTTCCGCTGGAGCTGGCAGGTTCACGGCTCGATCAGGCGCTGGCCAAACTTTTCCCCGATTTTTCCCGTTCCCGACTGCAACAGTGGGTTAAGCAGGGTTGTGTGCTGGTGGATGGCGAGGTAATGCGCCCCAAGGACAAACTGCTCGGTGGCGAGTCGATTGAACTCGATGTGCAGCTGGAGGCGGAGAGCGAGTTCAAGCCGGAGCCGATTCAACTGGATATCGTCTATCAGGACGATGCCCTCATCGTGATCAACAAACCGGCGGGACTGGTGGTTCACCCGGCGGCAGGGAACTGGCAGGGCACCCTGCTCAACGCTTTGCTGCATCACGATCCGGAGATTGCAGTCGTGCCCCGTGCCGGAATCGTTCACCGACTGGACAAGGAGACCACCGGCCTGTTGGTAGTAGCGCGGACCCTGGAGGCGCAGACCGCGCTGGTCGAGCAGCTGCAGGCGCGGGAATTTACCCGCGAGTACGATGCGGTGGTTCATGGTGTCCTCACCGGTGGTGGCACGGTTGACGAGCCCATCGGTCGTCACCCGGTGGATCGCAAGCGCATGGCTGTGGTGCGCAACGGCAAACCGGCGGTGACCCACTACCGTCTGGCGGAGCGTTTCCGTGCCCATACCCACATCAAGGTGCAACTGGAGACTGGTCGTACTCACCAGATTCGTGTTCACATGGCCCATCGCCACAATCCGCTGGTGGGCGACCCAGTCTACGGTGGTCGCCTGCGTATTCCACCTGCCTGTAGTCCGGAACTGGAGCAGATGCTGCGCAATTTCCATCGTCAGGCACTGCACGCCTCGCGCCTGGGGTTGGTGCATCCACAGAGTGGCGAGTATCTGGAGTGGACCGCTGAACTGCCGCAGGACATGCAGCAACTGCTGACGGTGTTGCGCCACGATCTGGAGCAGGGGAGTGATTGAGTTCATTCGTCCCGAATGGCCAGCCCCCACTAATATCCATGCCGCTGTGACCACCCGTATCGGCGGTGTTAGTCCGCCCCCGTACGACAGTCTCAATCTTGGCGACCATGTCGGCGATGATCCGGTTGCGGTGGCAGAGAACCGTCACCGGGTAAGTGAAGGTTTACATCTATCCACCGAACCGCGTTGGTTGAGTCAGGTACATGGTACCGAGGCGGTGGATGCCGCTGCCTGTGCAACCGGTTGCGAGGCGGATGCTTCTCATACGGATCAACCCGGTGTGGTGTGTACGGTGATGACCGCTGACTGTCTGCCGGTACTGTTTTGTGATAGCAGCGGAACTCATGTCGCCGCGGCTCATGCCGGGTGGCGCGGCCTCTTGAACGGCGTGCTCGAAAGGGCCATCTCTGAAATGAAAGCCGAGGGCGAGATCCTCACCTGGTTGGGTCCGGCTATCGGCCCGCAAGCCTTTGAGGTGGGTGACGAAGTGCGCGACGCCTTTCTCGCGGTTGATATTGGTGCGGATAGCGCCTTCAGACCTTCGGTTAACGGTCGCTGGCTAGCCGATATCTACACACTGGCGCGGCGGAGGTTACAGTCCGCCGGTGTTACCAAGATTTATGGCGGCGAATTCTGTACCTTTAGCGATAGCCAAAGATTCTTTTCCTACCGCCGCGACGGGCGGACCGGACGGATGGTCAGCCTGATCTGGCTGGAATGAACGAGAAAGGAAAAACAATGAAACACTGGTACATGTTGACTGTGGTCGGTAAAGACCGGCCGGGTATTGTGGCCCACCTCAGTGCAGCGCTGTTCGATGGTGGCTGCAATTTGGGCGAGGCATCGATGATCCGCCTCGGTGGCACTTTCACCATCATGCTGATGGTGGAGTTCGATGGCAGCGTCAAGGCGCTCACTGATATGGTGGCACCGGTGGCCGAATCCCTCGATCTGCATCTGCACGTGGATCATATCGATGCCAAACTGCATCAACATCTGGAGCCGGATGTGCGCATCACCGTCTACGGCGCGGACCGTGCCGGGATCGTCGCCCGTATCACCGGCGCGCTGGCCGAGGCCGGCCTGCATATTCTGGATATGGATACCAGTGTTGCCGGAACCGAAGACAAACCGATCTACATCATGCAGATCGAAGGTCACGCCGCCGAAGGTGTTGAGGCACTGCAATCGGCACTGGATGTGGTAGCGGAGAAGGGTATCGAAGCGCAGCTGGAAACCATCGATACCTTAATCGGGTAGGAGTGAGCATGGCACTGCTGGATATCCTCACCTACCCGGACGAGCGGCTGAAGCAGGAGTCGCTGCCGGTAGAGAATTTCGACGACGAACTACGTGCCTTCCTTGCCGATCTGGAAGAGACGATGCGCGCCGGTCCCGGTGGCGTCGGTATCGCCGCACCCCAGGTGGGACGTTTTCAACGCATCGCGCTGGTTGATTGTTCGGCCACCCGCAAGCCGGTGCCGAATCATGGCTTTATGGTACTAATCAATCCCGAGATCACCGAGTGGGACGGAATGAAGGTCGGCCGTGAAGGCTGTATGTCGGTACCCGATTACACCGGTAACGTCATTCGTGCCGAACGGATCAAATTCAGCGCCTACGACGGCAACGGTGAAAAGCACGAATACGAATGCGAAGGCTATGAGGCAAGGGCGGTGCAGCACGAGTGCGATCACCTCGACGGTATGTTATTCCTCGACCGCCTAGTGAGTCGTCGCAACGATCTGTTCCGACGCAAGGTCTACCAGAAGTAACGGCGCTCGATGCAGGAAGCGTCCTCACTCTCTTCCATACTGTGTTACTGGCCCTGGGCAGTTGCCGGGGTGTTGCTGCTGTTGTTGATTTTGATCTGGCGCGCCTCGTTGCGTGCCGCGCTGATCGACTGGGGCCACGGCTGGATGAACTGGCTCGATGGTTTCAATCGCCTCTTCTGTCGTTATTATCACCGCCTCAACCATGATCTGATCGAGCTGCCGGAGAGCGGCCCGGCGATCCTGGTCTCCAACCACATCTCCGGTCTCGACCCGGTGCTAATGTTCGCCGCCAGTCGTCGCAAGCTGCGTTTTCTCATCGCTACCGAGCAGTATCATCGCTTTGGATTTGAGTGGTTGTTTCGTGCTGTCGGCTGTATTCCGGTGGATCGTAGAGGCAAACCGGAGAAGGCCTTTCGCGAAGCACTCAAGGCACTAAAGCAAGGGGATGTTATTGCTCTCTTTCCCCACGGCAAGATCCACCTCGACAGTGATCCACCGCGGCACCTTAAACCGGGTGCGGTCCGTCTGGCGCAACTGGCGAACTGTCCTATCTATCCGGTGCGTATCGAGGGGATTCGTGCCCAGGGGGGGATATTCATGCCGGTATTGTTACGTGCCCGTGCGCGTCTGACTAACCGTCCAAAGCTGGAGTGTGGTGAGTTGGCGCCGCGTGACTGTTTGCATGAACTGGAGCAACGACTTGCTCCAGTAAAAGATTAGTGGCGCAGGAAGTGAACGGTCACTTCCAGACCACCCAGTTCTGATTTACCCAGAGAAACCTCTGCACGATTGAGTTCAGCGATGCGCTGCACGATGGAGAGGCCGAGGCCGCTGCCTTCGGTTTTCTGCCCGGCGAGACGATAGAAGCGGTCGAAGATACGCCCGTGTTCGCTCTCGGGGATACCGGGGCCGCTGTCACCGACATGCAGTTCGATACTGTTGTCCGCGCATTGCACCAGCCGCACGCTGATGCGCCCCCCCTCAGGGGTGTAGCGAATGGCGTTGTCGAGCAGGTTGCGCAGCAGGATCTCCAGGCTCTCCTGCAGGCCGGTGAGTACAGTCACACCATCCACATCGAGTTCCAGTTCAATATTTTTTATTGCTGCGTGTGGCACATAGCTGGCCATCATCTCTTCGCAGAGTCGGTCCAGACGAATTTCACTGTGCAGCACACTACTGGTTTCGGGATCGACCCGTGCCATGGTCAGCAGTTGTTCTACCAGCCGGGAGGCGCGTTCCACACCCTCCAGCAATTTATCCAGTGCCTGGTTTCTCGCCTCGTCATCGTTGCTGCGTTTGGCAACCTGGGCCTGAATCTTCAACGCGGCCAACGGGGTTCGCAGTTCATGGGCGGCATCGGCGGTAAAGCGACGTTCGCTTTCGAAGGCGCGGGAGAGGCGCAGGAATAGTCGATTGAGGGCTTCGACCAGGGGCATGATTTCGCACGGTGCATCGCGGTCATCCACCGCATCCAGACTGCTGGGCGATCGATTGGAGACACTTCTTGCCAGAATATTCAGCGGACGCAGGGTCTGGTTGACACCGAGCAGGATGAGCAGTGCCATCAGCGGTAACAGGAACAGGATCGGCAGGCCAATGCGTAGTGCCACGGTCTCGGTCAGTTCGTCGCGGATCGCCAGCGCCTCGCCGATCTTCACCATGAAGCCGTCTTCCGGGTCGAGCAGGGAGAAGACCCTCCACTCCTCGCCGTCGATGATTTCGGTACTGTAACCGTTATCCAGCGTATTGAGCGGTGTTTCCGGTGCGTTAAATGAGCGCATCATCAGCGTATTTTCCGGCTGCTGCCACAGCTGATAGCTCATCTTATGTTCGTACTCGTGACCGGCGGCGGAGAAGCGGGTATCGCCGCTGAAGTGAATATGGGTGTTGCCGACAAAGCGACGGGTGTCGCTCAACTCGGAAAGCTCATGACCAGCGACCGAGAGCAGGGTGCGTGCGGTCTGTGCCATCTGCGCATCGAACAGTTCGCCGATCTCATGGCGGGTGTCGCTGTAGTTGAGCCAGGCGCTGAACAGCCAGATCACCGCGGTGATCGACAGCAGGATGATGAGCAGGCGGCGGCGGAGTGAACTTCTCATGCGGGATCGATAATGTAGCCGACGCCGCGAATGGTGCGGATCAGATCGGCCCCCAGTTTCTTGCGCAGGTGGTGGACGTAAACTTCGATGGCGTTACTTTCCACTTCGCCATCCCAGGAGTAGAGCCCCTCTTCCAGGCGGCTGCGCGACATGACCTTGCCAGTATTGCTGAGCAGCAGATGCAGTACCGCATATTCACGCGGTGAGATATCAACTTTTTCACCACCCTTGCTGACGCTGTGCGCTGCCGGGTCGAGGACGATATCACCGTGAGTGATCTCGCTGCTGGCGCGACCACTGCTGCGGCGCAGCAGGGCGCGCAGGCGGGCGGAAAGCTCGTCGAGATCAAAGGGTTTGAGCATGTAGTCGTCGGCACCGGTATCCAGCCCGGCTACCCGGTCGCTGACGGCATCGCGGGCGGTGAGGATCAGTACCGGCAGGCTGGAACCCTGTGAGCGCAGGCGTTTGAGGATCTCCAGCCCCGACTTGTCGGGCAGGCCCAGGTCCAGAATCATCAGGTCGTACTGTTCGCTCTGCAGCGCCATTTCCGCGGTTCGGGCCTCGGTAAACCAGTCGACGCTATAGTCTTCCTGGCGCAGGCCAGCACGAATGCCGTCGCCGATCAGCGGATCGTCTTCTACCAGTAGCAGGCGCATGGTTTATTACCCTTAATGGTTGATCCGGAACAGAATAACCCGGATTTTGTGGAGCAACTATGACCGCAGAGCATTAAATAGGGCTTAACATGCCCAGATATGTTGCTAGGGTTAAGCAATATCGGGAAAGGGAGTGATAACCCTGCCAAGCGTGCTTGATTTGCTGCGGCCCGGCCATATTCTAGTCGGTAACTGATGATTGACTGATTTTGGAGGGTTACACCCGATGCGAATGGACAAACTGACTACCCGCTTCCAGATGGCGCTGGCCGATGCGCAGAGCCTGGCGTTGGGACGGGATCACCAGTTTATCGAACCGGCACACATCATGACCGCACTGCTCGATCAGGAGGGGGGCAGCGTACGCCAGCTGCTTTCCCAGTCCGGGGTTAACGTCAATGCGCTGCGCTCACAACTGGGCGAGGCGCTGGATCGTCTCTCTGCCGTCGAAGGCACCGGCGGCGAGGTGCACGTTTCCAATGAGTCGGCCCGATTGCTCAACCTAACCGATAAACAGGCGCAACAGCGTAAGGATGCCTATATCTCCAGCGAGCTGTTTGTGCTGGCGGCGGTGGATGACAAGGGCCAATTGGGCGACATGCTGCGGAGCAGCGGCGCCGACAAGGCGGCGTTGGAGAAGGCCGTCGAAGCGATGCGTGGCGGGCAGAAGGTCGACGACCCCAACGCCGAGGAGCAGCGTCAGGCGCTGGAGAAATATACCGTCGACCTCACCGAGCGTGCAGAGCAGGGCAAGCTTGATCCGGTGATCGGCCGTGACGATGAGATCCGTCGTGCGGTGCAGGTCTTGCAGCGTCGTACCAAGAATAACCCGGTGCTGATCGGCGAGCCCGGCGTGGGCAAGACGGCCATCGTCGAAGGGCTGGCGCAGCGCATCGTCAACGGCGAGGTGCCGGAAGGGCTCAAGGGCAAGCGGCTGCTGTCGCTGGACATGGGTTCATTGATTGCCGGGGCCAAATTCCGTGGCGAATTCGAGGAGCGACTCAAGGCGGTGCTCAACGACCTCTCCAAACAGGAGGGGCAGATCATCCTCTTCATCGATGAGATCCACACCATGGTCGGCGCCGGTAAGGCGGAAGGCTCCATGGACGCGGGCAATATGCTCAAGCCCGCCCTGGCCCGTGGCGAACTGCACTGCATCGGCGCCACCACCCTGGACGAGTATCGTCAGTACATCGAAAAGGATGCGGCGCTGGAACGCCGCTTCCAGAAAGTATTGGTGGATGAGCCGAGCGTGGAAGATACCATCGCTATCCTGCGTGGCCTGAAGGAAAAATATGAGGTGCACCACGGGGTGCAGATCACTGACCCGGCCATCGTTGCTGCGGCGACTCTGTCACACCGCTATATCAGTGACCGCCAGTTGCCGGACAAGGCGATCGATCTGGTGGACGAGGCGGCTTCCCGCATTCGTATGGAGATCGACTCCAAACCGGAAGATATGGACCGTCTCGATCGTCGTCTGATTCAGTTGAAGATCGAACGCGAGGCGCTGGCCAAAGAGTCCGATGAGGCATCAAAGAAACGCCTGGAACAGTTGAATGACGAGATCACCCGTCTTGAGGGCGAGTACGGTGAACTTGAAACCGTGTGGAAGGCGGAGAAGGCGGCACTACAGGATAGCCAGCATGTGAAAGAGGAGCTGGACCGTGCCCGTCAGGAACTGGAGACGGCACGCCGCGCTGGAGATCTGGCGCGGATGTCGGAGCTGCAATATGGCCGTATTCCTGATCTGGAAAAATCCCTGGAGATGGCCGAGGCGGCTGAGCAACAGGAGACGCACCTGCTGCGCAACAAGGTGAGCGATGAGGAGATCGCCGAGGTGGTCTCCAAGTGGACCGGTATTCCTGTCTCCAAAATGCTGGAAGGTGAGCGCGACAAACTATTGCGTATGGAAGATGAGTTGCACAAGCGGGTGGTCGGTCAGGACGAGGCGATTCGCGCGGTGGCCGATGCGATCCGCCGCTCCCGTGCCGGGCTCTCCGATCCCAATCGTCCCAACGGCTCGTTCCTGTTCCTCGGCCCTACCGGGGTGGGCAAGACCGAGCTGTGCAAGGCATTGGCATCGTTCCTCTTCGATACCGAAGAGGCGATGGTGCGTATCGACATGTCCGAGTTCATGGAGAAGCATTCGGTGGCACGACTGATCGGTGCACCTCCGGGCTATGTCGGTTACGAAGAGGGCGGCTATCTCACCGAAACGGTACGGCGTAAACCCTACTCAGTGATCCTGATGGACGAGGTGGAGAAGGCGCATCCGGATGTGTTCAACATCCTGCTGCAGGTGCTCGATGACGGTCGTCTGACCGACGGTCATGGTCGCACTGTCGATTTCCGCAATACGGTGATCGTCATGACCTCCAACCTCGGTTCGCAGGCGATCCAGGAACTCGCCGGTGATGAAAACTACGAACAGATCAAGGAGACGGTGATGCAGGTGGTCGGCCAGCACTTCCGTCCCGAGTTCATCAACCGAGTCGACGAGGTGGTGGTGTTCCATCCACTGATGAAAGAGCAGATCCGTGCCATCGCTGATATCCAGATCGACTATCTGCGCAGGCGTCTGCTGGAGCGGGATATGGGACTGGAGTTGACTACTGCTGCATTGGACAAGCTGGGAGAGGCTGGTTTCGATCCAGTCTACGGTGCACGACCGCTGAAGCGTGCCATTCAGCAGCGGATCGAAAATCCGCTGGCCCAGGCGATCCTCGGTGGCAAGTTCCTGCCGGGCGATCACATTCTGGTCGATGTCGAGAATGGCGAAATGAGTTTTGCCAAAGGCAGACAGTCGGCGGCCTGAAGCGGCACATAATGGAGCCGGGTTTGCCCCGGCTCCTGTAACAGAAGGAAGGCTCTGATGGTTGCGATGAGGCTATTTGCATGGCTGTTACTGTTCCTGTTTGCCGCTATCTCTAGCGCAGAGGAGCCTGCTCCAGCGGTAAAGACCGTCAAACCACCCGAAGCGGTGAAGGCATTGATCGGCAGTCGCTGTCAGCCATGTCACTTCGAGCTGCGAGTCAAACCGTCGTTACTATTGAATACCAACAAATGGTTTCGATTGACCGGCAAGGATTTCGAGGTGGAGCGTAGGGTTTTTCTCGAAGCGCCGCCGCACTCGATGCCGATGGGGGCGCTATTAGATGAAAGTGAGCGCACATTGTTACGCAACTGGTTCGCTAAATTACACAAACAACTTTAGTCCCCTTAATCGATAGCTTTGTTTTTTCTTCTGGCTGCTGGCATGATGTTTCGACACCACTGTGAGCAACCAAGAAAAAGCAGATGACACAGAACGTCGCCGTTGCAGCTATCGAACCCAGCCCGGAGCGGCTGACCAATCCACTCAAACGTTATTTTCTTGCTACCCGTCCCCCGTTCCTTCTTGCCAGTTTGGTACCCAGTCTGGTCGGTCTGGCCACGGCCGCGGCCAGCGGCGTGGCGATCAATACATTGCTGGCAATCTGTACGGTACTCGGTGCGGTACTGTTTCATGCAGCAGCCAATGTGCTGAATGATTACTACGATGCACTTAACGGCACCGACGATTGTAATACCCAACGGCTTTATCCATTTACCGGTGGCAGTCGTTTTATTCAAAACGGTGTATTGAGTAAAGAGCAGACTGCACGCTTCGGTTTTGCCCTGCTTGGCACAGGGATATTACTCGGTCTTTATCTATTGCAGCATAGTGATCGTGGCCTGTTGTATATCGGACTGCTCGGTACCTTCATAGCCTGGGCCTATTCGGCACCGCCGTTGTCGCTTAACAGTCGTGGTCTGGGTGAGTTTTGTATCGCTACCGCGTTTGGTTTGTTGATTATCGTCGGTGCCGACTATGTACAACGCGGCGAATTCTCTCTCTTCCCTCTTTTGCTGGCGATTCCCTATGGGCTGTTGACCAGCAATCTTCTCTACATCAATCAATTTCCCGATCGTGAAGCGGATGAAAAGGCGGGCAAGCATCATCTGGTGGTCCGCCTTGGTGCGCAAAAAGGTCGCTGGGGTTATCTGCTATTGCTGCTGGTTGCCAATCTCTGGCTGCTCGGTTTGGTGATTTCCGCTCTGGTCACCCCGTGGGCACTGCTGGCATTGCTGGCGGCGCCTCTCGGTGTGAAGGCGGCGCTGCATCTGTTGCGGCATGCGCAGCAGCCTGACCAACTGGTGCCTGCTATCCGCATGACTATCGCCTCGTTGTTGCTCCATGGTTTGCTACTTTCCCTCGGATTGGTTCTGGCCTGATCAGGTTTTTATGCTGCTGTTTTGTGAAGATGGCGGCAAAACCACTCCTCATCGCTACCTGCCGTGGCAGGTTCGCAGAATGGTGACTATGATTTGTGGAGTCAGGTGCGGGCCGTAGCTTCGCTATCGTGCTGCATTACCCCCATAGACAAAAAACCAAAGGCGGGGAGGACCCATGAGGAGGAGAATCGTAGTGCTCGGTATCGGCAATACCCTTCTGGCCGATGAGGGTGTTGGCGTGCATGTGATCGAGCGCTTGCGTAGTGAGTACCCCGATTCCGACGAGCTCGAATTTGTCGACGGAGGTACCCTCAGTTTCACCCTTGCCGATGTCATGGCAGGGACCGATCAATTGATCATTATCGATGCCGCTGAACTCGACTCTCCCCCCGGCAGTATTTCCCTGTTTAAGAACGAAGCTCTCGACGATTATCTCGGACGCGGTAAGCGTCGTAGTGTGCACGAGGTTGGGTTGCTCGATCTGCTGGCGATTACTCATCTGACCGGCGACCTTCCGGTGCGCCGTGCACTGATCGGTATTCAGCCTCAAAAAGTCGACTGGGGCGAAAGCCCTTGCGATGAGGTCGCCGCGGCTATCCCACTGGCATGTGAAATGACCCGAGAACTGATACAGGAGTGGCAGCAATGAGTGGTCTGGCAGAGATTGGTATTCGTATCGATGAAACACTGCCAGCAGAAAATGCCAGGGCGTTATTACATGAACTGGAAACACACTTGCAGCGGCTGCTCGAAACCGGCGAAAGCGCACAGATCGATCTTGCCAGCCTGCCACTTACCCCTGCCGATCACGAACTATTGGATCAGGTTTTGGGTGAGGGCGAGGTGTTCGCCACGGTGAGTGGGCTTGGCGTCAGTGAGATCAGCGACACCGCCATACCCTGTGTCTGGCGCATCGAATACTACAACAGTGAAGAGGCGTTGGTAGCGGAGTTTATTGAAGTTTCTCGCTGCCCGGAATTGCTGCTGACGCCAGTGGAAGACATGCAAGAGAGTCCTTCGTTGCTCCGTGCAGCGGCGGCCCGCTCCGACCAAGGGGAGTAAAGATGAAAGACGAAACCATGCTCGATATGCTCAAACGCCAGGGTGTCACCCGGCGTGGCTTCATGCAATTCTGTGCCGCCAGCGCCTCAATGCTGGCGCTGCCTCCGTCGATGGCGGCGACGATTGCCGAAGCGATGGCAACGACCAGACGTCCGACAGTGATCTGGCTCTCCTTCCAGGAGTGTACCGGTTGCACCGAGTCCTTGACCCGCGCTCACTCACCCACGGTGGAGACCCTGATCTTCGATGCCATCTCCCTCGATTACCACGAAACCCTGCAGGCCGCTGCGGGCAGTGCTGCGGAAGAGGCACGGGCAAAGGCGATGGAGGATGCCTGGGGCAAATACCTGGTACTGGTTGACGGTTCCATCTCAACCAAAGATGGCGGGGTTTATTCCGCCGGGGCGGGTAAGAGCAATCTGGAGACCCTGAAAGAGGTGGCCGCAGGTGCCGCGGCCATTGTCTCCATCGGTACCTGTGCCGCTTTTGGTGGACTGCCTTATGCCAACCCCAATCCAACGGGCGCGGTGCCGGTCAGCGATATCATTAAAGATAAGCCGATTATCAATGTACCCGGCTGTCCGCCGATTCCGGTGGTGATGACCGGGGTACTAACACACTACCTCACCTTTGGTTCGATACCCGAACTCGATTCGCTGGGTCGACCCAAGGCCTTCTTTGGCGATGCGATCCACGACCGTTGTTACCGTCGCCCGTTCTATGACAAAGGGCTGTTTGCCAAGACCTTCGACGATGAGGGTGCGCGCAACGGCTGGTGTCTGTTCGAACTGGGCTGCAAAGGGCCGGTGACCCATAGCGTTTGTGCGACCACCAAATGGAATCAGGGCACCAGCTTCCCGATCCAGTCGGGACACGGTTGCCTCGGTTGTACCGAACCAAATTTCTGGGATGCGGGTAGTTTCTATCAGCCCCTTTCCACGCCGCTTAATCCTGTGGCGGCAACCGCGGGTGCCGCCGTGTTGGCGGGCGCCGCAACCGGTCTTGCCGTTGGTCTTGCCAATCGAAGTAAAAAGCGCAAGGCCAAGGCGCAGCACCAAACCACAACCATCGACGACCTGGAGATCTGATATGGATTCCATGGACCTGTTACTGTGGGCACGCGGTCCGGGGCTGACCTGGGCTGTCGTGATCTTTGTTTTCGGTATGGCGTTACGACTATTCGAAATTCTCAGTCTCGGACGCAAGGCGGATCTGGCTCCGGCGAGGAGTAATAGCCCCGGTTCAGGCTGGCGTACCATCGTCTCGCGTACCCTGCCGGAGTCCGAACAGTTCAGACGTGAACCGCTAACGATTGTTACCGGCTATGTGTTTCACCTCAGCATTTTTATTGTGCTGCTGTTCCTGCTACCGCATATCAAATTGTTTGAATCGGTGTTTGCCATTAGCTGGCCCGCACTGCCGACCCCTGCCGTCGATCTCATTGCGGCGCTCGGCATACTTGCCTTGCTGATCAACCTGATCTATCGCCTGGTTAACCCGGTACGCCGTTTCCTTTCCCGCTTCGGTGACTATCTGGCATGGACGGTAACCTTCCTGCCGATGTTGACCGGCTATATGAGCTACCACCACGTGATTTCCGATTACACCCTGATGCTGGCTATCCATATTCTCTCGGTGGAGTTGTTGCTGGTGGTATTCCCGTTCACCAAACTGACCCACACTTTCACCCTGTTCCTCTCCCGCTGGTACAACGGTGAATGGTTCGCTCGTAGGGGGGTGGCATCATGAGCGCTTCACTGGAAAAAGGGGTCAATGTACTGCGAGAAATGCTGGATGCACCTATCGCTAGCTATTTCTCCAGTTGCGTGCGCTGCGGTCTGTGTGCCGAGGCATGCCTGTTCTACACCGAAACGGGCGATCCCAAGTACACACCGATCAATAAGGTAGAACCGATGCGCCGTCTGTGGGAGCAGGAGTTCACTCTGACCGGCAAGCTGAAAAAAATGGTCGGTCTCTCCAAACCGGTAACCCATGAGGAGTTGGAGGAGTGGAGCGCACTGGCTTACGACAGCTGCACCATGTGCAGTCGCTGCTCCATGGTCTGCCCTGTCGGTAATGACATCGCCTACATGATCCGTAAATTCCGCGAAGGACTGGCGGCTTCCGGTCATGCACCTGAAGGGGTCATCGGTGCAACCAAACGGACCATTACCATCGGCAGTCCGATGGGGGTCAAGTTGCCTGCCCTGCAGGCCCAGATTCGGGCAGTAGAAGCCGAGACCGGATTGACTATCCCCATTGATGTGCAGGGTGTCGATTACATGGCCCTGCTGTCATCGATGGAGATCATGAATTTCCCCGAATACATCGGCGCCCTGGCGAAGATATTCAACAAGGCAGGAGTGAGCTGGACACTTTCCAGTAAAGCCTTTGAAGCAACCAACAGCGGTATCCAGATCGGGGTCTCTGATCTGGCGCGTGAGATTGTATTGCGGGTGGTCGATGCAGCGGAGGAGTTAGGGGTGAAGAAGGTGATCAGCCCCGAGTGCGGTCACGCCTTTACTGCGATTCGCTGGGATGGTCCCAACCTGATCGGCCGACCCTACAACTTCGAGGTGGTGCATATTCTCGAACTACTGGACCAGCTGCGCAGCGAGGGGAGAATCAAACTGCAAGGTAAGGAGACGATGCCATTGACCTTCCACGACCCTTGCCAGATTGTGCGTCGAGGTGGCGTCGATGCGCAACCACGCAACCTGCTTGGCGAAGTGGCCGAGGATTTCCGTGAAATGACTGATCATGGCGTGTGGAACTGGTGTTGTGGCGGCGGCGGTGGTGTGAGTGCCAACGAACGGGCCGAGTCGCTGCAGCTCAAGGCCTTTAACCGCAAGAAGAAACAGCTCGAAGAGATTGGTGTAGAGACCATGGTCTCTGCCTGCGCCAACTGTCGTATCGTGCTGGAGGAAGGACTTGAGCACAACAACATGCAAATCGAAGTGGTAGGACTCACTGAAGTGGTGGCCGACCATTTGGCTGAATAAAGGTGTGGTTGCAACCGTCACCAATGAGGAATAGCAAATGAATGAACGTGTCGTAGTCGACCCGATTACCCGTATCGAAGGGCACCTGCGTATCGAAGCGGAGACCGATGGTGGTGTGATTACCCAGGCTTCCAGTTCCGGAACGATGGTGCGTGGTATTGAGATTATCCTGCGTGGCCGTGATCCACGGGATGCCTGGGCCTTCGCCCAGCGCATCTGCGGTGTCTGTACTCTGGTTCACGGGATTGCCTCAGTACGTTCGGTTGAAAGTGCGTTGAACTACCCGATTCCGCCCAATGCGGATCTGATCCGTAACCTGATGATCGGTGCACAGTACATCCATGACCATGTGATGCATTTCTATCACCTGCATGCCCTCGACTGGGTCGACGTGGTTTCGGCACTCAAGGCCGATCCCAAAGCCACCTCCGAACTGGCACAGTCGATTAGTAACTATTCCAAGTCGTCGCCCGGTTATTTTGCCGATGTGCAGAAGAAGGTGAAGAATTTTGTCGAGGCAGGGCAGCTGGGTATTTTCGCCAATGCCTATTGGGGACATCCGGCCTACAAGTTGCCACCAGAAGCCAACCTGATGGCTGTGGCCCACTATCTCGAAGCCCTGAGTTGGCAACGCGATGTGGCCAAGCTGCATGCCATCTTCGGCGGTAAGAACCCGCACCCCAATTTCGTCGTTGGTGGCGTACCCTGTGCGATTAGCGTGAACAGCAGTTCAGTTTCTGGTGCCGGTGGTTCGGCGACCGCGGTGGATCTGGTGGGGCTGCAGAAGGTCAAAGAGATCATCGTGCAGATGCTTGAATTCGTCGATCAGGTCTACGTACCGGATACCCTCGCCATCGCCGGGTTCTACAAGGACTGGTCGAAGCAGGGCGAAGGGGTCGGCAACTTCATGACCTATGGCGACTTCCCCTCTAACGGCATGAGTGATCCGTCGGGCTTCATGATTCCTTCCGGGGTGATCCTCGATCGAGATATCTCCACCGTACATGAACTGGATATTAACGCTGCAGACCAGATTAAAGAGTATGTCTCCCACTCCTGGTACGACTACAGTGTGGGTAAGGATCAGGGACTGCACCCGTACGATGGTGAGACCAGCTTTAACTACAGCGGGCCGAAACCACCGTATGAGCATCTGGATGTGGATCAGAGTTACTCCTGGCTCAAGTCGCCGCGTTGGAAGGGCAAGCCGATGGAAGTAGGGCCGTTGGCGCGGGTGCTGATGCTGCACGCCACCGGCCATGAACAGACCCGTGAGCTGGTAGGTATGACCTTGAAGACCCTCGACCTGCCGGTACAGGGACTCTTCTCAACTCTCGGCCGTACCGCCGCCCGTACCCTGGAGACCAAGATCATCGCCGACGCGATGTTCGGCTGGTATCAGCAGTTGATCGCCAACATCAAGGCGGGTGACCTGCGCACCTTCAATGAGGCGCAATGGGACCCCTCAACCTGGCCGAAGATGGCCAAGGGGGTTGGCTTCATGGAAGCACCGCGTGGTGCGCTGGGTCACTGGATCGTGATCAAGGACGGCAAGATTGATAACTATCAGGCGGTGGTCCCCTCTACCTGGAACGCCGGTCCCCGCGACAGCGAGGGGCAGGATGGGCCCTACGAGGCGGCGCTTAAGGGGCACGCCCTGCACGATCCAAAACAGCCCATCGAGATCCTGCGCACTATCCACAGCTTCGATCCCTGTATCGCTTGTGCGGTGCATGTGAGCGATCCAGATGGGGAGGAGTTGGTGAAAGTTAAAGTTCGCTAGAAGCCACCTCAAAATGGTCTTCGTGCCCGGATACCGCGTTGTAAAGTCTTCTCCGGTGCTCATTTACTACCGGTAAACTGCGCCCTTCGAAGATTTTACGCCTTGTCTACAGGCACGAATCCGAATTTTGAGAAGGCTTCTGGAATTTGTTTAAAAAAGTGGGTAACTCTGCGGACGCTTTTCTTCCTGACTGGGGCGGGCATAGCAGAAGGTGTTCTTGCCTTCTGCCTTGGCGGCATACATGGCATCGTCAGCAAGACGCAACAGGTTGTCTCCAGTGTCTCCTGAGTTGGGGAAGAGGCTGATGCCAATACTGACGCCGACGTGACAGATCGCACTGTTGACCACGACGGGTTCATTAATCGCCTTAATCAGTTTCATCGCCACCAGCGAGGCATCGGTGGCGGAGGCCAGCTCACCGAGCAGGATGGTGAATTCGTCGCCACCCATGCGCGCCACGATATCCTCTTTGCGCACACAGCGGCGCATTCGCGCACAAATTTCCTGTAACAGAGAATCACCGACATTATGACCGTGGGTGTCGTTGACCGTCTTAAAGCCGTCCAGGTCGAGGAACAGTAGCCCCAGTAATCTTTGATGGCGACGGGCATTCTGCAGCATGATTTCCATGTGTTCGTTGAACAGAGAACGATTGGGCAGGCCGGTCAGCACATCGTGAGTGGCCAGGTGGGTCAGTTCCTGCTGTGCTTTGACCCGCTCATTGATCTCGTGTCTTAGCATTTCATTGCTACGTGCCAGCTCGGCGGTACGGATGCTGACCTGCTGTTCCAGTTCCTGGTTGAACTGCAGCTGCTGTTTCTGCATTGCCTTTTTGTCACTGATATCGCGGGCAACGACGATGTACACCGGGGCACCGTCAAGTTCGATTCGGGAGATATCGATCTCTGCGGGAAAGGTTTGGCCGTTGCTGCGTTTGCCAATAACTTCAAGGCCTGCACCAATAACCCTTTTCTGCCACCGTTCAAGATGGCGGCTGAGGCCGTCATTGAAAGCATAGGGCAGTAACATCTCGGCACTTTGGTCGAGCATACGTGCAGGGACATAGCCGAAGATGGTCTGGCAGGCTTTGTTGCAGGAAAGGATGGTGCCGTTGGCATCCAGGGTCAGGACACCGTCGATAATGTTCTCGCGGATGGTGCGTTCACGCAGTTCACTATCGCGAAGCTCCTGTTCTGTCTCCAGTCGTAGCTGGATCTCGCGGCTGATGCGGCTGTGAATGAGCATGGCAATGGTGATGCTGAAGAGGATGCCGAAGCCGCCGAGCAGGAACATGACATTATAGGTTTGCTCGATGCTGGTCAGCGCTTGCTGCAGGTGTTCTTTATCGGGACGGGATTCGCTGCTGCTGAACTGGGCGAGGTCGGCGGAGATATCCTTGATGCGATTGAGACCGATAGCCGTGATCGCCATTAACAGGGCGATTACCACCAGAAAGCCATACACGATGATACGCCGTGACGACCTCTTGTTGGACATGGCTACATTCCCTGCATAAACCCCGTTGGACAATTATTCTTGTTATGACGTCGTGCGGTACCTGCCAAAAAATATCCACTTCCCAAGTGGGGTTTTAACAGGTATGCCGACTATATCAGTACTGCCATGTGCTGAAAAGCACGATAAAACTGAGTAAATTGCTTTGAAATTGCCCAAGAGACGTGCGATCAGTAATTTCGTTTCTGCTGCACCATTTCATCCAGCAGGTGCATGACTTCGTCGCTGGCGTGCTCAGCCTTCTCGACATGATCCACCAACGCCTGGAGTAGCGCAGGATCGTCCTCCCAATCCTGTCGGGCGCACTCCAGGGCAGCCTGGACCTGCTGGTGTACCTGACTATGGGGACGATCCAGTGCAGCAAAGGCCTGGGTGTTATGGAAACCCTGTCCGCCATCACCGAAGTACCACTTGCCGAGGCGACAGTTGTGGTGATCGACGGAGACAGCACGTGATTCGTCGCTTTCTTCCTGCTGACCCAATGCCATATAGCCGTTTTGTTTGTAGATAATGTGATCAATCTTGATCAGTGAGGCAAAGGTGCGGTCCTTGGCGTAACGGATCTGGTCAATGGTGCGTTTGGCTGATCCCGAGAGCTCATTGAAATTCTGGTAGAACTCTTCCATGTGATTGGCGACATCTTCGGTCAGGCTGCTGGTGGAGGAGGCGTTGGCCAACATCTCTTCGACCCGGCTGCGGAAGTTGTTCAGGGTTTCGCTGATCTCCACCGTGGCATTTTTGGTGCGCTCTGAGAGTGCCTTGACCTCGTCGGCGACTACGGCAAAGCCGCGCCCGTGTTCGCCAGCTCGCGCTGCCTCAATGGCTGCATTCAACGCCAGTAGATTGGTCTGGTCAGCAATGGTGGAAATAAAGTTAAGCGAGTCGACAACATCGGTGCTCTCCTGATCCAGCAGGGAAACCGACTGGCTGACGTGCTGCATGTTCTCGGCAATGTTACCCAGGGAATCACGAATAGTGCCGACACTCTGCACGCTGTTCTGGGTGATGGCGAAATTACTGTTGGCGATATTCTCCACCACATCCATGTCCTCGTTAACCTGAATCAGATCGGCCTGATTGCGCTTGAGATTTTTCAGCAGGTTACTGGTGTTGAGGTTGTGCAGTTGTGACGAGAGTTTGTTGCGGGTGACATACTGGGCGCTTTCATTCATTGCCTCAATGGCGAGATTTATCTGCTCCAGCGAGTGCGCCATCTGCCCCGGCATCCCTTCACTGACCGCGCGGCGACGATAACTATTTTCGCTGACACGCATGAAACAGGTGTTTATTTCACGGAAGTAGGTTTCCAGTACGTCGAGCACATCGTTGAGTTCCCAGGCGATAAGACCGATCTCTCCCAAACCGGCGGTGTCGGTGAGACGTTGCCGTAGATCACCATTGCGCACTGCGACCAACGTCATGTGGATCTGGTGCATCGCCTTGAGTGGTCGACGGGTGCCGTGCCAGGCATAGGCAGCAAAGGCGATGGAGAGTAGCGGAATCACGATGTATTCGGGGTTGTAACCACTACGCATCATTGCGCTAATGCCGAGCATAACGATGATTGTGCTGAAAACCAGACAGACGATAAGAAATTTGGTGCCAAGATAGGGGACACCACGGCTAGTCTTGTTCATTTTTTCTGGTTGTGCCGGATTGGCAGTTTGCATAAGCATAGGAGTAACAATACCCTGGGTATCTAGATATGGAGCACGAAATGTTCGTAGTCGATACTGAATTCGTTCAGTTTTTCGTGCATGTAGGCCAAGGAGAGATCGGGCCCTTTGGTTCGATGTTCCCGTTGTTCGATCGCCAGCATCTCCTTGTAGATGGGCTCGATAATGGCGATCGAGCTCTGGCGCGCTTTGCGACGTACGGAATGGTATCCGTGTAGAGTACGGTCGGGATCGTGATCGGGGGTAATGTGGGTAAAGACCCAGTAGTATGAACCGTCGCTGCTCAAATTCTTGAGGTAGCCGAAATATTCCTTGCTCTGTTCCAGAGTTTGCCACAGGTGACGATAGACGCCCCGCGGCATATCGGGATGGCGAATCACGCTGTGCTGGGTGTTGAGTAGTTCTTTTTCGCTGTAACCGGAGATGCGCATGAAAGTCCGGTTGCAGTAGGTGATATAACCCTTGCTATCGGTCTTGCTGATCAGCAGGTCATTGTCGGTAAGACGTATCTCTTTTTTTGTCGGTACAATCCTGTTAGCCATTTTCCTGTGCCCCCACGACGCATTCCATGCTCCGGGCCGATGCGGACATCATTACGGAAATTCCTCCCAGTCAGTAAGTGAATTATGACTGAGTATTGCACAAGAATTTCCTGAGGCAAGGTGTCAGGGCTAAAGTTATTTCTAAATATTGCCGTCAATGAAGTGTCGGATTGCGTCTGCAGACTTCATCCCGCCGAATCGATCCACCTCTTCGCCGTTAACGAACATAATAATGGTGGGAAAGCCGCGCAGTTTGTACTGGCCTGCCAGTTTCATGTTCTCATCGGCATCGATCTTGGCTAACAGCACAGTGCCTTCGTATTCCGGAATCACCTTCGCCAGCTGTGGCGCAATCGCCAGACAGGGGCTGCACCAGTCGGCCCAGAAATCAACCAGCACCGGCTGTTGATGGGACGCGTCCAGCACCCGTTGCTGAAACTCATCACCATCGATGTCGAAGATATATGCGGAATCTTTGCCCATGAACACGTTATCCTTCGGTTGTGGCTGCGCATTGTGCGTGGCATATCTGTGGATTTCAAGTTGGTGAAAGCGATGCAATTGCAGCACGCACATTCATGGGAACTCAACGCGAAGCAGGCGATTGCGTTGCAGCAGGAGCTTCGGGGCTACGTGCGTATCGAGGATGATTTTGCTGCGATCGGCTGTGTCGCGGGAGTGGATGTCGGCTTTGAACAGGACAACACCATCACCCGTGCCGCGGTGGCGGTACTCGATTATCCGTCGTTGACCCTGCGTGAATATGCCATTGCCCGGCAACCGACGCGCTTTCCCTATGTGCCGGGGCTGCTCTCCTTTCGTGAGATTCCGGCGGTGCTGGAGGCGATGGAAAAACTTTCGGTATTGCCGGATATGTTGCTCTGTGACGGTCAGGGAATAGCCCATCCCCGACGCCTGGGGATCGCCAGTCATCTTGGGCTGTTGCTCGACCGACCGGCTATTGGTGTCGGTAAAAGTCGTCTGCTCGGTCAATACGCTGAACCCGGTGTTGAGAAAGGCGCATGGTCCCCACTTTACGATAAAGATGAGGAGATTGGCTGCGTCCTGCGCAGCCGCACAGGCGTGAAACCACTGTTTGTCTCTCCCGGACATCGCGTCGGTCTTGCCTCGGCACGGCAGTGGGTGATGCAGTGTCTGACTCGCTACCGGTTACCTGAAACTACCCGTTGGGCACATCGCCTCGCTTCGGAGAAATCGGTGCGGTAGTGAGGTAAGGGACGATTTGGCATTTCTTTGGCTCGACGACTTGCCTACAATGAAGCGTGTGAACGGCGATTATTCGCTGCAGCAAACCTCAATCTGGAGAAAACAATGAACCTGGAAAAGGTCATCTTCGGTTTTTTCATCGTCCTGGCCCTGACCCTCAACTTCGGTTTCTTTATCGGTGAGTTCGAGAATCCGGATCACCACAATGTCTACGAGCTGTTTTTTGCCATCGTAGTGAATCTGATCGCCACCGTGCTCAAATTCGGTGATCGCTCGCAGATGGGGGCGGTGTTACTGGCGACCTCTCTGGTAGCAGACCTGCAATTGATCGCTGCCGCTGTGGTCTGGGGATACGTGGTGCATGTCGGTCAGACCGGGCTGGATGCGGAAGCGGTTGGTAGTATCGTCTCTCTTTCCGGCGGTGCCCTGTTGGCCAACATTACCTCGGTGGTGCTGTTGATCATCGAAACGGTCAATCTGCGCCGTTAATATCGTTATGAATCAGGTCATCTTCCTGATCCTGCGCCGCATGCGCGCGCCGTTGGTGGTGATCATCATCGCCTATGCGGTATCGATCCTCGGTCTGGTATTAATCCCTGGTGTCGATGACACGGGGCAGCCCTGGCACATGGATTTCTTCCATGCCTTCTATTTCGTCAGCTACATGGCGACCACCATCGGTTTTGGCGAGATACCCTATGCCTTCACCGATGCGCAACGCATGTGGACGATCGTGACTGTTTACCTCACGGTTATCGCCTGGCTCTATGCCATCGGTAAAATTCTCACTCTGGTGCAGGACACGGCATTCAAGCAAGCGGTGGTAGAGAATGCCTTTGCTCGCGGTGTGCGCCGTATGCGCGAGCCTTTCTATATTGTTTGCGGTTACGGCGACACTGGCAGCATGCTGGTCAAGGCGATGGCCCAGCGCAACATGCTCAGTGTGGTGGTGGATCACAATCAGGAACGGATCAACGAGCTGGAACTGGAAACCCTGCGTGTTGCGGTGCCCGGTGTTTGCGCCGATGCCAGTACGGTGACCACACTCAAGGAAGCCGGATTACTAAACAAGTATTGTGCCGGGGTGGTGGCGTTGACCGACGACGATCAGGTCAATCTCAAGATCGCGATTACCACCAAGCTGCTACATCCAGGGATCAAGGTGATCTGTCGTGCCGAGACCGGAGATGCGGAAAAGAATATGGCCTCCTTTGGCACGGATCGGATCATCAATCCCTACGATACCTTTGCCAACCGTCTGGCGCTGGCGTTGCATTCCCCCGGCACTCATCTGCTTTACGACTGGCTGACTGGTGTACCCGGTTCGCCGCTTCCCGCGCCGCTCTACCCACCGCGCGGTAAATGGATACTCTGCGGCTATGGCCGTTTCGGCAAGGCGGTGAAGACCCATCTGGAACAGGAGGGGGTGGAGACGGTGATCGTTGAGGCCGACCCGGTGAGCACCGGTTGTGTCGATATGTGTGTGGTGGGTCGCGGCACTGAGGCTGAGACCTTGCAGGAAGCTGATGTGGCGCATGCGGTGGGGATTGTGGCGGGCACCGATGAGGATGCCAACAATCTTTCCATCATTATGACCGCCAGCGAAATCAATCCGGATCTGTTCATGGTGGCGCGGCAGAACAAGCGTGATAATCAGGATATTTTTCAGGCGGCATTACTGGATCTGGTGATGCAGCGTAGCGAGATCATCGCCCGCGATATTCTGGCGATGCTGACCACTCCGTTACTCGATGATTTTCTCCATCTGATTCTGCGTGAGAGTAACGACTGGGCCAATGAGCAGATCAGTCGCCTTAGCGCGGTGATCGGTGAAGAGGTGCCCGACATCTGGCACTTCAGCATCGACGAAGAACACACCCCGGCGATCACCAGCCTGCTACAGGATGGTAAAGCGGTTACCCTGGATGAATTACTACGTGACCCACGGGACCGTGATGAACGGCTGCCCTGCCTGCCGTTACTGATTCTGCGTAAACAGGAGGAGGTACTTTTCCCCGCCTGTGAGTTGCGACTGGAAGAAGGGGACATGTTGCTGTTTGCCGGACACATCGACGCCTTCCAGCGAATGAAGTGGGTGATGCGTAATGTTAATGCACTGCGCTATGTACAGACGGGTGAGGAACACCCGGCTGGTTATCTGTGGCGCTACCTGTTTCGCCAGCGGGCCTGATTAGAGCGGTTCATGCTCCAACCAGTCGAGGCGATAGCCGTACTGATAAACCGCGGTCAGCTGCCAGCCGAACTCTGGGATGAGTGCCAGTTTCTTGCGCAGACGGCTGATATGGGTGTCCACAGTGCGGGTATTGATATTGGCTGACTGGCGCCAGACTTTCTCCAGCAGTTCCTGGCGGGTGATGATCTGTCCCAGATTGTTCAACAGGTATTGCGCCAGGCTAAACTCCTTCTGCGTCAGGTTTAGCAGTTCACCGTTTTTGCGTAGTTGGCGGCTGTGGGTGTCCAGTTCGAAGGGACCGAAGTGTAGTTTGGTGGCCTTGCCCTGAGGTCGGGTGCGACGTCGTGATATGGCGTCGATACGTGCTAGCAGTTCCCGGTGGCGCGGTGGTTTGACCAGATAGTCGTCGGCGCCGTTTTTCAGTGCGGTGACAATATCCTCCTCGTCATCGCGACAGGTAAGGAACATGATGGGCAGGCTCTGCCCCAATTCACTCCGCAGGATGCGCAGCAGCTCCAGTCCGCTCAGATCGGGCATACCCCAATCTAGCAGTAGCAGGTCAAAGCCATTGCTGTCACGGACCTCGTCCAGATAGGACTGGCACGTATCGAAACCGATACAGCGATGGCCTGCGTCTTCTATCCAGGCACAGACGGGTTTGCGTTGAATTGGGTCATCTTCGACAAAAGCTATTTTCACGGAATCGTTCCTTGTTCCTGTGTGGCATACCTCAGAAGTATAGTCACAATGTATCCTAAGTGTTAAGAAAGCCAAACGATGTAAATCTTTAGTTGACAGGCGGCGTTTATGAGTGACGATAAAACTGGCGATGCGGTGACTGTGTTGCTACAGCGGATTGTAGCGATGCTGGATAGCTTACTGAAAGAAGATGAGCCGGGGCACATCGACCTGGGGCAGCTCAATCTCAGCCTGGAGGATCAGGTACGGTTGGCAGAAGTGCTGGGTGAGAATGGTACTCGTGCGGAGACCTTCGACTACGGACACAGCCAGATCAGCTCCACCGGGATCCCCGGGGTCTGGTGGGTACGCCACCTGGACGGCATGGAGCATGTCATCGGCGAGTTTATCGAGGTCAACTACTGCCCCGAGGCGCTGATCGCCGCCGGTGAGGATGTGCGCGAGGGACGGGAGGCGCTCAAGGCACGGTTATTCGAGGCGCAGATGAGGCGCAAACGGCGTAATTAGGGGGAGATGAATGGCGACCCCTTCCATTAACACGGTCAGCGTCTAGACTTTACCTCAATGTCGGAGTCAGGCCCCCTGGGTGGAGCGGATGAGAGCGGTTTTTGTGATAGCGAGAATAAAGGCGTCCAGGGACGGTAGCCATGAGTGACAACCTGTTTTTACCCCACTGGCAATTGAACGAGTTGCTGCAGTTATTACAGCAGTCGGGATATCGCACTGTCGGCCCGCAGGCGCTGCATGGGGCGATCCAGTATCGTGATCTGGATGCCGCAGAGGAATTGCCCTGGGGGATGAGCCAGACCCAGGCCCCGGGCGAATACCGCCTGCTGCAGGACGATCATCCCCGCGCCTTCGCCTGGGCCAACGGTCCGCAGGCGCTGAAGCCCTATCTGTTCGCCCCCTATGAAACCCTCTGGCGGGCCAGCCGTAGCGAAGAGGGGGGGCTCGGTTTTTCCACGCCATTGCCGGAAGGGCCGCCGTTGGCGGTCATCGGCGTGCGTGCCTGCGACCTCGCTGCACTGGCGCTCCACGATCAACACTTCCTCGGCGACACCCCGGATGCCCACTACGCGGCACGGCGGGAGAAGTTGTTGCTCATCGCCGTCAACTGCAGTCACCCGGCAGCCACCTGTTTTTGTGCCAGCACCGGCGACGGCCCGGCGGCCGAGCAGGGCTACGATCTGCTGCTGGACGAACTGGACGATGGTTTTCTACTGCGCTCGGGCAGCGACAAGGGGGCCGCGATCTTTCAGCAGATGGGACTGCGCCCGGCGGATGAGACACAATGGCTGGCGGCCACTGAGCAGAGCCATCTTGCGGCGATGCAGCAGCGCACCCTGCCGTCGCAAAACCTGCGCGAGCCGTTGTTCGCCAATCTGGAGCACCCACGCTGGCAGGAGGTGGGTAACCGCTGCCTTGCCTGCGGCAACTGCACCTCGGTCTGCCCCACCTGTTTCTGTCACGGCGAACAGGAAGTGCCTGCGTTGGACGGTGCTTCCAGTGAACATATCCGGCAATGGGACTCTTGTTTCAGTGCCAACCACAGTTATATCCACGGCCTGGTGATCCGCGCCGAGACCCCACAGCGTTATCGCCAGTGGCTGACCCACAAGCTGGGTAGCTGGCATGAACAGTTCGGTCGTTCCGGCTGTGTCGGCTGTGGCCGCTGCATCAGCTGGTGTCCGGTGGGTATCGATCTCACTGTCGAGGCGACAGCGATCTGCGGGGGTGAGCAATGAACGGTAACCGCCAGATGCACGAAGCGCAGATCGTCGACCGCATTCAGGAGACGCCGCATATCTTCACCCTGCGCCTGCGCTTTACCGATCCGCAGGTGCATGCCGCCTACAGCTTCGAGCCGGGGCAGTTCAATATGCTCTATCTCTATGGTGTTGGCGAAGTGGCCATCTCCATCGTCTCCGATCCACAGGACGAACACATGTACGACCACACCATACGTGCCGTGGGCCGGGTGACCAATGCCCTGG
Organism: Thiohalomonadaceae bacterium; assembly: GCA_050302275.1. Classification (GTDB taxonomy): domain Bacteria; phylum Pseudomonadota; class Gammaproteobacteria; order Thiohalomonadales; family Thiohalomonadaceae; genus JAPHTQ01. The sequence continues at coordinate 8,844 of JBNLAT010000011.1, read as the reverse complement.
GACGGCTGCGAGTGGGAGATCGTCTCGGGGTGCGCGGTCCCTACGGTCGTGGCTGGCCGATGAAGGAGACCGAGGGGCAGGACGTGGTGATCGCGACCGGCGGTCTCGGCTGTGCCCCGGTGGTGTCTGTGATCAACTACGTGTTGCGCCGACGCGAGCATTACAATCGCCTGATCATCATGCAGGGGGTGAAGCATGCCGACGATCTGATCTGGCGTAACCGCTACCAGGAGTGGAGCAAAATGCCTGACACCCAGGTGCTACTCGCGGCCGATGAAGGCGGACCGTTGTGGCCCTGGCATGTGGGGAATATTTCCGTGTTGCTCGATAAGGCCAACATCGAGCCGCAGAAAAGCGCGGTGATGATGTGCGGTCCCGAGGGGATGATGGTGGCGGTGGCGAAAGAGCTGACCAATCGTCGTAATGTGCCGGAAGATCGGCTCTGGCTGAGTATGGAGCGCAACATGCAGTGCGGCGCGGGCAAGTGCGGTCACTGCCAGCACGGTGGCCGCTTCGTCTGCAAGGATGGTCCGGTATTCAACTATAGCGAGATCAAACCGCTGCTCGGCGTGAGGGGGTTCTGATGGTCAAGCCCAAGGTCGCGGTACACAAGTTCTCCTCCTGCGATGGCTGTCAGCTCGCCTTTCTCAATGCGGGTGAAGCACTGATCACCCTGACTGAACTGGTCGACATCGTCCATTTTGCCGAAGCCGGTTTCTATTGCGAGGATACTCTGGTCGATGTCGCCTTTATCGAAGGCAGCATCAGTACACCGGATGAGAAACAACGTATTCACGACATTCGTGAGAACAGCCGTTTCCTCGTCACCATCGGTGCCTGTGCCACCGCCGGTGGTCTACAGGCGCTGCGCAACATGCATGATCACAAACAGTGGATTAAAGATATCTACGCCCAGCCGAAGGCGATCAGCCTGCTGGCCGATTCGGTGCCAATCAGCGAACACGTTAAGGTGGATCTGGAGCTGTGGGGTTGTCCGGTGAACGGCAAACAGGTACTGGGGGCGGTGCGTTCATTGTTGTTTGGCGTATTGCCCGTACAGGAACAGGATAAGGTCTGTCTGGAGTGTAAACGACAACAGAATATCTGCGTTACCGTGGCCAGTGGCGAACCCTGTATGGGGCCGGTGACCCGTAGCGGTTGCGGTGCTATCTGCCCCGAGATCGAGCGCGGCTGCTATGCCTGTTACGGTCCGGCAGAACGACCGAACACCGCGGCGTTGGCCAACCGCTTCGAAGGACTCGGTCTGATGCCCGACGATATCGCACGACGCTTTCACTTCATCAACAACCGCGCCCCGGCATTCCATGTCGAAGGGCTCAAGTGGCAGGATAAAAAACGATGAGCGAGCGCAAGGAACTTCACATTAAGGTGCCTGTGCTGACCCGCGTTGAAGGCGAGGGCGCGCTGGATCTCGATGTGCGTGATGGGCGCATTGAAAATATTCAGCTACGTATCTTCGAACCGCCGCGGCTGTTTGAAAAATTTCTGGAGGGGCGTAGCTATCAGGAGGTGCCAGATATCGTCGCTCGCATCTGCGGTATCTGTCCGGTGGCTTATCAGATGAGCGCTAGCCATGCCATCGAATCGATCTTCGATGTCGATCCAGGACCGTGGGTACGCAGCATGCGTCGTCTGTTCTATTGCGGCGAATGGATCGAATCCCACGCACTGCATATTCATCTTCTGGCGGCCCCCGATTTTCTCGGTTGCGGTAACGCCATCGAAATGGCAGGAACCCATCCGGAAGAGGTGAAGCGCGGTCTGCGTCTTCAGGCATTGGGTAACAAAATTCTACGTGCGCTTGGTGGGCGTTCGGTGCATCCGGTCGGGGCGCTGGTCGGTGGCTTTTATCACTCGCCTGACCGAAAAATCATGCAGGTATTGTTGCAGGAGTGCCGCGAGGCGTTGCCGATGGTTGAGTCGCTGGTGGATTGGGTGGCCTCGCTACCGCTGCCCGACGATGAGCAGGAGTTTATCAGTGTCGCCCTGCGTCATTCCGACGAGTACCCGTTCAATGAAGGGCGTCTGGTCAGCAGTGACGGACTCGACATTCCTATCAGCGAATACCACGACTATTTCCGCGAGGTGCATGTGCCACACTCCACCGCGCTGCATGGTCGCTATTTCCCCGGTGGTTATCGCGAAGGTGAAGAAGGTATTCCCTATCTGGTCGGTCCGCTGGCGCGGGTGAATCTTAATTTCAAACAACTGCCGCAGGTGGTGCAGGACGACCTCAAACGCAGCGGTATCGAATTCCCCAGCAAGAATATGTTCCATAGCGCACTGGCCCGCGCTGCGGAGTTGCACTACTGCATTCTGGAAGCAATAGCGATTCTGGAAAACTACCAGCCAGCTGAAACACCCCATGTGGTGGTAACGCCGAAAGCGGGGATCGGTTTCGGTTGTACCGAAGCGCCACGCGGCATCCTGTGGCACCGCTATGAAATGGATGAGCAGGGCAAGGTGGTTAAAGCAACCATTACTCCGCCGACTAGTCAGAACCAGGCACGTATCGAGGAAGATTTGAAACAGTCGCTGGAGCGTCGAGGACTTGATTGCACGGATGATGAATTGCGCTTTCGTGGTGAACAGGTGATCCGTAATTACGATCCCTGTATCTCCTGCGCCACTCACTTCCTCAAGGTCAATGTCACACGTCGCTGAAGCACCCTTGCGGGTGATCGGTATCGGCTCGCCCTACGGTGGGGATACCGTAGGCTGGCAGGCGATCGTGCGCATGCGCGAAGAGATTGATCGCTTTCCGCCCGGAACCGAATTGCACGCACTTGATCGTCCGGGTAGTACCTTGATTCCACTGTTGGAAAAGAGCAAAGCAGTGGTGCTAATCGATGCGATGCAATCGAATCAATATCCTGGCACTGTGCAGCGTTTGCATCTTGGCGACCTGCTGATGGTTGCAGCGCAACCTTCCAGTCACAGCCTCGGTGTCGCCGAAACGCTGAACCTGGCGAAGGTATTGGGTAGCTTGCCGGAAACCCTGCTGATCTATGGCATCGAGGCATCCGACGAATTGCCGACAGTACAGTGGTATCCGAATTTGTTGTCGCTACTCGACAGAGATATCTCAATTTAACATTGCGCAACCGCGCTTCGAACAGGAAGCATTAACCACAGGGAGTGAAAAAATGGATATTAAAGATCTGCAACCCGGCGACGTGCTGCTGTTTTCCGGTGAAAAGGGCAGTTACATTTCCGAGGCGATTATGTGGCTGACTGGTGCGCCGGTGAGTCACGCGGCGATGGCCTACACACCCAGCAGCAAACTCATCGAAGAGACTCCCCCAGCAGTGCGCGTGGCCGAGGATGCCGAGCGTTTTGTTGAGCGTACCATCACGGTGATGCGTCATACGCCTGCTCGGAGTGATTACACCCCGGTACTAAATGCCGCCACAGGCTATCTCAACGATAAGGCGCCATACGCCAATGCCAATCTCTATCTTGTCGGAATTCTGCTGCTATATCGGAAGTTTGCCCCGGATACATTGTTACAGCGTGTGATTATCAAGATCCTGAAAAAACTCGCTGCTTCACTTATTACTTATTTCAACGAACACAAATATCCTGGCAAGTTGCCGATGGTCTGTTCGCAGTTTGTTTTTCAGTGTTATGAGGATGCGGGTAATGATTACCGCTTGCGGATTCAGGGTGGTGTGTTGGGTGTTGCAGCAACAGCTGTTGCACCGAATCTGCTCGATCAGGCCATTGCCCGTGTTCGTAGTGACAGCAGTCAGGAATTTCATGATGTGCTCGCGAGCGTTGGCGTTGCGTTAGCCGCTGAAGCGATGGAGAGCGATGAAGCGCTGGCGGAGGAGTTATTGCAGGCTTTGCAGGCAGCCCCCACTTTGACTGCTGAGGTTAGTGCGGAGCTGGACGCTGAAATGGTTTCGGCAATCCACGAGTTTGCCCAGGCACTCTATACCGTCAGAACAGGCGCAGCAGCAGAGGGTAATGAATTGTTACAGGCCAATGCATTAGGTATAGCCAGTAACGCCATGGCCATGCTCAAATCAGAAGAGGCCTATTTTGTGAGTCCTGCCGATCTGTTATTGCACTGTCCTGATTTGAGCAAGGCTGGTGTGATTAACGGCTAAAACTCCAGCGAGAAAGATGTCTTAAACGTGCTGTCCCGCTTTTCCACACCTAACGGCGGGTCGCTATCGAAGCGCAAGTTATACGAGACTACCAGTGACAACAGGTCAGTGAGTTTTACCTTGAGTGCCGCCTGTTCCAGCAGGCGGTAGTCCTCGGGGTTACCGCTTGCAGGCTGGTAGTAGGTTGTGCTCATTAATGCCGCGTCGGGATTAATCTGGTATTTGAGTAGCAGATAACTGTTGCCGCGCCAGAGTGTTTCCGTGCCTGCATCGGCATAACTATCATCGATACGTTCTTCACTGTGGTAGGCACCAAGACCGAAAAAGATGGAACCGGTATTCTCCACGTCGTAGAGCGTGAAGCGTAGACCGCCACCGCCGAGGCCACGATATTCCAGACGGGCGAATTGATCCTTCTCTACCTGCAGGTAGGCCTCCCAGGCAACAGTCGGATGAAATTGCTGGATATGACGCAGGTGCATAAAACCGTTGTCACTGCTTTTAACTCCGCCGCTCTTCGCGTAATCGGCACTGAGTAACAGTACATCAGTCATTTCTCCATCATGCCATTGTAGACGTGAGCCGAGGCTGTACTCTTCCTTTTCCGTGTTCCCCGAACTGTTGCTAATCGAAAGTTCGACGTTTCCACTAAAGCCATCTTTCGGTTTGCTGGTGTGCACACCCTGCATGCTGACGATGGCGTAGGCACTATTGCACAGTGCAAACAGCAAAGTGGTAGCGATGAATCGATAAATTACACGATAAAACATAACAACGAATATTCCTTAGCGGGTTTTCAACGGTTTTCACTTTTTGAAACACTACGTAGTACCCAATCCAGTGCCCAATGCGGCAGCCATCTTTTTAGCGTAGCAAAAAGATGGCTGGGGAAGGTGACGTAGTAGCGTATCCGGGGGCGCGGCGATTCCAGCGCATGCAGTACCTTTTCCAGTACCGCCTCGGGTGGCAGGGTGAAGGGCGCGGCTGGGCCTTCCTTGTTAAGGCGTGCTTCCAGCCCCTCATAGACCTCACGAAATGGACTGTTCTCCTTGTCGATATTCTGCCGATATTTCTCCATCGCATTGGCACGGAAACGGCTGAGTACCGGACCCGGTTCGATCAGGCTGAGATGGATACCCGTGCCGTGCAGTTCCAGGCGCAGGGTGTCGCTGAGGCCCTCCAGAGCAAATTTGCTGCTGTTATAGGCGCCGCGGAAAGGTAGCGCGACGAAGCCCAGCAACGAGCTGTTGTGGATAATGCGGCCATGTCCCTGTTGGCGCATGACCTTGAGTACCCGGCAGGTCAGTTCGTGGGTGCCGAAGAGATTGGTCTCAAACTGCTCCCGCAGGATGTCGCGACGCAGGTCCTCCACCGCGCCCGGCTGACCATAGGCACCATTATTGAACAGGGCATCGAGGGTGCCACCGGTCTGTTGCAGGACTTCGAGCACCGCGCGGTTGATCGAAACGCTATCAGCCAGATCGAGTTGAAATGCCTCCAGACCACGTTCGCGCAGCATGGTCACATCCTTTTTCTGCCGTGCCGTGGCAAAGACACGATAGCCTCGTGCCTTCAGTCCTTCCGCCACGCAGAGGCCGATACCGCTGGAGCAGCCCGTAATGAGGACGGTTTCGACTTTGTGATCAGGCTTCATCTATTGGATTTCCTGCCGATAAGGTTGAATGGGCGCAAGGTTAGCATTGATGTGGATGGGGTTACAGCCGATGGGGCCGGTTATGCGTGGAGCACTCTTTCTATTACTGACACTGCTGGTGACGCAGCAGGCAGGCGCTGCGGAAGGCATCAAGCTGGAGCGACTGGGTTTCGGAGGCGGCTTCGGCAGTACGATGGTGCCCGAATTCACCGAGGTGAAGTCCGCTGTTCAGTTCTATGCCACTTATCGTACTGACGGTATGTATGGCCTGGGTTCGGACAGTTTCAGTCTAAATGCCGAATTGGGTTATATCGATGTCAGCGATACGCCGCGGGACGGTTTCTGGCTCACCCCTGTGGTGGCCTGGCACGCCACCGATCTTATCGACCTGCTATTCCGTGCCGGACTGGAGTACGGAGATGATATCGGTGCCGTCTATGGCGCGGGTGTTTCCTATCAGCTTGAGCGCAATATGGCGGTGCGGATCGAGTATGTGGAACATCCCTATGCCAAGACGGTGCAATTAAATGTCGTTTACTATCCCTGGTCGTTACCCTTCTGAAGCTACGCCAGTAGCACTGCAACAATCCCCGTAATAAACACACCGTCGAAGGTCCCTGCGCCGCCAATGGAAGCGATGGGTGTGCGCATGCTGCCGATATCCCTGAGACGCAGCAGGTCGGCGCCGATCAACACTCCCAGGGTGCCGCTGATATAGGCCAGTGGTGCACTCATGTCGGGATCGATCAGCACGGCGATGAAGGCGGCGCTCAGTGGCGCGATCAGGATCGGCATACCGATACCCAGGCCTTTAATCGGTCGGCTAACGAAATAGCTCACCAGGGTGACGAAGAAGGTCGCCTGGAAGACGGGGAGCAGGGCAATTTCACTGAAACGTATCAGGTAGATGCAGAAGGCGACGGGGATAACGCCACCGCCAACGTTCATCACGATCAGGATACGGTTATTGAGGTTCCACAGCGGGAAACCGGGAAACTGTGGTTCGTCGGGCGGAAGTTCAGCGGGCGGTTGCGGATCGACGCGCATGCGAAACAGCGGCAGATTGATCATGCTGCCAAGTAGCGAGGAGACCAGTAACAGATAGGCGGAATAGGCAGAGAGGCCGAGCTTCTCAAAGGCGATGCGCACCAGTCCGTATTGCACCAGAAAGATCAGGAAACCGAAGACGAACAGCAGCATGATCAGATTGCGCGGCGCCGGTCTCGGCATGGCTTACTCCCTTACGGCCGTTGCGAGAATTCCTGCCAGATGGACAACGTTGGTGGCGTGGCTGACGCTGTCGCTGCTCCAGATCCTTTCCACCCCCGCTTTGTACAGCATGCTGGCCACCTCGGTGGGGAAAAGGGCATGGGTGACCAGACAGCGGATGTCGCCAGCGCCCGCCTGTTTCAGTTTGACCGCGACATCGGCGATGGTGTGGCCGGTGCTGATCATGTCGTCCACCAGAATGACTTCGTGACCTTGATAATCGCATTCGGGCAGGGTGATTTCCACGTCTCGATCACCACGCCGTTCTTTGTGGGCAATGATGTATTGCAGTCCGGCCGGTTCGGCAATGGCGCGTACCCACTGCTCCGATTCGTCATCGGGGCCAACCAGCAGCGGCGATTGGGTTCTGGCAGAGAGATAGTCGCCCATTGGTCCAGTCGCTGACAGGGCGATAGCCTCGCGTCCGGGAATCGCCTGTTCCAGGCGCTCAATGCGATGCAGGTGTGGATCGACGGTGATAACCCGCTCAAACAGTTGCGCCAGCCAGTCGCCGACGATGCGTTGGCTGACTGCTTCGCCGGGGTTGAAGGCGATGTCCTGGCGCATGTAGCAGAGGTAGGGGGCGACCAGTGTCAGTATTTCCGCGCCCAGTTCCCGTGCGGTCTGTGCCGCCAGCATGAGTTCGACCAGTTTGTCGTTGGGGTGATCGAGGCTGCGGCAGATAACCACTTTACCTTCCAGTGGACTGGGGACGGTAACCTTGCTTTCGCCATCGGGGAAGCGGTGTATCTCGATCAGGGCGAAGGGGACACCGAGTGCCGCCGCCAGTGCTTCACCCTGCGCACGATAGTCTGCAAAACCGAGTACTTGCACGTTAAAACTCCATATAGCTCTTGCCGAGTTCTTTCGCTTCGCCGATGCGATAACCCGTGACGGTTTCGGTATAGGTTTTGGCGAACTGGAAGTCGGACTGGTATTCAGCATGAACACGATAGAGCGGTTCGCCTTTTTTCACTTCGTCACCCAGCTTTTTCAGCAGGTCGACGCCCGCGCCCTTGTCCATCGGTGCCCCGGCCAGGCGGGCCAGCTTGGCCAGATGGTAGTTGTCGATCTCAACCACCGTGCCGTCTCTCTCGGCATGTACCTCGAAGGTGAGGCGGCCAGGTTCCAGCGGTTCCTGATTGGCACCCTGAGCGCTGATGATGTCCTGCATCTTGGTTAGCGCACGGCCCGAATCAAGGATGTCGCGGGCGATGGCGTAGCCGTAACCTCCGCGCACGTCGGGATCGAATTCCAGCACCCGCCCGGCCAGACGTAGTGCCTTCTGTCTCAAATCTGATGGCGCCAGCGGATCGTTGTGCAATACCTGCATCACATCACGGGCCTCCAGTACCGGGCCGATGCCGCGTCCGACCGGCTGCGAACCGTCGGTAATGACCACCTCCAGGTGGATACCCATGCGGTCACCGATATATTCGAACAGCTTACGCAGCGACAGCGCCTCGCGCATGTGACGCACCTTGGCGCTGGGGCCAACCGGGATGTCGAGTAGCAGGTGGGTGGAGCCCGCGGCCAGCTTTTTCGACAGAATTGAGGCCACCATCTGTCCCTGCGAATCGATACCCAGTGGACGTTCTACCGAGATCAACACGTCGTCGGCGGGGGCGAGACGGGCAGTGCCGCCCCAAGCGAGGCAGGCGCGATGTCGACCGACCACAGCATGCATCTCGTCCGGGGTGAGGTTCACCCGGGTCAGCACCTCCAACGGCCTCAACGGCAGCAACGCGGTGACCTACAAGTACGGCGGGCTGAAGGCCCACAAGCAAG
>JBNLAT010000010.1:0-75327 GCA_050302275.1 Thiohalomonadaceae bacterium | reverse complement strand
AGGCAGCGGCGTACGTGCCGAAATCGAATACGCGGTAGTGCCGAAACTGCCGCACGTGGAAGAGTATCTGGCGATGGGCTGCTCGCCCGGCGGCGCACAACGTAACTTCGACAGCTACGGCCACAAGGTCGGCCCGGTGGAAGAAGCGAAACGGCAACTGCTTTGCGATCCGCAAACCTCCGGTGGTCTGCTGGTGGCGGTAGCACCCGGTGCCGATGAGGCGTTCCTTGCCATCACCCGTGAGGCGGGAATGGATCTGAAACCGATCGGTCGTCTGCTGCCCACCGACGATAGCCCGCTGATCACAATAATCTAATGACGGAAGAACTGCCGCAAATCGAAGACCTGCGCAGCCTGTTTCTACAGGATGTGCCGCTGCTCGACGTGCGCGCACCGGTGGAGTTCGAACAGGGGGCGTTTCCGCATACGCAAAACCGCCCGCTGATCGATAACGCCGAGCGCGAGCAGATCGGTATCCAGTACAAGGAACTGGGGCAGGACGCGGCAGTAGAGCTGGGCCATGAACTGGTCCACGGCGAAAAGAAAGCAACCCGTGTTGCCGAGTGGAAACGTTTCGCCGAAGAGCATCCCGAAGGCGTTCTCTACTGTTTCCGCGGCGGCATGCGTTCGAAGATCAGCCAGCAGTGGTTGTTCGAGGCGACCGGCATTCGCTACCCGCGGGTCAAGGGCGGCTACAAGGCGATGCGCCGCTTCCTTATCGACGAACTGGAAGCGAGTGCCAAAGAGGTTCATCCCATCGTACTCGGCGGACGTACTGGCACCGGCAAGACGGTTTTGCTGCGTCAGTTATCACCGATGGTCGACCTGGAAAAACTGGCCTGGCATCGTGGTTCCGCTTTCGGTCCCCACGCTACACCGCAACCGCGGCAGATCAGTTTCGAGAACGCCCTCTCCATAGAACTACTGAAGATTCGCGCCAACGGCAATCCGACATTTGTGGTGGAAGACGAACACCGCAACGTCGGTTCCTGCTTTATTCCCGATGCGATCCGCGATCACTTCCGTGAATCGCCGCTGGTGATCCTGGAAGCGACGTTGGAAGAACGAGTGGAGATCACCCACGCCGAATATATCCACGAAGCATTGGCAGAACACCTGGATGTCTACGGTAAGGAACAGGGTTTCGAGAAGTGGGCCACGTATCTGCTCGGCAGCCTGGATAAAATTCAGAAGCGCCTGGGTGGAACCCGTCACGAAGAGTTACGACGACTGATGAGCGCAGCCATCGAAGTGCAGCGCGCTACGGGTAACACCGAACAGCATAAGGCGTGGATCGGCGAACTACTCGGTGGCTACTACGACCCGATGTACGACTACCAGATCAAACAGAACAAGAAAGTCATCACCTTCAGTGGCGACAAGGCCGCGGTGATCGAATACCTGGCCAAGTACGGCATTCACTATTCGGGTAAAATATAGGATGCCAGCCTTTTAATAGGACGTAATACATCGCAGGAGATATGGAATGTTCAGACATACACGGCATGTAATAACAGCTCTAGCAGTACTACCATCATTTGTCGCCGCAATAGAACCAACAGCCCTCAGCAAAGACACCTATAAAACTGAACTCGGAGTTATCGTACTCCAAGTAAACTGGGGGCAAACATGGGATTGTGGTCAATTTGAGAATGCTCAGCTTCAAGCGCTTACTTTCTCACAGATCGGTAAATCCGGTGGAACATCGCTGGAACTTAAGCCTAGTTCCATTTTTTCAAAAAATGTATTTATTCCTTACGCATACATCGTTCCACCCGGCAAATATTTCCTGACCACCTTTGATGTAAAGGTTACAAGTTCTGTAAACAACATATTCCATATCAAAGGAGATAAAGACAACCTAGTAAAGGACAGTAAACCTATCGGAGGCTCATTCAATGTAAATCCGGGAGAAATCGTTTATTTAGGTCATTTTGGGTTAGATTGTGCCGCAGAACCATTTTTGTGGAGATATTACATCGAAGGACGGGATGACTTTGAACGATACATCGAGGGTTTCAGAGAGCAATATCCATTTGTAAGAGAAATCCCCGTTCAATACAGGCTATTCACTTCACAGATGTTCGGCAACTCGTATTCTCTGCAAAATCCAACCGTAAAATAATGCCTATAATTGAAGCACAACATTAGAGTCTTCCAAACTAAGCACTATACGGTGAGCTAAATGTGGACCGTCAACAGAAATGTCGCGCCCATATAACTAGGCACACCGACTAGCGCAGCAACAACACCGGCACTGAGGCATTACGCATCACGCTGGTAGTGGTGCTGCCGACCAGGAAGCGACGAATCACCGAGTGGCCGTAAGCGCCCATGATGAGCATGTCGATATTGTGTTCGGCACGGTAGTCGCAAAGCACCCGTTCCACCTCACCGTTGATAATCTCCGCAGGTGCTTCGAAACCGGCATCCTCAAGGGTGCGGCGTGCCCAGTCCAACTGTTCACGATGGGTTTCGTTATCGGCACCGACCATCACCAGATGACAGGGAAGACCACTAAACAGCGGACTCCCTGCGACCATCTCCACACCTTTGCGGGTGGTGGCGCTACCGTCGAAGGCGATCATCACGCTTTGCGGTACATTGTACTCGGCCGTGGTGATCAGAATTGGGCGGTGCATGGTGCGTACCACGCTCTCCAGACGACTGCCGACATGGGCACCCAGATTTTCATCGTGCTTACCCATCACCAGTAGACGGATTGAATCTTCCATTTCGCTTAGGGTTTCAACCAGGCTACCGTGACGTTGCAGAGTGGTGGGGCAGCCGATGCCGTTAGAGATGGCGATGTTGGTCGCCGCCTCGAGCATTAGCTTGCCCTGCTCCAGCGCCAGCTTGCCACGCTTCTCATCTAGCTCGGTCAACTCGTCCAGCAGCGCTTCGCGACTACCCAGGCCGATACTGCCGCTCAGGTTGGTCTCCGCCGGGTATTCACTCTTTTCCAGCACGTGCAGAAATTCCAGCGGGGCATCCATACGCAGACTGGCCCAGGAAGCATAGTCGCAGACCGCTGCCGAAACGTCGGTACCGTCGATACAGGCGATTACATTCGTCATTATTATTCTCCCGGGTCAGTGACCCATCAGTTCCGCTACTGCATCGGGTTTGTCGTGTACGGCAAACTTATCAACGATGGTCGCGCTGGCTGCGTTGAGGCCGATGACTTCAACCTCGGTACCCTCACGGCGAAACTTGAGCACCACCTTATCCAGCGCGGCGACGGCAGTGATATCCCAGAAATGGGCCTGGGTGAGATCGATCACCACCTTGTCCACCGCCTCTTTGAAGTCGAAGAATTCCACAAACTTGTCGGCGGAGGCAAAGAAGACCTGGCCCACAACCTGATAACTGCGGGTAGAACCGTCATCACTGATCTTCGACACCACGTATTTGTACTGGCCGACCTTGTTGGCGAAGAACATCGCTGCCAGCAGCACACCGAAGAAGACACCGTAGGCAAGATTGTGCGTAGCGACAACCACTACCACGGTAGAGATCATGACGATGTTGGTGCTCAGTGGATGTTTTTTCAGGTTACGCAACGATTCCCAACTGAAGGTACCGATGGAGACCATGATCATGACTGCGACCAACGCCGCCATCGGGATCTGCGCCACCCAGTCGCCGAGGAAGACCACCATGATCAGCAGGAAGACGCCGGCGGTCAGAGTGGAGAGACGGCCACGACCGCCAGACTTCACGTTAATCACTGACTGACCGATCATGGCGCAACCCGCCATACCGCCGAGCATACCAGCAGCGATATTGGCCACGCCCTGCCCCTTACACTCGCGGTTCTTGTCGCTGGGTGTATCGGTCAGGTCATCGACGATGGTGGCGGTCATCAGTGACTCCAGCAGACCGACAATAGCCATGGAGATCGAATAGGGGAAGATGATCGCCAGGGTTTCAAAGTTGAACGGCACTTCTGGCAGCAGGAACACCGGCAGGGTATCGGGCAGTTCGCCCATGTCGCCCACGGTGTGGATATCCAGTCCCAGCCAGATGGAGACGATGGTCAGGGAGATAATAGTGACCAGCGGCGATGGCACAGCGCGGGTGATATAGGGAAAGAGGTAGATAATCGCCAGACCGGCAGCGGTCATGGCGTAAACATGCCAGGTTACGCCGATAAGCTCCGGTAACTGGGCCATGAAGATCAGGATCGCCAGGGCATTAACGAAACCAGTGACCACCGAGCGGGAGACGAAGCGCATCAGTGAACCGAGCTTGAGGTAACCGGCGCCGATCTGCAGCACCCCGGTGAGCAGGGTTGCCGCCAGCAGGTATTGCAGCCCGTGGTCTTTCACCAGAGTGACCATCAACAGTGCCATCGCCCCGGTGGCCGCAGAGATCATCCCCGGTCGTCCGCCGACAAAGGCCGTGACCACCGCAATACAGAAGGAGGCGTAAAGGCCGACCTTCGGATCAACCCCGGCGATAATGGAGAAGGCGATCGCCTCGGGGATAAGCGCCAGTGCTACGACCAGACCGGCGAGCACGTCGCCGCGGATATTGCCAAACCAGTTCGATCTTGAAGAGACAACCATTACAAACCCAAAACTGCCCCCTGCCGAGCGTGTTGGCGTCAGCAGAAGTACGATAGAGAAACGGAAAAGCCCCCGCTCAGGAGAGCCCTATGCGAAAGGGGGCGAATTTTAGCATCTGGGAGGAGGCCCTGCAAAACAGGGGCTTTTCTGCCTGGAGCGGCAGCTCCCGCTAGCGGAGCGATGACGACAGCGCCCCAGATTCCGGGGCGCCGTCTACTGCTGAATAATCGGAGAAAACGGTTAACTCAGTAACGATATTGGCTAACCAGCTGGTCCAGAGAGGCGGAGAGGTTACTCAGGGTCTCGATGGAAGCCAGATTATCTTTTGTTTTTTCAACGATGTTTGCGCTGTGATCCGAAATGGTAACGATATTCACCGTGATGCCATCGGCGACGACGCTCTGCTGCTCTGTGGCAGAGGCAATCTGTGTGTTCATGGCCAGAATCTCGGTGACCGCATCGAGGATCTCTCGCAAGGCGCTACCCGCCTTATGGATCTCTTCGGAAACCAGTGTGGTCTTCTTCTGACCCTGATTGATCTTTGTAACCGAGGTACTCGTATCCTGTTGCAGTTTTTCGATAATAATCTGGATCTCCTGGGTGGACTCCTGGGTCCTCTGTGCCAGCGCGCGCACCTCATCCGCAACCACCGCAAAGCCGCGCCCATATTCACCAGCCCGCGCCGCTTCGATGGCTGCATTCAGCGCCAACAGGTTGGTTTGTTCCGAGATGCCACGAATCACATCAACTATCGAACCGATATTTCCGGTATTACTCTCCAGTTCATGGATGGAATCGGTAGCTTCGAGCATGGCGCTCTGCAGGTCTTCGGTTACCTTGCTGGCATCATTGAAATACTTGTAACCCTGATCCGCCTGACTTTTGGCATTACCTGCCAATTCGGCAGCCACTTGCGTATTACTCGCTACGCTCTGGAAGGTTTGTGACATCTCGGTGATTGAGGTCGCCGCCTGCTCTGTCTGGACATGCTGAGAATCAATCTCCGATTCCGCATTGCTGGCGACACTGCCAACCTCCTGGGCAACCTGATTGACGTGCCGTGATACCCCGGCAACCTCACGGAGTATGGTAGAGAATTTGATCATCATCTCGTTAAAAGCAGTGGCAACTTCATTGTCGTCCGGATCGGGAATCCGCACGGTAAGGTCGTTATTACGTTCTACATTGGAGACCGCCCCCACCAGCTGTTCGGACACGTCCTCATCGCGTCTGAGAACAATGGAGTAGTAGATTAATACGGCACTCTCAACCACCACAAAAAACGCATGAATGAAGGTAATCCCCCAGGAACAACCATAGTTGTAAACCATCAGTTGCATCCCCCCCACACTGACTTCATTTAACTGCAGTATCGTCAGGATGACATGATGCACAGCGATAATCCCTGCCGCTGTGACGACGGGAACCCAACTCCGGTATATCAAAAGCACCGCCAGCGCACTGAAGATGTGGAAATGCATTTCGATGCGGCCAAATTGCGCCTGGATCATGATAGCGGACAGCGTCATCAACAGGACCGCTGCAATAACACTGAAGCCCCTTTTCCCTTTCAGCAGCACATAGGAGAAGGCCGCCAATATACCCACCATTAACGAGGCGGTAACAGCGAACCCGGATGTTCCGTATCCTATCGGAACCAGAAACATGGTGAACGGCAAGTGCGCCAGCAAAATGTAAAACAGAATTTTATCGTTACGTAGCAGCTTTTGCTGTCGCTCCGCCGGTCGGGCGTTGTCAATAGCTTGTGTAGTCATTTCACTACCTCAGGAAAATTCATTAGCAAGTTGATTCAGGTCCGCGAGCATGCTCTGTAAGTCGAGATAATTTCCCATGTACACCAGGCGCAGATAACCTTGCGGGTCGATCAGATAAATAAAGCCTGGGTGATTAATCGTCGTGGTTTGCTCATCACCTTTTGGATCGACATAGAAATAGGCGTGATAATCTGCGGCTATGGCCTGTGCCTGCCGCATGCTCTTTGCCACCAGACCAGTAAAATTCGGAGCCCGTGAATCAAAATAGGCTGAAACTCTCTCCGGTGTATCTTCAGCAGGATTCATTCCCAAATAGAGGAATTGCACTTTCTCTGATTTCAGTTGCCGACTTAAGGCGTTGAAGATGAGCGCCTGGGTGTGGCAGACACTTTCACAGGCAAGGTAACCGAACATCAGATAAACGAATTTGCCCTTATATTTCCCGATATCTATCGTGTGATTTGCAGCATCCTGCATTTGGAACGATGGTGCCTTCCTGTAGATATCCTGTCCGTAATATCCCTGTCCGCCAAGAGGGTTATGGAGGAAAGGAATAGCCGTGGTAAACGCGAGTGAAACTGCGATCAGGACCCCAGCAATCAATGTGTCACGAGATTTCGTCATATCCGAAATAGGTAGTTGATGTGGCAACTCCTGGAGCGTGGACGACCAGCGAAATCCTTCCTCAGGTCAGGCGACTAGACCCACAAAGTACAGTTGTCCCGCGGACGTCTGTCAAGTGTTCGAGACCGGCCTCCATGGGCACAGGATGGAGAGGCCTCCCACATAGCGAAGCCTATCTCCCGGGCCCTTATCTACACGGTGTAGGGCATGATTAATTTAGCTGATCGGCGGGCGTTATCACGATACGGAAATCGGGCTGATCGTCCCCTCCAGTATTCATAGCGAACGACCGCAAAAAAAAAAGCCCCGTAATACGGGGCTGGATTTCATTAGAAAATAGTGTCTGGTGTGTTATCAATAGTCCCACTTTGCTCCAAGCATCAGAATGGTATCGTTGTATTGATAACGGTCATCGGTGTTGTCACGGACATTACGCTCCAGCTCGACATAGTAGACTTTGTTCTTATTCCACTGGTATTCACCAGTGAATTGGAAGTCTGTCGCAGAGCGCTTTTTCTTGCCCTGGGTCGGATCCTCAAAATTGTAGGCATTGGCGTAATCATAATTGTAGTAGGCGACTTTGCCACGCAGACGAATCTTTTTATTGAGGTCATGAATCACGCGCACCTTGAACATGGTGCGGTCCACATCGTTATAGCCGACGTGGCTGTCGCTGCGTTGCTCCAGCTCATAGTCAAAATAAGCCTTTGTGTTATCACTGAACTTCTGCCGTACACCGATGGCGTAAATTGCATAGGTATAGGTCAGTAGTGGATTTGAGGCGAACAGTGTGCCATCGAGATTGTAGGCATGACGGTCACTATAATCGCGGACTTCATTGGTAACTTCCAAAGTCAATTTGGTATCAGTGGGAAAATAATGTTCCCAGTAGGCCCCATACATGGTGTAGATATGGTCGTATTGTGACCATGCCACCGGGTCCGAATAGTCGAGATTTTCGTACGCTGCCTTCACACCCACATTATCGTCTTTGGCGACCTTGCGCTCATAATCACCCTCAATACCGTAGCTGGTGTAAGTATAGCGATTCGAAACGTCAATATTAGCGCCGGAAAGCTTTGGATCACCGCTATCCCGATCGACATAAACCTTATCCTGGCTATGTACAAAAGCGCCAGCATAGGCCTTTCCATCCTTGCCCTTTTTTCCCAATTCAAATGCACTACCCACACTGAGCTTATGGCGGGTGGCATTGGCATCCTGTAATGCAGAATCGAGATAAAAATCCCCTTTAAAGCTGTAATCGCCGACAAGATCGATATGTTTGGCCAGTGGCGTACTCAATTCCACATCAAACTTGAATGGGATAAACATTCCATCCTGTTCCTTCGGTGAAACAATCGTGGCACCAGTGGGGTCTGCATAATAATCCGCGTAGTCATGATCCGGTGCATGATAAGCGTTAGTGTCGTAGCCAATACCTGTTTCGATTGACCATTTCGCCTCGTACGGCATCGTATCAGGTTGCGTGGCCGCCATTGCTCCATTGGCAGCCATAAATGACAACACAACCGCCGCGTTTGTGATTTTCATGGTCTGACTCCTGTTAGTGTTAATTATTGTTTTTCCAGTGACGCCAGTTCGGCGCGTAAAAACTCATTTCCGGGCTCAAGCGATAATCCCTTAAACAGTTCGCTTTGTGCCTGTTGCAAATCGCCTGCACCACGCAGGCTCTGTGCCAGAGCCAGACGCAGTTCTGTGTTGTCAGGCTCTATATCAACGGCATGTTGCAGAACTTCAGTGGCCTCCTGATCGCGACCCAAAGCACGCAGAGTCTGCCCCATCCGATACAGTGCCTTAACATTATTCGGCTCCAGCTCAAGCATCTGCTGCAGAGCATCCACCGCATCGCCATACTGTTTTATTTCGGAATAGACTAACGCCAGGTTGTACCAGGCATTTGAATAGGTCGCGTCGTAGCTCAGCGCCTTAAGGTAATGATCGATTGCTTTTTGTGGTTGTCCAACACGACTCCAGCGCACGGCAATATTCAGATGGGCATTTATATATTTTGGTCGCAGACGCAGCGCTTCCTGATACGCCTTAATCGCCTCTTCGTTACGTTCTTCACGCGCGTACAGCACCCCCATGTTGTACCAGGCGGTGGCATAACGTTTATTCAGTTTAACCGCCTGCCTGAATGAACTCAGGGCCTCCTCGGTCTGTTTCTGGCGCATATGTAGCAGACCAAGGTTGTACCAGGCAGTCGCATAATCCTGGCGTTGGGAGAGTGCCGCACGATAGCTCTGTTCCGCATCGGCATAGTTCTTCAATGCTGTGTAAACGAGCCCGAGATTGAGATAGGCCTCCGGATAGTTGCCCAACTGAATATCAATGGCCTGACGATAGTCGGCGATGGCAAGCTCGTAGTTCTTCATCCTATAATTGGCACGACCACGACTGAAAAATGCCTTGGCGTTTTGTGGCTCACGCTCGATCAACCAGTTGAACTGTGAGCGTGCCTCTTCCCAGCGTTTTTTATCCATCAACAACAGGCCGAGATTGTAGCGTGCCGCGGAATATTCCGGATCAAACTGCAGCAGTTCGCGATAACGCTGAATGGCCGCCTCGTTATCACCGCTATCGCTGTAGTGCATTGCCAGGGCAAATAAGGCGGGTGGATTACCCTGCGCCAGCTGCACCACGGTTAGCAGTTGCTCCTCTGCAGCCTTACGTCCTTCTGCTGTATCGGATTCCAGCTTCGCCAGTTCCAGTCTGGGCTCGACGAAGCCTGGCAAATGACGAATGGCGAGGTTGAATTGTTTTTTTGCCTCATCCTTCTTTGCATCCCCCTGTGCAAGAAGTGCACGCCCCAACTGATAGTAAGCCCTTGCCTTACGTGCTCCGCCAGCGAGCGTCACGGCATGCTGGAAGGTTTCACTTGCCTGATGCAAATCATTCTGACCCAACATTAACAGGCCGAGATTATAGTGCGCCTCAAAATGATTGGGATTGATCTCGATAAGACGTCGATAATCCTGTTCAGCCTTGTCATTCGCATCAAGATGGGAGTACACCAGTGCTCGATAGAAGTAGAGTCCGGGGAATAACGGTGTTCGCTGGGCAGCCATTTCCAGACTACTAAGTGCATCGTTATAACGTTTTTCTTTATATTGCAGGATACCCAGTGTTGCCCAACTGCGAGAGTCATCTCTTTGTGACACTAACTGCTGCAGTTGCTGGTTGGCCTGTTGAAATTTTTGCTCGCCGATCAATATAGCGATGGCATCAAGTTCCGGGTCCACTTCGCCAAAGGTAAGTAATTCCTGATCTTCCGGATCGTTGCCTGTCTGTTTTTCCACCTGTGGTCGAATATTGATAACCGTTGTCGCGTCGGCTTCCAAAACCACCTGATAGCGCACGTAGAGCAACAGTACAAACAGCAGACCGAGCACGATCAGCACAGGAACAAAACTCTCCCGCAGCAATTTTGTCATCGCAGAGCCTCCAGAATCGGACGCATTCCACAGGCGGTAACGTTCTGGATCTCCAGGCCGGGGCGGGCATTGATCTCAAGTACCACCGGTCCCTGTTCGGCAATAGCGACATCAATCCCAACATATTTAAGCGGCACCGCTTCGGCAAGGCGATACGAGTGTTCAAGGATCTCTTCCCAGAAAGGAATCTGCACACCGATCAAATCGGCACCCGTGTCAGGATGGCGGGAAATGAGTTCCTGCCTGAACATCGCTCTATAGCTACGACCAGACTGTGGATCTAGGCCAACACCGACTGCTCCCTGGTGCAGATTGGCCTTACCTGCTGAAATGAGTGTTGGCACACGGCTCATGGTCAGGACCAGCTCATGCTGGAACATAATAAGTCGTACGTCAGCCAATCCCTTATCGAATAAGGCGTCTATAACTGGATGTTGCACAATCCGCTGTTCGATAATCGCGGCATCCTGCTTGTCGTGGGAATAAACACCGAAAATAATATCGGCGATGTGGCGACGCAGATCGGCAATGGTATAGCGCTTACCATTGATTCCAATCCACTCATCACCTTGATGCCCCACAATCACCAGTATGCCGTTACCAGCGCTACCGTTTGATGGTTTTATGACGAAGTCATCAATGCTGCGCAGATCGGAAGCCAGATCATGTAATTCATAGAAGTGACGATAACTAAAGTGCGTTTTCGCTACCGGAACGCCATGTAATGAGAGTATGTCCTTGGATAACAATTTGTCGTTGGCAACAGGGAAATCACGGCGTGCATTATGTGGATAGACATAGCCGAGATTGCGCTGATTCATTGACAGCACATTATGTGAAGCATCACGGAGTGTTCTCCATTTGGAGAGCCAGTCAAGCATGAGCTGTCCCCTCACGATGTACCAGCAAATGGCGAAAACGAACAAACTCCATCAATCGCATACCCACCCAGCGACCCAACCAGACATTCAATGCCATGACCACCAACAACAGCTCCGGGAATGCTAGAAATAGTGACTGCATGAATATCGAAGACATCACCGCATAAGCTGCAGCAATCACAATAACCGTGGTAAACATCAGCTTCATAGTTGCGGCCATGCCCTGTTCTTCAGCCATAATGGCGAAGCGTTCCGCTGTGATCGCCAGAATCGCAATTGGGAAAAGTGTCATCTGCGCCAGTTCAAACAGACCGAAATGCACACCACCCACCGTCATGGTCATCATCACCATCACCACCACCGCCAGAATGACGGCCATCTTCGGTGAGTGAAGTAACTGCAACCAGTCGAGTCCTTTGCGAATCAGCGCAGTAATACCGATGATCAGCATGAATCCGACAAGCCCCCATAGCAGACCACTTTCCCGTGCCGCAGCGGCAATCAGGGCGGGAAGAAAGGTGCCGAAGGTCTCGATACCAACCACGTTACGAAATACTACGGTGACGAAGGCGCCGAGCGGGATCATCAGCAACACCTTCAGCAAGTCCTGGGAAATGCCCACTCGCTCAAACAGTGCGTAGAAATTGATCATATTAAAGATCGAATCGCCCAATTCCTGTTGCACGTCATAACGTGGCACCAGTTTTTTCACGGTATTGAAACGGTACTGGAAATTGATATTACTGGTGTGTTTGAACAGCACTTCATCGCCGTAATAGAGAGTTAGGAAGTTAGCCGGGATCTCGGCAAAGTGATCGTTAATCGTATCGAAGGGCACCCAATGTCCACTAACATAGGCTTCCACCCACTGGTGACTGGTCCGCTTGCTGCCACTTTCCATCACATAGCCACCGACCAGACGAGCCGGTATGTTGAGATAACGTGCCATTGCCACAAACAGACGACCTTTACCGTTGCAACTGGCCTCCCCCAGCTTCAGGGCAGTAAGCGCATCGGTATAACCGGAGAAATTTCGATTGGCGAACGCATCCTGAAGATAGCGATGAATGATCGTCAGGCTTTCACCAAGAGTACGAGCCTTCGGGTTTGGCATCAGCTCATCAACCCGCTGCCTGATTAAGGGACTATCGACCTGAATCCCCTCCTCTGCCTTTAGATATTGCTGTAACTGCTCAGGATATTCGCCTGGAATGGGCATGTTGTCTGGCAGGATGTAGCGCACTGGTTTGGTCTGTACCAATACCGTGTAACGAATATCCTGGCGTCCATCGACATTATTGGCGCTCCAGCTGGCAATACGATTCTCACCTTCGGTACGCTGGTTGAGGACAAAAACCCCGTTGGCATTCTGCTCTTCGAGGATGTTTTGCCGGGTATCCGAACGGGGTAGGAAGGTATCGATATTGAGCGACTGGCCATGGCCGTCGACCTGCATCGCCAATTCGACCTGATAGCTTTGTGTGGGGATCAGGCCCTTAAGTGGATAGTTCAGGACAAACAGTTTTATCCCCATCAAACTCAGGGGAAGAATGACCAGCACCGCGATAAGTGCCCAGTAAGCAAGGTGTTTTTTGGTTATTTTACTGCTCACGTTCGTCACCGTTTGCTCAACTCACCCAATACGTGGGATGAGAATCATCACAACAGAAAGTTGTGCGTCTGAAACAGGTAACGAAAACGTAAGTGGTTTGGTTGCAAGGTTTTCGCAACCAGAGGAAATAAATATCGTACTGGAAATGTTTTCAGAACTCCGAACTAAGCATTAACGAGTTCTGTGATAAAAGGGTTCCAATTTTTTAGAGCCAACATCAAAGATGTGATGCTGTGAGATACGACAGGCTGGATACGAGCTATCCAACCTGTCGTACATTGATGGTCATCCAGCCCAGACGCGAGCGTTCCTAAACATCCGCATCCACGGCCCATCTTCACCCCACTCATCGGGATGCCATGAATGCTGTACTGCACGGAATACCCGTTCCGGGTGAGGCATCATGATGGTGAAGCGACCGTCTTCACTGCAGAGGCCGGTAATACCCAGTGGCGAACCGTTGGGATTGGCGGGATAGATTTCGGTCGGGTCGCCATAGTTATCGACATAGCGCAGTGCGACCTGCTGTGTACGCAGCGCATCTTCCGGTGTATGCCCGGGACGGAATTCGGCGCGGCCTTCGCCATGCGCCACAGCGATCGGCATACGCGAACCTTCCATACCCTGCAGGAACAGCGACGGCGATTTCATCACCTCGACCATCGCCACGCGTGCCTCGAACTGCTCGGAGAGATTACGCACGAAATGCGGCCATGCAGAAGCACCCGGGATCAGGTCGTGCAGGTTAGACATCATCTGGCAACCGTTACAGACACCCAGGCCGAAACTGTCTTCGCGATTAAAGAAGGCTTCGAACTGATCGCGAGCCTGTGAGTTAAACAGGATCGACTTGGCCCAACCTTCACCGGCACCGAGTACGTCGCCGTAGGAGAAACCACCGCAGGCAACCAGCCCCTTGAAATCATTCAGTGCAACGCGACCGGCGATGATGTCGCTCATGTGTACATCGACTGCATCGAAACCGGCACGATCAAAGGCGGCTGCCATTTCGATCTGACCGTTAACCCCCTGCTCACGCAGTACCGCGACAGTGGGGCGTACGCCTTTGGCGATGAATGGTGCAGCGACATCTTCATCAATGTCATAAGTCAGTTCCGCAAACATGCCTGGATCGTTAGCATCGAGCAGTCGGTCGTACTCTTCAGTGGCACAGTCGGCGTTGTCGCGCAGCGACTGTATGCGGAATGTTGTTTCTGACCAGGCACGCTGTAGATCGACACGCGCCTCATCAAGTAACAGGTCACTACCATGGCGAATGACGATACGATCATCTTCATTCAATTCGCCGATCACGAAGGCGGTATTAGCCAACTCCATCTCGCGCAACTCGGAAAGCACCTCGTCGGTGTCTTCGTGGCGCACCTGAATCACTGCGCCCAGCTCTTCACTGAACAGCGCCGCGACTGCATCATCACCCAACTCATCCAGTTGCAGGTTCACGCCACAGTGTGCAGCGAAGGCCATCTCGGCCACGGTGGTGAAGAGACCGCCGTCGGAGCGATCATGGTAGGCAAGCAGTTTGTGTTCACGGCTCAGTTCCTGCATCGCACTGAAGAACTGTTTGAACGCCTGCGGGTCGTCCAGGTCAGGACCGTGATGGCCTAACTCTTTATAGACTTGTGCCAGACAGGACCCACCGAGACGGTTACGACCCTTGCCGAGATCGATCAGGATCAGATCGGTATCACCCTTATCCGTTTGCAGCTCCGGGGTTAGGGTGCGACGCACATCGCTCACCGGGGCAAAGGCGGAGATGATCAATGAGAGTGGCGCGGTAACCGATTTCTCCTGGCCACCATCCTGCCATACGGTTTTCATCGACATGGAATCCTTGCCGACGGGAATGGCGATGCCCAGTGCAGGACAGAGTTCCATCCCGACCGCTTTTACCGCATCGTAAAGACCGGCATCTTCACCCGGGTGACCCGCGGGCGACATCCAGTTAGCGGAAAGCACGATGTCCTTAATGTCGTCGATGGCAGCGGCAGCGATATTGGTCAGCGCTTCGCCCACCGCCATGCGTGCGCTGGCAGCATGATCGAGCAGCGCCAACGGTGTGCGCTCGCCCATCGCCATTGCTTCACCGCAGTAGCTATCGTAACTACTTGCTGTCACACCACAGTCGGCCACCGGCACCTGCCACGGACCAACCATCTGATCACGGTTAATCAAACCGGTAACGGTGCGGTCGCCGATAGTAATAAGGAAGGTCTTGTCGGCAATGGTCGGCAGACGCAGCAGACGATAGGCTGCATCACGAATGTCGATCTTCTTAGTATTGAAATCGTTTTTCTGGAACGGCTTGTGCTGCACATCGCGCAACATCTTCGGTGGCTTGCCCAGCAATACTTCCATCGGCATGTCGATGGGGGTGTTATCGAAATGCCCATCGCCCAACACCAGTTGCTGTTCTGCCATGGCTTCGCCGATCACGGCGAAGGGGGCACGCTCGCGCTCACAGATGGCGGTAAAACGTTCCATGTCTTCCGGCTGAATGGCCAACACGTAACGCTCCTGCGCCTCGTTGCACCAGATCTCCATCGGCGACATGCCCGGCTCGTCGTTGGGAATGGCGCGCAGTTCAAAGCGCGCACCACGGCCGGCATCGTTAACCAGTTCAGGCATCGCGTTGGAGAGACCACCCGCGCCGACATCGTGAATGGAAACGATGGGATTGGCATCGCCCAACTGCCAGCAGCGATCGATCACCTCCTGACAACGGCGCTCGATCTCCGGGTTGCCGCGTTGTACAGAGGCAAAGTCGAGGTTCTCCGCCGACTCACCGCTGGCCATGGAGGAAGCCGCGCCACCGCCAAGACCAATGAGCATCGCCGGGCCACCGAGCACCACCAGTTGTGTACCGGGCGGAATGATATTTTTCTCCACGTGTTCAACGCGAATGTTGCCGAGACCACCGGCGAGCATGATCGGCTTGTGGTAACCGCGCACCTCTTCACCGTTGGCGCCGCTAACCTTCTCTTCATAGGTACGGAAGTAGCCGTTAATCGCCGGACGACCGAATTCATTATTAAACGCCGCGCCGCCGAGTGGGCCGTCGATCATGATATCCAGCGCGGAGACGATGCGTCCTGGCTTGCCGTAGTCGTTCTCCCACGGCTGCTCGAAGCCGGGGATACGCAAGTTGGAGACAGAAAAACCGGTCAGGCCCGCCTTCGGTTTGGAACCACGTCCAGTCGCACCTTCATCGCGGATCTCGCCGCCGCTACCGGTAGCTGCACCGGGGAAAGGCGAGATCGCCGTCGGGTGGTTGTGGGTCTCCACCTTCATCAGGATCGCCATCGGCTCCTTATGATAGGTGTACTTGTTACTACCCGGCTCGGGGAAGAAACGGCCCGCCACCGGCCCTTCGATGACCGCCGAGTTGTCGCTGTAGGCGGAGAGGGTCTTGCCCGGATTCTTCTGGTGGGTATTGCGGATCATGGCGAACAGCGACTTCTCCTGCTCCTGGCCGTCGATGATCCAGTCGGCGTTGAAAATCTTGTGGCGACAGTGCTCCGAGTTGGCCTGGGCGAACATCATCAGTTCGACGTCGGAGGGGTTACGCCCCAGGGCGGTGAAGTTCTCTACCAGATAGTCGATCTCGTCGGGAGCCAGCGCCAGACCCCAGTCGCTGTTGGCCCGCTCCAGTTCGGCCTTGCCGCCGTCGAGGATATCGACGCTGCGCAGGGGCGTCGGCTCCTGGGTCAGGAACAGCCCTTCTGCCTCTTCGGCGCTGGCCAGCACCTGTTCGATCATGCGGTCGTGTAGCAACGCCGCAGCCTGTTTCCACTGATGGTCGGTGATTTCAGCATTGGCACTGAGATAGTAGGCAATCCCCCGCTCCAGACGACGGATTTTGCTCAGACCACAGTTATGCGCAATGTCTGTGGCCTTGGAGGCCCATGGTGAGATGGTGCCGATACGCGGGATCACCAGCAGCATCCGCCCCTGCGGTTCTTCCACGGTGGCGCTCGGACCGTAGCTCAACAGCTTGCCAAGGGTCTCCTGCTCGTCACCCTCCAGCGCAGACTCCACATCGGCGAAGTGGAGGTATTCGGCATAGAAGTGTTCAAGTGCCGGGATCGGTTCCTGAAGTGCAGCCTGGAGTCGGGCGAGACGAAATGGGGAGAGGGCCGGGCTTCCGCGCAGGATCAGCATTGGGTCGAGCCTATATCAGTCAGTGGTCGGGAGAGGTGGAATGATACTGGAAGCTGGGGGGGACTTAAACTGCTTAAAGGTAGCGGTTGCAAGCAATCATAGTCGACACCTGTTACCTGTCACCTGATACCTGTAACCTTCGGTTATAATACCGCGCTACCGATAAAACTGACGAAATCATGAGCGAAGTCACCAACGATCTCCCCCACTGCCCACTGCCCCGCCGTCTGGCGGCGATCCTCTATGATTCCCTGCTGCTGCTTGCGGTGCTGTTCATCGCCAACGCCCTGTGGGTATTTCTGAGCGGAAACATGACCCTGGCCGTTCAACTCCATCGACTTTATCTGCTGATGGTCGCCTTCGCCTTCTTCGCCTGGTTCTGGAGCCACGGCGGCCAGACCCTGGGGATGCGTGCCTGGCGTATCCGACTGCAGAACCGCAATCCGGGGCAGGTTTCCCTGTGGCAACTGGCGCTGCGTTTCATTGTTGCCCTAATCTCCTGGATTCCCTTCGGCCTCGGATTTCTCTGGTCTCTGTTCGATAAAGAGCAACTAACCTGGCACGACCGCTACTCCATGACAGAACTGGTGGTCCTGCCCAAGGGTCGGAAGCAGGCATGAACCTGATTAGGCAAGCACTCACTACCCACACCTTCCGCCTACTGGCGCTCTTCATCCTGTTCCTGACCCTCATGGCCCTGCTGCCATGGAATCCACAGGGACCGTTTGACGCCCGTGACTACAAACTGATCGAAGGGGTCAGCCTCAGCTATCCCTGGTGGGGCGTGCTGCTGGAGCCGTTCTACGCCCCGGCGCAGATGCTGATGAACGCCCCCGATTTTCGTCTGGCGTTGATCGTCACCGGCCTGTGGGTGGCAATAGCTGCCATCGCGCTGCCCATCTGGCTTTCGTTACGCGAGTCCCCGCGCCCCTCTCCCTGGCGTATTGCCGGACGGACCAGCGCGACCCTGACCGTCAGCATCCTGCTCTACCTCACCTATGTGATTACCGCGGCGGTGGTCTACTTTCCCGGCTGGAAGCTGGAGGTGGACAACCCCGAGTGGCTGGTCGCCGATCTGCAGAGTCACACCCTCGGTTCCCACGATGGACTGGTGACAGCGAAGAAAAGCCTCGGCTGGCATGAGGCACGCGGGTATGACCTGTTTGCGGTCACTGAACACTATGTTGCCGACGGCTCATTTGCCGCCCGTGATCTGGCAAACAAAACCGCAGGGGCACCGGTGGTGATCCCTGGGGTCGAGATCAACAGCGAGCATGAGGATTTTATTCTCGGTATCGGTCTGAAGAACGGCGATATTCCCAAATATGCCGGCCCCGAAGACACCGCCTATTCGCGCCGTTTCATGGAAAATATTCACCAGCAACACAACGGCGCCACCATCGTACTCTCCTGGGGGCTGGAACCGGCACGAGTTAGTAAACTGATCGCTAACGGTGCCGACGCCTTCGAGATCGTCAACACAGGCCATCCCGATGTCCCACAAAAACTGCGTGACGAACTGCTGCGAGCAGAGAAGGAAGACGGTGTGGTAATGCTCGCTTCCACCGACTGGCACGGCTGGAGCGGTTTCAGTCGCACCTGGACTCTGGTGCATATTCCCGACGCCGCGAAACTGAGTAAGAATCAAATTGCCGCACGCACCATACAGCTCTTACGCGAGCACAAACAGGATGCCTTCGTCCCGGTTGTTGCCGGTTACATGGGCCCGGTCGCCTGGGTGCGCACGATCTTCACACCGCTGTTTGAAACCGTTCGTTACGGCGCCGAACTCTCGACACCCCGTGTGGTTTCCTGGTGGGTCTGGTTTTTCGCCCTGGCTGGACTCTACGGCTGGTTGCGCCAGAAAGGCTATAGCGTCCCCTCAGTTTTACTCGGTACGACTTCACTGCTGTTGTCACTGACACTGTTACAACGGGGAATGGAACTTCACGGCTGGTGGCCGGGCAAGACAACCACCGAATACAGTCTGGAGATCGGCGGGAATGTTTTCTGGCTGGGACTGCTTAGTCTGCTACTGGCATTGTGGTTCCTGCTGCCGCAGGGGTGGCGCTGGTATCAACAGAAAAAGGCTGCTTTGAAGTGATGTAACTGGTGGCGATATTGTCATCTTCGTGCTGTTCGATCTTCACCACAAGAAAGTCATAATCCTTGGCTAACCACAGGGTGGTGGTGCCTTTCTTCACCACTAAGGTCTCCACCGTACCAAAAGTCGTCACCTGCGGCTCCTCACCCACTACCTGCAATTCATACTGCTCAATTTTCCCCCGCTCGGCGACCGGGAAAACAAACTCGGTTTGACCGTCATACAGCCCATTGCGCATCGCTAACTGATAGCTCTGTTTATCCTGGGTACCGGGACGCAGACGCATTGTGGTGGTCTCGCCATCGCGCAATGAGGTGATGCGTTTCTTTTTCCAGTCGAAATCGAGACGCTCGCTGACATCCTTGTGGTTACCGGTGTAGTGGTAGGTATAACTAACGGGACACGGTTTACCGTTAATCAAGTTGACCACGCTGCGCTCAACCACCGTATCACTGGCAAACCAGGAGACCAGACCGGAGGTTTTCATCTCGGTCTCCAGCAACCAATTCCCATTTTGCTGCGGCAGGTAACTTTGGCGCATCTCTCCAACCTTGAAGCCGTTGTAGTGCACATCGTAGGTCGCGCTATAGGGTTTGGCGGCCTGGGCCGAAATACTCAGCAGAAAAAGCAGCGGCAATAACAGGTAAGACAATCGCATCGTCACACCACCCGCCGCATTAACCAGAACCAGGCCAGATAGATCAGCATGGTGGGCGTCATTGCGCTGAGTATCGGCGGTACATCGTAGATCAAACCCATGCGAGAAAAGACTCCGTTGGCCAGATAAAAGAGGATGCCGATCAACACACCAATCATGATCCGCTGACCGACGCCAACGCTACGGGTGGAACCGAAAACGAAAGGCAGTGCCAGCAGGATCATGCCACCGGTTGCCAGCGGCATCGCCAGGCGGATCCACAGCGCCACTTCGTAACGTTGCGAGGCCAGCCCGTTCTCCTGTAGATAGCCGACATAGTCATACAGTTCCCAGGCGGCCAGATTTTCCGGCGCAATTGCTGCCAGGTTGATCACATCGGGCGTCAGGCTGCTACGCCACTCCATCCGTTTTTCGCGAGTTAGCGCAATCCCCTGTTCATTGAACAGGGTCTTACGCACGTTATGCAGTAACCAGACACCATCACGATATTCACCGCGGGCGGCGGTATCGATTTCGCTGATGCGCTGTCCCTGCATGTGATAGAGGCTGATGCCATTGGCCCTGCCGTCTGGGGTCAGGCGGCGGATGGTGATAAAGCTCTCCCCGTCCTTGGCCCACAGACCGTTCTCCGTATTCATGCTGACGCTCTTGGCCAATGCACGCAGTCGCTGCTGATTCGCCTCCTTCTCCAGTTGTGGTGCGATGCCCTCACCCAGAACCACGATCACCACAATCATCAGCAGCCCCGCCTTGCTCACGGAAAGGGCAATACGTTTGATCGAAACGCCGGAGGCACGCACCACCGTCAGTTCACTGTTACCGGCCAGAGCGCCAAGACCGAGGATTGCACCGAGCAGCGCCACCATGGGAAAGAGTTCGTAGGCCTGACGCGGCAACAGCATGATGCTGTAGAGCACCGCGTTGACCACACTGTAACTGCCCTTACCGACGTAACCCATTTCATTCACCAGGGTGGAGAAGAAATAGATGATTAACAGGATAAAGAAGGCCACCAGGGTATGGCCGATGACGGTACGACCGATGTAGCGATCCAGCAGTTTCATGCCGTGCCTCCCGCCACCGCTTTGGGCCCAGGCAGATGATTCTGTCGCCACAGGATCAGCGCCAGCATCAATAGCAACAGCCCATGCACCCACCACATACCGAGGCTGGCCGGGATCTCACCCTTACCTAGGGAAGAGCGGGCTACGGTAAGCAGGTTGTTATAGACCACATAGATCATGATACCGAGGAACAGTCCTCCGAAACGTCCCTTGCGCGGTGAAGTCTTGCTCAATGGCACCGCCAGCAGACCAAGCAACAGGGCGCTGATCGGCATTGCCAGCCGCCACTGCAATTCGGCCATATCGGCCGGGGTGCCGTTACGGATCAGCTCGCCGGTAGCAATGGCATAGCGTGGCCGGGTCGAGGCGACCACCGCCCGCTCCTGCATCAGGATGCCGTGCTCCTTGAACTGGATGATGCGATATTCCGGCTGCCCCGGCGTCCCTTCGTAACGGTAACCGTCGCGCAGAATCAGGTAGCGGGCGCCGCTCTTCTCGTCCAGCTGCTCGTAGGCGGTCGCCGCGGTAAGCTGCATATCCCTGCCCTGCTCACTGAACTGGACAAACACTCCGCTGAGGGTCTTGCTACCGGGCTCTGCCCGTTCGGCATAGATCACCGGACCATTGTCATCGAACTGATTGAACTGGCCAGGAATAATCCCCTCCACCTCGGTACGTGCACCGGCTTGATCCAGCAGTTGCGAACTCTGCTCCTCCGACCAGGGGGCAAACCAGAGGGCAAGGAAAGCGACCAGCAGCGCCACCCCCACAGCGGGAATCGCCACCGCCTGCAACACCTGCTGCGGTCGTACCCCACAGGCGGTGAACACCACCATCTCGCTGTCCTTGTAGAGGCGGCCGAAGGCGAGCATCACCCCGATAAAGAAGGCCAGCGGCAGGATAAACACCAGATTGCCGACTCCTTTGAGGGCAAACAGGGTGAACAGGATCTTCGCCGGATAGTCGCCTTCGAGGGTCTCAGTGAGCAGGCGAATGAAGGTACTGCTGAGAAACATCAGGGTGAACAGCAGGGCAACCCCGAGAAAATTGAGGCCGACTTCGCGCAGCAGGTAACGGCGCAGGATCATACGGGACTAACCCGATTGGAGGCGTTTGAACTCATCAAGCAGCGTGCCATCATGGCTGATATAATCGTTTGCGTTGAAAGTTTACGCGATACCTCTGCAGGAGTCACAATGGAATTCAGCACCAGTACTTCCCCGATTCAATCCAGCCCCAGCGCCTGTCTCATCGTCGGCATTTACGACGGCAAGAAACTTACCCCCGCGGCGAAACAGCTAGATGACGCCAGTGAACATTTTATAAAGAGTGTCCTGAAAGGCGGTGACATGAGCGGCGCGACAGGTAGCACATTGATGATTCCTGCCCCTGTCGGCCTGAAATGCGAGCGCCTGCTGCTGGTTGGATGCGGCAAAGAAAAAGAACTTAACGACCGTGCCTATCGCAAGATCGTTCAGGCCGCAGCCAAGGTGCTCACTGGCACCAAGGCCAAAGACGCCCTCTGCTGCCTTGCCGAGCTGCCGGTCCCCGAGCGGGAACTGGACTGGAAAGTGCGTCAGTTCATCGAAGCAGTCGGCCACGCCAGTTACCGCTTCGAACAACTCAAGAGCAAGGCCAAGGATGATAAAAAGCCGTCCCTGGCCAAGGTGAATTTCCCCTGCACCAATCGCGGCGAAAGCGCACTGATTCGCCTCGGCAGCATTCAGGGCCAAGCGATCAATAATGGTATTGAACTGACCAAGGACCTCTCCAATCTGCCGGGTAATATCTGCACCCCAACCTATCTGGCGGATGAGGCACGCAGCCTCGGTCGCCAGTACAAAAGCATCAAGACCACCGTGCTCGACGAGGCACAGATGGAAAAACTGGGCATGCACTCGCTGCTCTCGGTTTCCCGCGGTTCACGCCAGCCCGCAAAACTGATCGTGATGGAGTACAAGGGTTCTGCCGCACGTAACAAGCAGAAGCCCATAGTACTGGTAGGCAAGGGGCTGACCTTTGACGCCGGCGGTATCTCACTGAAGCCAGCGGCGGCGATGGACGAAATGAAGTACGACATGTGCGGCGGCGCCAGCGTCTTTGGCACCCTCAGGGCGATCGCTGAAATGGAACTGCCGCTCAATGTCATCGGCGTGGTCCCCAGTTCGGAGAACCTGCCCGACGGCGATGCCAACAAACCGGGCGACGTAGTCACCTCCATGTCGGGCCAGACCATCGAGATCCTCAACACCGATGCCGAAGGTCGCCTGATCCTTTGCGACGCCCTCACCTACGTGCAGAAATTCGAACCCGCCCAGGTGATCGACATCGCCACCCTCACCGGCGCCTGCATCGTCGCCCTGGGCCACCACGCCTCCGGCCTGCTAGGCAACGATGAGGATCTGGTGGGCAAACTACTGGATGCCGGACAGAAGAGCGGCGACCGCGCCTGGCAGTTGCCGATGTGGGAAGAGTACGACGAACAGCTCAAGAGCCCTTTCGCCGACATGGCCAACATCGGTGGGCGCAGCGCAGGCACCATCACCGCCGCCTGCTTCCTCGGTCGTTACACCAAAGAGTTCAAATGGGCCCACCTGGATATCGCCGGTACCGCCTGGCGCAGCAATAGCGACAAGGGTGCCACCGGCCGACCGGTGCCGCTGTTGACCCAGTTCCTCATTGACAGCGCCAAGGGCAACTAAGTTGACCCGGGTCGACTTCTACATCCTCAACGACAACGCTGCCGACGCACGGCAGCGTTTTGTCTGCCGTCTGGCAGAGAAGGCGTGGCAGCAGGGCAACAAGGTCTACATCCATACCGGCGATCCAGCATTGAGTACCCGCATCGATGAGATGCTCTGGACCTTTAGCCAGGGCAGCTTCGTGCCCCACGGCATGGATAACGATCCGGCTGCCGACGAAGCGGATATCCACATCGGCCACGGCGAGGAACCGCGCCACCACGACGAGGTGTTGATCAATCTGAGTAGTGAGGTGCCGCTCTTTTTCAGCCGCTTCAAGCGGGTGGCCGAGATCATCGACGGTGACGAAAACCAGCGCCAGCAGGGACGCGAGCGGTTTCGTTTCTACCGCGAGAGGGGGTATCCTCTCGAGTCTCACAATATTTGATGAGTCGTAATGGATGAGTAACGACAAACCGAAAACCAAGAGCGAGATCCTCAGCGAACTCGATCGACTCAAGGAACTGCTGGAAAAGGATCGCTTCGACAGCGACGACGACGATATCCCGGTACTCGACGAGGTAGTGGAGATCGCCGACGAGGATATTCCGGTACTCGAAGAGGTCGCCAGCACAGAGAAAAAATCGGCTCCGGCTCCCTCAGGCGGCAATCTGCCGACCCAGCAGGAGCTGAACAAGCTGGTCGACATGCTGGTCGGCCATCAGATGCGCAAACTGCGCCCGCTCGTTCAAAAAGAAGTGATGCGCCTGATTCTGGAGCGTTATCCAAATCTCAAGTAACCCTGAAGTACGGTATACTCGCCTGCTTCATTTAAACCTACCGTGTGACTGCCTGTAATCATGGATAAAAGCTACAACCCCCACGACATCGAACAACGCTGGTACCAGTACTGGGAAGATAACGGCTACTTCGCCCCGAAAAGCGAAGCCGGCGACAATGATGATGCCTACTGCATCATGATCCCGCCGCCCAACGTCACAGGCACACTGCACATGGGACACGCCTTCCAGGACACCATCATGGATGCGCTGACCCGTTACCACCGCATGAAAGGGGATAACACCCTGTGGCAACCGGGCACCGACCATGCGGGTATCGCCACCCAGATGGTGGTGGAGCGGCAGCTCAACGCGGAAGGTAAAACCCGTCACGATCTGGGACGGGATGAATTCATCGAACGGGTCTGGGCCTGGAAAGCGGAATCGGGCGGTCACATCACCCGCCAGCTGCGCCGCATGGGCGCCAGCCCCGACTGGAGTCGCGAACGCTTCACCATGGACGACGGTCTTTCCGACGCGGTGAAAGAGGTGTTCGTTCGCCTCTATGAAGAAGGATTGATCTACCGCGGTAAACGGCTGGTCAACTGGGACCCGGTTCTGCACACCGCAGTTTCCGACCTGGAAGTGGTCAGTGAAGAAGAGCAGGGATACCTGTGGCACTTCCGCTATCCGCTCAGCGACGGCAGCGGCCATCTGGTGGTTGCCACCACCCGTCCTGAGACCATGCTCGGCGATACTGCCGTAGCGGTACACCCGGAAGACGAACGCTATAAAAAGCTGATCGGCAAGACCATAACCCTGCCGCTGGTGGGTCGCGAGATCCCGATCATCGCCGACGACTATGTCGATCCAGAATTCGGTACCGGCTGCGTCAAGATCACTCCGGCGCACGATTTCAACGACTACGCCATGGGCCAGCGTCACGATCTGGTGATGATCAACGTCCTCACCATCGACGCCAAGATCAACGAAAACGCACCGGAAAAATACCGCGGCAAGGATCGCTACGAGGCACGCGACGAGATCGTCCACGACCTGAAAGATCTCGATCTGCTGGAAAAGATCGAGGATCACAAACTGATGGTGCCGCGCGGCGATCGCAGTGGCACGGTCATCGAACCGTTCCTTACCGATCAATGGTTTGTCGACCTGACCCGCGAGGTACAGGAAGACGGTCGTCCCGGCGGTAGGAAAGAGATCACCGAACCGGCGTTGGATGCGGTACGCAGCGGGGCAATCACCTTTACCCCGAAGAACTGGGAGAACACCTACTTCCAGTGGCTGGAGAATATTCAGGACTGGTGCATCAGTCGCCAGATCTGGTGGGGCCACCGTATTCCTGCCTGGTACGATAACCGCGGCAATGTCTACGTCGGCCGCAATGAAGAAGAGGTACGTAACAAGTACCAGCTCGATGCGGCGCTGCCACTAAACCAGGACGACGACGTTCTCGATACATGGTTCTCCTCCGCCCTCTGGCCCTTCTCCACCCTGGGCTGGCCGGAACAGACTGATGCCTTGAAAACCTTCTACCCCACCAGCGTGCTGGTGACCGGCTTCGACATCATCTTCTTCTGGGTGGCGCGGATGATCATGATGGGCAAGAAGTTCATCGGTGATGTACCGTTCCGCGAGATCTACATTCATGGTCTGGTACGCGATGCCCACGGACAGAAGATGTCCAAGTCCAAGGGTAACGTGCTCGATCCGATTGATCTGATCGATGGCATCGAACTGGAAGCACTGGTACAGAAACGCACCACCGGCCTGATGCAGCCGGAGATGGCGAAGAAGATAGAGAAACAGACCCGCGGCGATTTCCCCGACGGCATCCCTGCCTTCGGCACCGACGCCCTGCGATTTACTTTTGCCTCTCTCGCCTCCACCGGTCGCGATATCAACTTCGACCTTGGCCGTATCGAAGGCTACCGCAACTTCTGCAACAAGCTGTGGAACGCGGCCAACTATGTGTTAATGCAGACCGAAGGGCAGGATTGTGGTCAGGGTGGCGAAGAGGTCGAACTCTCCACCGCCGACCGCTGGATCACCTCGCGCCTGCAGCGCGCCGAGCAGATCGTCAATACCGCCATCGGTAACTATCGTTTCGATCTGGCGGCCAGCGCCATCTACGAATTCACCTGGGATGAGTACTGCGCCTGGTATCTGGAACTCTCCAAGCCGGTCCTCTATTCGGACGAAAGTAGCGAAGCACAGAAGCGCGGTACCCGCCGTACCCTGGTACGCGTGCTGGAAACCCTGCTGCGTCTGGCCCATCCGATCATTCCTTACATCACCGAGGAGATCTGGCAGCGCATTGCCACCCTGGCGGGACGTAGCGGTAATACCATCATGCTGCAAGCCTATCCGCAGGCAGACGAAGGCAAGATCGACGCTGCGGCTGAGAGCGAAATGCAGTGGGTGATGGATTTTATCGTCGGTGTGCGCAAGATCCGCTCCGGGATGAACATCGCTCCGGGCAAACCGTTGCCCGTGCTGTTGGCCAACGCCTCCAGTCAGGATGCGGCACGCCTTGAAGCCAACACTGCCTTCTTCCGCTCCCTGGCAAAACTGGAATCGGTAACCCTGCTGGCTGCAGGCGAAGAGGCTCCCGAGTCCGCCACCGCACTGGTCGGCGAGATGAAACTGCTGGTACCGATGGCAGGCTTGATTGATAAAGAAGCGGAACTGGCACGCCTGGGTAAGGAGATCGAGCGGCTCGAAAAAGAAGTCCAACGCCTCAACGGCAAGCTGAGCAATGATAAATTTGTCGGCAAGGCCCCCGAAGCAGTAGTGCAGAAAGAACGGGACAAGCTGGCTGAGGCCAACTCCTCCCTGGAATCATTCCGTGAACAACGGGCGCGGATCGAGCGTTTGTAATACCTGTTTCACATACTACTGATTTAATCCGTTTGCATTATTGCCCGCCGCCGGAAAAGACCGGTAGATTAGGCGGGCACTAATCGTGGCGAGTCTGGAGAATAACCGGACCGCCCGGGCGGATTTTTCACAGTCATCGTGATGACACCCGGGGTATCCCCCTTTTTCCTGCCGCCTGTAATACCCATACCAATACTCATGCGCCACCCTTGCCGCGAGGATGCCCTATGGCTTCACGTCAGACGACCGAGCCTGTACCGAAGGATACGGCCCACCGCGCCTCTGTCGATATCGACAAGGCGATCAAAAAACTGCGCGCCACGATCGAGCAAACGCGCAAACTACAAAATCAGGAGATCGCCTTCGACGATCCCAAAGTCGATAGCACGCAGAAAACCATTCGTGACTCGATACGGGATATCTTCGGCTCAGACTCCACCGAATACTACGACCACAGCCAGCATAAAATCTGGCACGGCGGTCAGATCTACCTGGAGTCACGTAGCCAACGGCAGCAGAAATTCATCGCCGGCATTCCGCATACCGTCAGTATGTTGGAAGGACTGATCTCCCGTCTTGAGGATCGCCGTAAAGCGCCGAAAGTAAAACCAACTGCACCACAGCCAGACAAAACGGCGAAGAAGAGTGTTTCGACAACGGCTGTTAAAAATCCGGCAAAGGAGATCCCTGAACTTCCGCAACGGGTTGTGACGAATCGCGTTTGTGTCATCCACGGACAAAACGATGCACTGATGAAAACCGTTAATGAGTATCTGGAAAAACTGGGACTCGAACCTGTCGTGCTACACAAACAACAGACCAGTAATCGCAACATTATGGAAAAGATCGAAAGCCTGCCTGAGGTTGATTTTGCCGTGGTGCTACTCACCCCTGACGATTTTGCCCAGCCGGGTAAACCGATGCGGAACGGCAAGGGCCACAGCAAACGCAATGTGCTTTTTGAACTGGGTTACTACATCGGTCGCCTGGGCAAATCCCGCGTCTGCGCCCTTTACAACGGACAGGACAAACCGCCTCGAGATTACGATGGCATAAGCTGCCTCAGCATCAGTGACAATCAGGTTTGGCGGCGTCTGCTGGAGCTGGAACTTAAGGGCGCGGGTTTCGCCCTCGCAACCCCAACTGGCGAGTAATCTGCTGTAACGATGCAACCCACTCAAACCTACATCGCACTGCTCAGGGGCATCAACGTGGGAGGCAGGAACAAACTGCCGATGTCGGCGCTTGTCGATATCCTGCAACAACTCCACTGCCACGGGATAAAAACCTATATCCAGAGCGGCAACGCCATTTTTCGTAGCAACGTTGCCCAAGCGACGCACCTGGCCAAAGAGATTGCTAACGCGATTCAACAACAACACGGCTTTCGTCCCGAGGTATTGCTGTTATCCCGGAATGAACTGGAAAAAGCGGCGGCGGCAAACCCTTACAGCAAGACCTGCACCAACGGTAAGGATCTACACCTGTTTTTCCTTGAGGAGAAACCCACCAAAACGGACCTTAAAAAACTTGCAGCACTGCAGAACGAAAGCGAACAATTCACCCTGAACGATCGGGTTTTTTATCTCTACGCGCCACAGGGTATCGGCCGCTCGAGGCTGGCAGCAGGCGTGGAAAAAGCCCTTGGCGTTACCGCCACCGCACGCAACTGGAACACCCTCTGCAAGTTGCTCGAATTGGTACAACAAGCGGATTGACCCCATCCTCTCTGCCTCACACCGAAGATAAAAAGGTGACCCAGTACTAATTCCTGCAGAAAACCTTTTGGCCCGTTACAAATTCTTGAGCCAAACTGGGGGTTGTCCCTGACGTACAGGTGGCACCCGCGCTGCCCGTTCCTAGCCCTGTAATAGCGAACTTTTTGGGACATACCACTATTCAATGGAGGTGATTCAGTATGACCACTACAAAAACCATATGCTCTTCAGCACTGCTGGCCCTCACTCTGGCGGCAGGAACAGCGCAGGCCGCTGGCAACATGGGCGGCGGGCGTGGCCCAGGCCCCATGTCGTTTTCCGACTTCGACAAAAACGGTGACGGCATGATCAGCCGGGAAGAGTTTGCAGCCACCCAGCAAAACCGTATCGAGACCCGTACCCAAACTCGCACCCAAACTCGCGATATGAGTGGCGCTCCCGCAGTACCCGGCGCTGGCATGGGTATGGGCATGCAGCAGCAAACCCAACAACAGATGCAGGAGCAGATGCAAAACCAGAATCAGGGTGAGATGCAGCAACAGATGCAACAACAAACCCAACAGAGGATGCGCGCAGCAAATATGCCCGCCTTTGCCGACTACGATCTGGATGGTGACGGCAACGTGACCGAAAAAGAATTCTATACCGCGCGTAACAACCGCATTCGTCAACGTGTGTTAGAAGGTAAGAAGATGCGCAACATGTCCAATGCACCATCCTTCTCCAGTATCGACAGTAATGGCGACAAGCAGTTGAGCGAAGAGGAATTTAATATGCATCAGGAACAGCATATGAAGATGTGGGAAGAGTAGGAACCAACCAGGGTTCCATGAACAAAAAAGCGGGCAATGCCCGCTTTTTTTTGTCTCGCGTTAGCCGCGAGTGTTAACACCTACCAGCGGGTAGAGCGGACAGAAGCCCACCAGACCAGTCGCCAGCGGAATCACACCGATCCAGCCCCATACGGGAAGCATGCCCATGACGGTTGCACCAACCAGCGCGGCACCCACAACGATACGAAGAATACGATCAATACCACCAACGTTCAGTTTCATTTACTGCTCCTTTATTGACGTTTGGTCTGAATACCGTGGGCTAATCTACACCGCAAGTGTCGGCCGTTCAGTGACTAACTCACATTGCGGTCCGCTGCAACCCAGTCCGGTCCTGTAATCCTATCCGACCGCGCCCCAGCTGCACCAGACCTCGGCGTTCAAACTCCTTCAACAGACGGCTCACCACCTCGCGAGCAGTCCCCAGTTCCCGTGCCAGTTCCTGGTGGGTCACTGCCAAAGCAGCGTTATCGTCAGCATGCTCCAGCAGGTAGGCAGCCAGACGCTGGTCAACCCGACCAAAGGAGATGGCATCAATCAGCATCAACAACTCGGTCACCCGCTCAGCATAGACATCGAAGACAAATTCGCGGAATCCACGGGAACCATGCAGGGCCAGCTGAAAGGCGTGATGCGGCAGGGCAACCGCGTGGACCTCAGTCTCGGTATAGCCCTCAGCACTGTACTGTTTACCGCCAAGCATACAGGCCGTGGTTAGAATACAGGACTGTCCCTCCTCGACACGGTAGAGGACGATCTCGCGTCCGCTTTCCGACAGTTTCTGTACGCGTACTGCGCCATCGATCACCAGCAGGAAGTTGCTGCACTGGTCCCCTTCACGGAATACCGCTGCCCCTGCGGGCAAGGTCAATGTCTGCGCTTCGGTTACTGCCTCTTTCCAGGCAGGATCGTCGATCTGTTTCAGAACGGGAAAGTGTTCCAGCCATTGCGGCTCATTCATCATCGCATCGCCTCGATCTCTTGTTCGCTTAACGGGCGCCATTCGCCGGGCTGCAGGGTGGGATCCAGTCGCAGATGACCGATGCTTTCTCGGTGCAGCGCTATCACCCGATTGCCCAACGCAGCAAACATCCGTTTTACCTGATGGTACTTGCCCTCGCTGATGGTCAGGCGCGCCTCGTTAGCAGCGATGATCTCCAGCTCTGCCGGACGGGTCTTCTTTTTTTCGTTACGTAACGTTATGCCTTCGGCAAAGCGTTCCACCAGTTCGGCATCCAGTGGTTCAGCCAGGGTGACATAATAGGTCTTGCCGCAGTCACGCTTCGGCGAGGTAATGCGGTGCGACCAATCACCGTCATCGGTAAGTAACACCAGTCCGGTGGCATCGATATCCAGACGCCCTGCTACATGCAACCCCTTGCGCAATGGCGTATCAAACAGATCGAGTACCGTCTTGTGCTGGTCATCCACTGTTGCGCAGACTACACCTTGTGGCTTGTGCAGCATGTAATAACGTTTACCACTGGGACTGACCTGCTGCTCATGCCACTCGACGACGCTGTCTGCAGTCAGTTTGAAATCCGGGCATTTGTTTATTTTGCCGTCAACGGTCACCTGGCCTCGGCGGATCGCGATCTGTGCCTGCGAACGACTCAGGCTGGTGGCGTGACAGAGGTATTTATCAAGTCGCATCGGCATCAAATCATATTCCGCAACATCAACTCCTGCGGATGCGGAGAGAGATAGACCTGACGCTCGATGTATTCGTGAGGATGACGACGAAAGTGGTGTTTCAGCAGGGTAATCGGAACGATCAGCGGCAGAATACCGTCACGATAGGCCTCGATCACCTCCAGCATTTCCGCCTTGTCTTCGCGGTCTAGCTGCTTGCTCAAATATCCCAGCAGATGCTGCAATACATTGACATGTTGTCCCCGTGGAGCCGGTTTGGCCAGTGCATCCATCAACACACGTCCGTACTCGTCGGTCAACGATGCTAATTCCTGCTTCCCTGCATCAGCCAACATTCTGCCCAGTTCCCGATAGGCGCTCTGCTTATGCGCCATGATCAGGTATTTGTGATCGCTGTGAAAATCGAGCAGCTGTTTTGCCGTCACACCACTTGCCAACAGTTTGCGCCAACGGTGAAACACGAACACCCGCATAATAAAGTTTTCACGCAATCCCGGATCACCCAGACGTCCCTCCTCCTCCATCGGCAACAGCGGTTGTCCCTTTGCCATCTCTTCGGCAAAGGCGCCACTCGCCTTATTCGCGAGTGTTCCTGTGGGGGAATAAACTTTTACACGCTCCATACCGCAACTGGGTGAGGAACGCTTGAAGATGAAACCGCTGATGTCATTCATCGTATGCGCCATCTCACGGCCATAGTCGTGTAGCCGTTCGGTCACATCCAGTTCCGGGTCTTTAACCCCCAGCACATGCACACCATCGTCCAGTTGTACCAGACGAATCGGCGGACGCGGGATCGGCAGACCGATGGCGACCTCAGGGCAGACGGCATGAAAGGAAAAGTAATTTCCCAAGGTGCCAACGATGTAACTATCGCGTTTATGTCCCGCATCGAAACGCACCTCTTCGCCCAACAGGCAGGCGCTAATCCCCAGCGGGATTTTTTTCACCACGTCGACCGAACTATCGCTCACTTTCATCTGCCCGTTTATGCCTAGCCAGCAGCTTGTCGATAGTCCGCGCCACTGCGGCAAAGGCGAAGCTGGCGGTGACAAAAGTAGCCGAGCCGTAACCGAAATTGCAGTCGAGGGTCACACCCTTCACACCGGGCTTCTGTTGACAGACCGTACCGTCCTCTTTGGGGTAGCGGTGTTGCTCATCGGAAAAAACACAATCGACACCGAAGCGACTCTTCGGATTGCGTGAGTAACCATAGGAAGCACGCAGGCGTGATCGTACTTTGGCGGCTAACGGATCGTTGAAGGTACGGCTCAGGTCGGTGATCTGAATACGGGTCGGATCGGTGATCCCGCCCGCACCACCGGTAGTGATGATCGGAATTTTGTTACGTTTGCAGTAAACGATCAGTGCCGCCTTGTGGCGAATGGAGTCGATGGCGTCGATGACGTAATCGAAATCTTTGCTGATATATTTTTCGATATTAGTTTCGACCAGCAGGTCGTCGATAGCGGTCACCTGACAGGCGGGATTGATATCACGTACCCGTTCGGCCATCACCTCGACCTTGGAACGGTCGATAGTAGAATTGAGGGTATGTAACTGACGATTGCTATTGCTCGCGGCAATATCGTCATGGTCGATCAGAGTGATGGCACCGACCCCGCTACGCGCCAACGCCTCAACTGCCCAGGAACCGACACCGCCGACACCAACTACGCAGAAATGGCTGGCGCGAATGAGTTCTGCTTCGTTAACACCATAGAGGCGACGAATGCCGCCAAAGCGTTCATTGGAATCGTTTGTAGTCATCGATTTAGTGTTGTGCTGGTCACGCCTTCATGCGTCTGAGTTAACCAGAACAACGGAGTAGGCGGTGAGCGGCACATGGCTCTGCGGCAATGAAAAACTTGTCGGTCGACTCAACGGTAGCGGTCGCTCAAGCTTCTGCACCGTATCACTGGAGAGGAGGATCTCACCGATCCCCGCATTGTCACTCAGACCACGGGCAATATTCACATTTTCACCCAGCAGATCGTAACCCTTGAAATCAGCGGTGCCGAGAATGCCCTCGATAACCAGTCCTGTATGCACCCCGATACCTACAGAGAGACCAAACTCACCCAGCGCCTCGCCTACCTTTTCATGCATCTCCAGTGCCGCCGCCACCGCGGTGGTGGCATCGCCAAAGACCAGCAGGATCTCGTCGGCATCCAGTTTGGCTCGCAGGGCATAGAAGCGTTGCCAGGTAGGTTCTGCCGCTTCATAAAATGTGTTTACCGCGGTAACGATGGTTTCGGTTGTCTGCTTCTCACTCCACGGATTGAAACCACGAATCTCCATCACCACGATGGTACGCTCGCTCCGCTCCTGTGACAGCAGCATTGGGGCCTTCTCTGCCTCGGCCAGCAGCTGCCTGCCCAGCACCCATTGCGAGTATACCTTGAATCTGCCGGCAATGTTGCGCAAGACCCTCTCGTTGCGTTCCGCATCCATCAACGCAACGCCAAGCATCAGCCCAGAAAAGGGTACGACTACCGCAATGAACAGGTGGGTTGGATCCTCGGCGAACTGGCGTAGTGAGGTCAGGTCACCCAGCTCGAAATGGAGGATAATATACATTGCCAGCAGGATGCTGGTACGCAGAGTACTCTCCAGCAGAATAAACAGCGAACCAATATTAGGCGACAGATGGACCTGCATCTGACGGCTAAAACCGATGGCAAAAGCAAACACCCAATAAGCCACGTGGTTGTAACTGTCAGTAAAACTGCCACTCCCCATCAATAGCTCATAAACGGTATAGACCAGTGGACCGATCAGGTTACCCAGCATCGGTACCGCACGCCCGACATAGGTACGCTCACTGATAAATTTGGCCTGTAACAGGGCCGCCAAAATCAGTACATAGGGATCCGGCTTGGCGGAATAGCCCTGCGGATCATTGAGTAGTTCGAGAAAGATATTGGCCAGCGGAAAATAGGCACTGTTGGTGAAGAATTCACGGATAAAGTGGCTGAGCCTGCTGCCATGCACACGCTCATCAAAGGCACTCTTATTAATGGTTATTGTCTCGGCCATGCAGGTCACTCGGTCCGGTTATCATTATTGCTCTGACGGTAAAGGCTACGTGCCATCAGCACGACAATCAATACACCGATTGATAGGGTCGACCAGAGCAACCACTGCTGCCAGGGTGTCGCTGGCGGCACATCCCCCAGTCGCGCCATACCTCCCAGTTCATACACTGGTCCAGGCAGTGCCGATTTGACGAAACCTTCGCCCTCGCGGCTCTGCTGCAAATCGGTCAACAGGATACTGCTATCAATGCTCGGTCGACCCACCTTTGCCGCGGCAAAGGCCAGCACAAACGGTGCCTCACCTCGCGCCTCGAAATAGACCCGCGGGGGCAACCAGCCCAGTTCAAGTATCGGTTCCTCGGTAAGCGATTTGCCCGCTAACGCCAGCTTCCATTCGTTTGCATCGGTAAGTGTCAGTCGCAACAGACTATTTTCCAGCACCTGCCCATTCTGGAACAGGTGGTAAAGCAGACCGTGAAACTGTTCCTGCCACGCTCCTCGCGCTGTTTCTCCGCTGGAAAGAGTCGCCGTCAGCAGGGAGCCCTGTGGCAGAATGACCCTCGCCCGGTCAAAAGGATAGTAACCTTTGACATGATACTGATACAGGCCCACATCCCCATCGTTGCCGTTTGGCTCATAGCGCTGCCAGCGGCGGGGCTTTTCATCACCGGCCTGTGCAGGCAGTGCCGTTACCGACTCCAGCACCATCCCCTCTTCCCCCAATGGCCACCGCAAGCGGTAATAACGCGCCACATTCGGGAGCGGCAGGGGAATGACACCCTGATGCAGCTGACGCCCCTGCCAGTTCATCGCTACCAATGAGGCTTTGCTCTCCACCGCTGACCAGTTTGCCAGATCGTTACTCGACTCCAGCTGGATCGGCAGCACAAAATCCTCTTCCGGACCGCTCCACTCGAGCATCAGTCTCAACAATGGCTGTGACTGTGCACTGGCATCAATCAGATAGACGCCCGGCAGCGCGCCCTCCTCAACGTCAGCGCGCTGCCACAGATCCAGCAATGCCCCGTTCTCCCCCATGGCGATGTTGATCTGACCTGGCACCATACCATCGGCCCCAACCTGGACGGGAAAGAAGGGCAGCGAGACCGGCTCCACCTCGGTGCTTCGCGCAACGGGCTGGAGCAGGTAGGGCACCGCCTCTCCATAGCTGTTAAAGATACGCATATCGGCTAAATCCGGGCGGGTACTGTAACGGCAGACCTCGGTGGGCAGATCGAAACTGTAGAGCGCACCGTCGCCATCCACCTCCAGCGGAATGCCGAAGGCAAAGTCGTTGGGCTTAAGCGTGTGGCCGGGTTGCGCAAACACGCTTTGCGGCAGCCATAGTGCGATGGCGAGTAACGGCCCAATCCCAATCTGGCGAATTATGGATATCATTGAAACAGCAGGCATGGATTTAATCGTAGCCAACGGCAAACCCTGAATCAGGAACCGCTTCACAGCTGTCCTTATTCCAGCTCAACGGCGCGACGCTCCCCTTCGGCCAGGTCGACACGACTGAGGAAAAAGGCGCCCAGGGCAAACAGCAGCAGCAAGGTAAGAATGCCGATACGCGGACTACCGCTAACCACC
The DNA here is from genome assembly GCA_050302275.1 of Thiohalomonadaceae bacterium. GTDB lineage: Bacteria > Pseudomonadota > Gammaproteobacteria > Thiohalomonadales > Thiohalomonadaceae > JAPHTQ01. The sequence goes on along the minus strand of JBNLAT010000010.1, from coordinate 39,208 downwards.
CCGGCCCAGCCGACCATCAACGGCCCCAGCACCACGGCGAACTTGCCCAACATGTTATAGAAACCAAAGAACTCCGCCGTCTTATCGGCAGGGATAATCCGCGCATAGAGGGAGCGGCTGAGGGACTGGATACCGCCCTGCACCAGACCGATACCGATGGCCAGACCGTAGAACTCGATCTCCGACTCCATACGCGAAGCCCACAGCACGATAATCGAATAGACAGCGATGGCGAGGTAGATGCCGCTCTTCGGCCCGAAGCGATTACCCAGATGGCCGAAGCCGATGGCCGCGGGGAAACCGACAAACTGGGTAATCAGCAGGGCGACAATCAGGCTGTCGGAAGAGAAACCGATGGAGAGGCCGTAATCCACCGCCATGCGCACGATGGTGTCGACGCCGTCGATATAGCACCAGTAACCGAGCAGAAACAGGAATACAACCCGCAACTGGCGAATCTCATGGAAGGTATCCCGCAGCTGCAACAGACCAGCGCGTACCGCGCCCAGCGTACCGATACCCCGGCTCTCCGGTTCGTGCACCCACAACGCCAATGGCACAGTAAACAGTGCCCACCACAGGGCCACGGAGAAAAAGGAGACTTTCACCGCCTCCGCCGCATCGGCCAGCCCAAACATGGCGGGCTTCAGGGTCATCGCCACATTCACGGCAAACAGCAGACCGCCACCCAGATATCCCATGGCGTAACCGAAGGCAGAGACCTTGTCGAAACGGGAGGGTTTGGTGATAAAAACGATCAATGAATCGTAGAAGCTGATACTGCCGGAAAATCCCAGGGTAGCCGCCACGTAGAGCAATATCGCCAGTTGCCACTCCCCCTTGCCCACCAGCGGCAACAGCGCAGTCATACAGACGCCGAGAAAGGCAAAGAAGATCAGGAAACGTTTACGCTGTGAGCCACGATCAGCGATCGCCCCGAGGATTGGTGCCAGCAGCACGATGAGCAATCCGGCAATGGAGTTGGCGAGGCCGAGATAGAAGGTGCTCTCGGTCACCTCCACCCCGGCGCTCCAGTACTGCTTGAAGAAGACCGGAAAGAAACCGGCCATTACCGTAGTGGCAAAGGCCGAGTTACCCCAGTCGTAGAGACTCCAGGCGAGCACGGTTCGGTTGGTTATCGACGCCATGACGGCACGATAACACGATTGCCCGCACTGGCGAACGGCTTACAGTGCCCGCGACAGCATCACCCCGGCGCCCCAGTCGGCGCTGGTATCGCTAAAGCCTTTAATGAAATAGACACTAAGATTTCGTTTGGCATCCAGCGCCCGGTCGAAGGCAAAGGTCAGCTCCTGAACCGGGTCATCACCGCTCACTGCCGGTTGCTCGGTGTAATACTCACTACGCAGGTTCCAGGTCTTGTTCATTGCCGTGGTCCAGCCCACAGCACCGTAGACAATGTTGTCGTAATCGACCGTATCGGTATCACCGAGAACGTTGTAACCGAGCATGGCATCGAAACGCCCCTTGGCCATCTCCAGCTGTACGGCGTAATCATTTTCGCCGGTACCGAGGTTCTTGCTGGCACTGGCGGTGCCGAACTTCACCTTGGCGGTCACCGCCAGCCATGGCGCGCTCGGCCCCTCGGGCAACAGTTGCAGACTGGCCTTGGCCACCACATCGCCAATCCCGGTATCGGTACGGGTGGTGGTAGTGGTCACCGTAGTGGTGGTGCCATGACCGGTGCCGCGCACACCGCTGACCTCGGAAGATCCGCTCACCGCAATGAACGGTACCGTCAGACCGACGGAATAGGTTTCACCTGCATGGCTAATCCACAGAGGAAGATACCAGGTACCGGTATCGACCCCGGTACCGTAATCACCACTGGTGTACTCCGCACCGGCGCCGAACTGGGTTCCTGCCTGTAAACTAAACGGTATCAATAGAGCTATCGCTACGAACAGATGTTTCACTGACGACCTCCCCGCTGCATCCGCTCCATGCCGTGGCGCTCCATCCGCGGGCTGCCTCCATCCATTCGCTGTCTTGTCTGCATATCGTTCTGCTCCGTAGTCGTGGTGGTTTTATTCTCATCGTTTTCCGTCTGCGCCCGCTCCTGCCACTGCTTACGCAGGGCCTGTTGCTCCTCAGGCGGCAGTTGGCGAAACGCCTCCATCTGTTTGCGGAGGCGCTGTTGCTGTTCTGGAGCAAGCTGCAAATATTGCTGGTAGCGCTGACGAATGCGCTGCTGCTCCTCCGGCGTCATCTTTTGCCAACGCTGAAAACGTTCCGCTGCCTCCTGACGCTGCTGATGGTCCATTTGCGACCAGCGTTTGGCACCACGTTGCAGGCGCTGTTGCTGTGCCTCGCTCATGCCATCCCACTTCCCTGCGTAGGGTTGCAGCACCTGCTGTTCTGCCTTGTCCAGTTCATCCCACGGGACAGCCAGCGCCATACCAGGCAGCAGTGCCAATAGCAGCGCCACAACGCGGCTATTCATCGTTCTGCTTGTCAATTCTTTCATCATCACTCTCCGCATCTTTCTTTACCGCGGGTAAAAGCAACTGGGGGTCAATCCAGCTGCCGTTGGCGTCTTCCCAGTTGCCCAGATACTCCAGCAGTTCCAGGGACGGTTGCTCCTCCTCCGCCGCGCACAGCGTCGAAGGCAGCAGGGTTAACAACAAAATGGCTGTTTTTCTAACCTGCATGCTTGCCCTGTTGCTCCAGCCAGAGATAAAAATCGAGATCCGCAAACAACTCCAGATCTTCACCATGCACCAGCATCTCGAAATCGCCTGCCACCTGCTGCTGCGGTAACGCAACGGGATCACCGCCCTGAGGCAGCTGCGCAAACCAGGCGATAGTCACGGCAAGCAGCAACAACATCGCGGTACTCAGCGCCGGCATCCACATCGGCGTAGCACGACGATAAGGCGCGGCGATAGCGGCATGACGCGCCTGACGCAGACGTTCGGCGACATGGGGCGAAACCTCCGCCGCATCCCGATCCAGCGCGGCACGCGCCTGCTGGATAAACTGTTCGTCGTCTCTGCTCATGCCTGCATTCCTTCCAGTTTCTCGCGCAGGGTATGCACCGCGCGCGAGTAGTGGGTTTTTACACTGCCCGCCGAAACACCCATGGCCGCGGCGGTCTCATCAACACTCATTCCCTCCCACGCCCGCAGCAGGAACGCCTGCTGCTGACGGTTCGGCAGTTCGCCGAGGGCCTTTTCCAGCGCCTCACCAAACTGTTCTGTTTCCAGTTGCTGTAACGGTTCATCTGGAATGGGGGCGGGGTGATTCTCCAGCGGATCGTCATCCTCCTCATCCCGTTTGAACCAGACCCGGAAACGGTTGCGCACCTTGCTACGCCGATACCAGTCACGGATACGACTCTGCAGAATGCGGTGAAACAGCGGAGCCCACTCCTCTTCACTGCGCGCAGCATAACGCTGCGCCAGGGTAAGCATGGCCTCCTGTACAATCTCCAGTGCATCGTCCTCGTTGCCAGTGGCGATCCTTGCCATATGAAAGGCCTTCCTTTCCACTCCGGCGAGAAAACGATCCAGCGCCTGATCCTGATTCAGCGTAAGCCTCCTTCAACTGAAGACGATGCACCAGTCTGCCGAACTTAGCGGCGGCCTGCACCCGCGCTACCGCCCATACCCATGTCGGAGCGGTTGTTCATGCGACGATACTCGAAACGGTTGGTGTTACGGTTCATGTCACCGCTACCGTCTTCATTATGAAGTTGATCGCGTTTCTGTTCACGAACCTGATCACGAGTTTGATCACCATCTTCGCTACCGTCGTTCAGGCGATCCTGTGTACGGTCACGGATCTGGTCTTTGGTTTGATCACCATCGCCAGTTCCATCATGCAGACGGTCCTGGGTACGATCACGGGTCTGGTCCTTGGTTTGATCACCACTCTCAACCGCACCGTCTTCATTCAGCTGCTTACGTTCGCGGTTTTGCTCGCGGGTCTGCACCTGATTCTGGGCCTGAGTCTGCTCCAGTGCCGGGTCGGTGGTCTCATCTGCTGCAACCGCATTGCCGGTTCCCAGCATCAGTGCCATCACCAGGCTGCTTGCCAATGTTGTGTATTTCATCGTCGTTCTCCTGTTGGGGGGTTATTGGAAGCCACTGCAAAACAGACAATGACTTCATCTACTCTCACCCCGTATAACGCGGCAGCGACGAATCGGTTGACAAGAGAAAGGAGAAAGATGTTTATCTAATACAATTCAAATAGTTGCATGGCATTCATAGTGGTCTGCCGCGCTACCTGCTCCACCGGCAAGCCACGTAATTCAGCCAGAACGGCGACGACCTGAGGGAGATATTCAGGGCTGTTGCGCTCACCGCGATGGGCGGCAGGACTCATGTCCGGGGCATCGGTCTCCAGTACGATCGACTCCAGCGGCAGTTCGGTGGCCAGCTTACGGATCCGAGTCGAACGTTCGTAGGTCAGCATGCCACCGAAACCAAAACGAAAACCGAGCGCCCGATACTGCTCAGCCTGTTGCAGGCTGCCGCTAAAGGCATGAGCGATACCACCAACCAGTTTGAAACGCCTGAGGGTCTGCAATACCTGATCGTGGGCCTTGCGCACATGCAGCAGTACCGGCAGGCGGAACTCTTCGGCCAACGCCAACTGTGCCTCGAAGATCGCCTGCTGCTTTTCGACATCGGGATTAGGGATGAAATAGTCGAGGCCAATTTCACCGATAGCTACCGGTCGTTCACTCACCAGCAGCAGACGCAAACGCGCCAGATCTTCATCGCGATGGTGATCGCTGTAGATGGGGTGCAGGCCCAGCGCCGGATAAAGCCCTTCTTCCCCACGACAGAAAGCCAGCAGATGGTCCCAACCGGCAGCATCGATGGCCGGGATCACCTGCCGTATTACCCCTGCGTCACGCGCACGGGCCAGCACCGCCTCGCGATCGGCGTCGAATTCCTCCACATCGAGGTGGCAGTGGGTATCGAACAGTTCCATAGGATCATTGTAAGGGTGCATCGCCACACAACCAATGTGCATTCCTTGTATACTGCATCCCCAATCCCAATGGTTATTCCATCATTTACGGTTATTTAGAGAGTCCTATGAGCCACCCGCAAAGCCACCCCTCTTTCGAGTATCTGCGCAGTCACCGCATTCCGTCGATCGATGTCGACATCCAGGAGTTCCGCCACAGCAAGACCGGTGCGGTACACATTCACCTGGCAGCGGACGACGATCAGAATGCCTTTATGGTGGCCTTCCGTACCGTACCGCAGGATTCCACCGGGGTCGCGCACATCCTTGAACACACCAGTCTTTGCGGCAGTAAAAAATATCCGGTACGCGACCCGTTCTTCATGATGACCCGGCGTTCGTTGAATACCTTTATGAACGCCTTTACCGCTGCTGACTGGACCGCCTACCCCTTCGCCAGCCGCAATCGCAAGGATTTCGATAACCTGCTCGACGTCTATCTCGACGCCGTGTTCCACCCCAATCTGGATGAACTGGACTTCCTGCAGGAGGGCCACCGGGTGGAGTTCGCTGAAGCGGACAACCCGGAATCGGATCTGGTCTTTAAAGGGGTGGTGTTCAATGAGATGAAAGGCGCGATGAGCTCACCCACTTCGGCGCTCTATCAGTCGCTGACCCGCGAGCTCTATCCGACCATCACCTACCACCACAACTCGGGCGGCGACCCGGAACGCATCCCGGATCTCACCTGGGAACAGCTTAAGGAGTTCCACGCGCACCACTACCATCCAAGCAACGCGGTATTTATGACCTTCGGCGACATCCCCGCCGCCGAGCAGCAGGCCCGCTTCGAGGAGGGCGCACTGGCACCCTTCGAGGCGTTGGAGATGGATATCTCCGTACCGGACGAAAAACGCTACAGCAAACCGGTCGAGGTGGAAGATCGCTACGCCCTCGACGGTGAAGAGGACATCTCGGACAAGACCCATATCGTCCTCGGCTGGCTGATGGATCGGAGCATAGACGCCGAGGCGGTGATGCGTGCCCACCTGCTCTCCGGTGTGTTGCTCGACAACAGCGCCTCGCCGCTACGCCACGCCCTGGAAACCTCGGACCTGGGCAGCTCACCCTCGCCCATGTGCGGTCTCTCCGACTCCAACCGTGAGATGATCTTTGCTGCCGGCCTTGAGGGCTCCAACCCGGAACACGCCGAGGCGGTGGAGAAGCTGGTGCTCGACGTGCTGCGCGAGGTGGCGGAGAACGGTGTCGAACAGTCGATGGTCGAGGCAGTGCTGCACCAACTGGAACTCTCCCAGCGCGAGATCAGCGGCGATGGTTTCCCCTTCGGCCTGCACCTGATGGTCAACGCCCTCGGCCCGGTATTGCACGGTGCCGACGTGGCCGAGGTGCTGGATATCGATCCGATCCTGGAGAAGCTGCGTCAGCAGATCGCGGATCCGGCCTTCATTAAAGGACTGGCCCGGGAACTGCTGGATAACCCGCACCGGGTACGGTTGGTCATGCGCCCGGATCCGAACCTCAGCGCCGAACGCAGCGTACGCGAAAGCGAACGCCTGGCGAAGATGAAGGCGGCGATGGACGATGCCGAGAAACAGCGGGTAATCGAAATGGCCGCCAAGCTGCTGCAGCGGCAGAACAGCCAGGATGATCCAGAGCAACTACCCAAAGTTGGCCTTGAGGATATCCCCACCGATCTCGCCATCCCCGAAGGAAGCGAACACTCACTCGGCGGCATGCCCGCCACCTGGTTTGCCCGTGGCACTAACGGCCTGGTCTACCAGCAACTGGTACTGGACCTGCCGCCGATGGAACAGGAGCTGGTCGAACTGCTGCCGATCTTCTGCGACATCGTCACCGAAACCGGTTACGGCGATTTCGACTATCTGCAGGCCCAGGCGAAACAGGCCGCAGTCACCGGCGGTATTGGCGCCAATGTCGCCATCCGCGGTGAGGTGGATAACGTCCTGAAAGACCGTAGCGTCTTCACCCTCTCGGGCAAGGCGCTGAACCGGAATCAGGGCGAACTGGCCGGGATGATGCTAGAGACCTTCCGCAACGCCCGCTTCGATGAGCTATCGCGCATCCGCGAATTGGTGGCACAGGAACGCACCTACCGTGAACAGCGAGTCACCAGTGCTGGCCACAGCCTGGCAATGAGCGCTGCTGGCAGCGGCCTCGCACCCAACGCCGCACTCAGCCATCGCTGGAGCGGACTGGCCGGGATCAAGGCGCTCAAGGCGCTGGATGACAGTCTCGACGATCAGGGAAATCTGCAGGCCTTTGCTGCCAAACTGGAACAGATCCGCAGCATCCTGCTCAATGCACCGCGACAGCTACTGCTGATCGGCGAGGAGGCGGAGCAGCGAGATGTTACCCGTACGATCGAACAGCTGTGGCAGGAGGGCTCGGTTAACGCTGGCGAACGCTTCCACGCCGCTGCGTCGAACGGGCAGTTGCAACAGGCCTGGTCAACCTCAACCCAGGTCAACTTCTGCGCCAAGGCCTTCCCCACCGTAGCCCCGGAACATGCCGATGCCCCGGCACTGATGGTGCTCGCAGGCTTCCTGCGTAATAACTTCCTCCATCGCGCCATCCGTGAGCAGGGTGGTGCCTACGGTGGTGGCGCCAGTTACGACTCCAACAGCGGCGCCTTTCGCTTCTTCTCCTATCGCGATCCGCGTCTGACCGACACCCTGGCCGATTTTGATAAGTCAGTAGAGTGGCTGCTGGAAAATGATCATGAATGGCGCCTGGTCGAAGAGGCGATCCTCGGCGTGATCAGCAGCATCGACAAACCGGGCTCACCGGCGGGCGAGGCGAAGAAGACCTTCCACGGCAACCTGCATGGCCGCACCCCGGAACAGCGTCGCCGCTTCCGCGCACGCATTCTGGAAGTGCGTCAGGCGGATCTGAAACGGGTCGCCGAAACCTGGCTCAAACCGGAAAACGCCAGCATCGCCGTGATCAGCGATCCGGCCACCCTGGCGAAGAACGAGGGTCTGGGACTGGAGATCGTCAAACTTTAATCTGACGTATCCCGCTACTGCGTATTGCTGAAGTAGGCCAGCCGCTGTTCCATCCCAGGGTGGGTAAAGGGATAGGCGAACACCTCTGACCCTTCAGCAGCAGACTGGGCCAGCTTGACCTGTTTGTACTGCTGCAGACGACGCAAAAGATCGGCGTAATGGGCGGTATCGATGCCATTGGCACGCAGATAATTGTAGGCAAAGCTATCTGCCTCACGCTCCTGATCTTCACCATAGCCCTGCTGCAGATAGAGCTCCGACAGCGCCTCGTCGATACCCGATACGTTACCGATGGTGAAGGCCAGAAACAGATTCAGGACCGAGTGTTGCAAACTCTGTTGCAGGGCATGGCGTTTGACCACATGCGCCAGTTCATGGGCCATCACCGCTTCCAGTTCGTCATCATTCTGCGCCAGTCGCACCAGCTCATCGGTTAGAATCACCGTCCCCGAGGGTAACGCGATGGCGTTAGCACCGAGCAGTTCCTTGCCGCGGCGAAACTGTAACTCGAACTGATACTCACCGCGGGCTGCCGAGATCATGGCGGCAAAACGCGCCTGCAAGCGCTTCTGCAACCGATCCGGCAACCGACTGGTGCCGAAGGCGTGCTCGTCCAGATAGCGCAGAGTGCGTTCGCTGGCGGTCCCGTTAATATCTGGTGGCAACTGCTCCACCGCGATCGCGGCCATCCACGCCCCACCGTACAGCCATAGCCCCCAGGCAAGCAGCAGGAAAAACATCAGTGAAGAGAACAGGTGGCCACCACGACTATTCAGTGAAACCACCCTGTGCCAGCCGTGCGCCTTGTGCTTGACCAGTATCGCATCGACCGCATCATTGTTGCTGGTTTCGAATTTCCAGCCATTGGGTAGATCCAGATTACGCGGTGTATTGCCCACACGCGTCGAAACCTTCACCGAGCGCAACGGATAGGAAGCCCTCCCTTCATCCCAGGAAAGCTGTAGTTCACCGTTACCCTTCTCTCTCAGTACCGCGGAAAAATGCCGCGAACTGCGGCCGTCGAAAATCTCTCCCTTGATATCACCCATCGAGGGATGTCCATATCGTCAACATCGTCACACTCCTCGCCAGCGAAAACCGCCAGCCACAGCAAATACCACAAAAACCGCGGGCTTTTTAACACGCGCCTGCCACAGGGTCTGATGACTACGTCACACCCCGCGCCGCATGACAAGGCAAAAGCGCTGCGGTAGACTCAGCCCCTTGCTGTTTTACCCATCAATTGCCATGCACGCCCTCAAACTCAGCGGACTGAAAAAAACCTATAGCAACGGCTTTGAAGCCCTCAAAGGTATCGACATGACCGTCGAAGAGGGGGACTTTTTCGCCCTGCTGGGACCGAACGGTGCAGGCAAATCGACCACCATCAGCATCATCACCTCGCTGGTTAACCGAAGCGCGGGCAGCGTGCAGGTATTCGACGCTGACCTGGAACGGGAACCGATGAAGGTCAAACGCTACCTCGGCCTGGTACCGCAGGAGTTCAACTTCAATATGTTCGAACCGGCGGAAGAGGTGGTGCTCAATCAGGCAGGCTACTACGGCGTACCCAAGGCCGAGGCGAAAGAACGGGCCGAGGAATCACTGAAAAAACTTGGCCTGTGGGAAAAACGCCGAACCATGGCGCGCGCTCTTTCGGGCGGAATGAAACGGCGACTGATGATCGCCCGTGCTCTGGTACACGATCCGAAGCTGCTAATCCTCGACGAACCGACCGCAGGGGTCGATATCGAACTGCGCCGCTCCATGTGGCAATACCTGCGTGAGGTCAATCGTCGCGGCACCACCATTATCCTCACCACCCATTACCTGGAAGAAGCGGAACAGTTGTGCCGTAATGTAGCGATTATCGATCAGGGTCAGATCATTGAAAACACCAGTATTCGTGCCTTGATCAGTAAACTGGACAAGGAGACGGTGATCCTCGATCTGAAACAGCCGCTGCAACAGCCGCCCGCTCTCGACGACTATCCCTGTGTGTTGACCGATGAGCAGACGCTGGAAGTAGAGATCCGACGCGAGCAGGGATTGAATCGTCTGTTCGAACTCCTCGGCCAACAAGGGCTGGAGATCGTCGGTATGCGCAACAAGGCCAACCGTCTGGAAGAGCTGTTCCTCGATCTGGTAGAGAGCGGGGTGAACAAATGAATCTGCGCCTCTACCGTGTCGCCTTCGCAACCATACTGATCAAGGAGATGCGCCGCTTTCTGCGTATCTGGGTACAGACCATTCTGCCGCCGATGATCACCACCGCACTCTATTTCGTGATCTTCGGCAAGATGATCGGCAGCCAGTTGGCACCGATCTCCGGTTATAGCTACATGGACTTTATCGTCCCCGGCCTGATCATGATGACCGTGATCAGCAACTCCTACGCCAATGTGGTCTCCTCTTTTTACGGCTCCAAATTCCAGCGCTACGTGGAAGAACTGCTTATCGCACCGATCCCGTTATCACTGATCCTGATCGGTTTTGTTGCGGGGGGTGTTGCACGGGGATTGATCGTCGGCGCCATGGTGACCGTCGTCGCTGCTTTTTTCGTCGATCTGCAACTGCATAACATCTGGGTCACACTCAGCGTCCTGCTGCTAACCTCGATCCTTTTCGCACTCGGTGGTTTTATCAATGCCATCTACGCTAACAGCTTCGATGACATCACCATCATTCCCACCTTCGTACTGGTACCTCTAACCTATCTGGGTGGTATTTTTTATTCGGTACATATGTTGCCCGGGATCTGGCAGACCATATCCCTGGGCAATCCGATCCTCTACATGATTAACACTTTTCGTTACGGCATGCTGGGGATCAGCGATATCGATCTGCTGACCGCCTATACGGTCATCATCCTGTTTATTGTTGCGCTCTATAGCTACAGTCTGTGGCTGTTAAAACGTGGCGTAGGATTACGCGGCTAATCAATTTATTACACGCAGAAAAAACGGGCTGCACAGTAAATTGCGCAGCCCGTTTTTTATTGGCTGTTGAAATTCGCTCAGACGAGTGTCAGGCAAGGTGAAATCGACCGATGAAGCGCAGTTTACATGTAAGTAAATGAGCATTCTGAGGGAGACTTCAACGCCGCATCACACCGCTCTGAGTAGAATTTCTAACCGGTGATAAACTTCATCCAGTTAATCTTCTTCCCCGGATGTTTCGAGAGGATCTCCACCACATCCTTATGCCCCGCCTCTTCCGCCATATCCTGCGCGGTCATGCGTTGCTTGTTGAGCATAAAGGGATCGGCGCCCGCTTTTAGCAGTTCATTGACTACCGCGGCATGGCCACCCTTGGCCGCCAACATCAGTGCACTGTTACCGTTATCGTTACGCGCATCGATAGGCGCCTTGTATTTGAGCAGCAGTTTTACCGCATTGTACTTACCCTGCTCTGCTGCCAACGTCAGTGCCGTGTTGCCATCGGCAGTGGTGTGGGTGGGGATAGCACCGCTGGTCAACAATAGTGACAGACAACCATCGTTACCGTTGTAGGCGGCACGCTCCAGTGCGGTATGTCCGTGACGATCGGAGGCAAAGGTTTTGCCACCATGATCCAGCAGGTTCTTCAGCAATTGCTCGTTACCACTGTCTGCGGCATACCAGGCGGCATCGCGCTGGTGATCATCATGAGCATCCAGATTGGCGCCAGCTTCCAGCAACTGGTGGGCCGATTCAGCATCACCCTTGCGCGCGGCGCGAATCAGCGGCGTAGTACCATCCTTCTCCTTGTGTGAAGGATTGGCTCCGGCCTTCAGTAGCATTGTCAGTGCTTCGTGATTTTTGTGATCCACCACATAGGAGAGCACACTACGACCATCGGCATCGAGGTCATTCGGATCGGCACCTTTGTCCAGCAGCAGCTTAACCACTTTAGGGTGAACCTTTTCAGCAACCGCCCAAAGCAGTGCCGTGCGTCCGTTACTGTCCTTCAACTTCACATTGGCACCGGCCTTGAGCAGGATATCGACGACCTTATCGCTACCGCGCCAGGCGGCACGGGTCAGGGCGGTATGCTTGTCCTTGTCACGGGCGTTAACCTTCGCGCCTTTAGACAACAGCGCTTTCACTCGCGAGGGCTGATCCTGCCATGAGGCAATAGTCAGCGGCGGCCAACCGGCGTAAAGCTTGGCTTCATCGCCGGTCACCTTAACCGAAGTGACCACTCGCTTGGCCTTAAGCTCCTTGGGCTTATGCGCACCCGCCTTATCCAGCGCGGCGATCATCTCATCGTCTTTTTTGCGCAGAGCGGCAGCCATCGGCGTATCGCCCTTCTTGTTGGCCTTGTTCGGGTTTGCCTTGCGGCCGAGCAACACCTTCACCACAGCGGTATTACCTGCATTCGCTGCCAGCAACAACGGCGTATTACCGTATTTATCCGCCGAGTTGGCATGCGCACCGCCATTCAGCAAAAGAATGACCGTGCGCGAACTGCCGCTCAGCGCCGCCAGACGCAACGGAGTATCTCCAAATTTATCGGAACGATTGGGAGAAGCGCCTGCCTTGAGCAGTTTGCGCACCACGTCGACCTGCTTGTTTTCCACTGCCTCGATCAGTGCGGTACGACCATTGGCATCCTGACTGTCAACCTTCACCCCGGCATTGAGCAGTTGCTCAACTTCAATCAGTGCGCCACGACGGGCCGCCGAACGTAATTGGTCATCTGAATCCTTGGTGATCTCGATGGTTGTCGGACCGCCTTTCATCTTCTCTTTGGCCAGGTCATAGCCCTTGGCTGCGGAACGTTCGTAGAGACGCTTGGCCTCACTTTCCGACTTACAACCGACACCCTTCTGACAGAGTTCCGCCAACAGATATTGCGCCTTGGCATGTCCCTGATCGGCCGCTTTGCGCGCCCAGCGCGCCGCTTCATCAAGGTCCTGCGGCACACCGCGACCGCTGCGATAGAGATTGGCCAGCTGATACTGCGCCTCGCTATCGTTACGCGCTGCCAGCTGTTTGAGAATACTGGCCATCTTCGGATAGTCGCGCATCCGCGCTGCGACTTTGGCATCGTGCATGGTTACCGCATACAGCGGTTCCGCACCAATAAGCAGGCCGGCGAGAATTAAAAAGGCGACTGTTTTTTTGCTGTGGTGTTTCATCGTTATTCAGTCCCGTGTTTTGTTTCTACTTCAATACCGATCTTCTTCAGGAAACCGGTCGGCAGGATACCACCCGCCGAAACGATTACCGCATCGTTATCGATGGTGATCGTTTCGCCATCGTGATCGAGTTCAACCTTGTCCGGGAAGATGGCTTTGACATTAGACTTCATCAATACCTGCAGTTTGCCCGCCGCTGCGGCCTCTTCTACTTTCTTGCGATTCTTACCCTTGGCGCGGGTAAAGGCCTCGCTACGATAGGAAAGGCTTACTGTGGTGCCCGGTTCAGCAGCAATACTGGTCGCCGCTTCCAGCGCACTGTCGCCACCACCGACCACCAGCACCTTTTTACCCTGATACTGTTCGGGGTCGACAAGCTTGTAGACCACTTTGGACAATTGCTCACCGGGCACTCCCAGTTTGCGCGGCGTACCGCGACGACCGATGGCCAGCAACACGGCGCGGGTTTTGAAATCACCGTCGGTGGTTTTCACCACAAAGCCGTCGCCATCCTTTTCAATATCTTCCACCCGCACACTGGTACGCATGTGCACGTTGTGATCGGCCACGATCTTGTTCCAGTAGCCCATCAACTCTTCCTTGGAAACTTCGGTGAAACGCATCTTGCCGACGATCGGCATCTTCACCGGCTGGGTCATCACCATCTTGCCACGGGGGAAGTTGGCCACCGTGCCGCCGAAACTGTCCTGCTCCAACATTTCATAGCGCAGCCCCTTCTCGATGGCGCCCAGTGCCGCGGCCAGACCTGCGGGACCGGCACCGACGATAACCACATCGAGGCGATCCTTCTTGCCCAGACCGGAAAGTTTGGCAATGGAATCCATCGCCTGACCGCCCTGATTGACCGCATTTCGGACCAGACCCATACCCCCGAGTTCCCCGGCGATATACATGCCCGGTACGTTGGTCTGGAAATCGGGGCTGACGTGGGGAATGTCGACACCCCGCTTTTCCGTACCAAATACAAGGGTAATCGCATCGCGAGGGCAGGAGAGACGGCAGGCGCCGTGGCCGATGCAGCGGGTGGGGTCTACCAGCACCGCCTTGCCGCCGATCATCCCCAGCACATTGCCTTCCGGGCAGGCATTGACGCAGGAACCGCTACCGATACAGCGGTTCGGGTCGATAACCGGGTGGAGCGAGGCCGGCTCGGTCAAACCCGCCTTGGTCGACTCCTCTAGCGTCTGTACCGCCAGTTTTTCCCGTCGACTCACACGGCGCATATACCAGACCCAAATAAGCACAAAGGGTGTGGCATATATACCCAAGAGCAGCCATTCACTATAATCCACCGAAAAACCTCCCGGAATGTTTATATAAAGCGTGACCATAAGAGCAGAACATAGGGACACGTTCTGGGAACATACTCGCAATTCGCCCACATTTGATAGCGGTTTGATTAACGCGATCTTAATTAGAACGATTTGCGAGAAGATAACCACATTAAGGTTGTTTTAATGCGGTTGTCGCTAAATTGCAGACACAGCACCACACACTGAGGAGAAGTAATATGTCGACCATGCCCCCGTCGACAAAAGCGCAGCGCCCGGTACAGCTCGGCAGCAGTACTTTGAACCGTATCGGCGGTTTCCTGTTTTTTGCCGTAGTCGGCTGGCTGCTCTATCGTGGCTGGCAGCTTCGCACAGAGCACTATATCACAGCGGAAAGAGGGGTTGGCTACGCTCTGGGCATCATCGGCGGCTCGCTGATGCTACTACTTCTTCTCTACCCGGTACGCAAGAACTGGCGCCCCCTGCGCAACTGGGGCCCCCTGCGTTACTGGTTCCGCGTGCATATGATCTTCGGCGTGCTCGGTCCCAGCCTGATCCTGTTCCACTCCAACTTTGGCCTGGGCTCAATCAACAGTAACGTTGCCCTGATCTGCATGCTGCTGGTCGCCGGTAGTGGCATCGTCGGTCGTTTCTTTTACACCCGCATTCACTACGGTCTTTACGGTAGCAAGGCGAGCCTCGGCGAGCTGGGCGATATCGTCGGTTTCAGCCGCGGACATCTCACCTGGCTGAGCGAAAACAGTGAAGAATTCACCAGCCATCTGCAAGCAATTGAAGATATCGCCCTGAAACCGGCCAAAGGTGTGCTCCACAGCAGCATGCGCTGGTTTCAATTTGCCATGACAGGTTGGTGGCACCGCTGGCGTCTACGCCGGGCGATGGCCGTAGTACTGAAAAAAGTCGCTGCCGAAGAGCAGTGGGACAGAAAAACCACACAAAAACAGGCCCAACAGGCCAGGCGTTACCTGAAAACCTACCTTGATTCCACACGCAAGGTACTGGAATTCAACTTTTACGAGCGCCTGTTTGCGCTCTGGCACGTTGTGCATCTTCCTTTCTTCCTCATGATGGTGTTGTCAGGGATCGTTCATGTTATTGCCGTTCACATGTATTAAAAATAAAAAGACCTGGATTCTGCTGCTGTTGTCGGTGCTCTCGATGCCGGCTACAGCGGCCAAGATCGAGACCCTGCTGATGCCCGGCAAGGTCATCGAGGGCCATGAAAAAGTCGAAAGCGAGTGCACCCAGTGTCACTCGCGTTTCAGTAAGGACACCCAGAACAAACTGTGCCTGGACTGCCACGATCACTCCGAGATCAAGAAAGATATTGAGAAAAAACAGGGCTACCATGGCCGCTCCAAACAGGTAAGTGATATCAACTGCGGCGTCTGCCACACCGACCACAAGGGCCGCGATGCCAATGTCATCCTGCTCGACCGTGAGCTGTTTAATCACACCGAAACCGATTTCAAACTGGAGGGTGCTCACAGCCGCGTCCCCTGCCAGACCTGCCATAAAAAAGGCAAACTCTGGCGCGAAGCACCTCATGTCTGTGGCGAATGTCACCAGAAACAGGACGTACACAAAGGCGACTTCGGCAAGAAGTGCGGCGAGTGCCACGGCGCTAACAACTGGGTCGACAAGAAATTCGACCATAGCAAAACCGATTTCCCGCTGAAGGGAGCACACAAAGATGCCCTCTGCGCCGCCTGTCACCCGACCAAGAAAGATTACGACAAGACCCCGACCAAATGCGTCGAGTGTCACCGTGGTGACGACGTACACCGCAATCGTTTCGGCAAGAAATGCGAAACCTGCCACGGTAGCGTCAAGTGGAACAAAATCCGCTACAACCACGACAAGACCAAGTTCAAACTGCGTGGCGCACACAAAACCGCCGCCTGCTTTGCCTGTCACCTGCCCGGCAAGGAAGACAAAAAACTATCGCTCAAGTGTAACGACTGCCATAAGGCCGACGATGTACACAAGGGACGTAACGGCGAAAAGTGCGAGAAGTGCCACAACAACGAAAACTGGGGCAAGGCCAGGTTCGATCACGACAAGGAAACCAAGTTTAAACTGCGTGGCGCCCACTCCAAGGCGACCTGTAACGCCTGTCATGCGGGCGGGGTAAAGAAAGATGCCAAGGTGCGTAGCTGCGTTGAATGCCACAAGGCCGACGATGTGCACAAGGGCGATCTCGGCACCAAATGCGACAAGTGTCACCGCGAATCGGGCTGGCAGGAGAAGGTCCGCTTCGATCACGACCTGACCAACTTCCCGCTTTACGGTCTGCATGCCCTGGCGACCTGCGAGAGCTGTCACACCAAGGGGCAGTACACATCAACCTCAGCAGGCTGTAACGACTGCCACGAAAAAGATGACGATCATAAAGGTGGTCTGGGCGAGGCCTGCAACGACTGCCACAACGCCAACGGCTGGCGCCTGTGGAAGTTCAACCATGATCGCCAAACCGATTACAAATTGACTGGCAAACACAAAGGATTGGCCTGTAACGCCTGCCACCTGCGAGCGCCACCCAGTGCAACCCCCAACGACTGCGCAGCGTGTCATGAATATGATGATGTCCACCGTGGACGGTTTGGTCGTAACTGTGGTCGCTGCCACACAACCAAAGATTTCAAGAAAGCCAAAATCGGGTCCTAAAACCGGATCCTGAACGGAGAAAGAGTCATGCACCACTCTACACGCACCACGCTCCGCAGCCTCCTCATAGGGATGCTGCTCTGTCTCCCGGCAGCGGTCATGGCCGCCCCGGTTAATGACACCTTCGATCACTTTACTACTGGCTTCCCGCTCACCGGGGGACACCGCTCGGTGGAGTGTGATGCCTGTCATACCGCAGGCCAGTTCCGTGGCACCCCGCGCGAATGCGCCTCCTGCCACAATCTGCTGACCAATACCGGCGCCGTGGTCAAGAGTTCCGGCCATATTCAGGCCAGCAACGACTGCGAAACCTGCCACTCCACCCTAGCATGGGATGACGTGCGTCGGGTGAATCACATGGCAGTGCTGGGTAACTGTAAGAGCTGCCATACCGTTGGTGGAACTGCAACGAGTACGCCACCCTCCGACACTATTCACACTGGTGTCATAAGCCGGGGTACTGACTGCATCGAGTGCCACCGTACCAGCACGTGGGTCTCCGTACATTTCAATCATGCCTCTGCCGGAACAGCCTGTACCAACTGCCACAGCCTGTCGCCGAGCGATATTGCCGCCACGCCGCCACCTGTGAATACTCTACACAACGATACAATCGCTGCAGGATTTCAGTGTTACAACTGCCATTCTGTCCATAGCTGGGGCTTCAGCCATGGGGCAGTTAGCGGAAAGTGTAGCGATTGCCACAACAACGTCATTACCACAGGCAAGTCGGCTAGCCATTTCGTCACTGCCCTGGAGTGCAACGCCTGCCACAGTACCAGAGCCTGGACACCGGCAAGCTTCGGCCACCAAGATTCCTCCTACCCGCCGGATCACGGTTGGTCTTCCAGTTGCGATAGATGCCACAGCGGTTCACCGCAGTCTGACGCAAATGTCTATGTCTACGACTATGGAAGCCAGACTAGAACGTGTATCGACTGTCACTACAATGATTTCAGGAAACAACACAGCGACAGTAAGTTGCCTGCTTATCAAAACTGCCTCGTAGGCTGTCACGAACACAGCATGCGTAAGTTTTAGGAATTACTGAGGTCTTCGATTTCCAATGAAAGTACTACAAAATATTTGCGGCCGCCGAGGCGGCCGCGCTTTTCTGCTGCTGCTTTGCAGCCTGGGACTCACCCAACCAGCCTCTGCGCTGGAGGGAGAGGGAATCATCGACGAAGTACAGATCAGCAATGGTTCGATCCACATCCTGTTTACCGAACCAGCACAGGTCGTCGGCCATACGCCCAAAAGTAAGGGCGACCGACTCTACATCGATCTCAGCCTAACCGATGGAGAACAGTCCACCAGCGAAAGCCCCCAACAACAACAGGAAAGCTACAAGTCCACCGAACGGATGCCGCTAACATTGGTTAGCTACCGCAAAGAGAGCCGCGGACAGGCACGCATTGAACTGAGATTCTCCCGTGCGGTGGACTTCGATGTTGCCGCCCGCCGGGACTATCGCGGTGTCACCATCACCCTGGGCGCTGCGGCTATTCGCGCAAATGCCGAGGTTGAGGCCCAGGCTAATGCATTGATGGAACGAGCCCGCACGGCGCTGGTAGATGAAAACAACCCACAGAAAGCAAGCGACATCTACCAACAGGTCATCGATCTACCCACCAACAGCGCCACCCGAGAAGCCTACGAATACATGGGCCTGTCCCAGGAGCGTTTGGGCAACTTTGCCTCAGCTCAGGGACTCTATCAGGCATACCTCAAGCGTTATCCGGACGGCCCTGACAGCGAACGGGTCAATCAGCGCCTGCTAAGCTTGCAAACCGCCACCGATACTGAAAAGAAAGAGCTACGCAAAGCAGAAACCCGCAAGGAACAGAATCCGTGGCAATTCTACGGTGGCGTCTCCGCTTACTACCTGTATGACACGCTGACCACCGACACCGACGTCAATACCGTCACCTCGCAGGCCAGCTATCTGCAAACTGATGTCGACCTGAATATCCGTCGTCGTGTAGGTAACTCCGACTCCCGCTTCCGACTCAGCGCTGGCCAGGACTCCAATCTGGAAGATGGCGACAACAATACCAGTGTCCGCTACCTCTATGCTGAGCATAACGAGCGCAAACTGGGACTGCTGACCCGCCTTGGCCGCCAAGCCAGCAGTCGTGACGGCGTATTCACCCGTTTTGACGGTCTACGTTTGGGTTACACCGTCACTCAGGGCATCGTCGCCAATCTGGTAGCAGGTAGCCCTGTTCAGAGTACCCGTGATCCCTACGACAGCAGCCGTACTTTTACCGGTCTGTCGGTTGAGCTCGGTCCCTATTTCGGCAATCTGGAAGTCAGTGCTTACGCCCTGAATCAGGATGTCGGTTCACTGGCTGATCGCCGCAGTGTTGGGGGCGAGGCTCGCTACTTCTCCAAGGACCTGACCATTCTCGGTATGTACGATTACGACACCTACCACAGCGAAACTAACCTCGCTATGGTAATGGCCAACTGGACCCTGAAAAACGAACTCAACCTGAGTGCTAACTACAGCATGCGTAAGGCACCGTTTATCGCCACCAGTAATGCACTGCTGGGCAGCATCTATACCGATATTAAAGATCTTCAGGCGGTCTATACCGACGATCAAATAAAACAACTTGCCAGCGACCGTACTTCTGATTCCCAGAACATTACCCTTGGCGCTTCATACCCATTCAGCAAGAAAATGCGCCTCTATGGTGACGTTTCCATTATCAATAGCACCGGAACACCTGCAGTTACGGCCAGCACTGCTTTCCCCGGCGGCCTTGTCGCCACCGAAGACAGCGGCGACGAGTACTACTACAACCTGCGTATGGTCGGTACCGGCATCATCAACGGCGACGACGTCACCACTGCCGGTATCCGCCAGTTCAGCGGTAAAGACATGGACAGCACCGGTATCTACGCCAGCGTACGCCTGCGCTACAAAAAGAAGTGGATGCTCTACCCGACAATCCAGTACGACACCCGCAACTGGACCAGCACCGGCACCAGCCAGAACGTACTCGGTCTGCGTTTCCGTACAGAGTACGCCTGGCGCGAAGATATCTCTTTCGAGGCTGAGTTCGGTGCCACTGTCAGTGATCAGAGCATCCCTGACGACCCGGCCGAGACCAGCATCGGCAACTACGTCGACCTCGGTTTCCGTTACAATTTCTAGTACCACCCACCGTCACGCCGTTCCCTCAGAACGGCGTGACTGCTTTACGGCCTCTAATTCACCACAGGGCCCTCTCAGAACGGTATACTCCTCCCCTTCAAACCGAAATCGATCCCATGCTTGAAGCGACTGATCTGGAATGCACCCGCGGCGACCGCTGCCTGTTCAGTGGACTCAACCTGTGTCTCGACGCAGGCGAGTTGCTGCACGTGCAGGGAAAAAACGGCAGCGGCAAGAGCACCCTGCTGCGTGCCCTCAGTGGGCTGTTCCAGCCCAGCGCAGGTGAGATCAGCTGGAATGGCACCGCTATCGAAGACCTGCGCGAGGAGTTCGGTCGTGAGGTGCTCTACCTTGGCCACAAGCCCGGTATCAAGGGTGACCTGACCGCACTGGAAAACCTGCACTTCAGCGCCGCGCTGAATGGTGAAACCGTAAGCGAAGAGCGGGCCTGGCAAGCGCTGGAACAGGTCGGTCTGCGCGGATTTGAAGACCTGCCGAGCAAACATCTCTCCCAGGGGCAAAAGCGCCGCGTCACCCTGGCGCAACTGCTGGTTAGCCAGACCAAACTGTGGGTACTGGATGAACCCTTCAGCGCCCTCGATGCTGGCGCAGTGGAAGAGCTTCAGGGATGGATCGCCGAGCATATTGCCAACGGTGGTATGGCGATCCTCACCACCCACCAGGAGGTAGCGCTGACCCGCGGTGAAGTGAAACAGCTGAAACTGGGCGAGGCGAAAGTCAATGTTTAGTACCTTCCGCGCCATCATCGCCCGCGACCTGCTGCTGGCCTTCCGCCATCGTGGCGATCTGCTCTCCACTCTGTTCTTCTTTGTTATCGTGGTCAGCCTCTTCCCGCTGGCCATCGGCCCGGAACCGAACACCCTGCGACTAATCGCCCCCGGTATCGTCTGGGTCGCGGCGCTGCTCTCCTCGATGCTGGCACTGGAACAACTGTTCGCCGCCGACTTCGCCGACGGCACTCTGGATCAGCTGCTGCTATCCCCTTGTCCGCTCTCGCTGCTGGTGTTGGGCAAGGTGATCGCCCACTGGCTGATCAGCGGGGTGCCGCTGGTGTTAATGGGGCCGGTGCTGGGCATCCAGTACGACCTCTCCACCGAGGCGCTGGGGGTATTGCTGCTCAGTCTGCTGCTCGGCACCCCGGTACTGAGCCTGATCGGCGCCATTGGCGCGGCACTCACCCTCGGACTACGCAACGGCGGTGTGCTGGTCTCACTGCTGGTGCTACCGCTAACCATCCCGGTACTGATCTTCGGTGCCGGTGCGGTAGAGGCCACCGCCTCCGGGCTGGGGGCCGAGGGACACCTGTCGATGCTGGCGGCGATTCTGGTAATGGCACTCTTTTTTGCGCCGTTGGCAGCGGCCGTGTCACTGCGAATTTCGGCAGAATAGCTGGTGATTGGAAACAAGCCCATGATCACTACGCTAATTTTGCGTTCAGCTTCACGGGATAGAGTTCACGACGCTAGGAACTAAACCAGAGTAACTTGCTCTTATTCCAGACATAAATAATGGGTCACCCATGGATTCACGCATCATCAACTGGTTCAAATTCTCCTCGCCAGCGACCTTCTACCCGCTGGCCGGTGGCATCGCCCGCTGGTCCGCCTGGATCGCCGTGGCACTGATCGCGGTCGGGCTCTACATGAGCTTCGCCATCGCCCCCACCGACTACAAACAGGGCGAGGGCTACCGCATTATCTTCGTCCACGTCCCCGCCGCCTGGATGTCGATGATCATCTACCTGGCGATGGCCTTCTGGTCGCTGCTAGGGCTGATCTACAACACCCGCCTCTCGGCAATGATGGCCTCGGCCCTGGCCCCCACCGGCGCCATGCTGACCTTTGTGGCCCTGTGGACCGGCGCCTTCTGGGGCAAACCGATGTGGGGCACCTGGTGGGTCTGGGACGCACGCCTCACCTCAGAATTGATCCTGCTGTTCCTCTTCATCGGCTACATCGCCCTGCATGCCGCTATCGAAGACAACCGCCGTGCCGACCGTGCCGCCGCAGTGCTCTGTTTGGTAGGCGCAGTCAACATCCCCATCATTCACTACTCGGTCAAATGGTGGAACACCCTGCACCAGGGCGCGTCGGTCAGCATGAGCAGTGGCTCCAGCATGGGCGGCGTGATGCTCGCCACCATGCTGATCATGACCCTTGGCTTCTGGGCCTACAGCATCGCCGTGGCGATGCAGCGGGTGCGCAGCATCATCCTTGAACGGGAGCGCGACAGCAGCTGGGTCAAAGAGCTAATCGCCGGGGAGTCAAAGGCATGAGCGAATTTCTCAACATGGGCGGATACGCCGCCTACGTATGGCCATCTTTCGGCGTCACCGCGCTGCTGATGGTCGCCGAACCGATCCTGCTCCACCGCCGCAGAGCGGATATCCTGCGCCACATCCGGCGCCTGCTGCGGATGAACGAAACGAGGCAAGCATGAAGGCAAGACAGAAACGACTGCTGATCATCCTGGTCGGCCTGGGCGTCCTCGCCCTGGCCGCGGTGCTGGTGTTCAATGCCCTGGGCAACAACCTCTCCTATTTCTTCTCGCCCACCGAGATCGCCGAGGGCAAGGCGCCGAAGGATCACCTGTTCCGCCTCGGCGGGCTGGTGGAGAAGGGCTCGCTTCAGCGTGGCAAGGAGCTGACTGTGCGCTTCGTCGTCACCGACCTGACCAACCGCATCAATGTCAGCTACACCGGTATCCTGCCCGACCTGTTCCAAGAGGGTCAGGGGGTGATCGCCCAGGGCCGCATGGGAGCAAACGGCGAGTTTATCGCCGACGAAGTGCTGGCCAAGCACGACGAGAAATACATGCCGCCTGAAGTCGCGGCGGCGCTGGAGAAATCCGGCAAGAGCAATGGAGAAAAGCCACAATGATCCCAGAACTCGGCCACATGGCCCTGATCCTCGCCCTCTGCATGGCACTGGTGCAGGCAAGTCTGCCGGTGATCGGCGCCCATCGCGGTATCGCCAGCTGGATCGCCCTGGCCCGTCCCGCCGCCTGGGCCCAGTTCCTGATGGTGGCAGTCTCCTTCGCCTGCCTCACCTACGCCTTCCTGGTGCACGACTTCTCGGTACAGTACGTCGCCAGCAACTCCAACACCCAGTTGCCCACCATCTACCTCATCTCCGGGGTGTGGGGCGCGCATGAAGGTTCATTGTTGCTGTGGGCCCTGTCGCTCTCCCTCTGGACCGTCGCCGTGGCGATCTTCAGCCGCAGCGTGCCCGAGGCGATGGTGGCAAGGGTTATCGGTGTGATGGGCATGGTCGGCACCGGCTTCCTGCTGTTTATCCTGGTTACCTCCAACCCCTTCGAACGGCTGCCGATGCCGCCAATGGAAGGGCGTGAACTCAACCCGCTACTGCAGGACCCGGGCCTGGCGATCCACCCGCCGATGCTCTACATGGGCTACGTCGGCTTCTCCGTCGCCTTTGCCTTTGCCATCGCGGCGATGCTGGGCGGACGCCTCGACGCCGCCTGGGCACGCTGGTCGCGGCCCTGGACCAATGTCGCCTGGGTCTTCCTCACCCTCGGTATCGTCCTCGGCAGCTGGTGGGCCTATTACGAACTGGGCTGGGGCGGCTGGTGGTTCTGGGATCCGGTAGAAAACGCCTCCTTCATGCCCTGGCTGGTAGGCACCGCCCTGCTCCACTCCCTGGCGGTGACCGAGAAGCGCGGCGCCTTCAAGGCCTGGACCGTGCTACTGGCTATCTTCGCCTTTTCCCTTAGCCTGCTCGGCACCTTCCTGGTTCGCTCGGGGGTACTGACCTCGGTGCACGCCTTCGCCACCGACCCGGAGCGCGGCGTCTTCATCCTGCTATTCCTCGGCGTGGTGGTCGGCGGTTCGCTGCTGCTCTACTCCTGGCGTGCCAGTGAGATCCGCGCCAACGTCCACTTTGCTCTGGTCTCCCGCGAAACCGGCCTGCTGCTAAATAACGTGCTGCTGGTGGTCACCGCGGTCAGCATCCTGCTCGGTACCCTCTATCCACTGATCCTTGATGCCCTCGGCATCGGCAAGATATCGGTGGGGCCACCCTACTTCGACAACGTCTTCGTACCGCTGACCATTCCGCTGGCGGTGCTGGTCGGCATCGGTGTCTTCGCCAACTGGCGCAAAAGCGATCCGAAAGAGCTGTGGCAGAAGCTGCGCCTACCGCTGGCGGCGAGCGTGGTGGCCGGTGTCGCTGCGGTGCTGATCTTCGCCCCGCGCTTCACTCTCGGCGCGGTTGTCGGCTCGGTACTCGCCTTCTGGGTACTGTTCGCCACCCTCGCCTGGGTGAAGGAGCAGAAGAACCCCGCCGAGCTGTTCAAGGGCGCCTCACGCGGAAAACTGGGCATGGTGCTGGGTCATCTCGGCATCGCCATGTTCATCGCCGGGGTCAGCCTCACCACCATCTACAGCACCGAGAAGGACATCCGTCTTGACCCGGGCCAGAGCTATGAGATGGGCGGCTACAGCTTCACCTTCGATGGTGCCAAGAATTTCACCGGCCCCAACTACAGTGGTGCCCGCGGCGAAGTAAGCGTTTCCTCAGGCGGCAGCCCCGTCACCGTATTGCACCCGGAAAAGCGTAACTACAGCACCGGTATGCCGATGACCGAGGCTGGTATCGATGGCGGCCTGTTCCGCGACCTGTTCGTCGCCCTCGGCGAACCGCTGGGTAGCGAAGGTGCCTGGAGCCTGCGCCTCTACCACAAGCCATTCCTGCGCTGGATCTGGCTCGGCGGACTGCTGATGGCCCTCGGCGGACTGCTCGCTGCCAGCGACCGCCGCTACTTCCGTCTGGCACGTAAGGCGATGGAGCAGAACTCATGAAGATTAAACTGCGTTTCCTGATCCCCTTTTCCCTGTTCGCGGTTATGGTGGTGTTTCTCGCCGTCGGCCTCTCCCTCGACCCGCGGGAAGTGCCCTCGCCGCTGATTGGCAAACCGGCCCCGGCCTTCGAACTGCCGACCCTGCACAACCCGGCGGCCACCTTCGCGCCGAAGGACATGCTGGGTCAGGTGTGGATGCTGAATGTCTGGGCCTCCTGGTGTACCGCCTGCCGCGCCGAACACCAACTGGTCAACAAACTGGCACAGCGAAACGTGGTGCCAATCATCGGCCTCAACTACAAGGACGAGGCGCGCGACGCCATGGGCTGGCTGGGCCAGCTGGGCAACCCCTTCCTCACCTCGGTCTCCGACCTGCATGGCCGCGCCGGGCTCGACTGGGGCGTTTACGGCGTACCGGAGACCTTCGTCATCGATAAAAAGGGCACCATCCGTTACAAGCAGATCGGCCCGATCACCGAAGAGGCGCTGGAGAAGAAAATTCTGCCGCTGCTACAGGAACTGAAGGGAGAGAACGCATGACACGCTGGTTCGCTATCGCCCTGCTGATCTTCAGCAGTACCGTTTTCGCCCGGATTGAGACTCACGAGTTCAAAAGCCCGGAGGACGAGGCACGCTTCAAGGTGCTTACCGAAGAGTTGCGTTGTCTGGTGTGCCAGAACCAGAACATCGCCGCCTCCAACGCCGAACTGGCGCAGGACCTGCGCGACCAGGCCTACAAGATGATCCAGGAAGGGAAGAGCAACGACGAGATCGTCGCCTACATGGTGGATCGTTACGGCGATTTCGTCCTCTACCGTCCGCCGCTGGAGACTTCCACCCTGCTGCTCTGGATCGGCCCGTTCATCATCCTCATCGGCGGCATCGGTTTCATCATCACCTTTATCCGCCGTCGTAACGCCACCGCAGAGCCGGAACTGAGCGCGGAACAACAGGCACGCGCCGAGAAACTGCTGGGACAAGACAAATGACACTATTCTGGATACTTTCGGCGCTACTGATCGTTGTCGCCATCGCCTTCCTCTCCCCGACCCTGCTGCGCAGTCGCAAACTCGCCGCCAACGACCGTGAGGCACAGAACATCGCCATCGCCCGCGAGCGGCTAGCCGAGCTGGGTATCGAGCTGGCCGAAGGTCGCATCAGCCCTGAGGAACATGCGAAAGCCAAGCTGGAACTGGAGCAGTCGCTGTTGCAGGACATCGAAGGCGGCAGCGCTGCCCCCACCACCAGCGCCGATCCCAAACTGGGAAAATTCACCCTTGTTGGGCTGGTGGTCATCGTGCCATTGCTGGCGATCACCCTCTATCTGCAACTGGGCAACCCGCGGATGATCACCGCGCAAGCTCCGGCCGCGGCAAAAAGTAATACAGGCAATGGCCAGCACATGAGCGGAAGCCTGGATCAACTGGCGGAAAAACTGCGCCAGCGACTGGAAGAGCAGACCCCGGACGATGCCGAGGGCTGGTACCTGCTAGGCCGTACCTATATGTCGATGCGTAACGCTGCCTCCGCCGTGGACGCCTTCGACCGTGCCTATCAGTTAACCAAAGGTCAGGACCCGGTGGTAACACTCGCGCTGGCCGACGCGCTGGCGATGCAGCAACAGGGTCGCGTCAGTGGCCGCCCGGCAGAACTGGTGGCCCAGGCGCTGGCCGTCGATCCCAACAATATGGTTGCACTGTGGTTATCGGGGATAGTCGCCGAAGAACAGGGCAATTACATGAAGGCACTGGAGCTATGGAACAAGCTCTACCCGATGCTCGCCAACGAGCCGGGTGAGCAACAACAGCTGGCGGCCCAGATCACCCGCGTCTCTGCCCTGGCAGGCGTGGCACCGCCCGAGATGCTGAGCCAGAGTGCACCCGCTACCGATAAGGGCGCAGCGATGGGTAATGCTACGGTGAAGGTCAAAGTCAGCCTGTCTCCCGCACTACAGAAGCAGGTACAGCAGGGTGACTCGGTCTTTATCTACGCCAAGGCGATGAACGGTCCGCGCTTCCCGCTGGCGGCTGCACGCCGTGGTGCAGCGGAATTGCCGTTGCAGATCACGCTGGATGAGTCCTCCGCAGTGATGCCCAACGCCACCCTGGCCAACTTCGCTTCGGTCAAGGTCGGTGCGCGCATCTCCCACTCCGGCAATGCCATCGCCGAGAAAGGCGACCTGATCGGTGAAGTGGATAATGTGAAAGTGGGTGACGACAGGACCATCGAAATCGTCATTGATAAGATTTACTAAAACTCACCGCAAAAACAAAAGTTGCATACTGGGTGATGTACGCCACTGGCCCAACCCGATCGGTATCTCCATGTCCGTGTAATTTTGCCCCCCGGCGAACCATCCGGATGCTCGTTTTTTTGCATTTAAACAACAAAAAAGCGCATCCGAAGATGCGCCTTTTGTTGCTTGGCAAACCCTATACCCAGGGTTGCAAGCCGTGCACGTTGCCAATCATCTTACTGCTTCGCGCCGGTAGCGCCATCGTACTTGGTGACGAAGAAGTCCTGAGTTCCCGTCAGCGTGTTGCCATCCAGGCCGCCAGTCGTATACCCCGCCACATAGACGTTGCCGCTGGTATCGGTGGCGACGGAATTACCCCAGGTAACTGCCCCGGACACGCCCAGTTGCCGGGTGTATAGCTTGGTACCCGCGCTATCGTATTTAGTGACGAAAAAGTCCCTAGTTCCCGTCAGCGTGTTGCCATCCAGGCCGCCAGTCGTATACCCCGCCACATAGACATTGCCGCTGGCATCGGTGGCGATGGAAGTGCCTACGGTACTTTTCCCAGTCACGCCCAGTTGCTTGGTGTATAACCTGGTGCCCGCGCTGTTGTACTTGGTGACGAAAAAGTCCTGGATACCCGTCAGCGTGTTGCCACCCAGACCGCCATACGTCTGCCCCGCCACATAGACGTTGCCGTTGGCATCGGTGGCGACGGAGTTGCCCTGAGTATATGTCCCAGCCACGCCCAGTAGCCGGGTGTATAGCCTGGTGCCCGCGCTGTTGTATTTGGTCACGAAGAAGTCTTCTACTCCCGTCAGCGTTTTGCCATCCAGGCTGCCTTTTGTATTCCCCACCACATAGACGTTGCCGCTGGCATCAGTGGCGACGGAGTTGCCCTTGGTATATGTCCCAGCCACGCCCAGTAGCCGGGTGTATAGCCTGGTGCCCGCGCTGTTGTATTTGGTGACGTAGAAGTCTTCAACTCCCGTCACCGTTTTGCCATCCAGAGCGATACCATACGTATACCCCGCCACATACACATTGCCACTGACGTCGGTGGCGACGGACTGGCCTCCGGTATACGACGTAGACACCCCTCCCACAATTAATCCCACCCCGCCCAGTTGCCGGGTGTATAGCTTGGTGCCCGCGCTGTTGTACTTGGTGACGTAGAAGTCTTCGGCTCCCGTCAGCGTCTTGCCATCCAGACCGCCAGCCGTAGTGCCCGCCACATAGACATTGCCGTTGATATCGGTGGCGACGGAATTACCCCAGGTAACTGCCCCGGACACGCCCAGTTGCCGGGTGTATAGCTTGGTACCCGCACTGTCGTATTTGGTGACAAAGAAATCATTGGTGCCCGTCCGCGTGTTGCCATCCAGGCCGCCAGCCGTATACCCCGCCACATAGACGTTACCTCTACTGTCGGTGGCGACAGATTGGCCATAGGTACTTACCCCGACCGCGCCCATTTGTTTGGTCCAGGGGCATTGCACGACCACGTTGCTAACCGCTGCGCCTGCTATCGTGCCGTTTCCGTTGGTGACGGCACAGGTTTGGCCTGTTGGCTGGGTGAGCACAGTGACGGCATAAGCACCACCATCTGCAATCGCTGTGGCAAAAGTGACGCTACCGTCTGCGCTGATGCTCAGATCATCACCGCCGTTGTTTTGCAGGACAAGGCCGGTACCGGTCAGGCCGCTGACGGTGACGCCAACGGTGTAAGTAGCGGCAACGCAGGCAATGCTGACGTTGCTGACGGCTCCACCCACAACGGTACCACTGCCATTGGCGACAGTGCAGATCTGATTAGGTATGCTGGGCTGAGTCAGTACGGTGACGTTATAAGCGCTACCATCAGCAATCGCTGTGGCAAAAGTGACGTTGCCGTCTGTGCTAACGCTCAGGTCGTCACTGCCATTGTTTTGCAGCACCAAACCACTGCCAGCGAGACCGCTGACAGCGACGCTGACGGTGTAAGTAGCAGGGGGTGTACTTCCGCCCCCTGCGTCGCCACCGCCCCCGCCACAGGCACTCAATACCAGACTAAGGACAGCTATAGACAGAAGTGAGATAAAACGGCGTTCACTAAACGGCTTCATGGGGGGGGGGAGTCCTCTTGTCGAAAATTAAAATGTTCTGGTTTTGTTTTCACACGCTGCGTGGGAATGAGTGATGCATGGGAGGCATAGCAACAAGCACGGCAAGAACCGCCCGGACGACACCAACGGAACGGGGACAGGAAGAGATTTTCTTGTGGCGGACTGGCGAGGAAACAAACACTTCATCCCTGATTCGTATGCTGGATACTCTGAGGAAATAAACACTTCATCCCTGATATCGTGTTCTGGATACTCTTTTGCAGACTGCGTGGCAGTATGTGCGCGGCCACGTTAACCGAGAGCGTACCGGCAGTCAAGTCGATTGCAGGCCAAGGCACATGCTTCGCGCCGTTGCGTTAGATTCTTTTTATTTTTCCCTGGTCGCGCGGAAGGCAATATCGGGCCAACGCTCTTCAGTCAGCTGTAGATTGACCCGGGTCGGCGCGATATAGGTCAGATCGCCTGCGCCATCGATAGCCAGGTTGTCCTCTGCCTTGCGTTTGAACTCATCCAGTTTCTTCTCATCATCGCATTCAACCCAACGGGCGGTAGCAACCGTCACCGGTTCAAAGATCGCGTCGACCTTGTATTCATCCTTGAGCCGCTGCGCTACTACATCGAACTGCAGTACACCCACCGCGCCAAGAATCAGGTCGTTGTTTTTCATCGGTCGGAATAGCTGGGTCGCCCCCTCTTCCGATAACTGCTGCAGACCTTTCAACAGCTGTTTCGATTTCAACGGGTCTTTGAGCACCGCGCGGCGAAACAGCTCCGGGGCGAAGTGCGGAATACCGGTGAATTTCAGATCCTCACCGACGGTAAAGGTATCTCCGATCTGGATGGTGCCGTGATTGTGTAGGCCGATGATGTCCCCGGGCCACGCCTCTTCGATGTGACCGCGTTCCTGGGCGAGGAAGGTGATCGCGTTGGGGATCTTCACATCACGTCCCAGACGCACCTGACGCATCTTCATTCCGGGCAGGAAATGACCCGAGCAGACACGCAGGAAAGCGACACGGTCGCGATGCTGCGGGTCCATGTTCGCCTGGATCTTGAAGACGAAGCCACTGAACTTCTCCTCGGTCGGCGCGACCTTACGTTCAAGGGTGGAGCGCGGCAGTGGCGTAGGGGCGTAATCAACCAACGCGTCGAGGATCTCCTGCACGCCGAAGTTGTTGATCGCCGAACCGAACAATACGGGCGTCAACTCGCCCTTGAGATAGGCCTCGTGATCGAACTCATGGCTGGCACCGCGCACCAGCTCCACCTCTTCACGAAACTCGGTGATCTGATCGCCAAACAGTTCATCCAGGCGGGGATTGTCCAGGTTCTGGATGACCTCGCCGTCGAGCTTCTTACCACCATGGGTGGCAGACATGATGATAATCCGATCGTTATAGAGGTCGTAGACACCCCGGAACCGCTTGCCCATACCGATGGGCCAGGTGAGCGGTGCGCAACGAATCTTAAGGATCTCCTCGACCTCGTCGAGCAGTTCGATGGGCTCACGGCCCTCGCGGTCGAGCTTGTTGACGAAGGTAATGATCGGCGTATCGCGTAGGCGGCACACCTCCATCAACTTAATCGTCCGCTCCTCGACACCCTTGGCAGCATCAATCACCATCAGCGCAGAGTCCACCGCGGTCAGGGTACGGTAAGTATCTTCGGAGAAGTCTTCGTGTCCGGGAGTATCGAGCAGGTTGACGATACTGTCTCGGTAGGGGAACTGCATGACCGAGGAGCTAACCGAAATACCACGCTCCTGCTCCAGCTTCATCCAGTCGGAGGTCGCATGGCGAGCCGCCTTGCGTCCTTTCACCGTCCCCGCAAGCTGGATCGCGCCGCCGAACAGGAGCAATTTCTCCGTCAGGGTTGTCTTCCCGGCGTCAGGGTGCGAGATTATGGCGAATGTGCGGCGCTTGGCCACCTGTTCGGCAATTTGGCTCATAAATAAAGGGTTTCAGCTTGACATAAAGCGCGCATTCTACACCATTTGAAATATACCGATGAAACGGAATTCCCGATAAATTGCGTCTAGATAAGATAAGGAGCGATGCCATGCCCGTCATTGAGATGACCCGGATTACCACCTGTGACCCAAGCGCCATTGCCTCCAAGCTGGATGAGTGGAAAAAATCCTCACCCGAAATGGGTGTATTCGCCATGCTTCCTGAAGCTGAAAAGAATAGCCTTGCCGAGATACAGAATCTGTTCCAACAACAGAAAATCCCGCTGGCTGGCGCTATCTTCCCCGCACTGATTGAGGACGACCACTTCCATACCGAGGGAGTACTGCTGATCGGCTTCGATGTAATGCCGAAATTCCTGCTGCAGGCGGGACTGAATCAGGAAGGAGACGCGCTGGACTCCGCCTCTGAACAGCTGGCCGACAACATCGGTGAACTGATAAAAGATGATTCAGACAACACCACCCTGTTCATGATCTTCGATGCGATGCTGCCGCGAATCGGCCTGATACTGGAAAACCTCTATCAACAACTCGCCGACCGGGTGCATTACATGGGCGTCAATGCGGGTAGCGAAACCTTCAGCCCCATGCCCTGTCTGTTCGACAGCGAGCAGGTCATTGAACAGGGGATGCTGGCTGTCCTGCTTGATAACCATGACGGCGCGATCCTCGAACACGGTTACCGAGTCCCCGGCGAAATGGTGGCAGCCACATCGACCGAGGGCAACCGCATTATCAGCATCGACTGGCGCCCCGCCTTTGAGGTCTACGCGGAACGAATCCGCGAACAGTATCAGGTAGAGATCACCAAGGAAAATTTCTACGAATATGCGGTCCACTTCCCCTTCGGTATCATCCGTGCCGATGATGAAATCCTGGTCCGCATTCCCGTCGCGTTGATGGACGATGGTTCGCTGTTCTGTGTCGGAGAGATTCCGGCCAACGCCGTACTGACACTACTCAGTGCGCCGACACCAGATTCGAGTGAAACCGTGGCTAACCTGTCGAATGGACTGCCAACCACAATAAGTGACACCGGTCTGCTGTTTTTCTACTGCGCGGGTCGCCGTATGCACCTGGGCATCGAAGCGGCAGAAGGTGAACTGGCGAAAATGCGCGAGAAACGCAACGGCGAACACCTCTATGGTGCCCTGTCATTAGGTGAGATCGGCAGTTCCCACCGAGGCGGTTACCCACTGTTCCATAATGCCACCCTGATCGCTGCGGAGATCTGATTTGAAGCACCTGACCGCCCTGTACGATATGGCGCTGGTTATTGGCGGTGAGGACCGTCTTAAGCCGTTACTCGATAAAACCCTTAAGCGTCTGGTTTATCACACGGGGTATCCAGTTGGCCTGTTCCTGCTCAAACAGGAAAAATCGGAGTTAGAAAGCGATACCTACCTACTGGCTAGCACGATTGGCGACTATCGACTCAAGAAGTATCTTGATCAACCGCTCCAGCTACCATCCGAGTTAGTTGACGGGGAAGCCCAGCAGTTAGAGATCGAGCCACAACTCCTCACAGGATTACCTGTAAAACAGGATTACTACCATGCAACACTACGCCTGCCGGTGCCTGATGAAGGTGTGATCATTCTACTCTCACCGGAAGTCCTCAATCGCGAGGTTCCATACAGCACCCTGTTTCTGCCCATCATGGCAAATCTGACCACGGCAATTCGCCTCTGTCGTTCCAACGAAGCCTATACCCAAAATCTAATTAATGATCGGGACCAGGCCTTAACCACCAATGCCCGCTTTCGTATGGCGATGGATACCTCCAGTGATTGCATGTTCCTCATTGAGCCCGAGGAGATGCGTTTCATCGACTTCAACAAAACCGCCGAAGAGGTCCTGGACTACAGCCGCGAAGAGTTGCTTTCGATGGGGCCGCATGACATCAAGCCACACTATAGCAAGAACGAGCTACACAACTATTTCGAAACCCTGCTACAGGGCCCGCAGGATTTCGGCATTATTGAAACGATCCACAAGGGTAAACACGGCCAGAGCTTTGAGGTTGAAGTCCGCTTAAGCGTGCTGCGCCTGCCGCAGCAGACACCATTAATCATTGCTGTGGCCCGCGATATCAGCGCACGCAAGGAAGCCGAAGAAAGCCTCTATCGGGAAAAAGAGCGCGCTCAGGTCACATTAAAATCTATCGGGGACGGTGTCATTACCACCGACCCGCGCGGTCGCATCGAGTTTCTCAATCCTGTGGCCGAACAACTGACCGGATGGTCAACGGCCGAAGCACTGGGCAAACCCCTTTCCGAGGTATTCCAAATTATCAACGAGGATACCCACCAGAAAGTCAGCAATCCGGTCGAACGTTGTCTGCGGGAGAATCGTATTGTTGGCTTGGGTAATCACACGATCCTGATCAATCGCGGTGGTGAAGAAATTGCCATCGAAGATTCTGCTGCACCGATCCGCGATACCCAGGGCAATATTATCGGTGTGGTACTGGTATTTCACGATGTGCGTAAGGCACGCAAACTGGCCCGCGAACTCACCTGGCATGCCAGCCACGATCCGCTGACCCGTCTCTACAATCGACGCGAATTTGAAGAGCGCCTTGAAGCGGCATTTGCCCAGAGCAAAAGAGAAAATGTCACCCACACCCTGCTCTATATCGACCTCGATCAATTCAAGCTAATCAACGATACCTGTGGACACATCGCTGGCGATCAATTGTTACTACAACTCTCCGCGCAGCTAAAACGGCAGGTGAGAGAGAACGATACCCTGGCACGTCTGGGCGGTGATGAATTCGGTGTGCTACTGAAAAATTGCAATACATCCCAGGCACTACGCCTTGCAGAAACCCTGCGCAAGACCGTCAACAAGCTCGACTATCTATGGGAACAGCGACGCTTCAAGATCAGCGCCAGTATTGGCATCGTTGAGATTAATAGCCATATCGAAAGTACTGCACAGATCATGAGCAATGCCGACGTCGCCTGTTATGCCGCCAAGGATAACGGCGGTAACCGCTCTCACATTTATCAACCGGATGATAATGAACTGGCGCAACGGCAAGGAGAAATGCAGTGGGTATCGAACATTAATGACGCGTTGGAGAACAACCATTTTGAGCTCTATGCCCAACCCATTGCACCGATCATTACTGAAAGCCCTCACGAGCGTTATGAACTGTTGATTCGCATGATCTCCAGCGATGGTGGCATTATTCCACCGGGCTCATTCATTCCAGCGGCGGAACGCTACAAGCTGATGTATCGTGTCGACCAGTGGGTGATTAACGAAGCTCTGTGGTTATTCGCCGAACACAGTAGTGCATTCTCCAACACGATATTCAGTATCAACCTTTCTGGATTCTCACTGACTCAAAAAAGTCTTCTCGACTACATCAAATCGAAATTCGATGAGTATCAGGTTCCCTATCAGAACTTCTGTTTTGAGATCACCGAAACCGCTGCGATCACCAACCTCAGCACGGCGCGGGATTTTATGCATGAACTGAAAAAACTGGGATGCTCGTTTGCGCTGGATGATTTCGGTAGCGGACTGAGTTCGTTCGCGTATCTCAAGAGTCTGCCGGTGGATTACCTGAAGATCGATGGCAGTTTCATCAAAGATATTCTGGACGATCCGATTGATGCTTCGATGGTAGCGGCAATCAATACCATTGGGCATGAAATGGGGTTGACCACCGTAGCGGAGTTTGTGGAGAGCATGGAGATCATGCTGCAGCTAAAAGAGATCGGCGTCGACTATGCGCAGGGTTTTTGCATCGGCGAACCAGCCCCACTAAAACGGCTCTACGGCCCCAATCCTTCCAGTGAACATGCCATGATGATCGCATCTTCCTTGCCACATTCGGAAGGATAGTAGTCCCGACGTAAACCGACCTGATTAAACCCCAGCGTATCGTAAAGGTGGATCGCCGCCTTGTTAGATGGGCGCACTTCGAGAAAGGCGGTATCCGCACCATGGTGCCGTGCGGTATCCAGAAGGTAGCGCATGAAACTCCTTCCGTACCCATGTCCCTGATGTTCAATGGCTAACGCCACATTGAGTATATGGGCCTCGCCCACCGCCACCGACATAATAGCGTAGCCGATGATCTCCCCTCCCAGCAGCATCACCCAGCAGGAGTACTGCACCCGCAGGCAGTCGTGGAAGATGCCCTCAGTCCAACCGAATGGATAGACCGCCTCTTCTATTTCCATCACCCGCTGGATATCACTATCGAGCATGGGACGAATGCTCGGCACCGCCCTGTCGCTGGCAGCACTCACCCGCCTAGCTCCTGCAGGGTTTGACGCGCCAGACAGAGGTCTGCCCATGACTTGCGTTTTTCCAGTGGCGAACGTAACAGATAGGCGGGATGGTAGGTGACTACCAGCGGCAGACCGTTATCCAGACGATGCACCTTACCGCGCAGCTTGCCAATCGGGGTATCGCAGTGGAGCAGATTTTGTGCCGCGATACGCCCGACAGCCATAATCAATTTGGGTTGAATCAGTTCTATCTGTCGTTGCAGGTAGGCGTGACAGGCGGTCGCTTCCTCGGGTTTCGGATCGCGATTATTGGGTGGGCGACACTTGAGGATATTGGCGATGTAGACCTGCTCACGCTGCAGACCGATACCGCGCAGCATGGCGTTGAGCAACTGTCCGGCACGACCGACGAAGGGTTCACCCTGTTTATCCTCATCGGCTCCCGGCGCTTCGCCGACGATCAACCAGTCGGCATTGCGATTACCCACACCGAAAACGGTTTGGCTACGATTGGCCACCAGCTCATCGCAAAGAGTACAGGCAGAAACCTTCTGCTGTAGCTCAGGCCAGTCGAGGCTCCCGAGTTCATTCTCAGCCACAGGAAGGATTTGAGTGACGACAGGTTCCTGCGCAGTTTGTGCAATCACCTCGCTCGTCTCTTGCACTGCGACAGGTTCGGGCTCAGTAGCCGCTCGCTGCTCGGCCGGGACACGCTGCTCCCACACATCGATCCCCATAACCTCGAGGTAATGGCGTTGGCGCGAGTCCATAGTGCTCAGACGTCGCCACCCTGGGGATGGGCACGCTCCAGCGGTGCGAGAATTTTGTTCAGGCCGTTGATGTAGGCCTTGGCCGAGGCGATAACGATATCGGTATCGGCGCCCTGTCCGTTGACGATACGTCCGCTCTTCTCCAATCGCACCGTCACCTCACCCTGCGAGTCGGTACCCGAGGTGATGTTATTGACCGAGTAGAGCTGCAGTTCGGTGCCGCTGTTAATCAGACTGTCGATCGCCTTGAGGCTGGCATCGACCGGTCCGCCACCGCTGGCACAGGTCTGATGCTCGTCACCGTCGACGTTGAGGGTGACACACGCCTCCGGCGTCTCGCCGGTGGCGGAGCATACACGTAGTGCAACCAGTTTGATCCGCTCGTTCACGCCACTCTCGATATTGGTTTCGGTGACCAGCGCCTGCAGGTCTTCGTCGAAGATTTCGTGTTTCTTGTCTGCCAGCTCCTTGAAACGGGCGAAGGCATCGTTAAGTGCCTGCTCGGAGTCGAATTCGATCCCGAGATCGGCCAGGCGGGTCTTGAAGGCATTCCGCCCGGAGTGCTTGCCCATCACCATGCGGTTGGCGCTCCAGCCCACATCCTCGGCACGCATGATCTCGTAGGTCTCGCGATGCTTGAGCACACCGTCCTGATGAATGCCGGATTCGTGGGCGAAGGCGTTGGCACCGACGATCGCCTTGTTCGGCTGTACTGCAAAACCGGTGATGCCGGAGACCAGCCGCGAGGTGGAGACGATCTGGGTGGTGTCGATGTGATCGACATTGCAGGAGAAGATGTCGCGACGGGTCTTCACCGTCATCACCACCTCTTCCAACGAGGCGTTACCGGCCCGTTCACCAAGACCGTTGATGGTGCACTCCACCTGACGTGCGCCGTTGCTCACCGCGGCGAGGGAGTTGGCCACCGCCAGACCCAGGTCGTTGTGGCAGTGGACGGAGAAGATCGCCTTATCCGAGTTGGGCATCTTTTCGCGCAACTGGTGGATGGTGTTGCCGAACTGCTCAGGCAGGTTGTAGCCGACGGTGTCAGGCACGTTGAGGGTGGTCGCCCCCGCCTCGATCACCGCCTCGAAGATACGGCAGAGGAAATCGATCTCGGAACGACCAGCGTCCTCGGCAGAGAACTCCACATTGTCGGTGTACTGGCGTGCACGCTTCACCGCATGTACCGCCTGCTCGACCACCTGATCTGGATTCATGCGCAGCTTGCGCTCCATGTGGATCGGCGAGGTAGCGATAAAAGTGTGGATGCGACCGGAGTTAGCGTCTTTGAGCGCTTCCCCGGCACGGTCGATATCCTTGTCCAGCGCCCGCGCCAGGCCGCAGACGGTGGAATCCTTGATAGCACGGGCCACCGCCTGTACCGCCTCAAAGTCGCCCACCGAAGCGATGGGGAAACCCGCCTCGATGATATCCACCCGCATCCGCTCCAACGCCTTGGCGATGCGGACCTTCTCCTCTTTGGTCATGGAGGCGCCGGGGCTCTGCTCGCCGTCGCGCAGGGTGGTGTCGAAAATAAACAGCTTGTCGCTCATGGCTCTGGGTCTCTCCGTACTGTCACGACATCTTAACCAAAAGAGGCCGGAAAAACGAAACCGGCCTCCGCAGGGAGGCCGTAGAAAAGTAGGGGTTAAGGTGCAAGATGGATGGCTTAGCCACCATCTTCCGTATCGGCTTCGCTACCGGCCTCACCTGCGATACGCTGACGCCGACGACGCAACAACAACCATAGCGTGGTCATCAGACCCGAGAGGGCATAGCCAGCGAAGACCACGAACAGCACCTTGGGCGGGTCATAGGTAATCAATACGATGATCAACACCGCCACCAGCAGGAAGAAGAAGGGCACCTTGCCCTTGAAATCGATGGTCTTGAAGCTGTAGTAACGCACGTTACTCACCATGAGCAGACCACAGGAGACGGTAATCGCCCAGGCGGCCCAGTCACCCGCCTTCGGGCTCAGGCCCAGGTCACCGGCGATCCAGACAAAGCCGACCACCACCGCCGCCGAGGCGGGACTGGCCAGACCAACGAAGTAGCGCTTATCGACCTTGCCGATCTGGGTGTTGAAGCGGGCCAGACGCAGCGCCGCACCAACGGTGTAGATAAAGGCCGCCAGCCAGCCCAGACGTCCCATGGAGTGCAGCGCCCACTCATACATCACCAGTGCTGGCGCCACGCCAAAGGAGACCATGTCCGAAAGCGAGTCATACTCGGCGCCGAATTCACTCTGGGTATTGGTCAGGCGTGCCACTCGCCCATCGAGTCCATCCAGCACCATGGCGACGAAAACCGCTGCGGCCGCGGCATCGAACTGCCCTTTCATCGCGGCAACGATGGCATAGAATCCGGCAAACAGCGCCGCCGTGGTAAACAGGTTCGGCAGCAGGTAGATCCCACGATGCGGTTTGGCGACTTCGTCGTTTGTCTCTTTGCTCATTCAGTTACACTCGTTCGAGTAAAACCACAGCTACACATCATAAAGCCTCCCATGCTGCGTTGCACCTGTGCCTGGGACAAAAAAGCCGGGCAAAGCCCGGCTTTTTGACCTAGTAGACGCGAATCAGTTTTTGTCCTTGTCCACCAGTGCATTGGCGGTGATCCACGGCATCATGGAACGCAGACGTGAACCAACCTGCTCGATCTGGTGCGCAGCGTTGTTCCGACGCCATGCGGTCATCTCAGGATAGTTGGACATACCCTCGAGGATGAAGCGCTTGGCGTACTCACCATTCTGGATGTTGGTCAGCGCTTCGCGCATC